>CBIHRW010000024.1:0-57968 GCA_966212545.1 uncultured Noviherbaspirillum sp.
CGTTTACAACTCGAAAATAAAAATGCCGTTCAGCTCTTAACTGAACGGCATTACCTGTTGGACAGGCGCTTTTTTGTTGTACTGGAAGCTGATCAAAGTTGCGGATTGAGCTTGTCGACCTTCGAGTGCAGCTTGTTCATTGCGGACAAGTATGCCTTCGCGGAAGCCACGACGATATCCGGGTCAGCGCCAACGCCGTTCACGATACGACCGGCCTTGGACAGGCGCATCGTCACTTCCCCCTGAGACTGCGTCCCCGTTGTAATGGCATTGACTGAGAAGAGCAGAAGTTCCGAACCGCTCTTGGCTTCAGACTCGATCGCATTCACCGTTGCATCGACCGGGCCATTGCCCTGCCCTTCACAGGCAAGTTCCTTGCCGCCCATGGTGAACACGACCTTTGCCGTCGGACGCTCGCCGGTTTCCGAGTGCTGGCGCAACGAGACAAAGCGGTAATACTCGTTGTCGTGCGAGTGCTGCTCGTCCGAAACCAACGCGATGATGTCCTCGTCGAAGATCTCTGCCTTCCGGTCGGCGAGTTCCTTGAAGCGCGAGAACGCGGCATTCACTTCCGTTTCGGAATCAAGTTCGATGCCGAGTTCCTCGAGACGCTGCTTGAATGCATTGCGTCCTGAAAGCTTGCCGAGGACGATCTTGTTGGCGGTCCAGCCCACGTCTTCCGCACGCATGATTTCGTAAGTGTCGCGGGCCTTGAGCACGCCATCCTGGTGGATGCCGGACGCATGGGCGAATGCGTTTGCGCCGACCACTGCCTTGTTGGGCTGCACGGCAAAGCCTGTAATTTGCGAAACGAGTTTGGATGCCGGAACGATCTGTGTCGTGTCGATACCGACGTCAAGCTTGAAGTAGTCCTTGCGCGTCTTCACCGCCATCACGACCTCTTCCAGAGAGGTATTGCCTGCGCGTTCGCCCAAGCCGTTGATGGTGCATTCGATCTGGCGCGCACCGCCGATCATGATGCCGGCCAGCGAGTTTGCCACCGCCATGCCAAGATCGTTGTGGCAATGCACGGACCATACGGCCTTGTCCGAATTGGGAATGCGCTCGCGCAGAGTCTTGATCATGCTGCCGTACAGCTCGGGCACGCCGTAACCGACCGTGTCGGCGAAGTTGATCGTCGTAGCGCCTTCGTTGATGACTGCCTCGAGCACGCGGCAAAGGAAATCGATATCCGAGCGGCTGCCGTCTTCCGGGCTGAACTCAACATCATCGGTAAATCCGCGCGCGAATCGAACCGCCTGCTTGGCCTGTTCCAGCACTTGGTCCGGGGACATGCGCAGCTTCTTCTCCATATGCAGCGGCGAGGTCGCGATGAAGGTATGGATGCGTTTGCGTGCAGCCGGCGCAAGTGCCTCGGCGGCACGGGAAATGTCACGGTCGTTGGCGCGCGACAGCGAGCAGACAGTGGAATCCTTGATGATGCCGGCAATGGCGCGAATCGATTCGAAGTCGCCCGGTGAGGCAGCAGCAAAACCGGCTTCGATCACATCCACACGCAGTCGCTCGAGCTGCTTTGCAATGCGAATTTTTTCATCCTTGGTCATCGAGGCGCCAGGGGATTGCTCGCCGTCTCGCAAGGTGGTGTCGAATATGATCAACTTGTCGGCCATGCTGCTCTCCTTAAGGAAAATGCGGTAATCGGGTTGCTCTTGAATGCTTCTTCGCCTGCCCTTGTCTGGATCGACATGAGCGAGGCACTACACGGATTGTGGGGGTATGGGATTTAGCGCGCGTTAACGCACTAGTAGAAACAGCGGCAGCAGCAGACCTGCCAACAGGCAGCTGAAGGAAGCGGATGCGGAAATGTGAATTTCGCGAGACATGCCGAAAACTATAAGCGGAATCGTGGAAAAGTGCAACTAGCTGATAGAAAAGCGGATTTTCGATGATTTTCGCTGCGTTTCCGGCATGTCCCTGGCATCTGGCCAGGAAGGGACGCGATCGGCGTCAGTCCTTTGCGTCGTGATTTTCGGTTTCGGAAGTCTGCACGATGCTCACCGGCTTTCCCTTCGCCATGCGCCAGAAGAAGATCGCGTATCCGGAAAGGCCATACAGCACGAACATGCCAAACAGGACTTTCGGCGGGTCGCTCGACACCAGTACGATGATAAGGACGATGACGAAGATCGCGATGAACGGCACCGACTTGCGGAAATTGATTTCCTTGAAGCTGTAGAAGGGAACGTTCGTCACCATCGTCAACCCGGCGTAGAGCGTAATTCCCCATGCATACCAGCTGAGGTTCTGCCCTTCGAACCCGAGGTCGTGCATCAGCCACACAAAACCAGTCACCAAAGCTGCGGCGGCCGGGCTTGGCAAGCCCTGGAAGTAGCGCTTGTCGACGACCCCGATATTGGTATTGAAGCGCGCCAGCCTCAACGCGGCGCCGGCGCAATACACAAACGCGGCGAGCCAGCCGAGCTTGCCCATGCCGCGCAAGGACCATTCATAGACCACAAGTGCAGGCGCCGCACCAAATGACAGCATGTCCGACAGGCTGTCATACTGCGCGCCAAATTCGCTCTGTGTATTGGTCAGGCGCGCCACGCGCCCATCGACGCTGTCGAGCAGCATCGCGAAGAAAATGGCAACTGCTGCAAGGTCGAACTTCAGGTTCATCGCCATTACGATGGAGAAGAATCCTGCAAACAGGTTCGCGGTGGTAAACGCGTTCGGCAACAGGTAGATGCCGCGGCGACGCAAGGTTGGCGGCGCCGGGTGCGCCTCGCCCTCGATGTGGGCGTTCTGCAGCGTGTGCCGCTTGTTCCAGCGTGCCCTCAGCGTTGCTCCGGCATTTGCCTTTGATTTACGGCGATTGAAAGTTGCCATTCCGAATCCATTTCACTTGTTTGCCAATACGATCACATCTTGGCCGGAATTGTTTCTGTTACAGCTGCCCCACCCTGAGGAGCTGCGAGATCACCGCCAAAGGTGCCATGTCCACCGGAGAGGGGTGGCAGAAGATGCGGCGATGAAAAATAAAAGCGTGGCTATTCTAGACGACCGGACAATAAATGTAACCCTTCGACATTATCCGAAGTACAGCAGCCCGTCGCTCGCCCGCATTAGCGAAACCTGACCTTACCGACAACACGCATCCCCAACGTCGTCTCGCCCGGCTCGAAACTCGGCTCTTCCACCTGCATCATCTCCACGGGTGCGCGCATCGCCTTGGCTGCAGGCGCTGCGTCCTGCGCATAGGCGCCGGATGCCTCGAAGTCAATCGTGTCGATCACGGCATCGGCGGGATTCCGCCCCATCGCCTTCGCAACTGCGACAATGCGGTCAGTCAGATTTTGATAGGCAGCCAAGATGCGGTCCTCTTCCAGTTTCTTCCGGGTTGCGTCGGACAACCCGAAATGCAGGCCGTTGAGTGCAAGGATGCGTTGAGCCGCCGCAACCGTCTTGGGCAAGCCGTCGAGATTGGACGTGGTCACTTCCAGGTATTGTCCAACACGCCAGCCGACTGGCTGGCGGGTCCGGTTTGCCTGTCTCGGCTGAACCGGCTCGTCCGCGTACACTGGATAGGTGTAATAGCCGCGCGTCTTCAATATTGCCCGCGGATCTTCCTTGCGCACGATCTCTGTCCCCTGCTTCATTTTCTGGTTAACCCTTGAAGCGGCGGCAGCTTTGTCCTTGTCTTGCTCTTCGATCGCCAGTGTGGCACGAGCTTCATCATTCGCCTGCCTGACCTCGCCGTATGCCGGCACGATAACAAGCGTGCCAGTTGTCGGCACCGACTGCTGCGCGTGAGAAGTGAAAACACTGCATGACGCGGCGAGAATCACAAGCTGAACAAGTAAGCGGGTCATTCGCATCTCCAAGAAAAAATGGGGCTGCACTGCGAGGTGCGCCCCATTCATTTTACTCACCTCGAACAATCTTAACGATTGCCCAAGTTTTCAGCACGGTTGCTGATTAGTTCTTGGACTGGTCGACCAGCTTGTTCTTCTTGATCCACGGCATCATCGCGCGCAGCTTCTCGCCGACCTGTTCGATCTGGTGCTCGGAGGTCAGACGACGGCGGGAAATCAGGGTCGGTGCACCGGCCTTGTTTTCCAGGATGAAGCTCTTCGCGTATTCGCCGGTCTGGATGTCCTTCAAGCACTGGCGCATTGCGTTCTTGGTGTCTTCAGTGACGATGCGCGGGCCGGTGACGTACTCGCCGTACTCAGCGTTGTTGGAGATCGAGTAGTTCATGTTGCCGATGCCGCCTTCGTAGATCAGGTCAACGATCAGCTTCAGTTCGTGCAGGCACTCGAAGTAAGCCATTTCCGGAGCGTAGCCGGCTTCCACCAGCGTCTCGAAACCGGCCTTGATCAGCTCGACGGTACCGCCGCACAGGACTGCCTGTTCGCCGAACAGGTCGGTCTCGGTCTCTTCGCGGAAGTTAGTTTCGATGATGCCGGCACGGCCGCCACCGTTTGCCATCGCGTACGACAGGGCGATGTCACGAGCGCTGCCGGACTTGTCCTGGTACACGGCGACCAGGTGCGGCACGCCGCCACCCTGGGTGTAGGTGCCACGGACGGTGTGGCCCGGAGCCTTCGGTGCAACCATGATGACGTCGAGGTCGGCGCGCGGCACAACCTGGCCGTAGTGGACGTTGAAGCCGTGGGCGAATGCCAGGACAGCGCCCTGCTTCGCGTTCGGAGCGACGTTTTCGTTGTAGACCTGCGCGATGTTCTCGTCCGGCAGCAGGATCATGATGACGTCGGCGGCCTTGACTGCCTCGTTGACTTCAGCAACGTTCAGGCCGGCGTTCTTTGCCTTCTCCCAGGATGCGCCGCCCTTACGCAGGCCGACGGTCACCTTCACACCGGAGTCGTTCAGGTTTTGAGCATGTGCGTGACCTTGCGAACCGTAACCGATGATGGTCACGTTCTTGCCTTTGATGAGGGACAGGTCGCAGTCTTTGTCGTAGAAAACTTTCATTTCTTTTCCTAACTTATGGTGTGTTGGTATTGGGATTAAACTTTGAGGATGCGCTCGCCGCGGCCGATGCCCGAGCCGCCGGTACGGACGGTTTCGAGGATCGCGGTGCGGTCGATCGATTCGATGAAGGCGTCGAGCTTCGACTTGTTGCCGGTGAGTTCGATCGTGTAGGTCTTTTCCGTCACGTCGATGATGCGGCCGCGGAAGATATCCGCGGTGCGCTTCATTTCCTCACGCTCCTTGCCGACCGCGCGCACCTTGATGAGCATGAGCTCGCGCTCGATATGCGCGCCTTCGGTCAGGTCGACCACCTTCACGACTTCGATCAGGCGGTTCAGGTGCTTGGTGATCTGCTCGATCACGTCGTCCGAACCGGTGGTGACGATCGTCATGCGCGACAGCGTGGCGTCTTCGGTCGGTGCCACGGTCAGGGTTTCGATGTTGTAGCCGCGGGCGGAGAACAGGCCGACCACACGCGACAACGCGCCTGCTTCGTTTTCAAGCAAAACAGAGATGATGTGTCGCATTACAGATCCTCCGAACCCAGAAGCATTTCAGTCAAGCCCTTGCCGGCTTTCACCATAGGCCAGACGTTTTCGGTTTGATCGGTAATGAAGTTCATGAACACCAGCCTGTCCTTCATCGCAAACGCATCTTTCAGCGCGCCTTCGACGTCGCCCGGCTTTTCGATCTTCATGCCAACGTGGCCGAAGGACTCGACCAGCATATTGAAGTCGGGGAGCGAATCCATGTAGGACTCGGAATAACGTGAGCCGTAATCGATCTGCTGCCACTGTCGAACCATGCCGAGGAAGCGGTTGTTCAGCAGGATGATCTTCGGCGTCAGGTGGTATTGCTTGCAGGTCGCGAGTTCCTGGATACACATCTGGATCGAGGCTTCGCCGGTGATGCAGGCAACGGTCGCGCCCGGGTTGGCCATTTGCACGCCCATGGCGTACGGCAGGCCCACGCCCATGGTGCCGAGGCCACCGGAGTTGATCCAGCGGCGCGGCTTGTCGAAGTTGTAGTACTGCGCGGCCCACATCTGGTGCTGGCCCACGTCGGAGGTGACGAAGGCGTCGCCCTTGGTCACTTCCCACAGCTTGCGCACGACTTCCTGCGGCTTGATGACTTCGTTCGACGTTGCGAACTTCAGGCATTCGCGGCCGCGCCATTCATTGATCTGGCGCCACCAGGAAGACAGTGCCTGTGCATTCGGCTTGGCGTCAGTAGCGTCGAGCTGCGACAGCAGTTCGACCAGTACGTCCTTGACGTTGCCAACGATCGGGATATCGACCTTCACGCGCTTCGAAATCGATGACGGGTCGATGTCGATGTGGATGATCTTGCGCGGATGAGTCGAGAAGTGCTTCGGGTTGCCGATCACGCGGTCGTCGAAGCGGGCACCGATGGCGATCAGCACGTCGCAGTGCTGCATGGCCATGTTGGCTTCGTAGGTACCGTGCATACCAGGCATGCCGACGAACTTGTCGCTCGACGCCTTGTAACCGCCCAAGCCCATCAGGGTGTTAGTGCAGGGGTAGCCCAGCTTGTCGACCAGCTTGTTCAGCTCGGGCGCAGCATTTGCGAGGATGATGCCGCCGCCGGTGTAGATCATCGGGCGCTCTGCGGTCAGCAGCAGCTGCACGGCCTTGCGGATCTGGCCGGAGTGGCCCTTGTCGACCGGCTTGTAGGAGCGCATCTCAACCTCTTTCGGGTACTCGAATGCGCACTTCTGGATCGTGATGTCCTTCGGGATATCGACCAGTACCGGGCCGGGACGGCCGGTCGTGGCGATAAAGAAAGCCTTCTTCATCGTCTCGGCGAGATCCTTGACGTCCTTGACGAGGAAGTTGTGTTTGACGCACGGACGGGTGATGCCGACCGTGTCGCACTCCTGAAACGCATCCTGCCCGATCGCATGCGACGGCACCTGACCGGAGATGACCACCATCGGGATCGAATCCATGTAGGCGGTGGCGAGGCCGGTGACTGCGTTGGTGACGCCGGGGCCGGAGGTGACGATGGCGACGCCGACTTTCTGCGAGCTGCGCGAATAGGCGTCAGCAGCGTGGATCGCCGCCTGCTCGTGGCGTACCAGGATGTGCTGGAATTTGTCTTGATTGAAGATTGCGTCGTAGATGTAGAGCACCGCGCCGCCGGGATAGCCGAACACATGTTCGACGCCTTCCTCGGCCAGGCAGCGCACGACTATTTCCGCGCCTGTGATTTCTGAACTCATTGCCAGTCCTTTCAAGGTCCATTGGAGATTGATCGGATGCTCTCTCCTGACGAAAACCGTGCGGAGCGACAGTGCCTGGGCGTCCCTTGATTGTGCGGTCACGCCGGTTCGTTGCGCACCCGTAGATGCGGTTCAAAGCGACGCTAAACGCGACTCGTTCAGCCGGGGTACCTGAAGTGCCGGTACGGATTTCTCACGCTTGTGGCGTGGGTTAGAGCAAACAGCTTTTAAATGTAAAGCGCGTCTGATCGGAAAGCGGCATTATGGGCCGCGCGCGAAAAGACAATCCTTCAGGGATGCGAAGGGACTGATAAGTTAATGCGTCGCACCATTTTGGTCAAGTTAAATTCATCCAAAAGCCTTAGAAATCAAGCGGTTTGCGCAAATTTCGCGCACAGTCGGGGGCTTTTTTGCTAGGATGCGCACAGTTTTGGAAACTTATACCGGATAGCATCCGCCCCTCCGCCCAGCATCCTCTTCGCAGCAGAAAGACGACTCGCCTCCTCGCATGGCAACTGAAAAAGAACTTTCCAGCTTCCTCGAAGCCGTGGAACGCAAAGCCTTCAAGCAGGCGGTCTACGCGGTTCGCAAGGATGAAGCGGCACTGGATATTGTTCAGGATGCAATGATCAAACTGGCGGAAAAGTACGGCGACAAGCCGGCGGCGGAACTGCCGATGCTGTTTCAACGCATCTTGCAAAACACGATCCATGACTACTTCCGTCGCGAGAAGGTCCGCAGCAGCTGGGTCAGCCTGTTTTCCGGACTGGGGAACGATCCGGACGACAGTGACAATTTCGACCTGCTCGACACCTACGAGGCAGAAGAAGGCACGGAAGCCGCCGAATCCAGCGCGGACAAGGTCGAGCGTGAGCAGGTGCTTGCCGTCATAGACGAAGAGGTTCAGAAGCTCCCGGCGCGTCAACGGGAAGCCTTCCTCATGCGTTATTGGCAGGATATGGATGTAGCCGAGACGGCTGCGGCAATGGGCTGCTCCGAGGGCAGCGTGAAAACGCACTGTTCGCGCGCCACACATGCGCTTGCCCAGGCGCTGAGAGCCAAGGGAATCACATTATGAACACGAGAGAACTGAATTTCGCGTACAAGGTAAGGCATGCGCTGAACGAAAGCATCGACAATCTTCCGGCGTCCACCACGGAAAGGCTTGCTTCTGCGCGCAAAATTGCTCTTTCTCGCCAAAAAAAGGAAGCCGGCCTGCGCGTTTTCGTGACGCGCCGCATGTTCGCCGGCGAGGCCAGGCATTTCTTCAACGAGCCGGTTGCCTGGCTGGGACGCATGGGCGTCCTGGTCCCGGTGGTGGCACTGTTTGCACTTCTGACAAGCATCTATCATGTCGAGCAGGAGCACATTAGCAACACCGCGGAAATGGATGCCCAGGTGCTGACCGATGAATTGCCGCTGTCGGCCTACCTGGACAACGGATTCAACGCCTTCCTGGCGTCGCGAGATGATTAATATGGATCGAAAGACCTTGACGCCTGCCGCCCGCGCTTTGCGGGCGGTCTTCTTTTTGGCCGTGCCGTTAGCGATGGCGAGCACTGTGCAAAGCGCATTTGCCCAGACTGCCCCCACCCAAGCTGTTGCCCCCACGACGTCGGGGACGCCCGCTGCCGTAGCGAAACCGCGCTGGGCGGATTTGAGTCCGGCGCAGCAGCAGGCCCTCGCCCCACTGGCAACCGAATGGGACTCGCTCGAAGCTGTTCGCAAGAACAAGTGGCTCGCTATCGCCAACAAGTTCCCAGGCATGAGGCCGGAAGAACAGCAACGCATACAGGAGCGCATGCGCGACTGGGTGAAGCTCACGCCGGAGCAACGACGTCTTGCGCGCGAAAACTACGTGCGCGCAAAGAAGCTGAACCCGGACCAGAAATCTGCGCAGTGGGAGCAGTATCAGCAGCTTCCGGAAGAGGAAAAGAAGAAACTCGCGACCGATGCCGCCGCGAAGAAGAAAGTCGCGACCCTTCCCCCGCCCGGCGCGCAAGACAAGCAAGCCAAACCTGTGCCGCCGATCAAATCGACGCCCAAGCCCGTCCTCGAGCAATCCGTCACACACAAGGCTGCAAGCCAGTCCGCGCTGCAGCCTTCCGCCCCCCCCAACCAGAAATAACAGAGACAATTGGAATCGACTGCAACTCCTTCGCTCAGGCGCCGTTTCGCCAGCATGGTCTATGAAGCCATGTTGCTGTTTGCCGTGGTATTCATCTTCGGCGGCCTATTTTCTATCTTGCTGGAGCAAAGGCATGCGCTTTACATGCGCAACCTTCTGCAGGACTGGCTGTTTTTGATCATCGGCCTCTATTTCGTCTGGTTCTGGACGCATGGCGGGCAGACGCTCGCCATGCAGACTTGGCGAGTCCGGCTGGTTACAGCGGGCGGTGAACCCGTCGGTTTCAAACGCGCCATTGCGAGATTTTTTCTGAGCTGGTTGTGGGTCATGCCCGGCCTGGCAGTCGCGTGGGCCATCGGCGCGAAGGCATGGATGCTGGTGCTGATTCCTGCGGCAAATGTCGCCCTCTGGGCGATGACGATCTTCCTGGATCCGCAACGGCAGTTCCTTCATGACCGCATCGCGGGCACGCGACTGATCCGCTTCGCCCCCCCCACCGAAAAGAAAGCGAAATAGAGCCGGCCTCAGCCGGCCTTGCCCTCGCACGCAAACGGATTCTCCTCGCCCGCATAAAGTCGACGCATGATGGCCCGCTCGCGGCGAACGACGGTGTCGACGAATTCTCCGGGCTGCCTCATTCCCTTGAATGCCTTGAAACCGCGCTCCAGGAAGCTTTGCAGTTCCGCCAGGTTTGCCAGTTTCGCTGGACCACGCATCATGGCGAGGGTGCTGCCGATCAATGGAATGCGGACCAGTTCGCAAAGCGTGCGTCCGACGGATTCCACGTGGTCGATCTGCCGCTCGCGGTCGGCACGCGTACCTGTCTTGCGGTAGGCTGCAATGTAGTCGGCCTCGGTGAACCTGTCACCGAGCCGCCGGGACATTCCGGCATCCAGCCTCTCGGACAAGGCGTCGAGCGCGATCGCGTCAGCCACCGTCTGCAATGCGGCCGCGGGCAGCATCCGTTCCATGGCGGGCACGACGCGCTCCAGGCTCGCATCCCTTTGGCTCAGGTCATCCGTTCCATAGAGGTCGGCAAGGAAGAACTGCGCCGCCGGCCGGGTGCCGGACGCTTTCAGCAGATCCGCATGGGTACTGGCCATTCTTTGGGACTGGAATGAGCGTACGGCCAGTCGAGCGGCGTAAAGCGCAGGATCGTGTCTGGACGCACGCCGCTCGGCGATGACGGATTCCAGTTCGCGGCGGATGGCGAGTGCGATGTCATGCTTGCTTGCATGCTCGGGCTGATTGCAGCTTGCGGTTTCCATAGGATGATTCTGCCCTACCGCGCGAGACGCGTCGCAGGAAAACCGGGACTAGAACTAGAACTCTACTTTGCTCCGGGTGTTGCCATACCCCGTGGAGTACACTGGCAAAAAAACAATTGTGAGATGGAGACATGGCAATCACCGCATCCCGACGCTCATTCCTGAAAGTCGGGCTGCTCGGCACGCTCGCGCTCGCGACGGCCGGCGGCCTGTATCGCATGACACGCCCCGCTAGCACTCCCCGTCGCTTCATCATGGACGATGCGGCGAAGTCCATCCTCGCGGCTATCACGCCGACCATGCTCCAGGGGGCCATCGCCCCGGCGTCGCCGGATGTGGATGCGGCAATCGCCCGCGTGAACGACGCCATCGCCGGTTTGCCGCTGGCCGCGCAGAAAGAAATCCAGGATTTGTTTGCACTTCTCGCTCTTGGCCCCACCCGCCGCTTTCTTACCGGCGTGCCTGACGACTGGCGCGAGGCGAAACAGGAGGATATCAGTGCCTTCCTGCAAGGATGGCGATACAGCCGGCTTGCCATGCTCCAGAGCGCATACCACGGGTTGCACGACCTGATTGCCGGCTCGTGGTATTCCCACGAGTCCACCTGGGCCTCCATCGGATATCCCGGCCCGATCAAGGAATTGAGCTGAGAGCGTCGATGACAAATTCTTCCACCATCATTCCCGATCCGATACAGGCCGGCCTGGATTCAGGCTGGAAAGTGCTCGATGCGTCCACGCTGCAGGACAACAGGCAAATCGAGGCGGACGTCGCCATTGTCGGCACCGGCGCCGGCGGCGGCGTGACTGCCGAGATCCTTGCACTTGCCGGCTTGAACGTCGTACTGATCGAAGAAGGCGCTTTGAAGTCATCGAAGGACTTCAAGATGCGCGAGGCACAAGCCTATCCAACGCTTTACCAGGAGTCCGCTGCACGCAAGACCAAGGACAAGGCGATCAATATCCTCCAGGGTCGCACGGTGGGCGGTTCGACGACGGTGAATTGGACCTCCAGCTTCCGCACGCCGAACGAGACCCTCGACTATTGGGAAAAGCGATTTGGCCTGAAGGACTACACGCCCGACGCGTTGGCGCCCTGGTTCGCGATGATGGAGCAGCGGCTGAACATCGGCGTGTGGCTGACGCCGCCGAATGAAAACAATGACCTGCTCAAGCGTGGTGCGGCCAAGCTTGGCATTCCCGCAGCCGCCATCCTGCGCAACGTCAAGGGCTGCTGGAACCTCGGTTACTGCGGCATGGGTTGTCCCACCAACGCCAAGCAGTCTATGCTGGTGACGACCGTTCCGTCCGCGCTGGCACATGGGGCAACACTGCTTACCCGTACCCGGGCCGACCGGTTTACGCTGAAAGGCGACAAGGTCTCCGGCCTCTCCTGCGTCGCGCTCGACCCAGAAGGCTTGGCTCCGACCGGAAGGACCATCGAGGTGCGCGCACGGCATTATGTCGTCGCAGGCGGGGCAATCAATTCGCCCGCCCTGCTGATGCGGTCGAAGGCGCCGGACCCGCGTGGCTTGCTGGGAAAGCGGACCTTCCTGCACCCGACGGTGATCTCCGCTGCGCTGTTCGATCACAAGGTCGAAGGATTTGCCGGCGCACCTCAAACGATTTATTCCGACCACTTCCTCGATACGCAACCTATCGACGGGCCGATGGGCTACAAGCTGGAAGCGCCACCGCTCCATCCCCTGCTCTTTTCCTCGACCATGCATGGTTTTGGCGAGCAGCACACGGCCATGATGAAGCAGTTTGCGAACACGCACGCGCTGCTATCGTTGCTGCGTGACGGCTTTCACGAACAATCCTCCGGCGGCACGGTGCAATTGAAGGATGACGGATCGCCGGTGCTCGACTACCCGGTCTCCGATTTCGTCTGGGATGGGGTGAGGCGGGCCCTGCTCACGATGGCGGAAATACAGTTCGCCGCCGGTGCAAAGACCGTCTACCCGGTGCATGAAATGGCGGAAGGCTATACGAGCTGGGAGGCGGCGAAGACTGCCATCAATACACTGCCTTACAAGCCTCTGCTGACCCGCGTCGTGTCGGCGCACGTGATGGGCGGCTGCACGATGTCGGACGATGTCCGCCTGGGCGTGGTGTCATCGAAAGGACGCTATCACGGCATCGCGAACCTGTCTGTGCACGACGGCTCGATCTTCCCCACCTCTATCGGCGCCAACCCGCAGTTGTCGATTTACGGGATCACCGCTAAGCTGGCAAGTACGCTGGCCAACGAACTGACAGGAAAGCCGGCACCCACGCCAACCGCCGTTTGATGCATGGTCGCAAGAATCACGAGACTGTTACTGCTGTTTCAACTGCTGGTCGCGATTGCATTTGCATTCGCTGCGGCGCAGCTGTTCCATATCGACAATACCTTGCTTGCAGGCCTGATCGGGCTTGGCATTGTCGTCCTCTTCCGTCTTGGCATAACGGCCAATAACTTTTTCCTCGCATGGCGGTTTCGCAGCGAAACGCCGACGCACTACCGCATACGCTGGCGGGAGGCAATCCGACTGTTCTTCGGGGAGTTCCGCGCGACCATGATGGCATCCTCCCTGACGATGCCCTTTCTTGCGTTTTCCAAACGCGTACCATCACACCCTGAAGGCTTGCCGGTGCTGCTCATCCACGGTTACGGCTGCAACAGCGGCTACTGGCATTCGATGAGCAAGGCCTTGACGAAGGCACAGATCATCCATTACACGGTGGACCTGGAACCCGTCATCGGCGGCATCGACGAGTATGTACCGATGATCCACCGCGCGATCGAAACCCTCTGCGCGGAAACGGGACACGACAAAGCGGTGATTGTCGCCCACAGCATGGGTGGACTGGCGTCGCGCGCCTATTTGCGCGACCACGGGACGCAGCGGATTGCGAAGCTCATTACGCTGGGGACGCCGCATCACGGCACCGGCCTCGCGCATTTCGGCGTTGGCCTGAATACCCACCAGATGCGCTGGACAGCGACCGAGCAGGAAGGCGTTGCCAGCGATTGGCTGATTGCATTGAAGGCGACGGAAAATCCTTCCGTGCATCGCCTGATCACCTCCATCTACTCGCATCACGACAACATCATTTCGCCGCAGACGTCCTCGCATCTTCCCGGCGCAAAGAACATCGAGCTGAATGCGATAGGCCACGTGGCACTCGCCCCCGATCCGGAGGTGCAGGCGATGGTCATCCGCGAGATCCGGGATACGTCCGCACATGCCGCGCAACCTACAACTCGACGTGCGGCGCTAAAGCCAGCCTGATTTTTTGAAGCGCCGGTGCAGGTACGCACATACAACGCCGACCAGGGCCAGCGCCGCCGGATAGCCGTATTTCCATTTCAGCTCCGGCATGAACTCGAAGTTCATCCCCCAGACGCCGACGAAGGCGGTCGCCACGGCGAAGATCGCCGCCCACGCCGCCAGCCGCTTGGTGACCTCGCTATCATCGATGGTGACCATTGAGAGGTTCACCTGTATCGCTGTCGCGATGGTGTCGCGGATGTTGTCGAGTGACGTATTGATGCGGTACAGGTGGTCGTACACATCGCGGAAGTATTCCTGCGTGTTCGTGCAGATACGCGGCACCCGTCCTCCATAGAGCCTGGCCGAAGCCTCCAGCAGCGGTGCAACGGCGTGCTTGAGCGTGGTTACCTTGCGCTTGAGCTGATAGAGGCGCTCGATGTTGGCGCGTTCCGAGCCTTTGTTGAAAATCTGGTCCTCGATCGTTTCCAGCTCTTCCTCGAACTCCTCGATCACCGGGAAATAGCGGTCCACAACGGCATCCATCAGGGCATAGAAGACGAAAGCCGCTCCCTGCTTCAACAGATGCGGCTCGCGCTCGCAGCGTGCACGCACCCCGAGGAAACCCTGTTCGCTGCCAGTGCGGACGGATACGACATAGTTTTCCTCGAGGAAAATATCGAGTTCTCCAACTTGCAGTTCGCCGTTGACCATCTCGACGATATGCACGACGGCGAACAGCGAGTCGCCGTACTCCTCGATCTTCGGGCGCTGATGACCGTGCAGCGCATCCTCGACGGCGAGTTCATGCAAGTTGAAATGCGCCTGCATCAGTTGGATTTCCTGCGGCGCCGGGTCCTTGAGCGCCACCCAGACGAAGCATCCGGGAATATGCAAATAGTCGCCGATTCGTTCCACCGGTACATCGCTCAGGCGTTTCCCGTCCTGGTAGGCAACACAATTGATCAGCATGTAGGTCTCCGAACCGGCAATATCGAAAGGTACGCAGCTTTTCCTGCGAGCTTACACACATTCCCGCCGCTCTTTCTTGAAAGCACGCAACTCCTTGGTCAACGCAATGTGATGATCCCGTTCGGCGTTGCAATATGCGCAACAAGGAACGGCCGCTCCGCGTTCGATGTTGGCCGGATCACCAGTTGCTCATTTTCCTGCAAGCCGATTCGTGTCCACGCATCACGCAGGATTGACGGTCGTGGGTGGAAGGCCTCCAGCCGCTCCAGGCGACATCCGGAGGCCGGCAACTTCTGTGTCGGATGCACACCATCCGGCCACTCGATCACGGTGGGCACGGTACCGCCTTCCTGCAGACTTCCATCATCCGAGATGGTGATCTGCCACTCCAACGAACCACGCTGCATGTCGCGTATGGGCCCCAATTCAGGCAATGCCTGCACCGCTCCGGCAATATTCCGTGTCCGTGCGACAAAAGTCGCGAGAAAGGGGCCAGCGTCCGCACGTTTGCGCTGTTCAGGAATGTCCATGCCGAACCAACGCGGGCAACCCAAAGGCCCTGCGTTCGGATTGACGGCGATGACTTCGAGATAGATTCCACTATCGAGCGCGAGAAGATAATTGTGGGTGCCCACACGCACATGCTCGCCGCCCTTGACCATCTTCACACCGAAGGTCTTTTCGCAGAAATCAACACCTTCTTCCAGCACTGCGGTCACGATAACAAGATGATCGAGACAGGATTCGAGAACAGACATGCTTTCTCCACGAAATTGATTTCAGGCGAGCAATCCAGCCGACATCCAGGAACAGACTATTCGGCAACTTGAACTTTTTTGTTGGGTGCACAACTTATCAGACAGTACGACAAGACGGCGACACACGTCGCGTGCTTTTATATTGCATTTCAGAACAAGGAGGTTCCATGAAACGATCCTGCGCTGCCATTGCAGCGGTTATTGCCTTGTTGACCGCCGGCCCCGGCGCAACTGCCGCCGATCTGGTCGAAACCGCTACCACGTCTGGATCCTTCAAGACTTTTCTCGCCGCTGCAAATGCCGCTGGCATGACCGAGACGCTGAAGAAATCCGGTCCCTACACGGTCTTTGCCCCGAGTGACTCCGCATTCAATCAGCTTCCGCCAGGTACCGTCGATTCCCTCATGAAAGACAAGGCGAAGCTGGCTGAAATATTGTCACACCATGTAATCCCGGGCAAGGTTACCGTGGCGGACGTCAAGCCGGGCAAGGTCCAGACGCTGCAGGGAGATACTGTCACGCTCAAGTCGGATAACGGCAAAGTGACCGTCGACAATGCCAATGTGATCCAGAGCGATTTGATGGCGGACAACGGCGTGATCCACGAAATCGACGCCGTCGTCCTACTGCAAAAATAAGCCGCGCATATAAAGACGCCCGGCCATTGCCGGGCGCCCTTGCCTGCTCCTGCGCGCTGTTGCGCGCATCTCCGATCAGAAGTGCACGCCGCGCAGCAATTGCTGCAGCGCGATCTGGTCCGCGTTCATCTGCGGGATCTTCTTGTCGCCGTCCTTCTTCGCCGCATCGGAATCGGGGAACATGCGGAAGCTGGTATTCATGATGATCTGCGCCACGCGCGGCACCAGCGCATGCAGCACTTCGCCGAGCACGCCCAGGCGGGTGGCGATGCGAACCGGCTTGTATACGATAGCCTGTGCGATCAGATCGGCAGCATCGTCCGGCGACAGCGTCGGCACGTTCTGGTAGATCTTCGTCGGCGCGATCATCGGCGTACGTACCAGCGGCATGTTGATCGTGGTGAACTTGATGTTCATATCCGCGAACTCAGACGCCGCGCAGCGCGTCCATGCGTCCAGCGCGGCCTTCGATGCCACGTAGGCAGAGAAGCGCGGCGCATTGGTCAGGACGCCGATCGACGAGATGTTGATCACATGCCCGCGGCGCTGCTCGACCATCTTCGGCAGCAGGCCCATGGTCAGGCGCAAGGCACCGAAGTAATTGAGCTGCATGGTGCGCTCGAAATCATGGAAGCGGTCATAGCTGGATTCGATGCCGCGGCGGATCGAGCGGCCGGCATTGTTGACGAGGATGTCGACACCGCCGTGATTTTCAATCAGCAGCTGGACGAAGCGGTCGCAGTCGGCCATGTCTGCCACGTCAGCCGAATAGGTGATGACGTCGTAGCCGCGGTCATTGATCTCTTTCTTCGCCTCGGCGAGTTTTTCCTCGTCGCGCCCGCAGATGATCGTAATGGCGCCTGCTTCAGCAAGCTTGTGCGCGGCTGCCAGGCCGATGCCGGAAGATCCACCGGTGACCAGGACAATCTTGCCCGCGACCTGGCCGCGCAAGGTTCGGTCGATGAAGAGGTCGGGATCAAGGTTGCGCTCCCAGTAGTCCCAGATGCGCCACGCGTAATCCTCGAGGCGCGGGCAGGCGATGCCGCTGCCCTTCAGCGCCGCCGCTGCTTCGCGATTGTCGAAGCGCGTCGGGTAATTGATGAACTGCATCAGGTCGTCCGGCAGCCCGAGGTCTTTCATGATCGCCGACTTCACTCTGCGCACCGGCGTCAGCGCCATCATGCCCTTCTTGATCGACTTGGGAATGAAGCCGAATAATGCCGCGTTGATGCGCAGGCTCATGGTCGGCGCATGCGCCGCTCGTGCGAAGGTATTGAGCACATCACCGACACGCATCGGTTCCGGATCGGTGAGATGGAAGCACTTGCCGTCGAGCTTGGGCAGGTGCGCGATATGGTCCATCGCATCGACGACATAATCGACCGGTACGATGTTGATGCGTCCGCCTTCCAGGCCGATGGTCGGCATCCACGGCGGGAGCATCTGGCGAATGCGCTGGATGACCTTGAAGAAGTAATACGGGCCGTCGATCTTGTCCATCTCGCCGGTTTTCGAATCGCCGACCACGAGGCCGGGGCGATAGACACGGAACGCACCTTTGCACTCCTTGCGCACGATCTTCTCGGACTCATGCTTGGACGCAAAATACGGATGGTCGAGGTTCTCCGCGTCTTCGAACATGTCTTCGCGGAAGATGCCTTCGAACAGTCCGGCTGCGGCAATCGAACTGACATGGTGGAAGCAGCCTGCACCGATCGCATTGGCGAAGGCGACGGTATTGCGCGTGCCTTCGATGTTCACGGCCATCTGTTCCTCGGCATCGGCCTTGAGGTCGTAGATGGCGGCGAGGTGGAAGAAGTGGTCGATGCTCTTCGACAGCGCCTTGACCTCTTCCTTCGACACGCCCAGCTTCGCGGCGCACAAGTCACCATAAATGGGGATCGCGCGCGTCTTGGTGGTGCCCCAATACTCGAGCAACCCAGGTACCTTTGCCTTGCTCTCTTCCCTGATGAGGAAGTAGACGACACTCCCCTTACGGGCCAGCAGCTTCTTGACCAGCCGCTTTCCGATAAAGCCCGTAGCCCCTGTAACGAAATACTGCATGCTGACTCCCTTTTATTTGAACTTGGCGACGTGGCAATCATTGCAGGCCGGGCTTTGCTTGGCAAGCGTATGGCGGCTGCGGAAGGCCAATTAGAACGGCCGCTCTACGGCTTTAGAATGCGATCTCTAGTTTTGGGACATACACTGCGACTATCAAAAAGCACGTCGGTTGATCCGGCGTTTCGAATCAACCAACGATGGGAGAACATGATGGTCAAGAAACTGAAAGCACTTGCCAAGTCCGATGACACGCAACTGGCGGAAGCCGTTCGCACCTCGGCACAGCAGATCTGGCAAGCCGGCCTGGGCGCATTCGCCAAGGCGCAGGAAGAAGGCGGCAAGGTCTTCGCCAAGCTGGTCAAGGAAGGCACGGAACTGCAGAAACGCACGCAGCAACTGGCCAACGGCAAGGTGTCCGACGTGACCGGCACCGTGGTGAAGATGGCCGACAGTGTGAGCAAACAGGCTGCAGGTTCCTGGGACAAGCTGGAGCAGGTGTTCGAAGATCGCGTGTCGCGCTCCCTGAAGAGCCTGGGCGTACCAACGCAGGACGATATCCAGACACTGACCAAGCGCGTCGAGGAACTGAGCAAGGCCGTTGCCGCCCTCTCCGGCAAGAAGCCGGCAGCGACGAAGACCGCGGCGCGTCCCGCAGCAAAGAAGGCCACTGCAAAGCCGGCTGCCAAGAAGGCAGCCACCAAGGCGACGGCAAAGAAAGCTGCAGCGAAGTAATCGCCGGCGGCTCGTCACGTAAGCCGCATTCTTTGCGCAGTCCAGGGGGGGCTTGTGCAACGCACAAGCCCTTTTTACGTCAGCAGTTGCGTACAAGGCAACGGTGCCTCCGGTTGCCGCTATGTCGTCCATCGAAGCCCATGACTTCAAAGCGAACACAGAAAACTGCCCCTAGCAAACCTGCCTCCCGGCGCGGTGCAAAACGTTCTTCCGGCCGGGTCGGTCTCGCCCTAGCGGGCGGTGGTCCGCTTGGCGCTGTCTATGAAATCGGCGCCCTTGCCGCGCTCGAGGAATCCATCGAAGGGCTGGACCTTAATGATGCCGCCATCTATGTCGGCATCAGCGCGGGCGGCATCATCGCCGCAGGCCTGGCCAACGGCATCACCCCGCATGACATGTGCCGTCTATTCGTCGAGAGCGATACCGACGAATCGGAACACGAACTCTTCAAACCCGAGATGCTGCTTCGGCCTGCGTGGGAAGAGTTCAGCATTCGTGCAGCCGCTTTTCCCATCCTGCTGGCCGGGGGCCTGTTCCACTACGTCACGCGGCGCGGGAGAACCAGCGTCGCGAACTCGCTGGAGCGGTTGAAGGGTGTGCTTCCCACGGGGATCTTTTCAGGTGAAGGCATCCATGAGTTCATGCAGAAGACCTTTTCCCTCCCCGGTCGCACGAACGACTTCCGGGACCTGAAACAAAAGCTGGTCATCGTCGCGACCGACCTCGATTCCGGTGAACCAGTCCGCTTCGGCCGCCCCGGCTATGACGATGTGCCGATTTCCAAGGCGGCGCAGGCCAGCGCGGCCGTGCCGGGACTCTTCCCTCCCGTCGAGATCGGCGGACGTTACTTCGTCGACGGCGCCTTGCGCAAGACGCTGCATGCATCGATCGCACTGGAAGAAGAAGTCGACCTGCTGTTTTGCCTGAACCCCATCGTTCCCTACAACGCGCGTACGCTGCACAAGCCGGGCAAGCTTGCCCAAGGGGGGCTGCTGGCGGTGTTGTCGCAGACCCTGCGCGCGATCATCCACTCGCGGGTCGAGATCGGCATGTCCAATTACGTGGTCAACTATCCGGACACCGACATCATCCTGGTCGAGCCGAGCACGGAGGACGCGGACATGTTCTTCACCAACCTGTTCAGCTACAACAGCCGGCGCCGCATGTGCGAAAGCGCCTACCAGAACACCCGCATGCTGCTATGGCAGCGCCGGCACGAGATCGGCCCGATGCTGGAACGGAATGGCTTGCGCCTGAAGCTGTCCGTGCTGCGCGACAGCAGCCTGACGTTAGTGAAAAAACCGGTCACCGAGAAGGAAGATCGCTTTGGCCTCAAGCGGCTGAACGACACACTGAACAGCCTGGAACGGCACCTGAAAATCGCTGCAGGATAGTTGATGGACGCGGTTTCTGGATTGATTCATCGGTGTTATGCTAGATCCCGGTTCACAAATTGCCGAGTACGTGAACGGGATCCGGGCGTTTCACCATGCCAGAAGCCGCTCCGATCCGGACGCCTCTGCCGCACTCTGCCATTTGTAAGCCGGACTATTACAAAAAATCCAGGATACAAACGGGAGGCAGCCAGCATGCAACACAAAGCCCCGCGGCGCACGCGCGAGCGGATTCTTGAACTGTCGCTGCGACTGTTCAACGAGTTCGGCGAACCGAACATCACCACCACCGTCATCGCCGAAGAGATGAACATCTCGCCCGGAAACCTGTATTACCACTTCCGCAACAAGGATGACATCGTCAACTCGCTGTTCGCGCAGTTCGAGGCAGAGATCGGCCGCATGCTCGCAGTCCCGGCCGACCGCCGGCCGAACATCGAGGATGTGTGGCTGTACCTGCACCTGATGTTCGAGCTCGTGTGGCGCTATCGCTTCTTCTATCGCGACCTGTCGGATCTGCTCTCGCGCAACCGCAAGCTGGAGCTGCACTTCAAGCAGATCCTCGCGCACAAGATCAAGGTGGCGCAGCAACTGTGCATGGGCCTGCGCAGCGACCAGGCGATGGAAGCCAGCGACCACGAAATCGATGCACTGGCCACCAACATCGTCGTCGTTGCGACCTATTGGCTGTCGTATGAATACGTGCGCAATCCGCGCAAATACTCCGAGCAGGAAGCCATGGCAGAAGCGCTGGCGCGCGGCTGCTACCAGGTCCTGTCGCTGCTCGGTCCCTACCTCCGGGGCGAGACGCATCTGCTGTTCGAAAAACTCTCCGAGGAATACCTGAAAAAACTCAAATAAGGACAACACACCATGGCATGGAGCAAGTTCCCCTATCCCGACGATACCTACGTCTACACACCCGCCAGCCTGAAGAAGGCCTGGACACGCCTGCATGCGGGCGATGCCGAGCCCTTCCCGAAGGATGCAGCGCTGGTGGATGCATGGATCGCCTTCCATGCCGGGGAATTCGAGAAGGCAGCCAAGCTCGGGCTCGCGGCCGGCGTGGATGGCTATTCGGTGGCGAACAAGGCCACGGCCATCTATGCGAACTATCTCGAGAAGTCCGAAAAGAAGAAACTCGCAATGTTCGAAGAAGTCGCAGAACGCTGCGAGGCGCAGCAGAAGGAACAGCCGAAGAATGCCGCCGCCTGGTACTGGCATGCCTACGCCCTCGGCCGCTACGCGCAAGGCATCTCGATCGTGAAAGCGCTATCGCAAGGCATCGGCAACAAGGTCAAGAACAGCCTCGACATGACGGTCAAGCTGGCGCCGAAGCACGCCGATGCGCACATCGGCCTTGGCACATACCATGCTGAAATCATCGACAAGGTCGGCGCAATGATCGGCGGCCTGACCTACGGCGCCAAAAAGGATGACGGCCTGAAATTTTTCAAGGCTGCACTCAAGCTCAATCCCGATTCGGCCATTGCCCGCGTCGAGTACGCGAACGGTCTCGTCATGCTGGAAGGCAAGAAGAAAATGGACGAGGCCGTCAAGTTGTACGAAGAGGCGGCCGCGTGCGAGCCGGTCGATGCGATGGAACGACTGGACGTCGAACAGGCGAAGGAAGAACTGGAAGCGTGACGCAACAAACCCGGCCGGATCGGTTATGCTGCTGCACATACCCTCCCCGGCCGATGGTTTCCACATCAAACGGCCGGGCCTGTCCCGGCTTTTTTCATCTGAATCAACATGAAAACAATCTGCGTTTACTGCGGCTCCTCGGTGGGTGCCTCACCCGTTTATGCCGAGGCGGCGAAAGCACTCGCAAAGGCGATGGTGAACGACAACATCGCGCTGGTCTACGGCGGCGGTAACGTCGGGCTGATGGGCGTGATCGCGGACGAAGTCATGCGCCTAGGCGGCGAGGCAACCGGCGTGATCCCCAAAGCATTGATGGACAAGGAGGTCGGCCATATCGGCCTGACGCGTCTGCACATCGTCAAGGACATGCATGAGCGCAAGGCGATAATGGCGGACCTGTCGAACGGGTTCGTCGCCATGCCGGGAGGCATAGGCACGCTGGAGGAGTTGTTCGAGGTGTTCACCTGGTCGCAACTGGGCCTGCACGACAAGCCCATCGGACTGCTGAACGTGAACGGATATTACGACGGCCTCATTGGCTTCCTGGAGCACGTCGTCGCGGAGCGCTTCCTGCGACAAGAGCAGGCGTCACTACTCATGCATCATGCAGACCCCGTGAAACTTGTCGAGTCGCTCAAGTCCTTCGTGCCGAAGCGCTACGAAAAGCTACTCGATCCGACGACAGCAAGCAAAATCGTCTGACGGGCTCCACATAGCGCCCTGTCACTGCTGAAGCTGGCCGAGCCTTGCCTCGACAAATGCCAGCAACTCCGGCGAAAGGCCGTTCGTTGCCTTCGCCCTCCTGAAGGATTCCTGCGCCTCCGGAATGCGCCGTTCGGCCTGCAGGGAAATTCCCAGCCCCATCCACCAGATGCTGTTTTGCGGCGCCTTCTGAAGCGCAAGCAGATAGTGCTCAACCGCCTGCTTGTGGCGCTCATCACGCTGCAGCAGGGCGGCAAGGAAGGCTTGGTAATCCGCTTTTTCCGACGCATACGGCAGACTGCGCTGGAGGGTTTCGATCGCCGGACGAAGCTCGCCTTTTTCCAGCTGGAGCCGTGCGAGGATCATCGCTAGTCCCATTTGAGCCGGGTCGGCATTCAAGCCATCGCGTGCCTTCGCGATGGCTTCATCTTGTTGCTTGCCGTCCAACAGCACGCCGATCAATGCCTGGCGCGCGCCGGAATGCTTGGGATCGAGCTGCAAGGCCTGTTCAAAACCAGCAACCGCATCCGCCCGCTTCCCTTGCTGAAGTGCCAGCACTGCCTTGCGGTACTCATTCTCTGCGCGCTGAGCGGGCGTCAGCTCCTTGAACTGCTTGCTGATTAGCGGCGGTGTACCGGCATCGGTAACCTTTGCCGCCGGCGCCGGCACAAGCGCCTTTGCTTGCGGCACAACGTCGGCCACGGGCGGGACCGATGTCGCACGCTCCTTGACTGGCAGGTTTGGTGCCGCCTCTTTTGGTGAGACCACTTTCTTTTGAGCGGGAACGGCATCGGACACGGACGCCTTGGCCGGATTGGGGGCAACAGTCGGTTCGACCGGTGCCGGAAGGGGCGTAGCGGCGACCGGCTCTGCCGGTGCCGTAACCGGGCTTTCCGGCGCCGAACCTTCAACAGCTGCCTTGATTTGCCCGCTCTGCGCCGCAGCTGCCGGCGCCGTCAGGTCGATGTCCAGCTTCAACGGCAATGTGGCCGCTGCACCCTGCGGCGCCGCCTGCTCCGGGCGGAGCAGGACAAAAGTCACTACGCCGATCAGCATGCCGCCGAGTACAAGGGCGACCCACCACGCGGGGTGCATGCGCTGGCGTTCCGGCACCGCGCGGATCTGCTGGCCGAAAGAGTTGCCGCCCGCAACCTCTGAACGCCGTGCGTCCAGGTCCTGCAACATCTGATTGATGAGACTCATTGGAAGTAAGCCCATCCAGCGCCGGTTGACGCTGCCAGCAGTGCGACAGCACCTGCCCATGCCCATGGCCAGCTGCCTTTGCGTGCTGTCCCCGTATCGTCGGCAGCGGCCTTCACATGCCGCGCCGTAACCTGCTGCTTGCCCTCCCCAAACGTCAGCATCAATGCCTTGTGCGCAAGGATGTTGACGAGCCGAGGAACACCACCGCTTGCCGAAAAGAGAGCCTTGACCGCGCGGCGGTCAAACAGGCGGCTGCCCGTGTAGCCGGCGACGCTCAGGCGATGCGAGACGTAGAATTCCAGGTCGTCCTTGGTCAGGGGACCAAGGTGATAGTGGAAGGTGATCCGCTGGTTCAGCTGGCGAATTGCTTCCTGCTGCAGCTTGCGATCCAGCTCCGGTTGCCCGAACATCACGATTTGCAGCAACTTGCGCTTTTCCGTTTCGAGGTTGGTCAGCAGCCGCAACGCTTCCAGGGTTTCGATAGGCATTGCCTGTGCTTCGTCAAGGCATAGGACAGCACGTTTACCCTCCCGCGCCAGGACCAGCAGACGATGGTTGATCGCCTTGAGCAGCTGATGCTGCTCAACGTCCTTTTCCTGGGGGATCTCGAGCTCCTCTGCGAGAGCCAGCATCAAGGTACGCGGCTCGAGCAAGGGGTTCGGAATGTATGCCGTCACGACGCCCTTGTCCAGCGATGCCATGAACTTACGGCACAAGAGGGTCTTGCCGACACCAACTTCGCCCGTGATCTTGATGAAGCCCTCACCGTTGCGGGTGGCGATGAGGAGCGTGTTCAACGCCTCCTGGTAATTGGAGCAGGCGAAGAAGAAGCTGGTATCGGGGGTGATGCCGAAAGGGAGTTCGCGGAGGCCGAAGTGACTCTTGTACATCTAAGCCCCTATCTTTTCTCAAAACTGGGCGGCATCAGGTTCTGGATCCGCTGCTGGCTCTCGAGCAGGTCGCCGGACCAACTGCTGTCACCGTGAATGACGGTCGGCTTAAGCAGGATGACGAGCTCCCGCTTCTGCGTGATCTGCTTGGTATTGCGGAAGAGACCGCCGATGGCAGGGGCGTCCCCGGCCCCGGGAATCTGCGAACGATCGGAAACGCTTGCCTGACGCATCAATCCGCCAATTGCGACGATCTGGCCGTCCTTACCGCGGACCACGCTATCCGTTTCGGACACCGTGCTCGACGCCAGCGGCAGGGTGAATGTGCCGGCCGTGCCAAGATTCAAAGGTTTGTCGACGGAAGTCACACTGCTGACCGATGGATGGATATGCAGGATGATGCTGCCGTCCTCCGCAATTTGCGGCGTCACATCGAGCGCAACACCGGAGAAGAACGGTTGCACGGTGACTGTGGGGCTGGTTGTGCTGTTAGAGCCAGTGGCGAGAGTCGTCGTACTGACATTCGTGACGAAGAACTCGTCCTTGCCAACCTTAAGAACCGCCTTCTGGTTGTTCAGGGTTGCGATCCTCGGGCTCGACAGCACATGCACGGTTCCCTGGGTCTCGAGGAAGGAGATCAGCGCGCCGAAATTGCTCGTTTGAAACGCCAGGCTAAACAGCGATCCCGCAGCCGTCGAGCCGGCAGCGATGGAAGCACCCGGAAGCGCGGCGATTGGAATCTGCCCACTCGTGGTCGTATTCGTAGTCGCTATCGTATTTGCCGTACCAGCCGTAGTCGGTGACAGGGCTGTACCGGGAGAGAGCATGCCGATTGATCCCTTGGTCTCTCCGCCCGACCTGAACGCCGCCCAATTGATGCCAGACTGAAAACTATCGTTCAACTCGACTTCCACGATCTTTGCATCAAGTACGACCTGGCGATCGACGGCGAGTTGAGTTGCTTTCAGGTAAGCAGCGACATTCCGCATCTCGTCCCACATGGCACGAACCACGACGACGCCGGACTGCGGACTGACGACAATGGTACGACCTTCCTTGTTGCCAACGATGGATTCAAGCGATGCCTTCAGTTCGGCCCAGAAGTCGCTGGTCGATGAAGTGCTGATCTTGCTGGCGTTGATGGCCGTTGCCGAATTGCCATTCGGCAATCCTGTCGTCGAGTTGACGGAATTGGTCTGGTTCGTATTCGTCGAGGTTGGCGCGTCGGCGACGGATCCAGATGTCACACGGATATCCGAAGTGCCTTTTCGGCTTCCAGTCAGGTAGTTCACCTGGAACACGCGGGTCTGCAACGTCAATGGTTTCACATAGATCCGCGTACCTTCGACCTTGTAGTCGTAACCGTACAGTTCGCGGATGGCATCCATCGCCTCGAAAAGCGTCACATCCTTGAGATTGGCCGAGATGACCCCGCTTACTTCCGGATGCACCAGCATGCTGTAGCCGGTACCCGTCGCGATTGCCATAAAGAACTGTGCTGCAGGGACGTTGTTGAACGCCAGGCTGAACCGCTCTTCGAACGGCTGGGCGTTCTTTGGAATATCGATCTTAATTGGCGGAAGCAATGCGGAAGAAACGGCGTCCGGCTGCTCAGCAGCAGCCTTGGAGGCGGCAGCCGCATTCGCAATTTCGGCACGAATCAGGTCATATGTCTCACGCCTCGGCTGCTGATTCGCGCATCCGACCAAGCTCAGAACCAAGACAATTGTTGTAATTTTCCGCACTCTATGTCCCCACCCTTATTGCCGCCCGCGATCTGGATCAGCACTTGACCTGCGTGCGCCCTGCTTTTTCTCCACTTGCGGGAAAAGCTTCAAAACCTGCAGGTCATTGCCATTGCGAAGCACGACTTCGTCTTCCGCGATCTTGACCACGCGCGCATCGCCGAATTTCTCTCCCAATCTCACGGTTTCGCCGTTGATAATGGCAACTTTCCTGGTCGGAGAAATCAGCACGGACTGCAGTACCGGCCCTGCATCGCGCGCGCCGCTCTCCTGCCGTACTGGCGCATCGAGCGATGCTGGCGGCCTGGTCGGGTCGTTCAAGATTTCGGCAGAAGCAAGCGGCGCAAACAAGAAGATCGATACCGCGCACCACGCGTGAACCGCGACCTGCCTGTTGCCTTCACTCAGATATTCAGCCATTTCCGGTCCAGGCTCAAAGTAAATAAGGTCAAAGTCAAACTCGCCTTGGGGTACGTATCCGCGTTCAGCTTCGCGTTCGCCCAGAACAACTGCCAAGGAAGGGCCTCTACCTGCGACAGGTACGCCGTCAGATCCGCGTATCCCCCTTGCACGACAATTTCGACCGCATGCTTGTAGACGATGTCCGCACCACCTTGCCTTGTATCAACTTTCTCTCCTCCGGAAGCGACGACTGTACCTTTGGTACCAGCCGGCTTCGTATCCATCGGAATTGGCTCGTTCAACGTCAGGACCGGCAGTGTTTTCAACGAAACAAGACGCAGACGGCCGTTACCCCTAAGCAAGTCTTCAAGCAAGCCAGCCATTTTATCAGGGGAAACCAGGCCCTTCTGCATGCCGCGCAAGTCCCCCTGCATCTGCGCCGCCTGCTGCTTCAGGATGCGCAACCGTTCACGCATGGGGGCATTGGGGTCGGCATCATGCGATTTCACGCGGGCCTGTATTTCAGCTTGCATTGCGGCAATCTGCTGCTGCTCATGCCTTACTTTTTTCGACAGCTCTGTTTGCTGTGCGTGCAAGGGGTCGAGCAAGAGTGTATTAACGAGCGTGATCAACAAGAGCGAAGCGATGGCAAATACCATCGCTCTCTCGCGCAAATTCATCGCATCGATCCGCGCCTCGAGCTTGAGCCAATATTGCTTCATTTTCCGGCCCCTCCTCCCTCTTTCGCCGCGTCATTGCCGGGCACCGACGGCGGTATGCTTCTCGGCGCAGCCTCCGTTCCGCTCGCCTGTTCGACCGCCGCAGACTGAAGCACAAACTCGATATAGTCTGCGGGCCGCCTGCTTTCTGTATTGCCTGCGGCATCCTTGCTTCCTTCGCCGATATCGGGCACCACCATCTCCAGCGCGGCAAACGACTTGCCGCGCAGGGCAGGCTCCTGCTTCAGGCGGTTAATATAGATAGGCACCAGTTCCGGGTGCAAGGCCCGGCCCCGCAGTTCGATGTCGACGGCGCTGCCGGAGATGCGAAAACCAGTCAGCCATATCCCGTTGACGATCTGCCTGGCGAAAGCGCGGAAGTATTCCGAGTACCCGCCCGCATGACCAAAGCCGCCGCGCTGCATCAAGTCGAAGACCTGGCGCTGCGCCTTGAGCATCTCTTCGGCTCGCTGCACTTCCTCCTCCAGCTGTTTGCTCCTTTGCCGCGGAGCATACTCGGCCGCGACCTTGGCAAGCTGCGCCTGAGTAGACTTCAATTGCCTGGTGGTGTTTTCGGCGTCCGACGCCAGGCTGCCCAGTTCAAATCGCGCAAATACAGTGACGGCCAACGAGCCGAGGAAAATCATCCCCAGTCCTTGCGCCATGGTCAGCGCTGAGAAGTGCTTCTTCTGCTTGAGAAAAATCGGGTTGAAGAGATTGATCTGCTGGCTCACAGCGCCGTCTCCTCGTGCCGCAACGCGCAACCGACCGCCATAAGGAAGCGTTGCTGCGCTTCCGTTTCCTTCAGATCGGGCACGTTGGACATATCCATGATGTCGCGAAGATCAAGGCATTCCACCGGAACATAGAGGTTTGACGCGAGATAAGCCTGCAATGCCGCTCCGGAAGGGCCGATTGGTCCAAGCACCAATTTTGCGACAGCAATGAAATGATACTGGCGGTCAAAATGGTCCAGGGATCGTTGCAACTCCAGCGTGACCCGCTCGAAACATGCGGTCTGCTGGCCTGCATCGCCTTGCGCCAATTGCGCCAGTGGCACGTCGATCCGTCGCGACAAGTACAACTCGCCCAAATAGCTCACCGTGAGCAAGCCACCCTGCGTATCAAACGACAAGAACGCGATGCCCCGTCCTTCCGGTTCCATCAAGGCCGAGACGTTCCGCTGCGCCATCTCCGGAATGTCGATCACGCTTAGAGGCACCTTGGCTTCCGCAAAGAGATCCTGCCTTTGCTTGATCACCTGGTTCTTTGCGGCGACCGCGTACATCGAATGGTTGCGCGACGGGGCATTTTTGTCGGCGGGAATATCCAGGACATCGATCGTCGCGTCATCGATGTGGTAGTCCAGCATGTCCTTCAACCGCCAGCGAATGGCGGTCTTTAGCTCGTCCGGCTGAACATTAGGCGCATCCACAGACAACAATTGGTAATCGTTGCCATTAAGCAATGTCGTGCATCGGTAAGCATTGATGCGCAGCTCCTTCCCCAGCTTTTCCAGCGTCTGCGGAATCACATTCTTTTCGGAAGGATAGGAAGCGACAAAACCAACCGTCGGCTTCTGACCAACCAACCGAGTGACATGAGCAGCCAAGATCCCCTCATCCTGGAAGCAGATGGCCAGCCAGCCGGGGTTTTTCTTCGCTTTGGAAAACAATCCCATGTGTGCGCCGAGGGTATAGAAACTGCCTGAACTTAGGCCAATAACCTGTTGTTGTCAATCAATTTTCCCCCTTGCAACTGTATTGTGCAACCACAGGCAGAGATAACTGCAACGAACCATTTCCCTATCGAAACATTTCGTCAGTAAACTTCCCGGATATAGATCACCGGTCCTCCTCCGTACACCCCAAAAGTCGCACGCACTACCGGGTCGTCGATATAGGACGTGGAGCTGCCATACCACCTCCCCTGCAACCATGGAAGGCCGGCCGACACTGTTGCGGCGCAGCTTGTGCTTGTTACGGAACTATCCAGCCTGACGCAGACTTCCACCTTCCCTTTCGCGGTGGGCGTCGGCGACGGCTTCTTCAACACCAGGCTACCTTTGCCCATGTTGAACGGAACGGAGTCCACATCGATGTTGGCCGTCCCCATGTTGGTGGCAGTGATGCCACCGCTGTGATTTCTCAGAAATACATTGGAGGCTCCAAATGACGTGCACATGTCGTCGGTGTTGAGCACAAACGTATTGCCGTTCCAAAACTCCGCCTGCGAAGGGATTGGAAGATTCAGGCGTTCAGAGCCGTGCGCATTGAATAACCTAAGACGTCCGAAACGCATGACCGTACCCGACGCATCAATCTGTGCCTTGTCATTGCCCGCGACACCATCGGTGTTGAGGTTTAGCGCCGAGACCGGGAGGGTAACCCCATCCGGATCGACAGGCCTGATACCGAGCTTGACATCATTGAATGGGCTGTCCGGGGTCGGTCCGCGCGTCAGCTTGACGGGCACAGTCACTTCAGCAATACCCGCATTCCAGCTTCCCAATGGAGTTACCAAAGAATCATCGAGCCTGCTGGTCAGGCTTGTGGCTCCGTTGACCGCGCCGAAGCTAAACGCCGAAAACGACGAGAGCGAAAGCCGGGCAAAATCGGTTCCCGTATAGTTGGTGGTAGTTACGCCTTGCGCATTCTGAGCGGCCAGCGTGAACGCCGCGGTCAATGGCTGGCCCACGTACGTGAACGGCGTCGCACCCGCCGAGCATGCCGGCGTTACGGTACCCGCAGACAGAGCGAATTGGGCGGGAATGAATCGTCCGACCACGGCTGACGGTGCCGACGTGTCACCCGGCGTCGCATAGATCGCGACGCGGTTGCTCAAATTGATCCCGGAACCGAGATAGTTTGTCGATGGCAATGCAGACAGGGTAAAGCTGCCGACTTCCGAATAGTTCAGGCTGGCGGCGGTCCCTGTGCCGGAATCCACGGTAACCGATCCATTACTTAATGTACCGATTGTGCCGCCCGTTGGCCAGACCGGCGCTGCGGTGGACAGCACTACCGTATCGGCATAATTTGGTGCCAGTCCTCCTCCGATCAGGTTCGCCAGGCTTGTCGAACTGTCCGGCAAGCCATCACCGTTGTTATCGCCTTGTGTTGCCCACAGGTACCCGCCCACCGTTGCACTAAAGTTGCTGCCGGCGGTCGTGAAGTAAGAACCGCCCCCGGTAGTGGAACCAGGATTGTTGACTGTTCCATTGGTGACCCCCGACACCACCACGGCAAACGGCCTGGCGGTCAGCGTAGTGGTCGTGCCGATCACTGGCGACGAAGTGCTCGTGACGTCGTCACGAACGCTTAACGTGAACTTCCCGACGTCGGATGTCGCGAGGCAGAAACTCGCAACACCGTTCGTGAACGCCAGCGCAGGCAGATTATTGACGCTCGAACTCACGGTCGGCGCAGCGATCGACAAGGTCTGGCACGTCCCTGTCGTGGGAAGGCACGTCCCGCTGGCATTCGCCGCACAGATCATCGGCGCGTTTGCACCGATCGGGTGGTAGGCATCCGGCGTGTACCAGCCATCGAGATTCTTTGTACCCGTATAGCTTGTATTGGTGTTGCAGCCGTTCGTACGGGTAATGCGCATCAAATGGTTGCGCCCCGCCACGACGCCGGTCGACAGCGTGTCGGTAGCGGTGATCGCAAACGTGTTTCCTCCGAACTTGACTGGGACCGGCAAGGACGACGACAATCCGCCGGTGGTTTCCGTTACCGTCAGGTAGACGTCCTGCTGCGTCGCATCGGCCAGGTAGAAGGTCGCCACCCCTTGGTCGGCTGCGACAAACGTATAGGTCGCGGTCGAGCCGCTCGTCGTCAGGGTGCCGTTCGCTCCCTTCCTGGTCCAGACCGCATTGGATGCCCCGCCACCGGACAGTGTTGCAGTGATCGACACGGTCTTGGTGTATGCGGTATCGGTCGAACCGTCGCTCTTGACTCCAGTAATCGTGACTGTCGTCTTGCCGTTGGCCGCGCTCGCACATGTGCTGGGCGAATAGTCGTCGACCGCAATGCTTGGCGGGCGTGTAATCGATGCGGCGCACACCCTCAACCCCTTGATCTCATGGATATTCACCCAGCTGCCGGTAGATCCAGTGAACGACAGCTTCCAGTTCGTCGGCACCGATGCCTGGCTCGCGTTTGCGGTATAGGCATCGAAGTCGAGCAGTTTGTTGCTGGACGAGAAATTGCCGTTACCCGTGGTGTCCCGATGCACTGTCACCTGGGCTTTCTTTGCCAGGCTGGGATTATTGCAGCTCAACCCGCCAGTGTTGGTATCCAGTTGGTAGCATCGCGCATCCACCGAGATCCGGTAAGCATGACCCAGGGCCGAGGTAGTAGCTGTCGCGTCGTCGACGCCGGGGGACAAGATTCCCGTTCCAGCAAGGTAGGAATAGTTGGAAGCAGAGTTGGACGATCCCGTTCCAGAACCGCGAACCGCAATCGAGTCGCGGACCAGGGAGGAGCCGGTGCCGCTTCCGCGTCCTTCGGTATTGGTCTGGTAATTACCGTACTCGTCGATGCCTACGCCGACCCAGCCGCCGGCAAAGCCGTTGATGTTGGACTTCTGAGCATAACCGAGGGATCCGCCGTAGGCCCCTGGAACCGGCGCGACAGAGGCATCGGACAGCGTCAGGGCGATGCCGTCCGCGCCGCAGGTGTTGGATGTCGATCCACAGAATGCGTAATGCTTGAACTCGACGGTAACCAGGTTGCCTTTTGCGGGGAAAGTACCAGGCAAAGTTGCTGCGGTTGCTACATTCAGTGAATTGTCCGTCATGCGCAGGAAGCCGGAATTCACGATCTTGGGTACGCCGAACGAACCGCTGCTGGTCGACAAGATCCAGTTGCCGCCGTTGATCGTCGACGGGTTGAGACTGGCGCGACCGAAGTTGTCGCACACGCAGGTGATGTCCTTGACGCCGGCAAGGTCGGAGGGCACGGTACAAGGCGCTTCGGCAACCTGGCCAATCGCAAAATCGGTCGGAATGGATATCGGTCCTGCAACGTTCGATATGGTGACAGATGTGCTGCCTGTCGTGACCGATGCAGGCATTGTCCAGGTATTCGAACTGTACTTGCCGACGATGAAGCTCGTCGGCGTCGCGGAGCTGTCAAGGTCGGCGACGACGAAGTTGAACACCGCGTTATAGGTGGTGACGCTGATCGTGTCTCCGGCTGCACCAAGAGTCCAATAGCGGTTCGCATCCTTGGTGGAATCGATATCCGAATCAGCGATCTGCGGATGCTCGTTCCCTGTCGTGGAGCCGGTCAACGTGCCGCCCGCAGACGTCGCCGTGAGGTTGATCGGCGCGTATGCGGTGCTGCTGCCCACATGGAAGGTACAAGTCGCGCTGCCCGAGGGAAAGATCAACTGCAGGTTGCCCAGTACGTACCTTTGGGAGCTTGCGCCGGAAATCGATGAGCAATTGGTGGTCAGCTTGAAGTTGCCGGTCGTGATCTTCCCGTTCGTCAAGGTCAGGGTGCCATTGACCGTCGGGCTGCTGTTGAGCGTAATGCCGTTGCTGTTGTTGATGGTCAGGCCGCTTAGCTGGGTAACGCTGCTCGGCAAACTGACGCCCGTTGACGAGCCGCCAAACGTCAGACTGGATGACGACGTGGTCGACATATTGGCCGGTGTACCGGCGATGGCGGGACCATTCAAGGTCAACCTGTTGGCGCCCACCGCAAGGGTTCCGCTGGTCAGCGTCAGCGTGCCGCTGATGGTCGTGTCACGTCCCAGACTGGTCGTGGTTCCGGCGCCATTGATCGTCAGGTTGTTGAAGGTGGAAAATGTCCCATTATTGGGAAGCGTATTCGTCGCCGTCATCACCACAGTACCGCTCCCGGGCGTAAAAGTCCCGTTCACATAGGAAAACTGCCGCAGCGTCAATGTACCGCCATTTGTCATCCTGACGGTACCGGATCTCGTCCCGCTGCCCAACGTGACTGCTCCCGAGACCTCCAGTGCAGACCCTGCATTAAACGCGAGCGTGCCAGTGCCGGCATTTGGCGCCGTGTTGCTACCGAGCTGAATGGAACTGGCAACGGCATTGCTCACGTTGACGGTCAAGGTGCGGCCGTTCTTGACAATGATGGTATCTGAGTTGCTCGGCAATCCATTCGGACCACTCCCCCCCGTGATGCTGCTCCAATTCGTATTCGCCGCCGTGAGCGTAATCGTCGCAGCCGATGCAACAGAAGCCAACATTCCCCAAAGAAGCATGAACAGGCCGTACAGGACGACCGCATGTCTGCTTCGTGCGCCAACTATCCCGTTATGCATGTCTTGACCAATCATCGGTTAAATTCAAACCCGGTCCGCAAAGCGGACCTTGCAAGCGTCTCAATTGCATTCGCTAGTGCTCGACCGTCACCCTGACTTGGCGCTCGATGTGGTTCGAAGTGCCGAGAGAGGTCCCCTGCGACGTCGCAGTAGCGACAATGGTGTAGAACGTCACGCTGATGCCCTCTTCCGTGACCGGCCCTGTTGCAGTACAGGTCACCGTCACTGGAAACGTGGACAGCGTGCCGCCGAAGCTCAGGTTCGTACTGCCGGCGCAACTCGGCCCGCCGATTTTCTTGATCTGATATAGCCCCCAATCCGCCCCGGCACGTGCCGCCTGATAAGCCCTTGCGCCTTGCACGTCCTGTGCGGCAGTCGTGTGCTGCACCGTCGCGAAGGTAACCATCAGTGTGCCCAGCGTCGCCAGGACCACCAGCAGGAATATCGCCGAGACGATGGAGAAACCGCCCTGGTGCGCCGGGACATTCGGTCTGCGGAAGAAGTCAGGGCACATTGTTGACATGTACCTCGTGGTATAGAGTCACGGATTCCGGGGTGCCGCCTTGTGTCGTCTGCGTCAGCGTGATCCGCATTGACACCAGGCCGCTGCTTTCCGTGACGCCCGGCGCATAGGTGAAAACACAGTTGCTCACGCTACTGGCGAGTAGCGCCGAATTGCCGCCGGGCGGCGGGTTTTGTTGAGCGGAAGTGATCGCATGCCCCCAATAGCGGGTAAGCGTTCCTGCAGCCAGGTTGCATATATAGCTGACCGGCGTATCGACAACCTGAAAGCGACGCCCGGGGGATTCGAGCGGGAACGGAGTCCCCGGCGTGATCGTCACATTCGTGACCGTAGTACCCGGCGTGCCATTGAATGTTCGACGGTTATCCGTGGCCGCAGAATTTCCGGAATAAGCGTCGGCGCCGGGAATGCCGAGGTTGTAGATAACGATCTGATCGCCTGCGCCGATTTCAACTCCTGGCCCGAGTACCCCGAAGCTGGTGTCATTGCTCAGGAAATCTAACGGGTCGCTTCCGGAATCGGTACCGACCCGATAGCGTCCGCCGTCACGCGTCGATAGAAACTCCACCGAGAGGTTCCCGCTCGCGACCCGGACGCTATTGGGGAGGGCGAGACGCAAGTCGCGCGCGATGCGCCGGAGCGCGGTATCTGCCGTGTCCGTCAACGCCGCACGCTGCGCCGAATCCACATACCCCTGTACCGGCCGCACAATGAACATCGCGACGATGGCAGCAATAATACCGGTGATGACGATGACAACCACCGCCTCGACCAAGGTGAATCCTGCCTGCGTCCTGTCCATTTCCGTTCTCGTCATGTCGACCTCGGTGCGTAGCGCATGCGATAGCCGGTCAACGTAATCGACGTGCCGCTTCTCGGATGGGTCACAGTGACGTCAATACGCAAGGAATCGGCACTCGGCACCCCACCGATTGCTTCTTCTGCAATGGCGACGGAAGCGTTGTAGTCGCCCAGTCCATTGATCGTGGCGCCGCTGACAAGGTCAACGATGCCCCCTGTCATTACAAGGCCTGCGTAATCGTTGACGTTATCGAACCGGTCTGTGGCCGAGACACGCGCCTCGCCTGCCTCGGCTCCTAGGGTTTCTTCGATAGAACATGCCCCGGCATCGTCCGCGGCCGAGGCATTCTCATCGTTCGGATCGCAATACGTAAACGGCTGCAGCCGGATTTCTTCCATCAGGGACTCCGCAATCGCCAGGGCCTGCTTCTGTATCAGCGGGTCGGCGCTTCGCGACGTCGTCAGGTTCATTACCGAAAGGATGCCGACCATCCCGACACTAACGATCACGATGAACATGATCAGCTCGATGAACGAGATGCCCGATTGCGCACTGCGGCCGGCTCTGCGCGCGCTAGTGGACATAACCCGTCTCCCGCTCCACAGTGATACTAGGTGCACCCGTGATTGCAATTACCCGTCCCGCTGCAGGCAGTGCCGCATTCGCCGCGTCGCACGGCTGGCCGTACGCTGTGAACTTGATGTCGGCGGGCGTCGCGGTGAAGGCAGCACCATTCTTCCCTTGCACCGTGAATGGCTTTGCTCCGGTCGGGCTGGCAAGGCTGATCGCGGTTGTACAGTCGTTCGAACCGGCCGTTGGCACGATCGTCAGCGTGGCCGAATTTGCCGAGAAGGAAACGCAAACGGTACGCCGCTGGGCAATTGCTGCCTTTTGAGCGTAACGCAGCACGGCCAGCGTCTCATCATAGAATCCCCGTCTCTCAAATGTCGACCGGTCAAAAAATCGCGGTACGACGGCGACGGCAAGGATTCCGGTGATAATCATGACCATCACAAGCTCGACCAGCGTAAATCCCCCGGTACGCTGGCACCGGAATGCGAGTTCGGACTGCCCGGCCCTGATACGACAGGCCAGTCTGCTTATGCCGGCTTGGATACCGTGTCCCATTTTACGTCGCATAGATCTGGCTATTCTGAAAACGTCATTCGCGCTCCTGGTTCAACCCGCCAGAAACGTTATCCGGCTCGTCAACTCAGAAGGAATGCACAGGAAGTTCATGCCAATCGGATGAATTACGTAATCGAACTCGCCGATCCGCTGGCGAAGCATGTTCTGGTCGACCTTCACGAATTCCACGTACATCACGGGACGACAACGGCGTATCGTCTCCATGGCCCCACGCAATACCTCCAGTTCCATACCCTCGGCATCGATCTTCATGAGATCGACACGCTCGAAATTGAACCTATCGACGGTCGTCAGCGGGACATGCTCCGCGCGAGCTGCATCGTACTCTCGAGCCTGCGTAAGTGCCTCGCGCTGCTCCGGGCCAAACTCAATGCCGCCGAAATTCAGCGGCTTCGAATAATCGAACTGCGGAATCTCGACACTGCCCTCTTCCTCGCCGACTGCCATGTTGTGGCAGTAGACATTCGTCAGCGCATTGAGCGCCACACTGCCGGCGAGCATGTTGAAAATGATCCGTTGCGGCTCGAATGCATGCACCTTGCCGCGCTCGCCGACATAGGGGGCCAGTCCAAGGGAATAAGTGCCGAAATTGGCGCCGATATCGATGACCGTCAGGCCGGAGCCGAGCATCGACAAGATCCTCGACAGGAGGACGATCTCTTCATGGTCGATCGCCCGGCCGGTCTTGAGCAGCGCGTTGGTCTGGTTGATGTCGTTTCGGTTGACGATCATCTGGCCGTAGACGGTTGGGACGACGATGCTGAACGGGGCTTTCTTTTCTTCCGCGAGTGCGTCGTTATGCGACGCCCCACCTTGAGCCGGCGCCGGCACCAGCCAGCGCCTCATCACGTTTTCAAGCATTTCACCGATCAATTCGAGCCACCCTAATTTTTTCCAGACAGAGCAGTTGTAACCAGCGCCGTAGTCACACGCCCCACCAGTTCCGCGCAGAGCCCCAGATGGGTCAACTCATCCTGAAAACTCTTCGCAAAACGAGCGCGATTGATGACACCCAATTTTTTCTCCTGGCGAAAGGCTTTTGCCCGCGCGTAGATACTGATGAGCACCTGGTCCGCCTTCTTCTCGAACGATTTGTCCTTCGCGGGAGCAACTCCAGGCTTGGAGCAAGACTTGACGAAATCCTGCGCAAGCTGCCGGGCGAAGGTATCCACAACCTTGCCCGACGTAAAACTGAAGAACTTCATGTCTATCCTATTCGTAAACTATCGTTCCCATATGCAAAAAAGCCCGCCGAAGCGGGCTTTTACTTCTATGCCGTGATGCATCAGGCGGCGTGACCGATGAAATTAGCCGTTTGGCTATTTCCAGTGACGGTACATGTTGCCGTACCACCAGCCGTAATCGTTACTGAGGAAATCGTATAGTCACTTGACAATCCGCCATCAAGCAGAGTGGCGACGTTCTGGCAATTGGTAACCGCACTACCATAGCTCGCCGAGACGGCCCGTGTAGCCTTATTCAAGGCCGAAGCAGAACCCAGCGCGCCCGCTACTCCTTGCACGGCCGCTTTCGCAGCGTCAGCTTTAAGATCAACAAATTTCGGCAAAGCGGTCGCCGCCAGAATGCCGAGAATCACGATGACCATTACCAGCTCAATCAGAGTAAAGCCCGATTGTTGTTTTTTTGCAATGTTCATTATCTATCCTCATAGTGACGGCCGCAGCCGCAATTGTTTTGGAAGCCGCAGCTTCCCTGCGGAAATGCAAATTCCGTACGTCAATATAGTACCCCCTCGATGCCAGATGTCAACAGATGTAACAAGACCGTCCCGATGAGAAGCTATAAAAGCGCCTTCCAGTCGCCATGCAGCAACATGTTTCCAATTTGCAATACAACGTAGATGCCGCTGACAAACATGAATACGCCTGTTTTCTTTAGGTGACGGAACAACAGCAGCTCGAACGACATGTGCATCGCACCGAAAAAATCATTGAGGAACTCTGTCGAAATCCACCTGTTTGCCGCCAACTCGATTTCCCGAATGAGACTTGGCCGCGCGAATACCAAGGCACCTAGAAAGACCGCCAGGACATTACCAATCACCAGGAAGGCACAGAACGCAGGCCAGAGACCGAGGGCATCACCCTCGAACAGCTTTCCAATCCAGATCGGGATCGGGGTCAGCAATAACGTGTACAGGGCATAAGTCGCTCCAATCACCACCAGCGCTCCCGCCAACCGGTGCCACCGGTAGAACAAGCGCTCCACCCAGCGTGGCCGGTCAAGTTCCACCCTGATCCTGCGCGTATCGATCCATTTCGACATGAAGGCATTCAGCTTGAGGGTCTTCGCGGGTGCAAAGAGCAGCCCCGCCCCCACAAGCGCAGCGCCAGCGCTCCCCACGCATAGCAGAATGAGAATTGATTGCACGATGATGTTATACAAATGTTCCATACATATTTTTCTGGAGGCGAGACTGTTACGACATCCCCTGCTATATTCCCTTAGGCAAGCTGGCGCTCGTGCATGTTTGCAACATTGTAAATGAGAAAGGCAGCGGGTTTAGGGTTTAAGGGATGTTCAAACGATTCTGCAATTTGGTCTTTACCGTGTTTCGCCGACAAGCGGCCAATCCAATTGGACAAGCAGGCTCCGACCGAGCCGGCATGCGCCGGGAACGCATCCGGGCCACCGAGCTCAAGACTCTCGGGAATGATGCCTTGGCAAAGGGAGATCTGGTCAGCGCCGAGAAGCTATATCGCGAAGCCATCACGGTCGATGCGGATTTTGCCGAAGCTTACAACAATCTCGGGCTGGTCCTCGATCGTGCAGAACGGTTTGGGGAGGCTCTCGAGTGTTATCTGAAGTCGATTGAACTGAAACCCGACCTTGCGTCCGGTTACCTGAACCTGGGCAACTGGCACAGGGCCCATGGCAACATCGAAGATCAGGTTCGCCACTACGAGAAGGCCATCGCCCTGAATCCGGCATTCCACGAAGCCTACAACAACCTTGGCTTGGCGCTTCTGCATCAGGGAAAAAAGAATGAAGCCATCAAGTACTTCGAGCAGGCGCTGTCCATCAAACAGGATTTCCTTGCAGCGCTTTGTAACCTGGGCGTGGCCTACCGGGAGGACGCCAACAAGCAAAAGGCAATCGCCGTTTTTCGCCAGGTGTTGGCAATCGATCCGGAGCATTGGGAAGCGCACCATCAACTGGGCTACGTACTATCCCGTGTCGGCGACCTCGACGAGGCCGAACAGCATCTGCGCACCGCTATCGCAATCAAGCCGGACTACGCTGTTGCCCGGGTTGATCTCGGCATGTTTCAACTCGGTCGCGGCAATTACGCAGAGGGCCTGCGTTTATACGAGTCTCGATTCGATTTCTACAGGGCGACGGACCCGCACTACGATGCTGACTACTTCACGAATGCATCCCGCGCTCCGGCATGGTCCGGTCAAAATCTTACAGGCAGGACGCTTCTAGTCTGGATGGAACAGGGGTTTGGCGACAACCTGATGATGATGCGTTTCCTTCCGCAGCTAATGACGAAAGGGCTTTCGCGGCTGGTGGTATTAAGCCGTGTGCCTCTCGCGCCGATTTTCGCCCACCTCCCGTACCCTGTAGAGGCGATTACTTCGGAGGCGGAACTTCGCGGGGGCATGTATGACTATCACGTTGCACTGACCAGCCTTCCTTACCTCTTCGGAATCGAACTCGACAGCATCCCGCGTGAAGTACCCTATATCTTTGTACCCGATGATATGACGCAACGCTGGAAATCCCGGCTCAATGCGACGGCGGGCATGAAGGTCGGTCTTGTATGGGCTGGGAACAGCAAAATGGGACGAGATTCCTTGCGTAGCCTGCCGTTTGACGCTTTCGCCCCCCTCAGCGAGGTCCGCAGCATCGACTTCTACAGCCTTCAGAAAGGTGAGCGTTCGAAGGAGGCTTGTGACGCCGAATGGTTAAATCACGACTGCATTGCAGAATGCAGCCACTTCCTCGACACCGCCGCCCTGATGGAGAATCTTGACCTGGTCATCAGCGCCGACACGGCGACCGCACATTTGGCCGGGGCGTTGGGAAAGCCGGTCTGGCTATTGAACCGGTTCGAAAGTGAATGGCGGTGGATGCACGGACGTGAAGACTCCGTATGGTACCCGTCAATGCGCATCTTCACTCAACCTGAGCTCAATGATTGGGCAAGCGTGATAGACAAGGTCAAGCAGGAATTGATCTCCATGGCGGCGCTGCAGGATTTGTCGAAGTACGAAGCAATGCCTAATTGACATCCCACGTGTAAGACCCGACTTTTTTCAAGGTGATGCCTGCCACTTGCTTCAAATCGGACTCGCCCTGGCCGCTGGTCATCCAGTCGTTATAGACCACGCTTACCTTATAGCGCACCTCCTTCGCCTCACCTTCCTTAGGAAGAAAACGTGCGCCATTGCGGACGACGTAGACGAGGTGCCGCTGCTTCAAGTCGAAATACCAGCTGCCTCGGGGAATATCGCCCGTTCCGGCTTCATAAAACTCCCCGGCATAATTCGGCTGCGTATCTGTCAACAGCTTCATCGGGTTGACTGCAGCAAGCTTTGGGACATCTTCCATCTTCCCTCTGGTAATCAATCCCGCGAACTGGATTGTCAGTGCGCTTTGCACTGCCCCCGCAGTCTGTTCCATCGCGGCCTTCTCCGCGACTTCCTGATAATACAGGAAGCGTCCGAGCAGGATTCCCGAGAACACAGCAACAAGGATGACAACCAGTATCAGCTCGAACAGCGTAAAACCTGCCATGCTCCCCTTGGCCGATAGCATGCGAACATTGCGCAACGCCGCCTGGAGCGGTGTTCTGCAACGATTACGACAAGCTAATGAAATTTCGGTAACCAAGGATAAATCGCTATCGGTTGAATGCTGCCTTGCCAAGATCCCACATCGGCAGGAAGATGCCCAGTGCGAGGATCAAGACCATAATTCCGAGGCCGACGAGCAGGATGGGTTCGATCTTCGAACTGAGCGTTTTTACCTCGTATTCGACCTCGCGCTCATACATGCCGGCGATTTCTTCCATGAGATCGTCGATTTCGCCTGTCTCCTCGCCCACTGCAATCATCTGCAGCACGACGGGGGTGAACGCGCCGGTAGCGACTGCGGTACGGAGCAAACTCTCGCCACGCTCGACGCCGTCGCGCATCTGCTCGATCCTGCCTGCAATGTAAGAGTTGTCCACGACCTGCGCGACAACGTTCAGCCCCTGGACAATCGGCACCCCACTGCGCGACGCAAGGGAAAAACTGCGCGCAAACCGGGCAAGGGTTCCCTTCTGGACGATCTGTCCGGCAAGCGGCAGACGGAGCTTCAACCTGTCCCATTTATACCGCCCGGCTGCCGTCGCAACGTACATGCGAAACGCCATGAGCCCGCCCGCGGTTGCGACCAAGATGAGCGGCCAATACGCAATCGTGAAGTTCGAACAGGCGATCAGGAATTTGGTCATTAGCGGCAGTTCTGCCTTGAATCCGGCATACACCTTGGCAAAGGTGGGGATCACGAACATGTTGATGACCACCATCGCGATGACCATCGCAATGACCACAAAGGATGGATAGCGCAGCGCGGTCTTGATCCGCTCGCGCATTTCACGCTCGAACTCTAGGTGGTTGAACAGCCGGAGAAAAATCTCGTCGAGCCGGCCGGTCATTTCGCCTACCCGTACCATGCTGACATAGAAAGACGAAAAGACGGCGGGGTGGCGGCGCATCGAGCTGGACAGCTCGCGGCCGGCGTCCAGGCTCTCGCGCAAGTCTTGCAGCACCTTGGCAAAGGATTTGTTAATCGCCGACTCCTGCAGGCCCGCAAGTCCGCGGAAAATGGGCACGCCGGATTTGAGCAAAGTGTACATCTGCCGGCTGAACAACTGCACATCCATCGACCGGATCTTATCTTCGAACAGCCGCGTCAGTATGCTCCCGTCCGTCGCCGATGCCGGCCTTTTCGCCGCGACGATTTCCACCGGCGTCACACCGGTATTCAGCAATTGATCGGCGACGGCACCGCTGTCGGCCCCCTCGATCACACCGGTCATCAGTTCGCCGCGCATATTGCGCGCCTTGTAGGCGAAGAACGGCATGTCAGTCCTCGAACTGGTTGCTGACGCGCATCGCTTCCGACACAGTCGTCTTGCCTGCAACCACCAATGCGACCGCATGCCGGCGCAAGGTATGGCCGCCCATCTCCGATTGCGCCACCTTCAGGAAGTGCGCGGGATCATGGTGATTCGCTGCCTCGGAAACCGCCTCGGTAATCTCGAGCATTTCATACACGCCGGTGCGTCCGCGGTAACCGGTGCCATTGCAATGGGCACATCCCCGGCCGTGCAGGTACTTTCGGGTATTGACCGTGTCACCGAGTTCGAACTTCAGCCATTCTGCCTCTGTCGGCTTCAGCGAGTACGGTTCCGCACAGCTTTCGCAGACCACCCGGACCAGGCGCTGCGCCAAAACGGCCTGCAAGGACGTCGCCACCATGTATCGGGGCACACCCATGTCCAGCAAGCGAATCGGTGTGCTGACAGCGTCATTTGTGTGCAGGGTCGACAGCACGAGGTGACCGGTGAGCGCTGCCCGCATGCCGATCTGGGCGGTTTCCTGATCACGCATCTCGCCCACGAGAACGACGTCCGGGTCTTGCCGCAGCGCGGAACGAAGAACCCTGGCAAACGTTAGTTCGATTTTTTCATTCACCTGCACCTGGTTGATGCCCGGCAAGCGATATTCGACCGGATCCTCAACCGTGATGAGCTTGCGCTCCATCGAGTTCAGCTCGGCCAGTGCGCCATACAGCGTGGTCGTTTTGCCGCTACCGGTCGGACCAGTGACAAGGACCAGGCCATTCGGGCGCTGGAGGATGGCTCGGAATTTCTGCACCATCGCGGAAGGCATGCCGATCGAATCCAGACGGAGCATGCCGCCGCTCTGGTTCAACAGACGCATGACGACGGATTCACCGTACTGCGTCGGCATGGTCGAGATACGCACATCGATCTGCTGGTTACGGACCTTGATCGCGAAGCGGCCATCCTGCGGCAGGCGCTTTTCGGAGATATCGAGGTCTGACATCAACTTCAGGCGCAAGGCCAGCGAGGGCGCAATCTTGATATCCGCTTCGGTCTGCAGGTGCAGGACACCGTCGATACGAAAACGGATCTGCAAGCGTTCTGCCTGCGGTTCGATATGGATATCCGAAGCTCGGACCTGGGTCGCGTCGTCGAAAACCGACTGCAACAGCTTGACGACCGGGGCCTCCTCCAGAGAGGTGTTCGCGCTGACCAGTCCACCGAAGTCGACATTGCTGTCGCCCAGTTCCTGCTCGAGTTCACGCGCGAGACCGGTGATCTCTTGCGTGCGGCGATAGATCCGGTCGACCGTTTGCAGCAGTTCGCCTTCGTTCACGACTGCGAGATCGATCGCGCGCTTAACCGAGCGCGACATCTCGTCATAGGCGAACAGATCCGTCGGATCCGCCATGCCGATCAGTAAGGAGCTGCCTCGATCCTCCAAGGCGATGGCGCGGAAACGCCGTGCCTGGGTCTCGGGAAGCTGGCGCACCACTTCCGGATTGACGTTATAGAACTTGAGGTTGATATAAGGAATGTTGAGCTGCTTCGCCAGCGCGCCGGAAATCTGCTCTTCGGTTACAAACCCGTTCTCAATGAACACCCGCCCAAGCTTGCGTCCGGTCCGCTTCTGCTCTCCCAGCGAAAACTGAAGTTGCTCTTCGGAAAGCAACTTCTGCTGCACCAGAATTTCACCCAGGCGGACCTTCTCGGGCCGTGCCATACGCGCTCCTTACCGACGTAAAATCACTCGGGTATTTTAGCCACAATCCACTTTCTCCAGTGAATTGTTTTTATTGGGAAATTTCGATTTGTGTGGCTTTTCAGGCGGGGAGCGCCTGCTTGAAGTCTTCGAGGAGATCGGCGGTATCTTCGATACCTACCGACACGCGAATCAGTGATTCGGCGATGCCCATGCTTGCACGCCGTTCCGGCCCCATTTCGTAGAAGATGGTGTGGGCGACGGGAATGATCAGGGTGCGGGTATCGCCGAGGTTGCTTGCCGGTACGGCAAGTGTCAGGCGGTTGAGGTAATCGAAGCAGTCGATGCCCTCCCTCAGCTCGAAGCTGAATAGGCTGCCGTACGCGCCGAAGAGTTCGGTGGCGAGCTTGTGTTGCGGATGCGACGGCAAACCCGGGTAGTAGACGGCAGCGACGCGGTCGTCTGCTTCCAGCATTTTTGCCAGTGCCAAGGCATTGGCGCATTCCCTTTCCATGCGCAGCGCCATGGTTTCGGCGCCCACGGCGATATGGTGGGCCGCTTCGGGGCCGAGCGAGCCGCCAAAATCGCGCAGGCTCTTGGCGCGGATCTGGGCCATGCCCCATTGGCCCGGCACGTATTTCTTGTAGGTATCGAAGATGTTCGGGAATTTGGTCCAGTCGAACAACCCAGTGTCAGTCAGGCTGCCGCCGAGTGCGATGCCGTGGCCGCCGATCGATTTGGTGAGCGCATTGACGACCAGGCTCGCGCCGACCATCTTGGGACGGAACAGGTAGGGCGAGGTCATCGTGTTGTCGACCACGTATAGGATGCCGCGGTCACGGCACAATTGGCCGATACGCTTGAGATCGGCGACCTGGGTGCGCGGGTTGGCAATCGTTTCGACGAAGACCAGGCGGGTTTTTGGTGTCAGCGCCGCTTCGACGTTCTTGACGTCGGTGGCGTCCACCATGGATACGCCGATGCCTTGACCATCGACCGTTTGCCACAGGCTGTTGGTGTTACCGAAAAGGAATGACGAAGACACCACATGGTCGCCCTCGCGCAGCAGTGCCTGGACGACTGCGGCGATCGCCGCCATGCCGGTCGAGAAGCAGATGGTTGCCATCCCCTGCTCCATCTTGTTGACCTTGTCTTCCAGGGCGGAGACGGTGGGATTGCCCTGCCGTCCGTAGCGGTATCCCGGCTGCTTGCCCTGGAATACTTCGGCAAGCTGGCGCGCGTCGCGGTAGCCGAAGGTCACGGAAGTGTGGATCGGCTTGTGCAGGGAGCCATGTTCGATCGGCTTCTGGCGGTCGCTGTGGAGGATGGTCGTGGTGAAACCGTATTTCTTTGTATCAGTCATGGCAAACAAAAACCCGTTCAGCGTGCGCTAGAACGGGTTGGCGATGGAATCCGGATCCGTTTTAGCTGCATTTGTTATGGGACTCTACCCCGGCGCCCGCAAGCAGAATCAAATCGGCGCAGGTCTTATCGTAACGCAAAAAGCCGATTCGGCAAAACCGGCGCGTCTCGCCTTTCCTTGCAGAGAACACTTGGACGTATTTTTGCACTAATCGCTATGCCAGTGATCCTAATCAAATAATAGCCGTTTCCTGCCACACACTTGTGCCGAGCAGCTATCGTTTACCGACGCCATGTTGCCCCGAAGCGCGTTTGAGATTTATGCCAATGGATTTTGAAAGCCTGGTACTTCAGGAATCCCCCGACGCAGTTGTGGTATTGAGCGTGGAGGGCACGATCCTTCATTGGACGAAAGGAGCGGAACGGGTGTTCGGATATGTCCGTGAAGATGCGTTGGGCAAATCGCTGTCGGACATGCTCGTGCCGGCTGAACGACATGAGGAAGAACACCGGCAGATGCGCATTGCACTGGAAGAAGGATCATGCAGTTACGAATCCATCCGGCGGAAGAAAGATGGCACGCTGGTTTATGTCGACATTACTGCCAAGGCGATTTTCGACGACTTGGGGAAACCCGTCTTGATCCTGACGAGCCAGAAGGACGTGACCGCGCTGAAGGTGTTGCGCGATGCCAAGCTGCTCGAAGCGAAATTCCGCGACCTGCTTGAGTCGATGCCTGATGGCATCATCATGGCGAATTCCACCGGCTACATTGTTCTCGCCAATTCGCAGGCCGAAAGGCTGTTCGGCTACGGCTCGGGCGAGTTGCGTGGGAAACCAGTCGAACAGTTGCTGCCGCGCCGATTCCGCGGCGGGCATGTCGGGCATCGCGGAAATTATTTCGGGCAACCGCGGCCCCGCTCCATGGGCGCCGGGCTGGAGCTGTATGGACTGCGCAAGGATGGCGTGGAGTTTCCGGTTGAAATCAGCCTCAGCCCTCTGGAAACCGAGGAAGGCACGCTGGTGATGAGCGCCGTGCGCGACATCACTGAGCGCAAGAAGGCGGAACAGAAGTTCCGGGGCCTGCTCGAGTCGGCGCCGGACGCCTTTGTGATTGTCAACCGGCAGGGCGAAATCGTGCTGGTGAACTCGCAGACCGAAAAGCTGTTCGGTTACCCGCGTGAGGAGTTGCTCGGCAAAAAGGTGGAGGTGCTGGTTCCGAAACGTTTCGAAAAGAAACATCCGGCATACCGCGGCGGTTTTTTCGACGAGCCACGCACACGGGCCATGGGGGCCGGGCTGGAGCTGTACGGCGTGCGCAAGGACGGCACGGAGTTTCCCGTCGAAATCAGCCTGAGCCCGCTCGAGACGGAAGATGGCACGCTGGTGTCAAGCGCGATCCGCGACATTACCGAGCGCAAACGCATCGAGCGCGCATTGCACGACAAGAACGTCGAACTTGAAAACGCCAACCTCGCAAAGGATCGTTTTCTGGCAAGCATGTCGCACGAACTGCGCACGCCGCTCAACGCGATCATCGGATTTACCGGAACGCTGCTGATGCGGCTGCCCGGCCCGCTGACCGAGGACCAGGAAAAGCAGTTGCGCACTATCCAAAGCAGCGCGAAGCATCTGTTGTCGTTGATCAATGATTTGCTGGACCTGGCAAAGATCGAATCGGGCAAGGTGCAGCTTCATTTCGAACCGGTTGTCTGCCAAGCGCTGATCGGCAGCTTGGAGGAAACGCTCTCGCCGCTGGCGCAGCAGAAGGGTTTGGGTTTTCGCACCGAGTTCCCGCCGCATGAGGTTTCAGTCATGACTGACCGGCGCGCGCTCAACCAGATTCTCATCAATCTTGCCAACAATGCCATCAAGTTCACCGATGCAGGAGACGTATGCATCGCGGTATCCGAGCGCCCCGGCGCGGTGAGCATCACGGTGACCGACACCGGTGTCGGCATCAAGGCCGAAGACCAGTCGAGGCTTTTCCAGGCTTTTACCCAGCTGGACTCTACCTCGACGCGCCGGTACGAAGGCACCGGCCTCGGCTTGTACCTGTGCCAGAAGCTGGCCGATCTGATCGGTGCGACCCTGTCGCTCCAGAGCCGGCCCGGCGAGGGGAGCTCGTTTACCTTGCATGTTCCGAAAGGGGCCGAATGACTGCGGCAGCGACGCGAGCAAGCGATCGAAGGAACCAATCAGCCACATGGAGGATGTGCGATTGCCAGTACGCATTCTTGTCATAGAAGACAACCTGGCCAACCTGGAACTCATGGCCTACCTTCTGAAGGCCTACGGCTACGAGTTGGTAAGCGCCAGCAACGGCGAGGATGGGCTGAAGGCCGCGCTCTCGGAAGATCCCGACATCATCATATGCGACGTCCACCTGCCGCGGCTCGACGGCTACGACGTCGTCAGCGTGCTCAAGGAGCATCCGGCGCTGCGCTCGATTCCCGTCATCGCCGTCACGGCGCTTGCCATGGTCGGGGACCGGGAGAAACTGCTCGACGCGGGATTCGACGGCTACATCAGCAAGCCGATCGATCCCGAGACCTTCATCGATGAAATCGGGAAGTTCGTTCCCGACAAGGCAAAGCATCCGTCTTCCAATGAGGAAAAATCACCAGCGGGCGGGCGCCCGCCAAGATTCACGTGAACAAGCTTTGTTCCGTGATTGCACGATATCTGCAAAGAACAGTCGAACGTGTGCCGGTCTAAAAGCATTTCCGCACCGGGCAAACAGGAGAAAAGATGGCGACTATTTTGATCGTTGACGACCATGTCTTGAATCGGCAGTTTCTGATGGTCTTGCTTGGTTACAGCGGTCACAACCTGATCGAGGCCACCGACGGTGTCGAAGGCCTCGACATGGTGCGCACCAGACGCCCCGACCTCGTCATCGCCGACATCCTGATGCCCAACATGGACGGGTATGAATTCGTCACGCGCCTGCGCGCCATCCCGTCAATCGCCACCACGCCCGTCATCTTCTATACCGCTGCCTATCATGAGCGCGAAGCGGGCCTGATGGCCATGGCCTGCGGCGTACCCTGGGTCCTTCCCAAGCCGTCCGACCCGGACCTGATCCTCAAGACCGTGCACGAAGCGCTCGGGATGCCGAACCGGGCGGCCCCGCCACCCGCCCCCGCGGCGGCGCAATCCGAACAGTCCCGCCTGAACAGTCTCGATAACCAACTGTCGGAATACCTGGTGGAGCTGGAGACCAGCAGCCACCTCATGTCCCAGCTGGTCAACAACGGTGCGGCCGAGCATGCGGATATCGAAAACCTGCAACAGGTCGTCCAGCGCCTGTCGAAGGCACTATCCAGTCTCCAGGCAGTCAGCCTGCGCCTGACCGCATTGATCGAGCTCGGGATCGAACTGGCGTCGGAACGCGAGCCGCAGCATCTGCTTGCCAGCAGTTGCCGCGTGGTGCAGGACATTTGCGTCGCCAGGTATGCAGCGATCGGCATCCTCACGGAAGACGGTCGCCAGCTTGAGCATTTCGTCGCACGCGGGCTGGACGACGCCTCCCTCGCACGCATCCCGTGGCCGGGGCCGCATACCGGCATGCTCGGCGATGTCCTCGCCGCCCGTATGCCGCGGCGCCAGCAATCTCCTGACGGGAATCCCGTCAGGTTCGGCCTCCCACCGGAGCACCCGCCGGTCCATTCGATTCTCGCCGCGCCGATCGCCTCCCAGGACTCGACGTTCGGCTGGCTGTACCTGGCCGACAAACTCGGCGCGGACGAATTCAGCGAGGTGGACGAGCGCGCAGCGGCGACAGTCGCGGCGCAGCTGGCCGTCGTATATGAGAACCTGCAGCTGTACGGCGCAATCGAAAAGCAGCATGCACAGCTGAAGCTCGAGGTCAGCGACCGCAAGCGCGCACAGGAAGCCCTGCGCCGCACTTTGCGGGCACGTACCGTGATGGCCGAATGCAACCATGTGATGGTGCATGCCACGGATGAAATGAGCCTGCTCCAGGACATGTGCAGTACGGTGGTCGAATCCGGCGGCTACCAGATGGCGCAGATTGACTACCTGGACGAGGACGGCGGCGTGGTACGGATGGCGCAGGCGGGCAGCGTCACGCGCGGTGAACCTGGTCATGTTGAGGAGTCGCGCGTGGAAATGAAGTCGCCGGCCCATGCCGGAACGCCGATAGTCAGCGCGCGCCCATGGGTTGTCATCGATGTCCCTGCCAACGCACCCTCCTCGCGTTCTGCGCGAAAAAGCGAGCCCGAACCAGACGAGGCTCTGGCCGTATCCCTGCCCCTCAAGGACCATGGCCGCGTGTTCGGCGTACTGACGATCTATGAATCGCCGCCGAACCGCTTCGACGCCGAGCAGATCGAGATGTTGGACGAACTGGCAGACGACATTTCCTATGGTGTGGTCAGCCTGCGTACCAAGGCCGGTCGGGAACAGGCCGAACGCGCGTTGCGCGCGACTGAAGAAAAGCTGTCGAGCATCCTCGACTCGATCGACAACGTCGTCTGGTCGGCAACGGAAGACAAATTCATCTACCTGAACTCCATGGTCGAGCGTATCTATGGCCGACCGGTCGAGCAGTTTTACCGGGATAGACAGCTCTGGTTCAAGGTCATCCACGCCGAGGACCGGCCTGCAGTCCTGTTTGCGCATGCGCGGCTGGCAGAATCGACAAGCTTCACGCAGGAGTACCGGATCGTCCGGCCGGATGGCAGCATCTGCTGGATTGAGGAACGCGCCCGCGCGATCCCCGACGAGCAGGGACGATTGCTGCGTTTTGACGGCATCGCCATCGACATCAGCGAGCGCAAGGCGTATGAGGCGCGCATCGAGTACCTCGCCGGCCACGACGCGCTAACCAGTCTGGCCAACCGCAACCTGCTCGGCGACCGCGTCGCCCAAGCCATGGCCCATGCACGGCGGCACGGACTGCAACTGGCACTGCTGTTCCTCGACCTCGACCGTTTCAAAGGCGTCAACGACAGCTTTGGACACGAGTTGGGCGATTCGCTGCTGCTGGAAGTATCCAATCGCCTGAGGCACGCGATCCGCGAAGGCGACACGGTTGCGCGTCACGGCGGCGATGAATTCATCATCCTGCTCACCGACATCCAGCACCCGCAAGATGTGACTGCGGTCGCCTACAAGATATTCGATATCTTCCGCACGCCCTTTGTCATCCGCGGCCACGAGCTGTTCGTCAGCGCCAGCATTGGCGCGACCTTGTATCCGGACGACGGCGAGGACATGCAGTCGCTGCTGCGCAATGCCGATATTGCGATGTACCGCGCCAAGGAAGTGCGCGGGAATGCATTCCAGTTCTACTCGCGCGAAATGAGCGTCCGCGCACTCGAGCGGGCCGAGCTGGAGAGCGCGCTGCGCCGCGCGCTGGAGCGCAAGGAATTCGAGCTGTTCTACCAGCCCAAGGTGGATGCGACGACCGGCCGCACGATCGGTGCGGAAGCGCTGATCCGCTGGAACCATCCGGAAATGGGCCTGGTGCCGCCGACACGTTTCATCCCGATGGCGGAGGAAATCGGCTTGATCGTGCCCATCGGCGACTGGGTTCTGCGTACCGCCTGCGCCCAGAACAAGGCGTGGCAGGATGCGGGGCTGCCGCCGATCAGCATCTCCGTCAACCTGTCCGCGCGCCAGTTCCAGCAGGAGAACCTGGTCGAGTCCGTCGCCGCCGCCCTGCACAACATGGGCCTGGAAGCCCATCACCTCGAACTGGAACTGACGGAAAGCATCGTGATGAACAGCGCCGAACTGTTCATTTCCAAGCTCAAGGCGCTCGAGGACCTCGGCGTGCAGCTCTCCATCGACGACTTCGGCACCGGTTACTCCAGCCTGAGCTACCTGAAGCGTTTTCCGCTGCATCACCTCAAGATCGATCAGTCCTTCGTGCGGGACATCGCTACCGATGCGGATGACGCTGCAATCACCAGCACCGTGATCTCATTGGGACACAGCCTGAACCTGAAGGTAATTGCGGAAGGTGTTGAGACCGAGGAACAGGTCGCCTTCCTGCGCGATCACAAATGCGACGAGATGCAGGGTTACTACTTCAGCAGGCCGCTGCCGGCCAATGAATTCGCGTCCTATCTCCAGCGGGCCTGAGTACGATTACTCGCAACAAAAAAGCCCGTTGCGCTGTCACGCAACGGGCCTTGATTGTGCCGGCTAAAGATCAGTCGGCGCGCGCGAGATTCAGGTTCAGCTGGGAACGCACCGCATCTTCTGCAACCGGTTTCGGGTTGTTGCGGGCGAACTCGACGCGGTCCAGGTAGTCGCGCGATATATCGCCCGTCACATACACGCCGTCAAAGCAGGATGCCTCGAAATTCTTCAGCATCGGATTGACGTCGGAAATCGAACGCTTGAGTGCCTCGACATCCTGGTACACCAGCGCATCGGCGGTGATCTCACGGCAAACTTCCTCTTCGGTGCGGCCGTGCGCAATCAATTCATTGCGGGTCGGCATGTCGATGCCGTACACGTTCGGGAATTTCACCGGCGGCGCCGCCGACGCAAAGATCACGCGCTTCGCACCGGAGTCGCGTGCCATCTGCACAATTTCGCGGCTCGTCGTGCCGCGCACGATGGAGTCGTCCACCAGCAGCACGCTCTTGCCCTTGAACTCGCTGCCGATCGCATTGAGCTTCTGACGCACCGACTTCTTGCGCAGCCCCTGGCCCGGCATGATGAAGGTACGGCCGATGTAGCGGTTCTTGATGAAACCTTCGCGGTAGTCGAGGTTGAGCTTGTGCGCCAGTTCCATCGCCGCCGGGCGGGAAGAATCGGGGATCGGCATCACCACATCGATATCGCCGGCGGAAAGCTCGCGCTTGATCTTCTCGGCAAGGTACTCGCCCATCTTCAGGCGGGTTGCATACACGGATGCACCATCGATGACCGAGTCGGGACGCGCCAGGTAGACGAATTCGAACGCACAGGGATTGAGCAGCGGGTTGTCGGCACACTGCTGGTTGTACAGCTTGCCGTCGAGGTCGATGAAGATCGCTTCGCCGGGCATGACGTCGCGCAGGAAGCGGAAGCCCAAGCCCTCGAGCGCCACCGATTCGCTGGCCAACATGTATTCCGGGCCCTTCTCCGTTTCGTTGAAGCCGATGCACAGCGGACGAATGCCGAACGGGTCGCGGAATGCCAGCAGGCCGTAGCCGGCAATCTGTGCGACGACTGCGTACGAGCCGCGCACGCGTTTGTGCAGGACCGACACCGCCTTGAACAGCGCCGACGGATCCAGCGAATACCCGGTAGTCGCCTGCTGGATTTCGTGCGCCAGCACGTTGAGCAGCACTTCCGAATCGGAATCGGTGTTGATGTGCCGGCGGTCGTTCTTGAACATCTCGATCTTGAGCTGTTCCCAGTTCGTCAGGTTGCCGTTATGCGCGAGGATGATGCCGAACGGCGCATTGACGTAGAAGGGCTGCGCTTCTTCTTCGCTGGACGAACCGGCGGTCGGATAGCGTACCTGACCGATACCGGCATTGCCCGGCAGCGAACGCATGTTGCGGGTACGAAACACGTCGCGCACCAGGCCGTTGGCCTTGTGCATCGAAAACGTATTGCCGTGGTTGGTTGCGATACCCGCCGCATCCTGGCCGCGATGCTGCAACAACAGCAATGCGTCATAAATCAGCTGATTGACCGGGCCGTGGGAAACAACGCCAACAATGCCACACATGGTGGGCTCCTTACTTAAACAAATTCAAAACTGTACATGCCGCGCGAAATCGCCCGGCAGGAAAGGCTTGACCGTACGCGCGGCGGTTTCCGCCAGCGGGCTGAACAGCGCCTCTTTCCAGAACGGCTGCTGCGGAACGGCTGTCATCCCGCACACCAGGACGACTGCCAGCACGATCACGATGCCGCGCCCCAATCCAAACAGGCCGCCGAGGCCGCGGTCGGCGAGCGTCAGTCCGCTTGCCTTGATCACCGCGTCGATAGCCAGGGTGAGCAGCATCATCAACAGCCGCACACCGATAAACAATGCAATGAACGCCACAATCAGGCGCGTCGTATTGCCGGGCACCATGTCGGGCAATAGCCTGGCGAGGCCTTCGCCGTAGGCATTCGCCACCACGAAGGAGACGATCCAGCTCAGCAGCGACAGGATCTCCTTGACCAGGCCGCGCAGGGTGCTGATGACAACCGAGCAAACCAGCACGAACAACACCAGATAATCGAAGATTGTCACGGCGCGCGAAAAATCAAGCCGGCACCAGCGTGCCGTTCAATCCCAGCTTGACGATCTTTGCGCGCACCTTCTCCGCTTCTTCCTTGCTGGTGAACGGACCTACGCGAATGCGGGTGCGGTCACCCGATGCGGTTGCAATTTTTTCAGTGTACGACCTGACACCTGCGCCCTTGAGCTTGCCCTGCAGTTCATCGACCTTTTCCTTGGTCGCAAGTGCCGCAACCTGGATTACAAATTTCTGGTTTTTCTTTTCGGCGGCCTTGGGATCGGGCTTGCCTTCGAGCAGTGCCTTCGCGCGCGCGGCGTCGTCGGATTTGTCGGCCCTATCGACCTTATCAGACTTCTCATGTATCTCGGCTGGCTTGGGCTCCGCTTTCGCCACCTGGGCCGGTGCGGACTTTTCGGGAGCGCTCTTGGCGGGGTCATTGGTGGGCTTGGCGTCTTCCTTCGCCTTCGCGTCAGTGGGCCCGGCAGCGACTGCTTCTGCAGTCATTGGCTTTTGTTCGGACTGGACCGTGGCCGGATCGACCATTTCCTCTTTCGCATCGAGCGACGCGGAAGCGGCGACCTTGGCGCCTGCGGGTGTACCGGGGCGGGCGATGACGCCGCCGACCGGCTTGTCCTTGGACGGAATCTGGATTGCGATGTCGTCGGCAAGCGGCTTGGGCTCGGAGTCAAGCACCATCGGCAGGCCGATCACTGCCGCAAGCACGAGCGCGACAGCCCCGATCAGGCGGCGGCGCGCGCGTTTCTTTTCTGGCAATACCGGATCGAGCGTTTCATCGCCCTTGCTGTCCTTGCCGCCGCGGCGCTTGGCGCGGTTGCGGACGGCCTTGGAATCCTCTTCGGCACGCGAGTAGTAGGTGCTTTCCCCGGAGGCCGATTCCTGCTTGTTTTTGCGAAGGAACGAGAACAAGCTCATGCGATAAAAATGAAGTCCATCAGAGAGTGCGGAAGCCGTCTTGAAAAAACTGCATGCCAATCATGACAGCTTCCCGGATCTTTTCGCTTCCATCACGCCGGCGACAGTGAGAAAGGATCCGAAAACCGCAATTCTATCATTCTCCCCTGCCCTGCTCCGTGCATTCGCGAATGCTGCCGCCGGCGATTCGAAGGTCTCGATGGTGCGTTCCGAGCCCGGCGTGCCGCTCGGGGCGATACCCGCTTCGAGCAGGGCCTGCTTGAGCTGTTCCGCGCTCGCAGCGCGCGGCAGCGGCAAGTCGGTCAGACACCAGTGGTCGACAATGTCCTTCAGGTGGCCGATGACGCCGGCGATATCCTTGTCCTGCATCGCTCCAAAGACCGCGAAGGTGTAGGGATGGAAGCCCATGTTGTTGAGGTTCTGGGCCAGGGTCGCCGCCGCATGCGGGTTGTGCGCGACATCGAGGATCACCGAAGGACGGCCCGGCAGCACCTGGAAGCGTCCCGGCAATTCGACCATCACCAAGCCGTTGCGCACTTCCTGGGCACCGACCGGCAAGCGGTCGCGCAGCGCTTCCAATGCCGCGAGCGCAGCCGATGCATTGAGCAGCTGGTTTGCCCCGCGCAGGCTCGGGTAGCCGAGCGAATTGCGCCGTTGTCCGCGCCCGCCGTAATTCCACTGTTGCTTGTCGCCCGAATAGTTGAAGTCAGCGCCGAACAGCCATAGGTCCGCGCCAATGGCCTGAGCATGGTCGACGAGCGATTTTGGCGGCACCGGATCGCCGCAGATGGCGGCTTTACCGGGGCGGAAAATGCCGGCCTTTTCAAAGCCGATCTCTTCGCGCGTGTTGCCGAGGTATTCGGTATGGTCGATATCGACGCTGGTCACAATCGACACGTCGGCGTCGACAATATTGACTGCATCCAGCCGGCCGCCAAGGCCCACTTCCAGGATGACCGCATCCAGCTTCGCCTGTGCGAACAGGCGCATGATGGCGAGTGTGGTGAATTCGAAATAGGTCAGCGAGATGTCGCCGCGTTGCGCCTCAACGGCGGCGAACTGTTCGACCAGCGCATCGTCGCTTGCCGGCTCGCCGTTCACGCGTGCTCGCTCGTTGAAGTCAAGCAGGTGCGGCGAGGTGTACAGGCCAACGCGGTAGCCAGCGTGCATCAGGATCGATTCCAGCATCGCGCAGGTCGAGCCCTTGCCGTTGGTGCCGCCGACGATGATCACCGGGCACTCGAATTCAATGCCGAGCCGGTCCTTGACCTGCCTGACGCGCTCCAGGCCCATGTCGATGGCCTTGGGGTGCATCTTTTCGAGGAGGGAAAGCCACTCGGCGAGGTTTACTGGATGGTTTTGCATGGTCAGTGGACCTGAAAATGAAAAGCCCGGACTTGCTGCAGTCCGGGCTTGCCTTCTACATAAGTTTCTTACGCCAGGACTTCTGCCGGCTGGTTCTGCAGCAGTGCCAGCAGGCGCGCGATCTCCTCGCGCATCTTGCGACGGTCGACGATCATGTCGACAGCGCCTTTCTGCATCAGGAACTCCGCACGCTGAAAACCTTCCGGCAGCTTCTCGCGCACCGTGTTCTCGATCACGCGGGGACCTGCAAAGCCGATCAGCGCCTTCGGCTCGGCAATCACGACATCGCCCATGAACGCGAAGGAAGCGGACACGCCGCCCATGGTCGGGTCGGCAAGCACGGAAATAAACGGCAGCTTCTTCTCGGACAGCTTGGTGAGCATCGACGTGGTCTTTGCCATCTGCATCAGCGACAGCAGGCCTTCCTGCATGCGCGCGCCGCCGGTGGCGGTGATGCAGATGAACGGCACCTTCTGCTCCAGCGCTGCCTGCGCGCCGCGCACGAAGCGCTCGCCGACAACAGAGCCCATGGAACCGCCCATGAATTCGAATTCGAAGCAGGACACGACGACCGGCAGCGACATGATCGAGCCGCCCATCACGACCAGCGCATCGGTCTCGCCCGTCGATTCCATCGCGTCCTTCAGGCGATCCGGGTACTTCTTGCTGTCCTTGAACTTGAGCGTATCGACCGGCAGCGCCTCCTGGCCGATTTCATAACGACCGCCGGCATCCAGCAGCGCATCCAGGCGCTCGCGGGCGCGGATACGCATATGGTGGTCGCACTTCGGGCAGACGTGGACATTCGATTCGAGGTCGGTCCGGTACAAAACTGCCTCGCACGACGGGCACTTGACCCAGAGCCCCTCCGGCACGGATTTCCGGTTCGCGGCATCGGAGCGCTGGATGCGCGGGGGAAGCAGCTTTTCAAGCCAACTCATGAAGACCTCATCTCAAATTTTCGGGTTGCCGAATTGTACCGCTCGCCTTGCCTTGCGCCAATACAAGGATTTAATAGCAAAATGATATCCCGGATCATTCATCCAGTGCCTTGCGAATCCCCGAAATGAAGGACTGCACAGCCTGCACTGCATTGTCGCGCGGGGTATTTTCCAATTCCTGAATGATGCGGCTGCCGATGACGACGGCATCAGACACCGACGCAATGGCTTTCGCTGTGGCGCCGTCGCGGATGCCGAAACCGACACCGACGGGAACGTGCACGTGTTTCTTTATCTCCGGCATCTTTTTCGACACGGCGTCCAAGTCAAGGTGCCCGGAACCGGTCACACCTTTCAGTGAAACGTAATACACATAACCGCTTGCAATTTTGCCAACCCGCTCAATGCGTTCGTCGGTCGAGGTCGGCGCAAGCAGGAAAATCGGATCGAGGCCTCTCTCCTTCATCGCAGCCGCGAATTCCTGGCACTCTTCGGGCGGATAGTCGACGACGAGTACGCCATCGACGCCCGCCTGCTTTGCGGCGTCAATGAATTTTGCTGTTCCCATATGCTCGATCGGGTTCGCATAGCCCATCAGCACAATAGGAGTGGTTTGATTGGTCTCGCGGAATTCCTTTACGAACTGCAATACATGCCGCATGCCAACACCGTTTGCCAACGCGCGTTCGGATGCACGCTGGATGACGGGGCCATCAGCCATTGGATCGGAGAAAGGAACGCCGAGTTCGATGATGTCGGCGCCGCCGGCTACCAGGGCGTGCATCAAGGGAACGGTCAGCTCAGGTGCGGGGTCACCGGCGGTAATGAAGGGAATCAGGCCTTTGCGGCTTTTCTGCGCAAGCGCGGACAGGGTCGT
>CBIHRW010000025.1:0-56158 GCA_966212545.1 uncultured Noviherbaspirillum sp.
GCCATCTGCTCGTCAATAGCGCCTACAAGCACGCGGAAGCGTCGCTGCTCGCGCCCTACGCCTATCTGCAAATCATTTCGGCGACTACGATGGGATGGCTTGTGTTCGGCCAGTTGCCCGACACGCTGACCGCATTGGGGATCGCAATCATTTGCGCAGGCGGCGTGGGGATTGCCTACGTGGAGCACCGGCGCGTTCATGTCGACGCGCCAAAACCTTGAATTCAGGTGAGCTGGCCGGCAGCAATGGTGATCGTCCGCCGGCAGCGCGCAGCAATCGAAGGATCATGCGTGACCAGCACCAGGGTCGAACCGCGCTCCTCATTGAGCTCGAACATCAGCTTGATGACGGCCTCTCCGGTCGCTGCATCGAGGCTGCCCGTCGGCTCGTCCGCAAACAGTAAAGGCGGCTCCGTCACGAACGCGCGCGCAAGCGCCACACGCTGCTGCTCGCCCCCGGAAAGATATTTCGGATAGTGCCGCAGCCGGCTCGACAGCCCCACCCTGCCAAGCATCGCCTCTGCCTTGACGCGTGCATCGTCATCACGCCGCAGCTCAAGCGGAAGCATCACATTCTCCAGCGCGGTCAGGTGCCCAAGCAACTGGAACGACTGAAATACGAAGCCGAGCTTGGCCTGCCGCAATCCCGCACGTCCATCTTCGTTCAACGCAAAGATGTCGACGCCGTCGAGTTTGACTGTGCCTTCCGAAGGTGTATCGAGTCCCGCAAGCAAGCCCAGCAAGGTCGATTTCCCCGATCCCGACGCGCCGACGATGGCCAGCGTTTCTCCTGGCTGCACTGTAAAATCGACATCACGCAAGATTGTCAATTCTCCAGTCGCATCCGCAACGCGCTTGGTCAGGCGGATGGCTTCGATCGCAGCTGTTTTCAAGGAAGGCTCAGGCATGCAGGATAACGTCAGGAAAGATGGAAAAGTGATGGGACTGTTTCGAATGGTCGCGGCGTTGACGCTCGTCTTCTTTACAACGTGCGCCTATTCTGCATCAAAAACCGTGCTCGTGCTCGGCGACAGCCTGTCGGCCGAATATGGCATCGCCCGCGGCGCAGGCTGGGTCACGTTGCTCGAACAACGCCTGAAAGCCGAGAGGATCGACGCGAACATCATCAATGCCAGCATCAGCGGCGAAACGACCAGTGGCGGCAAGGCGAGGCTGCCCGCCCTGCTCGGCCAGCACCGCCCCTCAATCGTGGTAATCGAGCTTGGCGCGAATGACGGCCTGCGCGGCCTCGCCCTCGCAGCTGCGGAAGCCAACCTGCGTGCCATGATCGAGGAATCGCAGAAGGCCAAGGCCAAAGTTCTGCTTGTCGGCATGCAGATTCCACCCAATTACGGACGTGAATACGCTGACCGGTTTTCCGGACTGTTCCAAAAGCTTTCCAGGGAGACCAAGGTACCTCTGGTGCCATTCCTGCTCGAGGGCATCGCCAGCAAGCCGCAATTATTCCAGTCCGACCGCATCCATCCGTTGGCAGAAGCGCAGCCCATCATGCTGAACAACATCTGGTCTCACCTGAAGCCCCTGCTCGCGCGCTAGAAAACGCCACACGAAAAAAAACCGCGCGCAACAGCGAGCGGTTTTTCATTGCGTAAATCGATGCTGGAAGCGATTACTTTGCCGACTCACCCTCGGCCGTCTTGGCCGGCTGGTTCAGGATCTCCACCTTGGCCTTCTTCTTCAAGGCATCGAGATAAGCTTGCGACTCCAGCTGAGCCAGCGCATTCGAGATCTGCTGCTGTTCCGCCTGGCGGCGCGCGACATCCACATTCGCCGGCTGCGATACCTTGTTGACGCGATATACGCCGTAGCCCTGCCCCGGCAACTCGACGCCAACGTATGCCGGGAGCTTCGCCGCATCAGCCTTCATCACGGCCATGAGCGCTTCCGGGCGCATGCCCTGGTTCTTGGTTCGGGAAACAGTCTTTGCCGCTGCAAATCCTGCGGCCTCGCCGCCTGCCTTCAGTGCGGCGAGTTTCTCTTCACCGGTCTTGCGCGCGAGGTTCGCCGCTTCGGCTTGCGTCACGCGCTCACGCACAATGGCCTGAACTTCTTCGAACGGGCGCTTCGTCACCGGCTTGTATTCCACAACGCGTCCCGCCACCAGCGTGCTCGGTGCGACCTCGACCGCTTCCGTATTGCGCTTGTTCTTGACTGCTTCATCCGAGAACAATGCAGCCAGGAACTTCGGGTGATTGAACGGTGCATTCGGGGCGACTGACGGGCTAGGGTTGCGCGTCAGGCCATCGACAGTCTCGATCTTCAGGCCCAGCTTGTCCACGACCGGCTTGAGGCTGTCCGACTGCTCGTAGACCATATTGGTGAACTGCTCCGCCATCTCGGAGAATTTTTTGGCCGCGAGCTGCTTCTTGATCTCCGCCGCTATCTGACCTTTCACCTCGTCCAGGCTCTTTGCCGCCGCCGGTTTGATGGCGGTCACCTGGACGATGTGGAAACCGAAATCGGATTGGACGACGTCGCTGATTTCGCCCTGCTTCAGCTTGAACGCCGCCTCCTCGAACGGCGGCACCATCATGCCCTTGCCGAAGAAGTCGAGGTCCCCACCGCGCTCTGCGGAGCCCGGGTCCTGCGAATTTTCCTTGGCGAGCTTCGCAAAATCCGCCGGATTCTTGCGCAGCTGTGCCAGCAATTTCTCCGCTTTGTCCTTCGCAGCCGCCTTGTCGGCCGCCGATGCGCCCTTGTCCGCCTTGATCAGGATGTGGCTCGCACGGCGCTGCTCTTCATCCGAATATCGCTTTGCATTTTGTTCGTAGTACGACTTGATATCGGCATCGCTGACGGAAATCTGCGAGGCGATCGCGTCGCTGTTGAGCACGACGTACTCAGCCTTCACCTGCTCCGGGATTTCGAACTGGGCGCCGTTCTTCTCATAGTAGGATTTCAGCATCTCGTCGGTGACTTTCACCTGAGGCGCAAAATCCGCGACCTTGAACACCGACTCCTGAACTTCGCGTTCCTGGTCGTTCAGGTCGGACAAGCGATTGGCCACAGCCTTCGGCGCGAATGCCGTCCCCTGGATCGCTCCGCTGACCTGTTGCAGGGTCAGGTCCCGGCGCAACTGCGCCTCGAACATAGCCGGAGTCATGCCCTGGGCGGCCAGCGCCGACTTGTAGCGCTCGACATCGAACTTACCGTCCGCACCGGTCAAGCCAGGCATCGCGAGGATCGTCTGCTGCAAGGTCTGGTCGCTCACAGAGAGACGGCTCTTTGCCGCTTCCGCGGCAATCACACGCTGTGCGATGAGCCCTTCAAGGATGTTCTGCTTGGCTTCCGGCGTATCGAGCATCTTCGGATCGAATTGCGCGCCGAACATCTGGCGGAAACGGTCCATTTGCTCGCGCTGTGCATTATCGAACTCCTGCTGGGTGATCGAGTTTCCTGCAACCTTTGCAACGGCATTGCCGCCATCGGTCATGCGGGTATAACCTTCGAGCCCGAAGAACACGAATGACGGAAAGATAAACAGCAGGAGCACGAACTGCATCAGGCGTTGATGCGTACGGATAAAGTCAAACATGGTCGGTCCTACAGGCGTACAGATTGTGAGAACAAAATTTCGATAATTAGGTTTCGCCGGGGTACCGTATCGGCCGAAGAGCCCTGCTTCCCAGCCCATTCAGTGCTACTGCATCCCCTGCGAAATGCATCGCACGCATGCCCTTCGACACCCACGCGCGACTGGCATTCTGACATATGCTCAAAAATCCTTCGCGCATATGAAAAAAGGCGAACTTGCGTTCGCCTTTTTCGATTTTGGCGGAGTGGACGGGACTCGAACCCGCGACCCCCGGCGTGACAGGCCGGTATTCTAACCGACTGAACTACCACTCCTGAAACTCTACTGCATTGCCTGGCTGTCTTGGTGGGTGCTGAGAGGCTCGAACTCCCGACCTACGCCTTGTAAGGGCGCCGCTCTACCAACTGAGCTAAGCACCCTGAATCCACACTTAGTCAGCCATGCATTACGACGTTTGTCACCACGTCGTAAAAGGCAAGAGTATACAGCATCTTTTATCGAGATGCACTACTTAATTAGTTAAGTGCATCCTTCAGCGCCTTACCCGGACGGAACTTGGGGACCTTGGCGGCCTTGATCTTGATTGCGTCGCCGGTACGCGGGTTGCGTCCAGTGCGAGCCGCGCGCTTGCCAACCGTGAACGTACCGAAACCGACCAGGGTAACGGAACCATTTTTCTTCAACGTAGTTTTGACTGCCCCGATCAGTGCATCGAGCGCACGCGTCGCAGCTGCTTTCGAAATATCCGCGGTCCCGGCAATGTGATCGATCAATTCGGTTTTATTCACTGACGCCCCCTCAAAAAAGTTGGATTTCGCAGCGCCTGCTTATTGCTCTTTTTCGTAGCGCAAGCGACACAAAATGCAGATAAGAAATTTTCTGCAGCCCGTATTAAACAAGTCGAAAAGCCTTGTGTCAAGCGGTTTTCCGGCCGATTGTCCTTCCGCGGACAGGCTATACGGGCAAAACCCGACAGCAATTTTTCCAATCGAAAAGGCAATAAAAAAGCGCTCCGAAGAGCGCTTTTTTCCGCTGCTTTTTTAGTTCAGTGCTTGACGACGTTCGGGTCAGTCGTCCCCGTCGCCGCGGTGACTGCCGTATCGACCGGGGCATCCACATCAGTCAGGGGTTCCGGTTGTCGCTCGAGCGCGACTTCCAGCACCTTCTCGATCCAGCGGACAGGCACGATCTCGAGCTTGTTCTTCACGTTGTCGGGAATCTCGGCGAGATCCTTCACGTTCTGCTCGGGAATCAGCACGGTCTTGATGCCGCCACGATGTGCAGCCAGGAGTTTTTCCTTGAGGCCGCCGATCGGCAGCACTTCGCCGCGCAGCGTGATCTCGCCGGTCATTGCAACGTCTGCGCGAACCGGGATACCTGTCAGTACGGACACCAGCGCCGTCGTCATCGCGATACCGGCAGATGGACCATCCTTCGGCGTCGCACCTTCCGGCACGTGGATGTGGATGTCGCTCTTGCCGAACAGTTCGTTCTTGATGCCCAGGCGCTTCGCGCGGCTGCGCACCACGGTACGGGCGGCTTCGATCGACTCCTTCATCACGTCACCCAAGGTACCGGTGCGGATGATATCGCCCTTGCCCGGCATCGTCATCGCTTCGATCGTCAGCAGGTCACCGCCCACTTCCGTCCATGCGAGACCGACCACCTGGCCGATCTGGTTCTCTTTCTCGGCAATGCCAAAATCGAAGCGGCGCACGCCGAGGAACTTATCGAGGTTCTTCGACGAGACGACGACCTTGCGATCCTGCTTCTTCAACAGCAGCATCTTCACGACCTTGCGGCAGATCTTGGAGATTTCACGCTCGAGCGAACGCACGCCCGCTTCACGGGTGTAGTAGCGGATGATGTCGCGAATCGCCGATTCCGCTACATTGATCTCCTCTTCCTTCAGGCCGTTGTTGGTGATTTGCTTCGGCAACAGGTAACGCAGTGCAATGTTGGTCTTCTCATCTTCGGTATAGCCCGAGAGACGGATGACCTCCATACGATCCAGCAACGCCGGGGGAATATTGAACGAGTTCGACGTCGCCACGAACATCACGTCGGACAGGTCAAAGTCGACTTCGACATAATGGTCGGAGAACGTGTGGTTCTGTTCCGGATCGAGCACCTCAAGCAGGGCCGACGACGGGTCACCACGGAAGTCCTGGCCGAGCTTGTCCACCTCATCCAGCAGGAACAGCGGATTGCGCACGCCGGTCTTCGAGAGGCTTTGCAGGATTTTGCCGGGCATGGAACCGATGTAAGTACGACGGTGACCGCGGATCTCTGCCTCGTCCCGGACGCCGCCCAGCGCCATGCGCACGAACTTGCGGTTGGTTGCACGGGCGATCGACTGGCCTAGCGACGTCTTGCCGACGCCCGGAGGGCCAACCAGGCACAGGATCGGCGCCTTTACCTTGTCAACGCGCTGTTGAACAGCAAGGTACTCGAGAATGCGTTCCTTGACCTTTTCAAGACCATAGTGCTCGGCTTCGAGCACCTTTTCCGCGTTGGAGAGGTCGTTGTTGACCTTGGACTTCTTCCGCCATGGCAGGCCGATCAGTGTGTCGATGTAGTTGCGCACGACGGTTGCTTCTGCAGACATCGGCGACATCAGCTTGAGTTTTTTGAGTTCGGATTGTGCCTTCTCGCGCGCATCCTTCGGCATGCGCGCGGCAATGATCTTCTTCTCGAGTTCTTCGAGGTCTGCCCCCTCTTCGCCTTCGCCGAGTTCCTTCTGGATCGCCTTGACCTGCTCGTTCAGGTAGTACTCGCGCTGCGACTTTTCCATCTGGCGCTTGACGCGGCCGCGGATGCGCTTTTCGACCTGCAGGATATCGAGTTCGGCCTCGAGCTGACCAAGCAGATGCTCGTGGCGCTTTGCGACATTGAAGATCTCAAGGATGATCTGTTTTTGCTCAAGCTTAAGCGGCAGGTGCGCTGCTATGGTATCAGCTAGGCGGCCTGCATCATCGATTCCTGCTAACGAAGTAAGAATCTCCGGCGGAATCTTCTTGTTGAGTTTGACGTACTGGTCGAACTGCTGGACGATCGCACGGCGCATCGCCTCCACTTCCGACTCGTCGCCCGGCTCGGACTCGACCGGGGTCAGTTCTGCCACAAAGTGGGTGTCGAGTTCGCTGATGTGATGAATACGTGCGCGCTGCGCACCTTCCACGAGGACCTTTACGGTACCGTCCGGCAGCTTCAACATCTGCAGAATATTGGCCACGCAGCCAATCTCGTAGATGTCGGAAGCCGACGGTTCGTCCTTAGCTGCGGCTTTCTGAGCGGCAAGCATGATGCTCTTGCCCTGCTCCATTGCAGCTTCCAGCGCCTTGATCGACTTGGGTCGGCCAACGAAGAGCGGGATCACCATATGCGGGAAGACAACAACGTCCCGCAACGGCAAAAGCGGCAGTTGGGTGTGTTCAGTTAGTGTTGTAGAAGTCGTCATGGCGAACCTTATTTAAGAGCTTGTTTAATGATGTAGGCACGAGCAGCCAAATCTCAAGTCCAAGCGGAAATAAAAAACACTCTGTTTCAACCCTTTCTTTCAATGCTAGCAATAAAAAAAGCCACACACGAAGTCGCCCTCGGGTGGCTTTGCGATGGAAGCCTGTAGTGACTTTTGTTTCTCAAATTCTACTGCTTGTGGGAAAAAACGGGCTTGTGTCCATAGTGTTCGATGCGTCGGCCTTGTCGGCTACTTCGCCCCGGATACCTTGGGCTGCTCGTGGTAAATCAACAAGGGCTTCGCTCCATTGATGATACAGTTTTCGTCAATCACCACCTTGGCTACATTCTGCTGGCTCGGCAATTCAAACATCACCTCCAGCAATGCGTGTTCGAGGATGGAGCGCAACCCACGTGCGCCAGTTTTGCGTTCAAGCGCCTTTCTGGCAATGGCGTGCATTGCTGCTGGCCGTACTTCCAATTCTGCACCTTCCATCTGAAGCAGCTTCGCGTACTGCTTGATCAGGGCATTCTTGGGTTCAAGCAATATTTGGATTAGGGCTTCCTCGTTTAGTTCACTCAAGGTAGCCACGACCGGCAGACGGCCGACCAACTCGGGAATCAGACCGAACTTGATCAGATCTTCGGGCTCGACGCCAAGCAGAACGTCGCTGGCGTTGCGCTCCTGCTGGCTCTTAACCGAAGCGGAGAAGCCGATCCCGCTCTTTTCGGAACGGTTAGAGATGATCTTTGCGAGGCCGTCGAATGCACCACCGCAGATGAACATGATGTTCGTCGTATCGATCTGCACGAAGTCCTGGTTCGGATGCTTGCGGCCGCCTTGCGGCGGCACCGATGCCATCGTCCCTTCGATCAGCTTCAGAAGGGCCTGCTGCACACCCTCACCCGACACATCCCGGGTGATGGACGGGTTGTCGGACTTGCGCGAAATTTTGTCGATCTCGTCGATGTAAACAATGCCCTTTTGTGCCTTGTCGACCTCGTAATTGCAATTCTGTAACAACTTCTGAATGATGTTTTCGACATCCTCGCCAACATAGCCCGCTTCAGTAAGCGTCGTTGCGTCGGCGATCACGAACGGGACGTTCAGCATGCGCGCAAGCGTCTGCGCCAGCAACGTTTTGCCGGAGCCGGTCGGGCCGATCAACAGGATGTTGCTTTTTGCCAACTCGACATCGTCTTTCTTGCCGAGGTGCTTCAGGCGCTTGTAGTGGTTGTACACAGCCACCGACAGGATGCGCTTTGCCGTCTCCTGGCCGATGACGTACTGGCCCAAAAGCTCATAGATTTCCTGCGGCGTGGGGAGATCAGACTTTGGGCCGGCGACCGACTCGATGCTGGATGCTTCGTCCCGGATGATGTCATTGCACAGATCTATGCATTCGTCGCAAATGAATACCGACGGACCCGCGATAAGTTTCTTTACCTCGTGTTGGCTCTTACCGCAGAAGGAGCAGTAAAGCAATTTTTCGCCGCTGGAGGATTTTTTGTCAGACATAAAGCAAATGTTGGGTAGAGATTTGAACTGATATTACCTGCGAAATCCGAATTCGTCACGACGGTGCGCAATAAATTGAGCAAATCGCCAAAATAGGACGCTATAAAACAAAAAACGCCCGGACGTGCTTACACCCGGGCGTTTTTCGCATGGACCAACGCGTCAGGCGCGGGACGTCAGCACCTTGTCAATCATGCCATACTCGGCTGCTTCAGCAGCAGACATGAAATTATCTCTGTCTGTATCCCTGCTGATTTGTTCCACGCTCCGGCCGGTTTTTTCGGCCAGGATATGGTTAAGACGGTCACGGAGATACAGGATCTCGCGAGCCTGGATCTCGATATCAGCCGCCTGCCCCTGGGCACCGCCCAAGGGCTGATGGATCATGATGCGCGAGTTAGGCAGCGAGTAGCGCTTGCCCTTGGCCCCGGCAGCCAGCAGGAAGGCGCCCATGGACGCCGCCAGACCGGTACACAATGTGGACACATCCGGCTTGATGAACTGCATGGTGTCGTAGATCGCCATGCCGGCCGATACCGAGCCCCCAGGCGAGTTAATGTACAGCGAGATGTCCTTGTCCGGATTCTCGCTTTCCAGGAACAGCAGCTGCGCGACGATCAGGTTGGCGCTGTGGTCATTGACCGGGCCAACCAAAAAGATCACGCGTTCCTTCAGCAGGCGCGAATAAATATCGTACGCGCGCTCGCCGCGGCCGCTCTGTTCAATCACCATCGGCACCATACCGAGCATTTCGGTGTCGAGTGCGGAATTTCTAATCATGCCTGACATGTGCTTTCCTTATGGAGTTCGCACCGGCCTTGATCAGGCCTGTGCGGTGTTGCCCATCAATTCATCGAATGCTACGGGCTTTTCGGTTACTTTGGCTTTGCCCAGCACATAGTTAACGACATTATCCTCCAATACAAGGGCTTCCACTTCGGCAAGCCGGCGACGGTCGCTGAAGTAGAACTTGATCACTTGCTGCGGATCTTCGTAGCTCTGCGCGAACTCCTCTACCTGGGCCTTCACTTGCTCCTGGGTCGCTTCCAGCTTGTTGGATTTGACGACTTCGGCCAGGATCAGGCCGAGACGAACACGGCGCTCTGCCTGTGCGGTGAACAGTTCGCGCGGGAACGGCATGTCCTTGACGTTCATGCCACGCTGGGCCATGTCCTGGCGTGCCATTTCGATCAGGCGATCAACGTCCTGCTCGACCAGCGCATTCGGTACGTCCAGCTCTACCACCTTGATGAGAGCGTTCATCACGCTGTCCTTGGTCTTGGCTTTGACGCGACCGCTGACTTCGCGTTCAAGGTTGACCTTGATGTCTTCGCGCATTTTTGCGAGGTCGCCGTCGGCGATGCCGAGCGACTTTGCGAACTCGGCGTCGACTTCAGGCAGGTGCGCCCATTCGATCTTCTTCACGGTGACCGTGAACTCGGCAGTCTTGCCCGCGACGTCCTTACCGTGGTAATCCTCCGGGAAGGTCAGAGGGAAGGTCTTGGATTCACCAACCTTCAGACCGCGTGTCCCGTCTTCGAATTCCTTCAGCATGCGGCCTTCGCCGAGCACGAACACGAAGTCTTCCGCCTTGCCGCCCTGGAATTCAACGCCGTCGATCTTGCCGACGAAATCGATGGTCACCCGGTCTCCATCCTTCGCGGATACATCGCCGCCGCCATCGCCGTGGGCGCTCTGCTCACCCTTGGTGTGGTAGTGCACGCGCTGCTTGCGCAGGATGTCGATGGTCTTGTCGATTTCAGCGTCGGTCACTTCGCTCTTGATCTTTTCGACTTCCGCGGACGCCAGGTCACCGATTTTCACTTCCGGATAGACCTCGAAGACGGCGTCAAATGCAACGACGTCGTCGCCTGCGCCGGTCTTCGGCTCGATCTTCGGGAAACCGGCAACGCGCAGGTTGTTCTCGCTGGCGGCTTCGCTGAATGCGCGGCCGACCTTGTCGTTCAACACTTCAGTCTCAACCTGGTAGCCGTACTGTTGCGCGACCATCTTCATCGGAACCTTGCCCGGACGGAAGCCGGGAGCCTTTGCGGTGCGGGCGCGGATCTTCAGGCGCTTTTCAACTTCCGCCTTGACGTCCGACACCGGCACGGTGATGGTCATCCGACGCTCGAGTTTTTCCAAAGTTTCGACTGCAGTTGCCATGTGAATCATCCAAAAAATTGTTTGTTCTGTGGTGCGAGGAGGGGGACTCGAACCCCCACACCATTGCTGGCGTCAGGACCTAAACCTGGTGCGTCTACCAATTTCGCCATCCTCGCGGGAATGTGTCTTGATCATGCACAAAAGCAAAGGGCGACCATGAAGTGAAAACCGGTCGCCCTACCTGACCCTCCGGGCCATCGGTTCCTCGAACCAATGGCCGGTACGCCCGCCTTTGTTATTAGCTCTTCAACTTCAACCGAGCATTCTACTAAATTTTTCTGCCATCTGTCCCGATTTTTCATCGGATGGAATGGAGGGAATTTTCTCAAAAACTCCCTCCCGGGTCCCAATCAAGGAATTACGGCGACCTCTGGCGCCGGCTTCCTGACCCGGAACCACGCGGCATACAGTGCCGGCAGGAACAACAGCGTCAAGGCTGTGGCAATGACGAGTCCGCCCATGATCGCCACGGCCATCGGCCCCCAGAACACGGAGCGGGACAGCGGAATCATTGCCAGCACTGCTGCCGCTGCAGTGAGGATGATGGGCCGGAAACGACGCACTGCGGATTCCACGATGGCATCCCACGGCTCGGCACCCTCGGCGATGTCATGTTCGATCTGGTCGACGAGAATCACCGAGTTGCGGATGATCATCCCGAACAGCGCTATGACACCAAGCTGCGCGACAAAGCCGAACGGCCGTTGCAGGAGCAACAGGGCCATCGCAGCACCGGCAACGCCGAGCGGGCCAGTGAGGAACACCATGACCGCGCGCGAGAAGCTATGCAGCTGCAGCATCAGCAAGGTGAAGATGATGAAGATCACCAAGGGCACATTCGCCGCGATGGAATCCTGCGCTTTGCCACTGTCGGCGGCCGCGCCGGCGAGTTCGATCCGGTAACCGGCGGGCAGCGATGCACGGAGCTTTTCCAGCTGCGGACTGATCTGACCGGATACCGTCGGCCCCTGTATGCCGTCCACGACGTCGGACTGTACGGTAATCGCCCATTCGCGCCCCTCACGCCAGACGACGCCAGGCTCCCAGACGAACTGGGCGCGCGCCACTTGTGACATCGGTACCGAACGGCCACTCGCCGTCTGGATATTGGCTTCATTGAGCGCTGCAATGGTGGAACGCTCTTCCACCGGCTGGCGCATCACGATGTCGATCAATTTGTTGCCGTCGCGGAACTGGCCGATTGCTGTGCCGGTCAGGATCGTATTGGCCGCGCGCATGACTGTCTGCGAGCTGATGCCTAGCGCGCGCAACTTGTCCTGGTCGAGGTCCAGCCGCAGTACCTTGACCGACTCGTTCCAATTGTCGTTGACGCCAACGGTATTGGGGTTGGCCCGCATGATTTCCTTGACCTGGTCGGCAATCGCGCGCACTTTCGGCACCTCGAAGCCGGACACGCGGAACTGCACCGGGTACGGTACCGGCGGCCCGTTGGGCAGCAGCTTCACACGGCCGCGCACTTCGGGGAAGTCGTTCTTGAATGCGTCGATAATCTTCAGGCGCAGGATCTCGCGCGTCTTCAGATCCTTCGGCAGGACAACGATCTGCGAAACATTACTTTGCGGGAAAATCTGATCGAGCGGCAGATAGAAGCGCGGGCTGCCCGTGCCGACGTAGGACGTCACGCTTTCCACGCCGTCCTGCTTGCGCAGGAATGCCTCGAATTTCTTGGCCTGTGCTTCGGTTGCGGCAAAAGCCGTCCCTTCCGGCATCCACAGCTCCACCATGAGTTCCGGACGGCTGGAGTCGGGGAAGAATTGCTGCTCGATGAAACGGAAGCCGAATACGCCGAGCGCAAAAGTTGCGAGCGTCAAAAGAATTGTCGTCTTGCGCCATTCCACGCACCAGTTCACCAATGCGCGAAAACGCGTGTAGAACGGGCTGTCGAACAGTTCATGGTGGCCATCGGCATTTGCCGCGGGCTTCACTTTCAGCAGCACATAACCGATGTAGGGAGTGAACAGCACGGCGACGAACCAGGAAATGATCAGCGCCAGCGCGTTCACCGAGAACATCGAGAATGTATATTCGCCGGCCGCCGACTTCGCCAGGCCGATCGGCAGGAAGCCGGCGGCAGTGATCAGCGTGCCGGTCAGCATCGGCATTGCCGTGGACGTGTACGCGAAAGTCGCCGCATCGAAACGCGAGAAGCCCTCCTCCATTTTGCGCACCATCATTTCGACCGCGATGATCGCATCATCGACCAACAGGCCCAGCGCAATGATGAGCGCGCCCAGCGAGATCTTGTGCAGGTCGATGCTGAAGACGCGCATGAAAAGGAAGGTCACCGCGAGCACCAGCGGGATCGTGAGGGCAACCACCAGGCCCGGCCTGACATCCAGGCGGAACGGCCTGGTGTGCAGGCCGAGCGCCACAAAGCTGACCGCGAGCACGATCAGCACCGCCTCCGCAAGCGTGCGCAGGAACTCGTTGACCGACGAAGACACCGCTTTCGGCTGGTCGGAGACACGCTGCAGCTCGATACCTACGGGAAGTTTGTCCTTGATCGCGCCGACCGTCGCCTCGAGATTGCGGCCGAGCTGGATGATGTCGCCACCCTTCTCCATCGAAATGCCGAGTCCGATGACTTCCTTGCCGTTGAAGCGCATCTTGTCTTGCGGCGGATCCTTGTACTCGCGCTTGATGGTCGCAAAATCGCCGAGGCGGAACAGCGCGTTGCCGGCCCGCAGCTCAAGGTTTTCCAGATCCTTGACCGAGTACATCGCACCGGTGACGCGCACCTGCAGGTTGTCGGTTGGGGTAACCAGCACGCCGGTCGATTCGACCGCGTTCTGCGCATTCAGCTGCTGCACCACGGACTCGAACGGGATGCCGAGCTGGGCGAACTTCTTGTGCGAGAACTCGATGTTGATCTTTTCATCTTGCACGCCGAACAGTTCCACCTTGGAGACCGAGGGCACTTTCAGCAATTGCTGGCGCACGAAATCGGCGTAGTCCTTGACTTCCGCATAGTTGAAACCGTCGCCCGACAGGGCGAAAATCGAGCCATAGGTATCGCCGAATTCATCGTTGAAGAACGGACCGATCACGCCGCTGGGCAAGGTGCCGCGGACGTCGCCGATCTTCTTGCGGACCTGGTACCAGGCGCCGGGCGTTTCCTTCGGCGGCGTCGATTCGCGCAGTTGCAGAATGATCAGCGTTTCGCCCGGCTTGGAATAGCTGCGGATCTTGTCGATGTAAGGGGTTTCCTGCAGCTTCTTTTCAAGCTTGTCGGTCACCTGGTCGGCCATCTGCAGCGCTGTCGCCCCTGGCCAGAACGCGCGCACGACCATAGCGCGGAAGGTGAACGGCGGGTCTTCATCCTGCCCCAGCTTGCCGTAGCTGAGGATGCCGCCGATCAGGAGCGCGACGATCAGGTACCTCGTGAGAGGAATATGCTCGAGCGCCCAGCGGGAAAGGTTGAAGCCAGACTTCATTTGGACTCTCCGCCTGCGGATGCAACGGCGGTGGCGCGTGCGGAATTCGCGGCGACCGTGCTGTCGGTTTTCGCGGCCGGATCGTCCCCGAGGATTTTGACCTTCTGGCCTGGCTTGAGCAGATTGACGCCTGCGGTCACGATCGTCTGTCCGGGAGCGATGCCGCCGACGACAAGAATTTCGTTGCCCGACGAGCCGGCCACCTGTACCGGGACCAGCTTCACATTACCGTTATCGACAACCCATACCGCGGTCGCGCCCTTGTCGTTGAACAACGAGGTCAGCGGTAGTTTGATCATCGCGTGCTGCGACTTTGCTGCAAACGTGACATAGGCCGTCATGCCGAGCTTGATGCTGTCCGGGGCGTTGGGAATCGAAATCTTGGCGGTGTAGGTGCGGGTGGCGGGATCGGCAACCGGCGACAGTTCCCGCAGTTTGCCCGGAATGATCTCGGTTGGATTCGCCCAGGTGCGCACCCGCACGTCGCTCACTTTGCGCAGCGCATCGACCTTGTCCTCGGGAATGCCGATCACGATCTCCTTTTCGCCGGTCTGCGCGACGCGTACAACCGGGTTGCCCGCGGCGACAACCTGCCCGACTTCGGCCTCCACGCTGGTGACAACGCCATCGACATCGGCAACCAGATTCGTGTAACCGGCCTGGTTGGACTGGTTACGGTAAGCGGCCAGCGCCTGCTCATAGCTGGCCTGCGCCGCCTTGAAGGTGGTTTCCTTACTGTCGAGGACGGCTTGGCTGACGAAATTCTTTTCGCGCAGGTCCTGGTAGCGCTTGAGTTCAGCCTTGGCAAGGTCGCGATTGCTCTCCGCCGCCTTCAGGCCGGCATTGGCCTGCGCCTGCGCCAATTGCAGGTCTTGCGGATCAAGCTGCATCAACACCTGGCCGCGTTTGACCTGAGTACCGACATCAACCTTGCGCGCAACGATCTTGCCGCCCACTCGAAAACCGAGACGGGATTCGACGCGCGCCCGCACGTCGCCTGGGAATTCGGCGACGACATCGATGTTGTCGGCCGCCAGGCGAACGGCGCGTACCGGGCGGATCTCTTCCGCCTTTTCCACGGGTTTGGAACAGCCTGCCAGGACGATGACGGCGCCGAGGGTCAGCGCGGCCAAGGGACGAAGCTTGGACGAGGGCTTTTTTGAAAGGCTGGAAATGATCGGAGCGGCCACGGTTTTTTCCTTTACTATTCGGGCTGAAAATGCACTGTTCGGGAGCATTGCTCGAATGCCACCGATATTAATGACTGACCGGTTAGTAATTATAAGCACGGCCGGGGCCGTTTGCCTATGCTTTTTGATCACCGATAATCGATAACAAAAGAACAATGCCGGTCGACCACTACGAAAACTTCCCCGTTGCCTCGGTCCTGTTGCCCGCCCGCCTGCGCCCGGCCGTCGAAGCCATCTATGCGTTTGCCCGCAGCGCGGATGACATTGCCGATGAAGGCGATGCGCCGCCGGAAGCAAGACTGACGGGGCTCGCGCACTACGACGAGGCGCTCGAGCGGATCGAACGGGGGAGTGCCGTCGATACCGCGATGTTCCGGCGCATTGCTGAAATCACAAAGGAATACGGCCTTCCGCTGCAACCGCTGCGCGACCTCATTTCTGCTTTCAAGCAGGACGTCGCGACGACCCGGTATGCGACATTAGAGGACTTGCTCGACTACTGCCGGCGCTCGGCGAATCCGGTCGGCCGGCTGATGCTTTGCCTGTACGACGCCGACTCCCATGCCAATGTGCAAGCGTCGGATGCCATCTGCACATCATTGCAGCTGATCAACTTCTGGCAGGACGTGGCGGTCGACTGGCGGAAGAACCGCATTTATCTCCCGCTGCAGGACATGGCCCGCTTCGGTGTAACGGAGACACATATTTCTAGTGGGCGCGTCGACGACGCATGGCGCAGCCTCATGCGCTTCGAAGTCGACCGTGCACGCCGCATGATGCTGTCGGGCGCCCCGCTCGCCCTGCGCCTGCCGGGAAGGATCGGCTGGGAACTGAGACTGGTCGTCCAGGGCGGATTGCGGATCCTTGAGCGCATCGAGGCAGCGGACTACGACATCTTCCGGCGTAGGCCGACACTCGGGCCGTTCGACTGGCTGCGCATGCTCTGGCGCGCAGCCGGGATGAAAATCCGTTTGTCGCGCAGCGCGCAGGTCGGCTAGGATTACGGCTTCTTGAATCAGTCCAACCCATCATCTTTTACATGTCCCCGGACGAATACTGCCAACAAAAAGCCGTACAAAGCGGCTCCAGCTTCTACTACAGCTTCCTGTTCCTGCCCCCGGAAAGGCGGCGTGCGATTACCGCCCTGTACGCGTTCTGCCGGGAAGTGGACGATACGGTCGACGAGTGCAGCGATACGATGATCGCGCGCAACAAGCTGGCGTGGTGGCGCAAGGAAATCAAGGCGATGTTCGACGGCGCGCCCAATCACCCCGTCACGCAGGCGCTTCGGCCGCATGTGCCCGTCTACGCGCTTGAGGAAAAGCACCTGCAGGCGATCATCGATGGCATGGAAATGGACCTGGACCAGACACGCTACCTGGACTTCAAGGGTTTGCAGCGTTATTGCTGGCATGTGGCAAGCGTGGTCGGCATCCTGTCCGCCAGCATCTTCGGCGCGACGCGGCCGGAGACGCTGCAGTATGCGGAGAAACTCGGGCTTGCCTTCCAGCTGACCAATATCGTCCGTGATGTGGGCGAGGATGCGCGCAAGGGCCGCATCTATTTGCCCGTCAACGAACTGCAGCAATTCAACGTCACCGCGGCGGACATCCTGAACGGGCGGCATGGCGAGAACTTCGAAAAGCTGATGCGCTTCCAGGCGGAACGCGCCCGCGCCGCCTATGCCGAGGCGTTCGCCCTGCTACCGGCCGAGGACCGGCGCGCGCAACGGCCCGGGCTGATCATGGCGGCCATCTATCGTGCGGTGCTGGATGAAATCGAGCACGAACGCTTCCAGGTGCTGAACCAGAAGATTTCCCTCACGCCGATCCGCAAGTTGTGGCTGGCGTGGAAGACTTACGTGCGCGGATGAAGCGACAAGTCGCAGTGATCGGCGGCGGCTGGGCCGGTTGTGCGGCCGGTGTCGAACTGGCACGCGCTGGTCATGATGTGGCCCTGTTCGAAGCCGCACGCACGCTCGGCGGTCGCGCACGGGGTGTGGAGATCGACGGCCGTTTGCTCGACAATGGCCAGCACATTCTCCTTGGCGCTTACAGTGAAACGCTGCGGCTGATGAAGACAGTCGGCATCGCTCCGAATGACACTCTGCTGCGGCTCCCCCTGCAAATGCGTTACCCGGCCGGCAGCGGCATGGATTTTGTTACGCCGCGCCTGCCGGCTCCCTTCCACATGCTGATCGGCTTGTTGCGAGCATCCGGCCTGACGCGTGAAGACAAGCTTGCCCTTGCCCGCTTTTCGACGACAGCACGATGGATGGACTGGCAGCTGAACCAGGATTGTACTGTCGCCGAACTGCTCGACCGCTACGACCAGACACTGCGGCTGACGCAACTGATGTGGCGGCCGCTGTGCATTGCGGCACTGAATACGCCCCCCGAGCGTGCGTCGGCGCAAGTCTTCCTGAATGTCCTGCGAGACAGCCTTGGGGCACGCCGGGCAGCATCCGACATGCTGATACCGCGGGTCGATTTGAGCACTCTGTTCCCCGTACGCGCGGCGGAGTTCATTAAGAAACACCGAGGCCAGATTCGGCTCGGCGTGCAAGTGAGACGCATCCATCGGGACGATGGCCAATGGCGGATTGAAACGGGCGATTCCCATACTGCATCGAACCAGTTCGATTCAGTCGTCGTCGCAACCCAGCCCAAACAGGCGGCGGCCCTCCTCGACGGATTGAGCGACACCAGCGCGATCGAGGCGCTCGACCACGAGCCAATCACCACCTGCTATCTGCAATACGCACCGTCACTCAGGCTGCAGCAGCCCTTCTTCGCGCTGGCCGATGATCCCGCCCGCGGTAAGTGGGGGCAATTCGTCTTCGACCGCGGACAGCTTGACCCGCAATCCGCGGGATTGGTTTCCGTCGTTGTCAGCGCCTCGCGGGAGGCGATCGAACAAGGTCATGACGCGCTTGCCGCAGCCGTGGCTGCGCAACTCGCGGAGGTATTTGGGGGACGAGCATTCCTGTCGCCTGCATGGACCAGGGTGATTTCGGAAAAGCGGGCGACGTTTGCCTGTGAACCAGGGCTGATCCGGCCACCCAACGCTACCGGCGTTGAAGGACTGTTCATTGCCGGCGATTACACTGCCGGCGATTATCCTGCGACGATTGAATCCGCCGTACGCAGCGCAGTCACGGCTGCCGGCCTGGTTTCCGCCTGAACGGTCATTCCGCGTCGCGCACGCGATTGAGCGCTTCGTCGATCCGGTCGACCGCAATCACATTCAGCCCTTCGATCTTTTGCTTCGGTGCATTGGCCTTGGGAATCAATGCGATCGAGAAGCCGAGCTTGGCTGCTTCGCGCAACCTTTCCTGACCGCGCGGTGCCGGGCGGATTTCCCCGGCCAGCCCCACCTCCCCAAACACCACCAAGCCACGCGGCAGCGGCTTGTTGCGCATCGAGGAATGGATCGCGAGCAAAACTGCAAGGTCTGCCGCCGGTTCCGAAATCTTGACCCCGCCCACCGCATTGATGAACACATCCTGGTCGAAAGCCGCGATTGCCGCATGGCGGTGCAGGACGGCCAGCAGCATGGCGAGCCGGTTCTGCTCCAAGCCGACAGACAGGCGGCGCGCATTCGGCACGTGCGAGGTATCGACCAGCGCCTGGATCTCGACCAGCAGCGGCCGCGTCCCTTCCTGCGTGACCATCACGCAGGAGCCGGGCACCTGGTTGTCGTGCTGGGACAGGAACAGGGCCGAAGGATTGGACACGCCCTTCAATCCCTTTTCCGTCATCGCAAACACGCCGAGTTCATTGACGGCACCGAAACGGTTCTTGAATGCACGCACCAGCCGGAAGCTGGAATGCGTATCGCCTTCGAAGTACAGCACGGTGTCGACGATGTGTTCGAGCACCCGTGGTCCGGCAAGCGCGCCCTCTTTCGTCACGTGACCAACCATGATGATGGTGATGCCGGACTGCTTTGCCACCCGCGTCAGTTGCGCCGCGCACTCACGCACCTGCGCCACGGAACCCGGCGCGGAGGTCAGCGCATCGGAATAGATGGTCTGGATTGAATCGATGACCGCAACCTGCGGTTTGTGCTCGGCCAGCGTATTGAGGATTTTCTCGAGCTGAATTTCTGCCTGCAGTTGCAGTTCCCTTGCATCGACGGCAAGGCGTTTCGCGCGCAATGCGATCTGCGCGCCGGATTCCTCGCCGCTGACGTACAGGACTTTTTTTACCTTGGACATGTTGGCGAGCGCCTGCAGCAACAGCGTCGACTTGCCAATGCCCGGGTCGCCGCCGATCAGCACGACGCCTCCTGCCACCAGCCCGCCCCCGAGCACGCGGTCGAATTCATCGATGCCCGTACCGAAGCGCGGCACGTCGATCGCCTCGATATCGGCGAGACTCAGCACCGGCGAAGTTTGCGCAAGTCCTTGGTATTGGCCGGAGAAACGGTTGCCCGCACTTTCCACGACAGTTTCCACCAGGGTGTTCCACTGTCCGCAGGACGGGCATTGGCCCGCCCATTTGTTCTGCACGCCGCCGCACTCGGTACAGGTGTAGTTGGTTTTCTGTTTAGCCATGTAATGTTTGGTGTGTAATCTGTTGACTGCCTGTCATTCTTCGACGACGCGCACGCGTGGCGCAAGCGCACACATCAATTCATAGCCGATGGTGCCGGCAGCTGTGGCCACTTCATCAATCGGAAGTGCATTGCCCCACAGTTCGACCTTGCTGCCCACATGGGCACCCGGAACGTCGGTGAGGTCAACCGTAATCATGTCCATCGACACGCGGCCAGCCAGCACGGTCCGGTAGCCGTCGACGATGACCGGCGTGCCATCCGCCGCGTGACGCGGATAGCCGTCCGCGTAGCCGCAAGCAACCACGCCGATGGTCATCGGCTTACTGGCGATGAACCGGCTGCCGTAACCGACTGCTTCGCCGGAAGGTATACGTTGTATACCGATGATTTCGCTTGCCAGCGTCATGGCCGGCTTGAGCCCGAATGCCTGCGCGCTCCGTCCGCCCGGCGTGCCGCCGTAAAGCATGATCCCCGGACGCACCCAGTTCGCTGCGTGTTCCGGGTGTGTGAGCACTGCCGCGGAATTGGAAAGACTGCGCTCGCCGCCCAGTCCGGCAGCCGCTTGTTCGAAGCGCCGGACCTGTTGCGACAACGGCAGGCCGGCGTTGCTCGCGTCATCGGCATTCGCAAAGTGCGTCATGAGGGTGATGCCGCGTACGGCATCAATCGCACGCAGCCGCGCGTGCGCCGCCTTGAACGTCTCCGGCGTGAAGCCGAGCCGGTTCATGCCGCTATTGAGTTTCAGGTGCACATCGACGGGTGCGGAAAGCGTTGCCTTTTCAAGCATGTCGATTTGTTCATCGCAGTGCACGGCAAACTGGATACCATGCATCGCACACACCGGCAGGTCGCTCGGGTCGAAGAATCCTTCGAGCAGAAGGATGGGTTTTTGCCAACCCATTTCGCGCAGCCGTACCGCCCCTTCGGTTTCAATGAGCGCAAGGCCGTCGGCGGCCGAGAACGCGCGCATCCCGCGCTCGAGTCCGTGACCGTACGCATTCGCCTTGACCACTGCCCAGGTCCTGGCACCGGATGCACATGATTTTGCGACGGAAAGATTGTGCCGCATGGCAGCGAGATGAATGGTGGCGACGAGCGGTCTGGGCATGAAACAAATCGAAAAAACGAAGAAGCGTGAAGATCCTGCATTTTACCGGAGGCTTATTTTCTGATGCGGAACAAATCCTCAGTAGCCCTATATTTTCATGGTATAAAGCAAGCCGGAGACACTAGACCTAGAGTGGTACCCCTAAATATGCGGATGAATCGCGGTTTCTACACGATTATGGCGGCGCAGTTTTTTTCGTCGCTTGCGGACAATGCCCTCCTGATCGCGGCCATCGCGCTGTTAACGACAATGAACTCCCCGGCGTGGATGACGCCGCTGCTCAAGCTGTTCTTCGTGCTGTCTTATGTGTTGCTGGCGGCCTTCGTCGGCGCATTCGCCGACTCCATGCCCAAGGGCCGGGTCATGTTCATTACCAACATGATCAAGATTGCCGGCTGCACGATGATGTTCTTCGATGTCCATCCCCTTATCGCGTACGGTGTCGTCGGTTTCGGCGCTGCCGCCTACTCGCCCGCCAAGTACGGCATTCTTACCGAGTTGCTGCCGCCTGAAAAACTCGTGGCGGCCAACGGCTGGATCGAAGGACTCACCGTAATTTCCATCATTCTCGGTACTGTCATGGGCGGCGCACTGGTGAATGCACAAGTATCGGCAATGCTCTTGAGCGTCGATATACCGGTCATTGACGTCGGTATCGACAACTCCGCTGAAGCAGCACTATCGGTCATCATGATTACCTACCTGCTGGCGGCGGCCTTCAACCTCAAGATTCCGGACACCGGCGCGCGCTACCCGGACCAGGAACGCAACCCGATTCGCCTGGTGGCGGATTTCGCCGGCTGTTTCACCACCTTGTGGAAGGACAAGCTCGGTCAGATTTCACTTGCAGTCACGACTCTATTCTGGGGTGCCGGCGCGACCCTGCAGTTCATCGTGCTGAAATGGGCGGAGAAGTCGCTCAACATGCCGCTCGACAAGGCGGCGATCCTGCAAGGCATTTTCGCGGTCGGCGTCGCGGTCGGCGCAATCGCTGCGGCGCGCTTTGTGCCGCTGAAGAAGGCGCTGACCGTCATGCCGCTCGGCGTCGCCATGGGACTGATCGTGATGACGATGACCATGGTGCACACCGTGTGGATTGCGTATGCCTTGCTGATCGTGATCGGTGCGCTGGCTGGTTACTTCGTCGTGCCAATGAACGCCCTGCTCCAGCATCGCGGCCACGTACTGTTGAGCGCTGGCCACTCCATCGCCGTACAGAACTTCAATGAAAACCTGTCGATTCTCACCATGCTCATGCTGTACGCACTCATGGTGAAACTGAACCTGAACATCAACATTGTGATCATCCTGTTCGGCGCGTTTGTTGCCGGCACCATGCTGCTTGCGATGAAAAAGCATGCGGCGAATCAGCGCGAATTCGATTCGCTGGCGCTGATTGGCGAGCATAAGCATTGAACGGATTGCCGGTCAGGCAAGGCGCTTGATCCGGCTTTCCGCCCTGCTGCGCCAGTCGTTGGGCACGATGAAACCGCGATCCCCTTCCAGCAGTGCATTCCCGTCCGAACGAAGCATAGCCACCAGAGCGGGAGCTGTGCTCGCGGCGAAGTGCCGCTCCAATTCCTCCATCAGAGCCCCGTGCCCCATGCCCTCGCCCTGCCAGATCTTGGCCGGCGCGAGCCAGCTCAGCCGCGGCAACAGCGCGTAGCACTCGGCATCCAAACCTGTCGCCTCCTCGAGCGTGCACCAGAAACCGCGGCAATGCCCGTATGAAATTCCCGGCGGCCGCTCCGTCACCGGCGTTTCACCGTGATAGAAAAGCCAACCCTTGACCAGCGCCTGCGCGGCAGTGACGGGAAGCGAAAGCTGCTCACGCGCTGCAGGATGCTGCGACAGTGTCAATTGCTGGTCCATGATCTTGCGGACCTTTGCGCCCAGCGTGTCGGCGAGGTTTGGCCCGACGAAATAATCGGCATGCCGGCCGTGGCCGCTGGATTCGAGCAGGTAAAGCTTGGTTGCAAATTCCCAGTGGACGAGTGCCTCGCCTCGCTTGAGCAAGAAATCGAACTCGCCGATCGTCTCGTTCTTTGCCGATCGGACCTGCACCCCGTGGGCGTACAGCTCCCCCCTGTGCTCCAGGTAGAAAGCAATGAGCCTTTCTGCATACCGGCCGAGGCGCGTAAACGGCTGCAGGCCGAGACTGGCATGCAACTGCTGCGGAGCCTGATCCAGTTCGCGCAGCCATGCACGTACCGGCTCGTCGACGTTGTCAATGCTGGCGATCCTGCCATGCCAATCCGGTGCGCCTGCATCGAGCAGGTCCGGGGCGTCCAGCAGCCATGCAAGGGTGCGGACGTGCGGGTCGTTCAGGAAATTCCAGTGCTGGTGAAAATGCTCTTGGTAGGCGTCCGACTGCACGCGACTAGGCGTTCGCATAGGTTGTCATCGCCAGGCACAAGTCTGCCCAGGCCTTCCGTTTATCGCTCATGTTGCGAAGCAGGTAAGCCGGATGATAGGTCACGACCAGCGGCAAGCCCGCGTAGGTGTGCACGGTTCCACGCAGCTTCGACACCGGGGTCTCCGGGTCGAGGCCGAGCAGCGACAGAGCTGCGGTCTTTCCGAGCGCGACGAGGATGATCGGCTGGATCAGCTCGATCTGGCGGGCGAGATAAGGCATGCAGGCCGCCACTTCCTCCGGCGCCGGGGGCCGGTCGCGGCCGCTTTCATCGGTGGGGCGGCATTTGACGATGTTGGCGATATAGGCGTTCTCGCCGCGCTTGAGCCCGATGGCGCGAAGCATGTTGTCCAGCAGCTTGCCGGCCTGCCCGACAAACGGCTCGCCGGCGAGGTCCTCGTTGCGGCCGGGGCCTTCGCCGACGAACAGCCATTTCGCCCTTTCATCGCCAACGCCGAACACCGTTTTTGTCCGCCCCTGGCAAAGTCCGCACTTCACGCAACCGGCGACGCTCTCCTTGAGCTGCATCCAGTCCATGCCAGCCACGTCATTGCGCGGCGGCGCCTTCGGAGGTGCAGCCATTGGGACAGGACTTGTCTCGACAACGACATCGATGACCTCGGGGGCAACTTCAGCAAGTTGCGGTACGACAGGCGCAGCCGCCTCAACGGTTTCCACGATGGCTTCTTCTTCCACCGTAACGGGAAGATCGCGCCGTCGCCACAACGGCCCGATACCCATTTCCTCAAGAAAGACTTCCCGGCGGTCCGATGTCATAGATGAAACCTCATTACGATCGCGTCCTCGCGCGTGTTGTTGACCGCCGGGTAATAGCCCTTGCGTACGCCGATCTGTTCAAAGCCGTAGTGCTTGTACACCTCGAGCGCGCGGTGGTTCGAAGGGCGCACTTCGAGCAGGATGGACGCCATGCCTTTTTCCTTCGCGATGTCCACGACCTTGTCGAGCTGCATGCGTCCGACACCCTTTCCATGCAGGTCGCGACGCACGCTGATGTTAAGCAGATGGGCTTCATCCACGGCCAGCATCACAAGGAAATATCCGGCCAAAGTCCCGGCAGGCTCGCGCAGCGTCCATGCCTCATAGCCGCTATACAGGGAATCCAGGAAATTGCCGCGTGTCCAGGGATGCGGATACACGGCGTTTTCGATCGTCAGCACGTCCGGCAGGTCGCCAACCTGCATGCGGGCGAACTGCAGCGACGACAGCGCCGCTGATTCGGCCGCTACCTTGTAGATCGCGCTCATGCTGCAACCTTCGCAAGACGTTCCGCAGTGGTCAATGCGACCTTGTTTCGCAGGTAGATGGGTTGTGCGTCACGGGCCGATACCGTACGTCCCGCGGTGAATTCGATTTCTGCCAGGCGAGCGATCTGCGCAGCGTGCGGCATGATTTCCGTGTGGGCGCCGGGCGAAACTGCTAGATCGCCTAATGCAGAAGCAAAGGTAATGAGGCCGTTGCCGCAAGCAACTGCAGTCCCGGACATGGACACCGCACTTGGCGCCGATAGGGTCGGCTCGGTCACGGTCTTCCAGCCATCGGCATACCGATATTGCGCCCAATACACTTCTTCCATCCGGGCATCGAGCACGACCAGTACATCGTTTGCGCCCGTCGCATCGCGGCAAGCCTGGGCCATTGCGAGCAGGGTCACGACCGGAACGACAGGCAGGTTGCCACCGAATGCAAGCCCCTGCGCGACGCCGCAGGCAGTACGGACGCCCGTGAAAGATCCTGGTCCCGCGCCGAAGGCAATCGCATCGCATTCGGCGAGCGCAATGCCGGCCTGAGAAAGCAGTGCTTGCACCATCGGCAATACGGTCTGCGAATGCGTTTGCACGCCAGACGCTTCGTGCGAAATCAGTTGTCCGTGATGCAAGAGCGCGACCGAAGCGAGCTCGGATGATGTTTCGATGGCAAGAATGTTAGGCATGGCTGTATTTTACCGTGACAGCTCACCCTAAAGAACGTGCAGCAGCGGCCGTTAACGTCAGAACGGCATCGGAGGAAACCATGGAAGTGAATCAAATCGCGCAACTGGCAACATCACTTGCGAATAACGCAACGAACCAGGCCATCGGCATTGCGGTGCTCAGGAAGGCAATGGATGTGCAAGCCAGCAGCGCCGCCGCCATGCTTGAAGCGCTGCCGCCGGCTACCGGCGCAAACCTGCCCGCCCACCTTGGGCAGAACGTCAACACGACCGCCTGAACTTCCTCCCCCTTCGCCACAACCGTCGGCCTGCCCGGCGAGCGGCATGCTACGCCTTCCCTTACAATAGGCAGCGTTCACCGGTTCCCGGTTCCGATACACAGCATTCCGCAGCATTCTGCAGCATTCCGTACATGACCTCGAATTGCATCACGCTTGAAAATCACAACCGCGCCCAACTCGCCCAATGGCTGGACGAGGATGCGTGGCTGGTGGCTTGCCTGTGCGCGTCGTGGTGCGATACCTGCAGGAGTTACCGCAGCGGCTTCGAGCAGCTCGCAGCCCTGCATCCGGACAAGCGCTTTGTCTGGATCGATATCGAAGACCAGGCGGACTTCATCGGCGATATCGATGTGGAGAATTTCCCGACGCTGCTGATCCAGCGCGGCGATGCGGTTGCCTTCTTCGGCACCGTGCTGCCCGACATGAAGCTCGCCGACCGGCTGATTCAGGCGCAAGCGGAGAAGAGCAGCAGCGACCTGCGCGCCGAAATCGCTGCATCAAAGGATCGCGCCGAATGGCAGCAGACCTGCAACCTGCTTGCGCGGTTGCAGGAAGCCGCCGGATAAGGCGCCGCGGCGCCTAAATCTTACGCCAGACGCAGCGGCAGGCTGCGCAGCCGTTTCCCCGTCAGGGCAAACACCGCATTGGCCACCGCCGGCGCAATCGGCGGCGTTCCCGGCTCCCCCACGCCTTCCGGCGGTTCCGCATTCCTGATCACGATAGTCTCGACCACAGGCGCCTGGTTCATGCGCAGTACCGGGTAGTCGTGGAAATTCTGCTGTTCGACCTTGCCGTCCTTGATAGTGACCTCGCCGAACAAGGCCGCGCTCAGTCCGAAAATCACGGCAGATTCCATCTGCTGCGCAATGATGTTCGGATTGACCGCGATGCCGCAGTCAATCGCGCACACCACCTTGTGCACGCGGATCTCATTGCCCTCGACAGATACTTCGGCCACTTCGGCGACGATGGAGCCGAAGGAGCGATGCAGCGCGACTCCATGCGCACGGCCTGCCGCGGGCTTGCCTGCCTTGGCCACCGCCGCGTCCAGTACGGCAAGATGACGTGGGTGCTTCTTCAGCAGTGTGCGGCGGAACTCGACCGGGTCCTTGCCCGCCTCGTGCGCCAGCTCGTCAATGAAGCTTTCCTTGAAAAACGCATTGTGCGAATGGCCGACCGAGCGCCAGTAACCGATCGGCACAGGCGTGGTCACGGTGACGTGCGCAATTTTTTGGTGGGTGAATTCGTATGGCATGTCGAACGCACCTTCCGCCGTCGTCTTATCCGGCCCGGCGCCCATAAGGCCAAAGGTGCGCTCCATGACCTGGTGCGTGATTGCACCTGAAGCCAGCCGGTTTTCGTAGGCGACCACGTTGCCGTCGGCATCGAGCGATGCGGAGAAACGGGCCAGCGCCGCCGGCCGGTAGAAGTCATGGGTCGTGTCTTCTTCCCGGCTCCAGATTACCTGTACCGGCGCGCCGCCGGCCTGTGCCGCGATCGCTACGCCCTGCGCGATCATGTCGACCTCGAGCCGCCGGCCGAAGCCGCCCCCGATGTAGGTCACGTTCAGCGTCACATCTTCCGCGCTGACCTTGACCACGCGCGCGGCAGTGTCGACGGCGATGCTCGGGACCTGCGTCGATGCCCACAGGACCACCTTGCCGTCCTTGACCTGGGCGGTGCAGTTGATCGGCTCCATCGTCGCATGGGCAAGGAAAGGCGCGCGGTATTCCGCTTTCAGGTGCTTGACCGCGGACTTGCCCGGGTCCGCATCGCCGACACTGTGGTAGGTGAAACCGGATTCGCTGTCGAGACGCGTTGCCAGCTCCTGGAACACGGCAGCCGAGGACAGCTTGGCGTTCGGCCCTTCGTTCCATGTCACCGGCAAGGCCGCGACCGCCTGCTTGGCCTGCCAATAGGTTTTGGCGATCACCGCCACGCCGGACATGCCCGGCGCTGCGCCGGAAAAGTCCACGATACGGATCACGCCGGGCATGTCCTTGACCGCATCGGCATCGAATTTCTGAACCGTGCCGCCGATCGTCGGACTCATTTTCACCGCGGCATAGACCAATCCTTCCGGACGAGGATCGAGACCGAATTCCGCCGTGCCGTTGACCTTCGAAGGCGTATCGCGGCGCGGCAGCGACTTGCCGATAAGCTTGAAGTCCTTCGGGTCCTTCAGACGGATTTCGCCGGGCGTGCTGCCGACGGCCTTCGCCGCCAGTTCACCGTAGGACGCCTTCTTGCCGCTCGCATGGATGACGGCGCCATCCTCGGTGCGGCATTCGCCCGGCGCGACGCCCCATGCCTTTGCTGCCGCCGCAATCAGCATTGCGCGCGCCGCGGCACCAGCCTCGCGCATCGGATGCCAGGCGTCCTTCACCGACGAGGAGCCGCCGGTGATCATCAGGCCCAATTCACGAGCCGCCTTGCCGGTGAACCAGACGGCCGCCTCCTTGAAAGTCCCTGCGCCGTCAGGATGAAAAGGCAGTCCGTCCTGCAGCACGGCGACGTTGCCGAAGATCTTGTCGATCGGCGCGCGCTCGATCTTCACTGCGGACAGGGGGACATCGAGTTCTTCGGCAACCAGCATCGGCAACGCGGTATAGACGCCCTGTCCCATTTCGCACTGCGGCATGGCGACCGTCACCGTGCCGTCGGCGGCCATCTTGATCCAGCCATTCAGCCGAACCTCGCCATCCGTCGTGGGCAAGGGATTTTCGGGATGCAAACGCTGGCGGGGGGGCATCACGCCCCAGCCGACGATAAGCGCGCCGGCGACGCCGAGGCCGCCGAGCAGGAAACGGCGGCGGGATTTCTTTTTTGGTTCGGCAGGCTGCATGGGTCTCCGTATCTTCTTTTGTGTGTCCTGTGGCATCCTAGCCGACTCGCGATTCGCCTGTCTCGCAGCGGTGTCGAGCGTTTACTCTATAAATTCCTACAAGCACATGACCGAGAATTTCTTTCAATCCTTCATCATCCTGCTGCTGGTCACGGATCCGTTCGGCAACGTCCCCTTGTTTGTCAGCGCCTTGGCCAATGTACCTGCAGAAAGGCGTGGCCGGGTCATCGTCCGTGAATGCGCGATTGCCTTCGTGCTCTTGCTTCTGTTCATGTTCTTCGGCCGCCATTTCCTGGCGGCGCTTCAGTTGAGCGATATCGCGCTGCGTATCGGCGGCGGCGTGATCTTGTTCCTGATCGCGCTACGCATGGTGTTTCCGCAACCGGGCGGCGTGTTCGGCGACGGCGAGGGCGACCATGAGCCTTTCATCGTGCCGCTGGCGATCCCCGCGCTGGCCGGCCCGTCGGCGCTGGTGACCGTGCTGCTGTTCTCATCGACCAGCGCCAAGGAAACAATGCTGCATGTCGCCGTCCTGTCGGCGGTAGCTGTGGTCTGGCTGATCGTGCTGCTGGGCGCGGAACGCATGCAGCGGGCGTTGGGGGCGCGGGTGATGACCGCGTTCGAACGTTTGATGGGGCTGATCCTGACGGCAATGGCGGTGGAAATGCTGCTCGCCGGAATTCGCGCCTACGTCAAATCGCTTGCGTAAGCTTTTCTTTATATTTCAATCAACTGGAGAACATTTTTAAAGTTATTTGGAATATCCGCCGCGATATTCAGAGATAGCCTCTCACCCAGTTTGCCAGCGCGGATTCGTCCAATACCGCCGCGCTGGCCTGCCAGATGACATCTGCGGCTTCCGCTGGCGGGGCGTCCAGCCGCCAGTCGTTCAGGTACAGGAACAGCCCCAAGGCAAGCAAGGCAACGCGCTCATTACCGACCGCAAACGGCCGGTAGCGCAATATTCCCCAGGCATAAGCGGCCGCGATGTCGGCGATGTCGACCGGCTTGGAAACCGCCTGATTCAGCGGATGAGACAAGGCAGCTTCGAGCAGCGCGTCATCGCAGGGCCCCGGTTCTGCACCCTGCTCGATGAGGCTTTCCTCATGCAGCAGGAGCAAGGCATCCGGCTCGATACAGAACAGGTTCATCCTGTCAGCGCGCGCAATGCGTCCCGGTAATCTTCGATAAACGCCCTGCCCGCATCGACCTGCTCCTGAATCGCAGGATGCTGGGAGGACAGCAGCAGTCCGTCGGGCGTTTCGATCAGGTAGACCGTTTCGCCCACGCCGCGCCTTAGCTTGGCCAGCACTTCCCTTGGCAACTCCAGCCCAAGCCCTTCGCCGACGGCGGTCAGTTTCAGTGCGTGCATGATTTCCCTGGTTGAACGGCTTTAGTACATGTTAGTCAACCCCGCCGGGAAAGCAAAAGCATTGCCGCAACCGGCCGAAGCTGGCGCACTCAGAACGTCTTGTAGAAGTAGAAAACCGTCAACGTAAATCCGACGGCGATGATGAAGCGGCGCAGCCACAGTGCCGGGATTTTGCGTGCGATGCTGGCGCCCCAGTAACCGCCGAGGGTGGCAGTGGCGAGCATGATCATCGTGTAGGGCCAATCGACGGCGCCGGCGATCACGAAGGTAAGTACCGTCACGCTGTAGATGATGGCCGACAGCAGGTTCTTGATGGCGTTGATTTCATGCACGTCGTCATGGCCGGCCATCGCTAGGCTGGCGAGCATGAGGATTCCCATCCCGGCGCCAAAGAAGCCGCCGTAGACCGAGACGACCGCCTGCCCTGCCAGCGATGCCGGGGAGTTCCCGGGCTTGCCGGCTTCCGCGCCGCGCAGCATCGCCGAGATCCTGCCCGAGAAAGTGAACAATACGGTCGCGAACAGCAGCAGCCAGGGAATCAGCTTGGAGAAGGTGGCGTCCTTGGTGGCCAGGAGCAGCAGGCCGCCGCCAATGCCGCCGATGAGGGAAACAATGCCCATCGGCACCAGGTAACGCTTGTAGCGGGCGAGCTCCCTCCGGTATGCCCACGCGCCCGACAGACTGGCCGGCCACAGCGCGACCGAATTGCTGGCATTGGCCGCGACCGGCGGCACACCGGCGGCCAGCAAGGCGGGAAAGGAAAAGAAGGTACCGCCGCCGGCCACCGAGTTCATCGCGCCGGCACAGAACGCGGCGAAGCCGACCAGGGCAATCTGCCAGGCACTCATTTCGCGCCTCCCAGTTGCTGCTGCACGTAAAGCAGCAGCGCCTTCATGTCCGGTCCGGTGGCATCCGGCGTCACGCCAAGTTCTTCCAGCGGCGCATTGGCGCGATTGACCCAGAAGGTGGTGTAACCAAACCAGGTCGCCCCGCAGGCATCCCAGCAGTTGCTCGATACGAAAAGAATGTTCTTCGCCGACAGACCGAAGACGTCCGGCGCCAGTTGGTAAGCCTCTGGCGCGGTCTTGAATTTCTTCACGGCATCCACCGAGAGGATGTGGTGGAAGATGCCGCGCATGCCCGCAGCCTCGACCGCGGCATCCAGCATCTGCGGATTGCCGTTGGAGAGGATGGCGAGCTTCAAACCCATCTTCTGCAGCTGCTGCAGTACGCCGAGGTTTTCCGGGAAGGCCTGTAGTTTCGCGTACTGGCCCATCAGGCTGTTCTGTGCGTCGAGCGTCAGGTCCAGGCCCAGTTTCTTGCAGCTGAAGACAAGTGCGTCCTGGGTCACTTCCCAGAACGGCTTGTAGGTGGAACACATGGTGCGCAGGCGGGTGTACTCGATCTGCTTGTCGCGCCACAGTTCGGCAAGGGCCGCACCGCGCTTCGGGAACAGTTTTTCGGCGAGCTGCCCGATGGAGTACACATCGAACAGGGTCCCGTAGGCGTCGAAGGCGATGGCTTGGATGGTCATGAATCGGGTTGTGGTTTGCTATGGAGCTCGAGTATATGCAATATAAATGTCCATAAACAGAACAATTAATCATTTTATTATTGCGTCTAAGTATCAGATCCAATATCGTCGGGAAATGGACCAGTTCAAGCAGATCTCTACCTTCGTCGAAGTCGCCGCCAAGGGCAGCCTGACCGCTGCCGCCCGCGCCGAGGGCATCGCGCCCGCCATGATCGGCCGCCGCCTTGATGCACTGGAAGAACGACTCGGCGTCAAACTGCTGCAACGGACCACGCGCAAGATCGCGCTGACCAACGAGGGCATCGCCTTCCTCGAAGACTGCCAGCGCATCCTGGCCGAGCTGGAAGAAGCCGAGAGCGCGGTCTCCGAGCGCAGCGCGCGGGCCAGCGGCCACCTGCTGATATCCGCGCCGGCCGGCTTCGGACGCCAGCATGTGGCGCCGTTGATCCCCTCTTTTCTTGCCTACCACGGCGACGTCAGCGTGACGCTCAACCTCAACGACCGGGTGGTCGACCTGATCGGCGAAGGCATCGACGTGGCCATCCGCATCGCCGCCCTCTCCGACTCCAGCCTGATCGGCGTGAAGCTCGCCGACAACAAGCGCGTGGTGGTCGCCTCACCGGCCTACATCAAGAAGCACGGGGCACCGGCCTCGCTGGACGACCTGGTCAAACACAACTGCCTGGCCATGAGCAGCGAAGGTAGCCAGCGCGGCTGGACCTTCCGCCAGAACGGCAAGAATGTCACCCTCAAGGTCCTCGGCAACATGGTGTGCAACGATGGCGCCGTGCTGCACGACTGGGCGCTGTCGGGCAAGGGATTGGCATGGCGCTCCATGTGGGAGGTCGGCAAGGCCATCGAGTCGGGGCAGCTGGTCACCGTGCTCGACGAATTCGCCGCGCCCGGCAACGATATCTACGCCGTCTTCGCGCAGCGGCGCCATCTTCCCCTGCGCATCCGCGCCTTCGTCGACTTCCTCCGCCATGCCTACGCCCAGCCGGGTTATTGGCGCAAGTAAGCGATCCGTTGCAAAGCTTTCACGCAATGCGTGAAAGCTTTTCAATCACTGCTACCGTGTTGAGTGACAGAATCACCTGTACCTTTCCTTGAAAACCCGCGTGGGTTGACTCGACAAGGCACAGCCAGTGTGGCATCGGCGCAAAAATTTCTAGCTAGAAATATCCAAATTCGCCCGCCCCCGTTTCCGCACCATTGAAATTGCGATGGTCGTGCGTGTACTGGTCAGGCAGGTGTGACATTCAAAACAATCAGGAGGAGGCAGCACATGAAAACCATGCTCAAGGGAATCGCATTTCTGACATTCGCCGGCTTCGTCGCCACTTCCGCTGTCGCAAGCGAACGCGGCACTGCCGCTGAAGCCAATGCGCTGGTCAAGAAAGCGGTCACCTATCTCAAGGCCAATGGCAAGGAGAAGGCATTCGCCGCGTTCAACGATCCGAAAGGGCAGTTTGTCGATCGTGACCTGTATATCTTTGTCTATGACATGCAGGGGAACAGCATGGCCATCGGTAACGGCAACGCTTCCAAGATGGTGGGCAAGAGCCTGATCGACATGCGCGATGCCGATGGCAAGTACATCATCAAGGGCTTCATCGAGACCGTCAACGCCAAGGGCAGCGGCTGGGTCGACTACAAGTGGCCCAATCCGGTGACCAAGAACGTCGAAGCAAAATCCAGCTACGTCGAGAAAGTCGAAGACGTCATCGTCGGCTCCGGCATCTACAAGCAGTAAGACCGGACCACAAAGAAAACGGCCACCGCTCAGTGGCCGTTTTCTTTTGCCGAGCCTTCGAGATCAGAACTGGTACCCGATCCGCAACGCCCCCCAGTGCTTGCCATTGACGAAGATCGGTACCGACAAATCCTTCATGACCGTGAAATTGCCACCGCCCATATCCCGGCGATAGGTCTGCAACAGGAAGGGCTTGCGGTTATTGATCGCGGCCCACTCGGTGCGGCCGGTGAAGAAGCGGCGGTTGCGCGAGTTCGCCTGGTTCCAGACCGGATCACTGCCCTGCGGCTTGGAGAACTTGCGATTGTGCGTCGGGATGTAGCCCTTGCGGTCGGTCGGCACGCAGAACACCACTTTCGGGAATGAGGCCAGGATGCCTTCGAGGATGTCAGGCAGGACCCTGTCGCAATACGGCGTGAACTTCGCCATGAATTGTTCGGGATTGGTGCCCGGTATCGGCTGGTAGTTCTCGTCGAACATGTCGGCCATCGTCAGCGCGCCGGACCGGACGGCGTCGTCGAACAGACCGGAAATGCGTTTGCCGGTTTCGATGGCCGCCTCGATGAAAGGCGTGTCCTCGGTGCGCAGACCGCTCTCTGCCGACAGTTCGATCAGCGACTCGGACAATGAGAGGAAGCTTTCGCTGCGCTTGCGTGCATTCTGGAGAGCCGTGGCATTGCGGGCAACCTGGTCGGACAGGCCGCGCACCGAGTCGAGTACGCCCGCGCAGCCGGTCAGGTTCTTTTGTGCCGCATCCGCGATTTCCGCGACGCCGCGTTCGACTTCGCTGACGGCGGCGTCGAAAGTTTCACTCCGCTCTGCGCCATTCGCCGATCGTTTCTCCTTGGACTGTATATCGTCGGCCAGCGCCTTGATGCGCGTGTCCAATTGCGTAACCGTGCTCATGATGAGCTTGGAAGACTGTTCGACTTTCGCGGCGAGATCGCGCACAGCGTCGGCGACGACGGCAAAACCGCGCCCCGCTTCCCCAGCGCGCTTGGCTTCGACCGAGGCATTGAATGCGACCAGCCTCGTCTGCAGGGCAATCTGGGTGATTTCGTTGGCCGCGCCGGCTACTTCGGCGAGGTTGTCGGTGACGGCGATGACGCCCTGCCCGATCTGCTCGACGGTCTTGCGGGCGCGCTTGACCGATTCGGTGCTGGCCTTGGTCACATCCTCGATTGCCTGGTTGGCCCGCACCATGGCATCGATCTCCTGGGCAAGCGCCTTGAAGGTCTCGGCCTGTTTTCCGCTCATCGCGGCAAGGTCGTCAATCAGGCCATTGAGTTCGGCCGACTCTTTTCCGATTCCCGCTGCCTGATGCGCAATGCCGCCGACCACACGCTCCAGGTCGGCGGCAGGCTTCTTGCGGATTTCCGGCTCGGGCGCCGGCTTTCCGAATTTGAACATCTCTCCCCCCATTTGTTTTTTTATGTGTGTCAGTCAGGTAAATCGTACTACGATGGCGCCGTTCTGGCAGGGCAATGATGCAATGAAACGCTTGCCGGTCTGCAGCCGGCTCACATTTTTGCAACAGGAGTGTCGCAATGATGACCTCTGCCCCCCTCCGCGCGCATGCGCGCTGCGGCTGGGTCAGCCGCAAAGACCATCCCGGCTGGCACACGAAAATGATGCATTGGCTGCGCTCCGTACTAGAGTTTCGACGGTGCTGCGGTGCTGCTGCCAGCCCGAGAATTTGCCTCGTTCGCCTCAGTCCGCGCCCCGGTGACGCGGCGAATCAGCGCGCATGGAATGTTCGCGGGCCTTGTTCAAGCGCCACCACTCCAGGAAACGATTGAAGTCGCTGTTGAATTTTTTCGCCTTCAATAATTCATAGACGTTGCTGCAGCGCTCTGCGTCCACGAAATCGAATGCACCGTGGATACTGGCAAAATCGCAGTCCCAATACTGCACTTCGATCTGCGCAAGGGAAACGTTGCCGGTCGACATCGACGCAGCGAGTGCAATTCCATGCATGAGTCCCATCGCCTTCTCCCACGCTGCAGGATTTCCCTGTCAGTCTAGAGGCGATACGAGTGACGCGGTAAATCGATATCAAGGCATCGTGCAGATGTTATTGATCCTGCGATTTTTTTGCGGCGGCACGGCCGGCATATTCACGCGCCTTGTTGGTCTGCCACCACTCAAGGAAGCGGTCGAATTCACTGTTGAATTTCTCCGCCTTGAGCCGTTCGAACACGGTGCTGCAGACATGGGCATCGTCGAAATCGAGCATGTGCTGCGTTCCCTTGAAGTCGCAATCCCAGAAGACCTGTTCGACTTCGGCAAGCTGCATGTTTCCAAGGGCTGTGGATGCGGCAAGAGTGATTGCAGGCAGTACGCTAGTCATGTCTCCTCCCCTCACCGATCTGACCGCCGCTCTAAGGCGGCCGTCTTGACCAGTCTAGGGCGCGGCCCTCCGGTTGCATAGGAGAATCCGGGACGAAAATCCGGCACCCAAAAACAAAAATGCCGCCCAGTGTTTCCACTGGACGGCATTTCTATGAGACTGGATCAGCTTACAGGGGCTGGATCGCAGAAGCCTGCTTGCCCTTCGGGCCAGTCGTGACTTCGAAGGAAACACGCTGGTTTTCCTTCAGCGACTTGAAACCGTTGGACTGAATCGCGGAGAAGTGCGCGAACAGATCTTCGCCGCCTTCATCCGGAGTGATGAAACCAAAACCCTTTGCATCGTTGAACCATTTGACAGTACCAGTTGCCATTACATTTCCTTTAAAACAGTTAAATGGGCTTTCGCCCGGTTGATTCCTTGAAGCCAGAAAGAAATGACAGACAAATACTGCACTACTAGTTCAAACTTCAATTGGAGGGTCATTGTACTGCATATTTTCGAAAGTGGTGAATTATCTTGATTGCACTTCTTTCGAGGCAATATTCTCCCTCGAGTTCTATCGGTCCCGCACACATCCACGGTGATCGCGCTGGCACGCTTGCTGCATCAAGGACAACAAACCTTGTTTCACTTCCTTCCCAGCATCCATCACAAGCCCACCATGCACGCATCATCCACCTACGCTCAACCGACTGAGGAAAACCACTCCCCGCCTCGAGAAAACACCAGGCGTACCTCATTGAAGGTCGTTCCCGGCGACAAGGCCTTGCAGAAGGCGTTACACGACACCTTCGGCATCCGGCAATTGCGTCCGGGCCAGCACGAAGTCATCGAGAGCGTCCTGCAGGGAAACGACACGCTCGCCATCATGCCGACCGGAGCCGGCAAATCACTCTGCTACCAGTTGCCATCGCTGAAGCTGCCCGGCGTGACGATCGTCGTGTCGCCCCTGATCTCGCTAATGAAGGACCAGGCCGGCAAGCTCGAATCGGCGGGCGTGGCGGCGGCCGAAGTCAACAGTACGCTCAGCAGCCGTGAAGAAGAATCGGTACTGGAAAGCATCCGCCAGGCCGACCATGAGTTCGTATTCGCCACGCCGGAACGGATGTCCGATCCGGACTTCCTCGCCACCCTGCGTCACGGCCGCGTCAGCCTGTTCGTGATCGACGAGGCGCACTGCATCTCGCACTGGGGCCACGACTTCCGGCCGGCCTATCTGCACCTGGGTGCGGCGATCGAAGCATTGGGCAATCCGACCGTCCTGGCACTGACGGCGACCGCGACGGAAAAGGTCATCGAAGACATCGGCAAGCAGCTCGGGCTGCCCGATATGCATGTCATTAATACCGGTATCTACCGGTCAAATCTTCACTACCGGGTACTGACGGCGACGAGCGAACAGGAAAAACTTTCCCAGGCGATGCAACTGGTCCGGGAAACGCAAGGCGCGGGCATCGTCTATACCGCCACCGTGAAAGCGGTCGAGGAAGTCTACGCCGCGCTCAAGGAAGCCGGCGAAAGCGTTACCTTCTATCACGGCCAACTATCGGCCCGGGTGCGCAACCAGAACCAGGACGATTTCATGTCGGGCGCGAGCAGGATCATGGTGGCGACCAATGCCTTCGGCATGGGCATCGACAAGGCGGACATCCGCTTCGTGATTCACTACCAGATCCCCGCCAACCTGGAGGCGTACTACCAGGAAGCGGGTCGTGCCGGCCGGGACGCCGAGGATGCGGAATGCACCCTGCTCTACCACGCCAAGGACAAGCAGGTGCAGCAGTTCTTCCTGGCCCGCCGCTATCCCGGTGCAGAAGACCTGGGCGCCGTCTATGCCGCCCTGCAATCCCTGTCGGCGGAAAAGCGGCCGGTGTCTACCGCCCTGCTGCAGGAACAGCTCGAGCAGGTCTCGGACACGCGTCTGCAGGTCGCGCTGAAGCTGCTGAAGGATGGCGGTCTCCTCGAGCAGGACGAAAACCTCGACTACCATCTCTTGCGGCAGCGCGTGAAGACGAAGGAGTTGAAGGAACTGGTCAACACCTACCGTGACAAGAGCGCGCGCGACCATGAAGCCCTGGAACGGCTGGTCTTCTACGCACAGACCGGCTTTTGCCGCTGGAAGGTGCTGCTCGAGTACTTCGGCGAACAGGTCGACTGGACGCATTGCGGCGTCTGCGACAACTGCCGCCAGCCGCCCGAGCAGGCGCTGAGCCCCGAGCATCCGAGCCGGAAGGCGACGCGAGTGGCGCGGAAGCCGGCAGCATCCTCGCTGCAGGCCGGTAGTACCGTCAAGGTGCCGAAGTATGGCGAGGGCATGGTGGTGTCGGCTGCGGGCGACAAGATCACCATCCGCTTTCCCGACAGCAGGACGAGGACTTTCCTGCGCAGTTACGTGGAGACGGTCTGATTACCCGGCCGGTATGCGTTCGGCGCTCCCGGCCTTCGTCATCACCTCGCCGCCTTGCGGATCCGCTTGGTATCGAACATGCGCTTGTCGGCGATCTTGAGCAGGGCATCCACGTCCTCGCCGTCCTCGGGAAACAAGGCCCAGCCGATCGACACGCCGACCTGGGCGGTGATGTGTTCGAGGCGGATCGGTTCCTCCACGATGCGGCGGATCTTTTCCTCGGTCGCAATCACGTCGTCGACGTTAGTCACGCCCTTGAGCAGCACCACGAATTCGTCGCCGCCATAGCGCGCCACCACGTCCGTGATCCGCACCGATTCCTTCAGCCGGCTGGCCACGGTGACCAGCAGCCTGTCGCCCGCGCCGTGGCCGTGCTGGTCGTTGATCTTCTTGAAATGATCGAGGTCGATGAAGAGCAGCGCAAAGCTGGGGCGTTCGCCCGTCCCCTGCTCGAGCTGGCGACGCAGCGACGCGATCTGCGCGATCAGCGAGGCGCGATTGAATACCGCGGTCAGCTTGTCGATGCGCAGGTTGTGCTCCATCTCGGAGAAACTCATCGCGAGCTGGCCGATCTCGTCGCGGCGGCGGATATTGAGCGAAGGCAGCGGCTCGCCATCACCGATCTTCTTCGCCGCGTCGGTCAGCACGCGGATGTCACGCAGCACCCGGTTGAGGATGGACAGCCCCAGCACCAGCGCAATCACCACGCACAGGACGGCGATGCCCATACCCTGGATGAAACTGCTGGTGACGCCGCCCATGAAGTCCGAACGCGGCACGACCACCACCGTCACCCAGTCCAGCCCGTACTGTCCGCCCGTGCGGCTGGCGGCGATGTCGAGCGCGCCCGCGTCGGCGGAGAACCCGGCTTTCAACGGCGCCGACGAAGCGTCCTTTCCCTTCTTCCATTCGGCCACCTTGACGTATGCCTCGCGGATCAGCGGCGTTTCCATTTCATCGCCGCGCATGCGGGCCGGCATGCCGTTGACCATCCTGAAGGGCAGCTCGTCGCCGGAGGTCGCGATGACAAATCCCTCGCCGTCCATCACGAAGGCGACACCGCTGCCGCTGCCCCTGGAGGAGCGCAGGAAATCAGTCAGGACCTTGAGGGTGACATCAGTAGCGATGACTCCGGCCAGCGCACCGTCCGGCCCGTGCACGGCGCGCGCGAGCGTAATCGTCGGCTCCCTCGAGGTGAAATCGTTGTAGACCGGCGACCAGACCGGCCCCGGTTTGCCGGAGGCGGCTGCGTACCAGGGACGGGAGCGCGGATCGTAGTCGTCGGTGCGCAGCACGCGGCTGCGGTCGCCCGGCGCCATGACGGAATACACCTGCCGCCTGCCCGTGCCCATACCCGACTCGCGCAGGTAGAGTTCGACGAAATCCTTGTTGACCCGGTTGATGCCAATGAAGCGGCCGTCCGCGCCGCCGAAGTAGACGTAATTGCTGACGTCCATGAACAGGCCGCTGGCCGCCCACAGGCGCCCTTCCAGGGCCTTGAAGTCATCGGGGAACGGCTGCGGACGCGGCAGCATGGCAGGATCGGGATCGACCGCGTTCAGTGCCGTCAAGGCGCCCGCAAGATGCTGCTCGGTGGCGCCCCCGATGCGATTGGCCGTGTCTGCGAGGACGCGCTGGGAAAGCGTCCCGACCGCCTCATCCCCCGCCTGGTACGACACCCAGGCGATGGCAGCCGACACGAAAAGCACAAGCAGCACGTAGGGCAGCACCAGCTGCCTGTGCAAGGAAGAATTGTTCATGGGCCCTCGAATAACCGAGGCCATGCGTGGGGCTCCGGTCGCTTTTATGTTCTTTTGGGCGCCATTATATATCCCCATAGCAATAACTTAGCAAAAGGCAATATGGAGTCGGGAGCAATCATGCGTTGATGGGCGTGTGCCATGTGGCGAATGCAGCGTCTTGATACCCGTATTGAAATAAACATATCGTTATTGAGATTTATCAAAGTTGATGCAGGCACTTAACACAACTTGATTCCTCCAATTAGCCGAGAACGCAATATTGGAGTCCATTCAACCATGTGAGATGAGTGGAAATGGGCTCTACAACTATATTTTCTTGAGAGGAACCAATATGAAATATTCAGTATTGCTCGCGGCGCTTATCGCCACTCTGACACTGGGCGCCTGCGAAAAAGATACGGGCAGTGCTGGCGCTGGAGCCGGCGGCACAGGCAGCACCGCCGGATCTTCGTCCACACCGCCGAGCGGCACGGCAGGCACCGGCACGGCCGGTGGCAGCACCACCTCGCCCAGCTCGACAGCCGGCACGACAGGCAGCACGACCGACAGCACGGGCGCAGGCAGCTCGAGCTCGAGTGCGGGCGCAGCCGGGACACCCTCTACGACTACTCCGGACGCGTCCGGTGGCACGACGGCAGGTAGCGCAAGCGGCGCCACCAGCGGCACCGACTCGACCGCAGGCGGCACAGGCACCGCAGGCAGCCCGAGTGGAAGCACGGGCAGCACGGCAACCACTCCCGGTTCTTCCGGCACGGGTGGCACCAGCGGCGGTACAACCGGCGGTACGGGAAGTGGCGCCGGCGGAACCAGCGGTTCGACCGGCACGAGCGGCTCAACCAGCGGTTCTACCAGTGACTCCAGCAGCACGACAACGCCCGGCAGCAGCAGTAGCAGCACGACCTCGCCGTCGGGTTCCAAGTAAGCGCAGTCTCTAGCTGTCAGACAGGTAACGTGGTGTGAACAGTACAACCGGTAACTGCCGGTTGTACTGTTTTTTTATTGGACGGCCGGATTGACACGGCCCGGCACGGTTGCAAACAGGTTTCCACGCCAACCGATCATTCCGACAGCCACCAGCCACACGATCAACAGCAGGCTCGCCGGCATGTTGAGCAGCATGGCAAGTTCCGAAAAGCCGGTATAGGCGATTGCAATGCCGGCCAGCGCCATCGCCGCCCCACCCAGGAGGGCAAGTCCCCCGACCCATTTCGCCGCACGTCCATCCGCCAGGAATGCGACGCCATAGATCACGATCGTCAGGCCGAACACGAGACTGGATATGCTGGCCAGGCCGACCTCCACTTGCCTGACTGCGAAGGCCGCGTGGAACAACGACACCTGTGCCGCACCATTGGCACCGGCCCAGCTGTCGACCATCACCTTCAACGCAATGCCGTCGACGGCTTGCAGCATGCCGGCACTGGCGAGGCTGGCGATGGCACCGGCGCTTCCCAGCGCAGCCCAGTCCGCTGCCGGGCCATCCTTCATCCGCCGTGCCAGCAGCACCAATGCGGCCACGATCAACACGACCCCGAACAACTGCAACAGGTGACTGGCGATCCAGTGCTTGTCGGCTGCGTATTCGGTGAAGGCGGCCAGCGGGGCATTGGGGTCGGCATGCATGGGGTGCAGCCAGGTGCCGGTGGTCAGGAGCAGTGCGCCGAGGATGGCGGCGATGGAAAGGAGTTTGTTGCCGGTCTGGTTGCGCATGGGTCGTTTGCTCATCAAAAAGGTTTGTGCCCGAGCGCGATCACGCCCGCGCCTGCCAGGGCCAGTCCGACGCCGACGAAGTCCGTCCATACAGGCGTCACGCCATCGACCAGCCACAGCCAGGCCAGCGCGGTCGCGATGTAGATCGCGCCATAGGTCGCGTACACGCGCCCGCTGGCCGCGGGGTGCAGGGTAAGCAGCCAGACGAACGCAACCAGGCTGACGGCCGCCGGCAACAGAAGCCAGGAAGGACCTTTTCCTGTTATCCAAAGCAGCGGGAGATAACACCCGACCAGTTCAGCGATCGCGGTGGCGAAGAACAGGCCGAAGGCGCGCGGCATGGCAGTCCAGTCCATCGTCATGTCCTCTTCAGTTCGGTTGCCTTCGTCCGGCATGACGATGTCTCTTTCGAGGCCGCGCCGCCACAGGAAGACGATTTCCCTGTCGCAGCGAGATCTTCGATGATGACGCAGTCGCGCGCAGTCCCGTCGTTACATGCGGCATTGCAGCCGTCTACAAAAGCAACCAGGCCTGCTTCCAACTGCCGAAGCTCTTCCAGTTTCGCACGCACCGCAAGCAAGTGTTCTTGCGCCACGTCACGTACTTCCGCGCAAGGCCGTGCGCCTTCCTCAAAGAGATTAGCCAAGGTACGGACCTGGTCGATGGGGAATCCGAAATCCCGGCAGCGCTTGATGAAACTTAGCCGCTTGAGATCGGCATCGCGATAGTAACGATGGCCATTGGCAGCCCGCTGGGGAGCCGGCAACAGGCCTATCTGCTCGTAATAGCGGATCGTCGGCACATTGCAGCCGGTTTGCGTGGACAACGCGCCGATCGTGAGGTGCACTGGCATGGCTTTACCTTGAAAAAGTTCTTGCACCTAAAGTTACTTGAGGTTCTACCTTTGTTGCAAGCGTCCTGTGGAGGGCGAATGAAAGGAAGAATCGATGGAACTGACGAGAAAAAAACGTGGAATCGGCACATATGCCGCCGGAGCTGCCGGTGCGACCGCCGCTGCCTGTGCGGCCTGTTGCATCAGTCTGCCTCTGCTCAGCCCGATGCTTGCCTGGTTTGGCCTTGCGGGATTCGGCGCATGGGCAACGGGGTGGTATGTTGCCGCAGGCGGCGCATTGGCCGTCGGCGTTGCTGCTTACGTCTTTTTCCGCAGGCGGCGCTGTTCAATCCCTCGTGGGGATACGTGTTCTTGCACGACGAGCTGCAAGACCTGAGGCGGATTCATCCGGATCTTCCCCGCATCTTCACCGGCTCGATACGCAACTCGCCGCGCAGCATCGGCCTGACGAGAATCTTGTAGGTATCGACGTCGAAGGTTCTCCGTGCCGGCTGCCTGACGGGCGGCGCGCCTTTTACATGGTCGATGGACCCGATGTAGAACCAGCGGTCGATCACATGCGTCTGCTTCCAGCCGTCGCACTCTTCCACGATGCCCATCGGCCCGGGATAGGGCCAGACGACGACGCGCATTTCCTCCAGCGCCGCACGGAGCCTGAGGTAATGCTCCTCGATGGGTTCCGCGCCGACGCAGGCGCCGAGGCAGCGCGCGATCTGCCGCGCGAAGCAGGCGCGGCCGCGCACCGCAGTTTCGAGACCGCATATCGCCGGACATAGCCGTTCCGTCTCGACAATCATGCGCAGCCGTTCCAACGCGGCCTTGCGCGTGGCGAACAGGCCGTACAAGTCCGCCGTCGTCGCGAAATCATGGTCGCGCGCATAGACGATCTCCGGCACCGCATGCGGATCGGGTCCGAGGCGCAGCGTGCACATCTCGCGCGTGCGGCGCAGCTTCTTGTTGTGCAGCGGCTGCAGGTCCTTGATCAGGCGCGACTCCAGCAGCAAGGCGCCGATGTCGCCGGCGGTGCGGCAGAATTCCACGTAGCGGCTGGCCTGCAGCATGCGCGCCTCTTCCGGCGTACGCAGGTGCGACAGCACGCGGGTGCGGATGTTGACACTCTTGCCGATGTACAGCGGCCGGTCCTGCTCATCGCGGAAGATGTAGATGCCGGGCTTGGACGGCAAGGCATCGAGGCTGGCGCGTTCGATGTGATGCGGGTATTCGAAGTGCTCGGCCGGGTCGGGCTTGACCAGGAGTCCGACGGAGGTGATGCGTGCTTGCATGAAAGGCAAAAAAGCTTGGAAGCAATATAAAGGCAGATCAATCACATAACCAATTTGACTATTTGACTAATCGGCATTCGAATATTACTGTATATTTATACAGCAAATTGACGAGCAACATGTTGCTCGAAAGAAGAATTAAGAGGCACGGATGTCCGCATTAGTTTCCCCCATTCCGCAATCGAATGCGCCCCTTTCCTCGCTGCCCCAGATGGTCTGGCGCGCCGACCAGATGGGGTCGTACCAGGCGGCAGTCATGCCCACCGGCTATCCCGCACTGGATCGCGAACTGCCCAATGGCGGCTGGCCGAGCGCAGTGCTGGTCGAATTGCTGCTGCAGCAAGCCGGCATCGGCGAGATACGCCTGCTGCGTCCCGCACTCGAGGCGGTTTCCCGCAAGCGGCGCATTGCCCTGCTCCAGCCGCCTCACCTGCCGCAAATCGCGGCCTGGACGGCGTGGGGACTGCCTGCCGACCGTCTCCTGTGGATCAAGACCGCGCGCAGCGCCGATGCGTTGTGGAGCGCGGAACAGATCCTGCGCAACGGCAGTTGCGGCGCATTGCTGTTCTGGCAGCAGCAGGTCCGCGCCGAATCGCTGCGTCGCCTGCACCTGGCCGCGCAGGGAACAGAGGTGCTTTTCTGGATGATGCGTCCGCTTGCCTGCGCCCAGGATGCCTCGCCCTCGCCGTTGCGCCTGGGGCTGCGCCCTGCGGTCGGCGGCCTCGACATCCACATCGTCAAGCGGCGCGGCCCGCAGCGGGACACCCCACTTTACCTGCGGCTCGACGACATGCCTGCCGGATCGGCATTTCCCATCAACCCCACTACTGCTCCCGCCCATGCGCACATGGATCGGCATACACCTGCCGCACCTGCCGCTCGAAACGTTCCGGCCGCGCTGGTCTGAACCGGGCAGGCACGTCGTCGTCGACCGCGAACGCGTGCTGGCCATGAGCGCGGAGGCGGCCGCCGACGGCGTGCGCAGGGACATGCGGCGGGCGAGCGTGCAAACCCTCTGCCCTGATGCAGTGCTGCACGAGCATGACCCGGCGCGGGAACAGGAGGCGCTGAACGGCATCGCGCTTGCGCTGCTGCAGTACACGCCCGAAGTGGCGCTAACGGAAGAAGCGAGCCTGCTGCTCGACGTGACTGCCAGCCTGCGCGCCTTTAATGGCCGCCGTGCACTGTGCCGTCTGGTGCACACCAGTATCGAAGCGCTCGGTTTCACGCCACAACTCGGCATGGCGCCGACCGCGCAGGGAGCATGGCTGCTGGCGCGCTATCGTACCGAGCGCCGTGGCGCACAACGCCGCGCAATCAGCATGGAAAGCATGAGGCGCCGCCTGGATGCCTTGCGCTGCACGCTGCTTCTCCCACTCCGCCCTTACCAGGAATGGCTGGAAGGCATCGGCTGCTATACCTTCGCCGACATGCGCAGACTGCCTCGTACAGGTCTGCAGCGCCGTTGCGGCAAGGAGGTGCTCGACGGACTCGACCGTGCCTATGGATATGCGCCGGAGTTGTTCGAATGGGTGCAGGCGCCGAAGACCTTCTCCGCGCAGCTGGAACTGCCCGACCGCATCGAGCATGCGGAAGCCGTGCTGTTCGCCGCGCGCCGGCTGCTGCTGCAGATGACTGGCTGGCTGGTCGCGCAACAGCTCGCGGTAACACGCTTCGTCCTGCTGTTGCAGCATGAGCGCGGCCGTAACGCGATCCCGCCCACGCCTGTCGAGATCACACTGGCCGATCCCGCATGGCATGAGGAACACCTGACCCGGCTGCTGAAGGAAAGGCTGGGCCGCATCGAACTTGCCGCGCCCGTGATCGGTGTGCGCCTGGAAGTCGGTCAGGTCAGCCCGATGCAACCGCCCACCGAATCGCTGTTCCCCGATCCCGGTGGCTCACCCGCCGACTATTACCGCCTGCTGGAATTGCTGACCGCCCGACTCGGCGACCGCAGCGTGCTCGCGCCTTTGCCGCGTGCGGACTACCGGCCGGAAGTGTGCAATGCATGGGCGCCGGCGACGACGGTCGATCGTCCCCAACCATTACCGCAAGATGGCGAGCGCCCCTTCTGGATACTGGAGACGCCGCTTCCCTTGACGGTGCAAGAACACCGGCCGTTCTACAACACATCGCTCCGTCTGATCAAGGGACCGGAACGGATCGAATGTGGCTGGTGGGACGGCAGACTGGTGGTGCGTGACTATTTCATTGCTCAGGGAACGGCATCAACCTGCTACTGGGTGTACCGAGAGCGGCTGGGAGAAGAGATTTGCTGGTACTTGCAGGGATTGTTCGCGTGATTTTTTCAGAATCGCCCTTGGAGCTTCAGCGACAAGAACATCCTTTCGTCCATATCCCGGTTTTCATTCTTCCCTTGCAGATAACTCTCCAGGTAATAACGCGCCATGTCGGAATCCACGGTAGTTTCGATGTCCTCCCCAAAGAATTCCCCTTTGGCGGGGATCTTTGCAATGGAACTGCAAGCTCCGAGGAAAAGGCAGCTCAATAGACAGGCAATTGCGACCCTGGACAGTTTTCTGCTCATGTACTTACGCGAAGTTGGCCAGTGAACGCGATGCGACGACCGGCCCCACAGGTGATGGTGACGCTTACCCAAAGTGATCGTCGAATCAAGAGAGTTTAATACTCCGAGACGCTTTCCGGCAGACGGTAAGCAGCAAAACCTTGCTCCTTCAAGAGCGTGACGGCATCGGCCGACATCAGGCAGTACGGCCCTCGGCAATACGCCACCACCGGTTTGTCTTTGGGGAGTTCTGCCAAGCGCGCGCGTAGTTCGGCAATTGGGATGGACCGGGCAAACGGAATGTGTTTTGTGTCGTATTCCGTCTGTGGACGTACATCGATAACGGTCACGTCCCCGTCCTTCGCCTTGCGCAGCAATTCCTCCCGGCTCTCCGGTTGCCATTCTTCCGCGGAGTTGGCGATAGTGCGCAGCGTGTCCTGCAGTTCGAACAATCGGTCCTCGGCAAGCGTTCTCATCAGAGTCCAGAAACGCGGCACTTCCGGCGTCGCAATCCGGTAAATGATCTGCTTGCCGTTCCGCTCTGCCTCAACCAAGTGAGCAGTGCGCAGCTCCTTCAAATGAGCGCTCGCCAACTTGACGCTGATCGATGCTTCGCGTGCAAGCGTTTCGACCGCCTTCGGAGCCTGGCACAGCAGTTCTATCAGCTCCAACCGCTTGGGACTGGAAACCGCCTTTCCAATACGAGCGACCTGCTCGAACAGCGCATCCTTGATTTGCCGGTTGGAACTCATGGCATTCGTCCTGACTTGACATTAAATTAAAACTCAACGACCATACATTCTAACGTTCTTTTGAATGTTGTCAAATGAAGGCCGGCACGGCGCCAGCCTGCCTCTTATAGCCGAGAAAACAATATGCCTTTATCCGCTGAAAAACGAAACGTATTTCTTCTTTCCGGCACGCAGGCGCTATTCCAGACGTCTTCGGTGACGGTGATGACCATCTCAGGCCTGGTTGGCCAGAGCTTGGCTACCAACAAGGCGCTTGCAACGCTGCCTATCGCGATGATGACGCTCATGGTGGCGATAATGATGATTCCGGCGTCAATGTTCATGCAACGTCACGGCAGAAAGGCCGGATTCCTGCTCGGCACAGCGATCGGGGCACTCGCCGGCCTTATTGCAGCTGTTGCCATTTGGCTTGAAAGTTTCCCGCTATTTATCCTCGGCAACATGTTGATTGGTGCCTATCAGGCGTTCGCACAGTACTACCGGTTTGCAGCCGCTGATGTCGCAAGTGCCACCTTTAAGAGTCGAGCCATCTCTTGGGTTGTTGCCGGTGGAGTCGTTGCGGCATTCGCTGGCCCGAACATCGCCCGGTTCACGAAGGACATTGGGTCTGCACCGTTTGCCGTCTCGTTCCTGGTGTTGTTCTTCTTGGGGGGCATCGCGTTCTGGCTTGTCACCCGGCTTGAGGTTCCTGCGCCGGTGAGTGCCGAAGTGACAGGCGCGTCCAGGCCGCTCACCGAAATCATTACGCAGCCGGTGTTTCTAACGGCCCTCATGGGTTCTGTCATCGGTTATGCCGTCATGCTCCTGGTGATGACTGCCACCCCTATCGCCATGCAAGTCTGCGGACATTCCATTGGTTCCGCGGCCACGGTCATTCAATGGCACGTGCTCGGCATGTTCCTCCCGTCTTTCTTTACCGGCGAACTCATACGTCGGTTTGGCATTCTCCAGGTCATGGCCGCCGGCATATTGCTCATTGCCGGCCAGATTACAGCCGCGTTGTCTGGGATCGAGTTTGCCAATTTCGTATCGGGACTGGTGTTGCTTGGCATTGGCTGGAACTTCCTGTTTATCGGAGGGACGACGCTCCTGACGGAAGCGTACAGGCCGAGCGAGCGGGCAAAGACACAAGCAGCCCATGACTTCCTCATGTTTGGTGCAATTACGCTCTCAACCTTTGCATCCGGCGGGTTGCTGAATGCTTATGGATGGAAAACACTGAACCTGACCGTCATCCCTTTCCTGAGCATTGCGCTCATTGTCGTTGTCGGATTCGGGATATATCGAAACGGAAAGGTTGGAGTACGAGCGTGAGGACGGGCCGTAAATGTGCAGCGGTCTCTTCCTGTAGAACGGATAGCGCATCGGCTCTTAGCTCGGTATTCGACGAGGAATTTGCACTCGTCGATCACGTAGATGAAGGGCATCGCACATCTGACGGCATCATTCAAAAACATCTCTATTGGCGATTCCGGCGTAACTAGGCTGCCAAACTCACAATGACGACGAGTGTCGGCTTTTGCCCCTTCTGACAGCCACCTTGTTCGCCTGGCTGGTCATCGGCGGCGCGCCGGTCAACCAATTTCTGCCGCAATTGCTCTAACTCCCCGCGCGTCCTGTGGCGAAAACCCTCGGTTTTTACTTGATCCTGCGACTCCATGTCGGAGATCGTTTAACATTTATCAAAAGGAAGGCGGGCCTTACCCGTACAGTAAGATCGCCATTTTCCTTATTACAAAAACACCATCTGGGGACAATCCATGCGCTTTTCCGAGGACAGGCTGGCCAAACTCAAGTGCAGCGACAAAGTCGAGCGCACCATCCATATCTGGGAACCTAGCCAGCCACGTGCCGTCATTCTTGCTATCCATGGCGGCATGGCGCATGCCGGCGATTACGCCACACCCGCGCTTTACTTCCGCAACAAGGGGTTCGCCACCGTCAGCTACGACATGTGCGGGCACGACAACAAGAAGCGGGTGGACATCCCCGGTTTTCACAGCTTCCTCGACGACGGCGAATTGTTCCTGCAATGGGTGAAGCGCAATTACCCCGGCCTGCCGATCTTCGTGATGGGCCATTCGATGGGCGCGCTGATCGCCACTCATCTCGGCCTGGCCCGCATTCCCCGTGACCCGGCGATCAAGGGCTTCGTCCTGTCGTCCCCTTACTACGTGAACGCGATCAAGGTGCCGGCAGTGCTGGTCAAGCTGTCGAAAGTGCTGGCCAAACTCTTCCCGACGGCGAAAGTGCCGCTCGAATCGCTGACCCACATGCTCACGCACGATCCGGCAATCACGAAGCGGCATTACGAGGACGAGAAGGACAACATCCGTGCGACCGAAGTGAGTTTCCGTTTTGCGAATGCGCTGCAGACGGCGCAGGAAGGACTGGCGGAAAAGATGCCTGCATGGCGGTATCCGACCTTTGCCGTCGTCGCCGGCGACGACAAGCTGGCCGATTGCCGCGCGTCGGAATCGATGCTGAAAAGTATTGATCCGGCTCTGCTCGACTATCACTTCTACCCGGAAAACTACCACGAGAATTTCAACGAACTGAATCGCGAAAAGATTTTCGCGGACATCCTGCGGTGGCTTGAGGCACGGATGCACGATCAAGATGCTTCTACCGGCGAGGTTCGCCGCGCCTGATTCGGGCAAGCGTGATTCACGGGGCAATCCCACGGCCCGGCAAGGTCTTCGGAGTATGCTACATTGCCCGGATGCGGGAGAGCACTCTCTCTGAAAAATGAGCCCTCAGTCGCGAGGTGGCCTTGCAGCCGGAATACCGTGAACATCCTTTCAAAGATCTCGATAGCCGATGCATCGAGGCTTTTTGGTCATTCAGGCCGACGCAGCGCGCGCATCACAAGGTCCTTCCAGATGGACGCATCGACCTTCTCGTACGTTTCAAGCTGAAGGACAACGGAACTGTCTCCGATGTTCGCCCCATCATCGCCGGCCCGGCTGAACGTTTTACGACCGTACCGGCCGGCCCCGGGACAGGTTTTTTCGGAGTCAGGTTCCGTCCGGGATGGGGCGGGACCTGCCTGCGCATCAGCCCTTCCGATATTCGTGATACCGCGCTGGTCGGAAGCGATGCCGTACCGGTTCTTGGCGCCTTGGCCGCACCATTGCTCCACGCGACAACGACAGCCCAGCTCAAATCCCGACTGATCCGGGCCGCGCAAACCCTCGCCGGCAGGGCACGTCACGAGGAGCCGCACGCCCGTGTGATTGCCGCTCTCGATCTGCTCGACCGGAGTGAAGGAAGGCAGTTGGTCGCCGCCCTGGCCAGGGACATTGGCACCAGTGTCCGGACACTGCGACGCGACTTTTCAATGACTGTCGGCCTATCCGCAAAAACCTTCGCTTCCATCCTGCGCTTCCAGCGCACCATGCGGCTCGCGCTTGCCCGGCCGTCCATGCAACTGGCGGAGCTTGCGATTCGCGGCGGCTACAGCGACCAGGCGCACATGACACGCGAGTTCCGTGACCTGGGCGGCTTCACCCCTGGAGCAAGGCCTGACGTACCGGTGATCAATCTCCCCGGATAATGGCCGCTTCATTCAATACACGGCATTTTCAAACCCCTATGCTGGAACTCGCGGGCAATCGTCGCACCTGACGCAGCTCCGCCAGTGCCGGCAACCTGCTCAATCCCTGCAGTTGCGGCTTCGACCCGATCTCCTGTTAAAGACCGCCGATGTACGTACAAAGCATTTTTGAAGAAACACGCCTGGAAGCCCTGCATGGGCTGATGCATGACTACCCGATGGCATCCCTGGTGGTGCTTACTCCTGATGGACTGGAAGCCAACAATGTGCCGTTCGAGATCGATACGGCCCCCGGCCCGTTTGGAACCTTGCGTTGCCACGTCGCGAAAACGAATCCATTCTGGAACGACCATTCTCCGGATGTGGAAGCACTGGTCATCTTTCAGGGGCCGAATGCCTATATCTCTCCAAGGTGGTACGTCAACGGCCAGAAGAGCGGAAAAGTCCTCCCCGGATGGAACTACGCAGTCGTGCATGCATACGGGACCTTGCGCGTCGTGGACGACGAGACTTGGCTGTTGAAGCATCTGGGCGAACTCGCCAGGCGAAATGAAACCGGGCGTCAAAATCCGTGGCAGCTCCAGGAGGCGCCCGCGGAATTTGTAAGGCAGGCGGCATCCGCCATCATCGGTCTGGAAATCACGGTGACCAGGCTCGTCGGGAAATGGCATGTGAGCCAGCATCGCACTGCCGCAGACCGGGAAAGCGTTTCAGTTGCCTTGCTGCAGGAAAACCGGGAATCTGCCGCTGCCGTCGCCGAACTGATCATGCAAGTCGACAACCGAATGGGCTGTTGATTGCCGGAATCCGGCTCGCTTCTTTCCTGTAAAACCAATGCGCTCCCGCGCGGTCAGAAGAGATGTCAGTTCTTTCGTCAAGAACAACATGCCCTGTCCTGACTGCCTCTCCCTCGACGGCGCCAACGTATCCGTCTCCCCGCACGCACGCCTGCTGCTGCATTCCGACGCCGGCATCAATTTCGGCGCCACGGCAAGCGGCCAAGTCGAGTACTACGTCTGCAGTGCCTGCGGAACAAAATGGGAGAGGATACGGGCGAGGAGCGAGCCGGATGCGACGTGGCGGCATACGGCGAAGGATCTCGAGTAGAAAGCCTGAAGGCGGGGACTGCATTCAAAAAAATGGGAAATTTTCCTCATCCCGGCGAAGGCCGGGATGACGTGGGAAGTGCGCGCGAGATATCATCCTTCCATCCCGCGCGCAAATACAGCCAGAAGATCAGTTCGCGTCACTGATAACTCAACTCCCGCGCCTTCCCCCAGAACACCCGATACGAAAACACCGTGTACCCGATAATCGTCGGCAGCACGACCGCCACGCCATACAGGATGATCTTCAGCGATTCGGGCGCGCTGGCCGCCTGCCAGATGGTGAGCCTGTCGACGACGAGGTAAGGGAACACGCTGTACGCAAGGCCGTTGAATGCCAGCAGGAAGATTCCTACCGTCGCCGCGAACGGCAGCCAGCACAAGGATTCGCTGTCGCCCGTCGACGATACCTGCAGCCTGCGCAGCACATAATCGGCAAGGAAGAACAAGGCAGCCGTCATCAGGGGAATCGGCGCCAGCAACAACAGGTTCGGGAAGGCAAACCACTTGTCGAAAATCCGGTCGCTCACCATCGGCGTGACGATGGACACTGCCGCCACGCCAAGCGCGCACAGGAACAGGCTGCCGCGCGCCCAGGCGATGGCCTTGCGCTGCAGGCGGCCTTCGGTCTTCATGATCAGCCAGGTGGCGCCGAGCAGCGCGTAACCAGCCAACAGGGACAGGCCGGTAAACAGCGCAAACAGGATCTGCGGCGTGCCGTGGTTGAAGCCGACGATGTAGAGCCCGATCATCATCCCCTGCGCGCCGGTGGCGAGAATGGAACCGGCATAGAACGCCATATTCCACGCATGCTTGTGCGCCGCCCTCGCCTTCACGCGGAAATCGAATGCGACGCCGCGCAGGATCAGGCCGGCCAGCATCAGCGCAACCGGGAGATACAGTTCGCCGAGGATGACGCCATGCGCCATCGGGAACGCGACCAGCAGGATGCCCACGCCCAGCACCAGCCAGGTCTCGTTGGCGTCCCAAAACGGGCCGATGGAGGCAATCATCATGTCCTTCTCATCCTCGTCGGCACGGCGCAGCAGGATGCCGACCCCGAGGTCGAAGCCGTCGAGAATCACATAGGCCATCATCGCAATTCCCATCAGGCCGAGGAAAACGAGCGGCAGCCAGCCGCCGGGTTGGGTCAATTCGGTCATCTTGATTCTCCTCAGGCGTTGGCAAGTTGGGTATGTGCCACAGGCGCGACTGCCGGTTCATGCTTGCCGTACCCCGCCTTGCGCGCCAGGAAGAACAGCACGCTGATATAGGCAATCGTCAGCACTGCATACAGGGCGAGGTACATCGCCAGTGTGGTCGCGATCATCGGTGCCGGCACACTTGAAGTTGCTTGCGCTGTCGTCAGTACGCCCTGCACCAGGTAAGGCTGGCGTCCGATCTCCGTGACATACCAGCCGGCGACGGTCGCTACCCAACCGGAAAAACTCATCGCAACCAGCGCGCGCGCCAGCCACGGCGACGGCTCGCCGCGGCGGCGCAACTGCCAAGCGCCCAGCCAGGACACGGCCAGCATGAGCACGCCGGTACCGACCATCACGCGGAAGCCGAAGAACAGCGGCGCGACCGGCGGATGCTTGTCGCCGAAGGCATCGATGCCCTTCAGTTCTCCGTCGGCGTCATGCTTGAGGATCACCGCCGCCATGCGCGGAATGCCGACTTCGAAATGATTCGTACGCTCGCGGGCGTCGGGAACCGCAAACAGCAGCAGCGGTGCGCCGCGTTCGGTTTCCCAGATGCCTTCCATCGCCGCGATCTTTGCAGGCTGATGTTCCAGCGTATTGAGGCCGTGCAGGTCGCCGACGAAGATCTGTACCGGGATCAGCAATGCGGCAATCGTGACACCCGTCCTGAGCGCTGCCATGACTGAAGCCGCGCGGTCGCCGCGCAGCCAGCGGTAGGCGGAAATGCCCGCAACGAGGAATGCCACGGTCAGTCCCGATGCGAGCAGCATGTGCGTCAGGCGGTAAGGCATGGAGGGATTGAAGATGATCGCCAGCCAGTCGACCGCGTGCGCCTTGCCGTCAATCATTTCGAAACCGGCCGGCGTGTGCATCCACGAATTGAGCGCGATGATCCAGAAGGCAGACACCGTGGTGCCGCCCGCGACCAGGAAGGTCGCCAGCGTATGCACGCGGTTCGATACGCGCTGCGCGCCGAACAGCATGATGCCGAGGAAGGTCGCCTCGAGGAAGAATGCGGTGAGCACTTCATACGCCAGCAGCGGGCCGGCAATATTGCCGACAGTCTCCATGAAGCCCGGCCAGTTGGTGCCGAACTGGAAGCTCATCGTGATGCCCGACACCACGCCCAGCGCAAAGGTCAGTGCGAAGATTTTCACCCAGAACTGGTAGGCCTCGGCCCACTTTGCGTCGCCGGTCTTTCCGTGGCGCAGTTTGAAGAACAGCAGCACCCAGCCCAGCGCGATCGAGATCGTCGGAAACAGGATATGGAAGGTGATGTTGCTCGCGAACTGGATGCGGGCAAGCATGAGTGGATCGGTCATGATGTGCTCACGTATGGTTGGAATTCTTTTTTCACATGGACATAAGCGGAGCGCAGGCACCGAATGCCGCGCGTCATTACGCTAATCGTCCTCACATGTGGCGGCTTTGCCGCTCTCTAATCCGCACCTAGTGCACGCTACTGCCCAATGCAATCGATGCGCATCTCCACACGCAACTGCAGTATCACCTCGAATTGGCCGTGACAGCGAAACGCTGTATTCGCCGTCAGACAGGGATGACTATATCGATAAAAAAATCAAAAGAAAAATTAATTTTTCTGGCAATTGGATAAGCATTTGCTTATGTATTTCCAAACGAAAAACGGCGTTCGCAGAGGGCAAGAAACTCATGCCGGTAACGCGCCGCAAGCTCCGCCGCCTTGCGCATGCGCCTTGGTGCGTCCGTTGCAAGCGCTTCCTGCATCCCCTGCGCGATGCCCGGCACCTGTACGGCAACCGGTATCCCGGAGTCCTCCCATGTCGATGCATACGACGCCTGTTTCGAATGCTGTACGTCATGCACCAGGTTCAGACGCGGCAGACCGAAGGCCATGGCGACGATCCTGCCGTGCAGGCTGCTTCCGAGGTAGCCGCGACTGGCGCTGATCAGCGCGCAGATATCCCATGCGTCAAGTGAGTTGAACAGCCTGACGGAAGGACTGGGCATGTGCGCGGCAAGGCGCCGGTAACAATCGGGGTCGTCGTGCCAGGGCGCGATGCCGGCGCAGAAAAAGACAATGCCGTATCCCGTTGACCGGACCAATGCATGCAGCTGCGCGGCGATCTCCTGCAGCGTCGCGTCGTCGCCGAAATCGGCACTGAACTGCACGGCGAGATAACCTTGCGGGAATGCACGCAGCATCTCGGACGTTTCGCCTTCAGCGGCCCGCTTGTGTATGTCGTCGCCAAACAGCTCTGCCAGCATCACCGCGGAATCGGGCATGAGGCGCGTGCGGATGCCGGCCTCGTGCAACTGCGCCCGCGTGATCCTGTCCCGCACCCCGACGGCATCCGCCTCCCGCAGCTTGGTCAGCACTTCCGTACGAAACACGGCATCGTAACGATCGAGATCCACGCCGCCGACCGCGTTGTAGATGACGGACTGTGTCTGCGGAAACAGCGATCGCTGCACGGTGTAAGGCGCCAGCGCCGCAAGACCTAGCTTGGCCTGCGCCCATTCCTGCGCCTCGCTTGAATGGGCGTCGCAGCGCGCAATGATCTCCTGCGCTTCGTCCCGCGGCAATGTCATCACCGCTGCCTCCCAGGCGCTGCAGGTCAGGAGTTCGCCGCCGGCATGGACGATATTGACGGGCCGGTCGCGCCAGCGCGCGGCAAGGCCGGCAAGGGCTTCGACCTGATGTCCGCCGCAGGCACGCAGGTCGCGTTCGACCAGGCCGGCGAAAACAGGATTGTTCTCCGCAAGCAGTGCCGCGGCGATGTGGGGAAACAGCAGGTCGCCAAAGTTGTGGCGGTCGAAGGCGCCAAACAGGATGGTTGGAACCGGGTGTGTCACAACCGGCATGATAAACCCGCGCCGCCCGCGGTCACGCGAAGCGACGCTGCCGGAGATAGCGCCGCAGGAACGCCGGAAGCAGCGCCCGCAACTGGCGACGCTGCCGGAGGAGACGCCTCCGGTGAAGGCGTTGAAGGCGGTGCTGGGTCATGCTTGCAAATCTCCCCTTTGCCGCACCGGCATCAACGTGTGTCCTGGTGCGGCGCTGGCATGGCGGTGGATGGCGGGCACGCCGCACCCGTGCAATCGGCCCACCAGCGCTCCACATAGGACTCGGGGTGCAGCTTGGTGGCCGGACTGTTGTCCGCACTCGGATTACCACCGGGCTCGCCTCCGCCGCCACCGCATCCGCCGAGTGCAACAGCCAGCGACAGGAGGATTCCGCAGATCTTGATGCTTTCCGTGGTACGCATGGCGTGCTCCAATGGATGCAATGGATGCAATGGATGCAATGGATGCATTAGGCACGAGTCTATCGTTATGAACTTGACAACCATTGAGGGCGCTCAAGCGCTGCAGTGTTCCGCCAGCGCGACACAGGCACTCTTCCCGTGACGAAACTTGTGCCAGATCATATACTGTGTTTTTATACAGTATATGTTGTGCAGCATGTCCGCCTCGTTTTCCCCGCCGCAAGCCCTTCC
>CBIHRW010000026.1:0-52740 GCA_966212545.1 uncultured Noviherbaspirillum sp.
GCAGCTCCCAAGAAGGCCGCCGCTAAGAAGCCGGCAGCCAAGAAGGCCGCTGCGAAGCCTGCTGCGAAAAAAGCCGCTGCCCCCAAGAAGGCCGCTGCTCCTAAGAAGGCAGCAGCTCCGAAGAAGACCGCTGCCAAGAAGCCGGCAGCTAAGCCTGCCGCTGCTGCAGCTCCTGCTGTAAAGACTGTGCTGAATCCGGCAGCGGCCTGGCCGTTCCCGACCGGCACCCGTCCGTAATAGCCGAGCTTCGCTTGGATGCCTGATTAAGTTCAGGCAAAATGCCCGTGGTGTGGCTTATGCTGCACAACGGGCATTTTTATTTTTGGAGATCGGATAGTGCTGAACAGCATCCTCACGTTGATCGTCGATACCGTCGCGGCCGTTCTGGGCGGCGTGCTGCTCCTGCGTTTCTGGATGCAGGTAGTGCGGGTACGGCCGCCGGCCGCACTCGGGCATTTCACGTTTCAGCTGACCGATTGGCTCGTGCGGCCGCTGCGCCGTATCCTGCCTGGCGTCGGCGGCTACGACTGGGCGAGCCTGATTGCCGCCTGCCTCGTGATCCTCATTGCAGTCGCGATCAACCTGGCGGTGATGTCGCGCTTCCATCCACAGTTCCTTGTGCTGCTTTCCCTGTTGCGCCTGTTCGAATGGATCTTCTATGGATTCATGGGACTGCTTATCATTGAAGTCATCTTCAGCTGGGTGAATCCCCATGCGCCGCTTGCACCCTTCATCCGTGCGCTAAACGAACCGCTGCTCCGTCCCCTGCGCCGCGTCGTTCCCCTGATTGGCAATATCGACCTCTCGCCCCTGGTGCTGTTCATCCTGCTGCGTATCGGCCTGATGCTCGTCACACAGGTCGTGATGTCGCTTGCATGACGGGTGACTGGTGTTCCGTCGTTTCCGGCGGCGTGAGGATTTCCGTGCAGATCACGCCCAATGCCAAGAAGAGCGAGGTGACCGGTGTACTGGACGACGCGCTGAAGATTCGGCTGCAGGCGCAGCCGATCGAAGGCAAGGCAAACGAGGCACTGATCCGCTTTCTGGCCGACATGCTCGCCGTGCCGAAGAGCGCCGTGTCGATCACGCATGGGCATACCAACAAACGGAAGATGATTGAAGTCGTCGCGCCGGCGATGACCGTGGAGCGCGTCAAGACGTCCTTGTTGGGAAGCGGCGCCTGAAGCGGATGGCTTCTGGTTCAAACAGATCTGGTGTCCGTCAGTAACGCGATCGCATCCCGGTTCATCCTGCTAATTAATAGCGGGAGACCTTCGACACGCCGTTGACGGTAGTGATCCTGACTGCGTCGCCGACCCTGAATGGCTCTTCCGGTTCGACCCTGAAGACCCGGCTTTCTCCGCTATCGAGCTGCACAGTCAATTCGGTTGAGGAGCTGCTCTTGCCGGCTTCTTCGACCTGATGCCCCGCCAGGCCGCCGGCAACCGCACCGCCGATACTCGCGGCGGTGCTGCCGTTGCCGCTCCCGATCTTGCTGCCCGCGATGCCGCCGACGATCGTGCCGATGAAGGAGCCTACTCCGGACGGGCGGCCGCCACGCATAGTGATGTCGCGGACATTCATGACACGCCCGGTTTGCACCAAGGTCGAGCCTTGCGTCGTCATGAGGGGATCCGGGGGATTTGATGCACAGCCGATCAGCAAGGGCGCGCTCAGTGCGGCAGCGAATATCGGATGTCGAATACCCATGAATCCCCCCATCAGATAAGTACGGCCGACGCCGGAAATATCAGAAACGGTAACCGAACGCGTTCTGGAACCGGTCCTCGATTTCCTGACGGCTCGGTGAATGATTCTGGCCGCCCTGGGAGGCGATCTTGATTGCACCCATCAGGCTGGCCAAGCGACCGGTGGTCACCCAATCCATGCCGCTGGTGATCCCGTAAAGCAGGCCGGCGCGGAACGCATCGCCGCAGCCGGTCGGGTCGACTACCTTATCAGCCTTCACGCAAGGAATATCGATACGCTGTCCATCCGTGAAAATCTCGGCACCCTGCTCGCCGCGCGTCACGATCAAGGCCTTCACGCGCTTGGCGATCTGGTCCAGGGGCAGGTTGGTGCGTTCGGTCAAGAGTTCCGCCTCATAATCATTGACCGCCACATAAGTAGCCAGTTCAATGAAGTGTTCCAGTTCAGCACCGTTGAACATGGGCAAACCCTGGCCCGGATCGAAGATGAACGGAATGCCGAGATCCACGCAATCCACCGCGTGCTGCAGCATACCGTCGCGGCCGTCCGGGGCGACGATCGCAAGCTTGACCGGACCGGCGTCGGCAACCTTGTTCTGGTGCGACAGTGCCATTGCTCCCGGGTGGAAGGCTGTGATCTGGTTGCTGTTGGCGTCGGTCGTGATGAAGGCCTGCGCGGTGTAGCTGCTGTCGATCGTACGCACGCAGCGACGGGAAATCTGCAGGCGGTCGAGTCGCTCAAGATAGGGCGCGCCGTCCTTGCCAATGGTCGCCATGATTAGCGGGTCGCCATTCAGCAATTTGAGGTTGTAGGCGATATTCCCTGCGCAGCCGCCGAACTCGCGGCGCAGCTCCGGCACCAGGAAGGCGACGTTGATCTTGTGCAGCTGGTCCGCCAGCAGCGCCTCGGAAAAGCGCCCGCCGAACAGCATGATGGTGTCGAACGCGAGGGAGCCGCAGATTAAGGATGTCATGGTTGCCTGCCGGTGAAGGATGGAAGATTGATTGCCGAGGGGCTAAAAACGGAATCCCCGAAGTGTATTACGGATAGAACAGGTAAACGCGGTATCCCGACGCCTTGAGTTGCGCAAGTTCAAAGTACAGCTTGACCGGTTGCTCGGAACGCGCGGCGAAACCCTTCTTCGCATCGCCGGCTTCCGTCAGGTACTCTCGTGGAACGAACACGCGGCGGGCAATCGGCTTTTCGTTGTTGTCGTTGAGCGTGAGCTCGATGTTCGGCCATGCCTGCTCGGTCGAGCCGTGGTTACGCAGCAGGACGGTCAGCGCGAAAGTGGCGGAATCCGGTGACAGCGTCTGCAGTTCGCTCGATTCGATCGATACCGATTCGATCTGTGCTGGCAGGCCGACCTGGCAGCCGAGGCGGGCGCAGATATTAGCGAGGGCCGGCTTGGTTCGCGGGAACCAGGCTGCAATCTGGTCGCGGAAGACATAGGTTGCCTGGCCAAGCAAAGCGATCAGCAGAATGACCGAACCGACCGCCATGACGATGCGTACCGCGCGGCCGATGCGCTGCTTGCGCCGGCCTTGTTTCACGAAGCTGGGTTCTTCATATTCCGCTGCTTCGACATGGTCGAGTGCATCTCCTTCAGGCGGCTCGGATTCGTCCAGTTCGCGCCGCCAGGGTTTGCTTTCGAGGTCGTCGATGGCCTGTTCGATGACGTCTTCTTCAGGCTTTGCCGCTTCTTCGGCGGCGTGCTCCTCGATGACGGGCTCGCGCCTCTCGTGCGCGAAGTCCATGAGTGTCATGCGCAGCAGTGGATCGTCTTTCTGCGGCTCGTTGGGAGCAGGGGCCGCTTCTAACTCTTCCTTTTCCGCTTCGGCAAGCGTGGTATCCGATGAATCGGGAAACGGGCGCTCCGCAGGGGGCGACTTTTCCGCCGGTTTCGTATCGAGGTCGCTGAGATCGCCCAGATCGAAATCCACAGTGGGTGCGGGCTTCTCGGCAGGCGGGGCAGGTTCGGGTTTCGCCTCTGGCGGCGTATGGTGAATCGGTGTTGTCCGTGGCGCGGCCTGCTCCAGTTCTTCCGGGCGGAGCAGGTTCTCGATGCCGTTGAAGATTTGCTTGCAGGCGCCGCAGCGGACGAGCCCGGCGCGCAGCTTCAACTGATCATGCGCGACCCTGAATGTGGTATGGCAATGAGGACACTGGGTAGCAAGCGCCATTGCAGTTAGGCGGTGAGCGGAGAGGGGCCGGACAGCGCCACCCACCCTTCACGCTCGGCCCATACGGACAGCTTGATGAAGGGGGCATAGGCCGCCGCCACTTCGTCGGCTTGGCGCTCCAGGATGCCCGACAGGACCAGACGACCGCCGGGGGCGACGCGCGAGGCTAGCATCGGTGCCATCAGTTTCAGCGGGCTGGAGAGGATGTTGGCGACCACGATGTCGTAGGTTTTTTGCGGCGCGGCGTTGGTGAAATCTTCCGGCAGATAATAGTCGATTTCGCAGTGGTTGCGTTCGCTGTTGTAGCGGGCCGATTCGATTGCCTGCGGGTCAATGTCGACGCCGCACACGAGAGCGCCGCCCAGCTTCTTCGCGACCATCGCGAGGATGCCGGAACCGCAGCCGTAGTCGAGCACCGACAATCCTTGCGGCGGATGTGCTTCCAGCCATTCCATGCACAGGCGTGTAGTTGGATGACTACCGGTGCCGAAGGCGAGACCGGGGTCGAGCTCGAGGATCAGCGCGTCGGGATCAGGGGCGTCGTGCCAGCTCGGCACGACCCAGATGTTCTTGCCGATGTGGATGGGTTCGAACTGTGATTGCGTCAGGCGTACCCAATCCTGCTCCGCGACTGCGCGCAGAGTGTACGGCGGAACCGCGACCCCGCATTCGGCGGCTGCTGCGGCGACGAGCGCGGCGAAGTCTGCGTTTTCGTCGGCCAGCGCCACCACGCGGCTGTGGTCCCACGCCGCCTCCGACGGTTCCATGCCCGGTTCGCCGAACAAGGGTTTTTCGGCGTCCGTGCCTTCGTCGGCATCTTCGACCGAAACCGACAACGCGCCCGCTTCCATCAATGCATCGGAAAGTGCTTCCGCATGATCGCGCGCAACTTCAATGACGATTTCGGTCCAGCTCATGATATTGCCCTAGTTTACTTTGCGGCCTTGGCTCCGCCCTTGGGCAGGTCGGGCTTGTCGGCCAGCTTCTGCTCGAGGTAATGGATATTGGTGCCGCCTTCGATGAAGCGCGCGTCCACCATCAGTTCGCGATGCAGCGGGATGTTGGTCTGGATGCCTTCGACCACCATTTCCGACAGCGCGATCTGCATGCGGCGGATTGCCTGCTCGCGCGTGGCGCCGTAGGAAATGACCTTGCCGACCATCGAATCGTAGGTCGGCGGCACGAAGTAGCCGGCGTAGGCGTGCGAATCGACGCGGATGCCTGGGCCGCCCGGCGCGTGCCATGCAACGATCTTGCCCGGCGACGGGGTGAACTTGAACGGGTCCTCCGCATTGATACGGCACTCGATCGCGTGGCCGGATAGTTCGATGTCGCGCTGGCGGAAACGCAGCTTCTCGCCGGCGGCGACGCGGATCTGTTCCTGCACCAGGTCGACGCCGGTGATCATTTCGGTGACCGGGTGTTCCACCTGGATACGGGTGTTCATCTCGATGAAGTAGAACTCGCCGTTTTCATACAGGAATTCGAAAGTGCCCGCGCCGCGATAGCCGATCTTGCGGCAGGCTTCGGCGCAGCGGTCGCCGATGCGCTCGATCAGCTTGCGCGGAATGCCGGGCGCCGGCGCTTCCTCGATCACTTTTTGGTGGCGGCGCTGCATCGAGCAGTCGCGTTCGCCCAGCCAGACGGCGTTCTTGAATTCGTCTGCCAGCACCTGGATTTCCACGTGGCGCGGATTTTCCAGGTACTTCTCCATATAGACTTCCGGATTGCCGAAAGCGGCGCCGGCTTCCGACTTGGTCATGGTAACGGCGTTGAGCAGCGCGGCTTCGGTGTGCACTACGCGCATACCGCGGCCGCCGCCGCCGCCGGCCGCCTTGATGATGACCGGATAGCCGACCTTGCGGGCGATGCGGATGATTTCCTTCGGGTCTTCCGGCAGTGCGCCTTCGGAGCCGGGTACGCAGGGCACGCCGGCCTTGATCATTGCGTGCTTGGCCGACACCTTGTCGCCCATCATGCGGATCGAATCGGGACGCGGGCCGATGAAGACGAAGCCGGATTTCTCAACGCGCTCGGCGAAGTCGGCGTTCTCGGAGAGGAAGCCGTAGCCGGGGTGGATCGCTTCGGCGTCGGTGACTTCTGCCGCGCTGATGATCGCGGGCATATTCAGGTAGCTCATCGACGACGGCGCAGGGCCGATGCAGACAGATTCGTCGGCGAGCTTCACATACTTGGCTTCGCGGTCAGCCTCGGAGTGGACGACCACGGTCTTGATGCCCATTTCGCGGCAAGCGCGCTGGATGCGTAGCGCGATTTCGCCGCGGTTAGCGATCAGGATTTTTTCAAACATGGGCGGCCTCCGCGGCGAAATCGCGGCTGCCTTCGGCAGCTACGCAATTTAGCTGCGCTGCTGCGCAGCTTTGCGGCTGGTCACCGCGGTTGGCAATAAGGATTTTTTCGAACATGGCGGATAGGATGGCGTGCTTGTGTCGTTATAAGAGTTATTCGGGGTGCGCGGCATATATATAGATGCCGCGTGCGCACCTTAGCCGATCACAAACAGCGGCTGGCCGAATTCCACCGGCTGGCCGTTCTCCACCAGGATTTGCTTGATCACGCCGGACGCATCGGCGTCGATTTCATTGAGAAGCTTCATGGCTTCGATGATGCACAGGGTGTCGCCTTCCTTCACGGTTGCGCCCACTTCGACAAACGGAGGATTGCCCGGGGAGGAGGCGCGGTAGAAGGTGCCGACCATCGGCGATTTGACAATATGGCCTTCCGGTTCTGCCGGTGCGGCAACGGCGGCCGGGGCTGCTACGGGCGCGGCGACCGGAGCACCGGCAGGCGACGTCACGGTCTGCGGCATGGTCGACGGCATCATGACGACCTGATTTTGCGGGGCGCCCGAGGATTTGACGATACGGACTTTGCTTTCGCCTTCGGTGACTTCCAGTTCGGCGATGTCTGATTCGGCGACGAGGTCGATCAGCGTCTTGAGTTTTCGTAGATCCATATGAAATTCCTCAGTTTTGTATATTTATTGCAAATGGAATCGGCACAATTATAAGTGGATTGCGGCGAGATAATGAGAATTACAGCTTTTTGAGTGCGAACTCGATCGCGGCCGAGTATCCTTCGACACCCAGTCCGCAAATCACGCCAACGGCGATTCCGGACAGGTAGGAGTGATGCCGAAAGCTTTCACGCTTGTGGATATTGGAGATATGTACTTCGACAAACGGAATGGCGACACCGGCCAGGGCATCGCGCAGGGCGACGCTGGTATGGGTCAGGCCGCCCGGGTTGATAACGATCGCGTCCACGCCTTCGTTCCTGGCGGCCTGGATGCGATCGATCAATGCACCTTCATGGTTGCTCTGGAAGCACGCGATGCTCGCGCCTGCCGCAGCCGCTTGCGCAGTCGCAGCTTGTTCGATATCGGCTAGCGTCGTCGAGCCATACACCTCCGGTTCACGTGTGCCCAGCAGGTTCAGGTTCGGGCCATTGACCAGAAGAAGTTTTATTGCCATGGAGATACGACTCCGTTTGACGAGGATGCCGCATTTTGCCGTTAAATGATTCTGACTGGCAAGGGAAAAGATGTTTGTGCTGCTACAGTCCGGCCAGGGATTTTCGCAGTTCGTCCATTTTGAGTCGGCCGATGTACGTCTTTTTTACCTGCCCGTCACTTCCAATAATCACTGTATACGGTAGCCCGCCTCCCTGGTTGCCCAGCTGCCGCGACAATTCGGTGCCATTGATCCCGCCGACGTACAGCGGATAACTGATTTGGTACTTTTCGGCGAAATCGGCGATATTGGAAGCAGAATCGATTCCAATGCCGATAATTTGAATTTTCTGCGGCGCAATTTCCTGTTGCAAAGCCGATAGTTCCGGCATTTCGTCGACGCAGGGCGCACACCAGGTTGCCCAGAAATTGACGACTAGCGCGCGGTCCTTCCATTGGCCGAGGGCATGTTCCTGCCCGTTGGCGTCCTTCATCGATTGCGACAGTAGCGTCCCGACAGCCGACGACTGTGCCGGGGCGGGCGACAGTTGCCGATTCGCGTAAAAAATCCCGAAAGCGGAGAACAGGATGGCAACGCCGCCGAAAAGAATCGCATTTTTCTTCATTTTTGATCTGATTCCGAAATCAATGCCCGCACCGCATTAATATTGGCGCGTCCCGGCCGTCCGTCAGGTCCCGGTTTGATCGCACCTCGTACGTCGTCCGCCTCATACAAAGCGAGATGCACGCCCTCGCCGTGCCACAGGAAGCTGACGGTTACGACCGGGTCGCCGCGTCCGCTGAAATGATTCGACTCGGATGCCTCAAAGTCCACATTCTTGTTAAGAAGGAAAATCTCGACATCCTTGGCGCTTTCCGGGAAGAGCTGCAGATGGATATCCGAATGCTCTCCCGCTGTCCCATTCAACACGGCGCCGGTCAGGTAGGGTGAAAACGGTGCCAGGTCGTCCATTAGCCGTGCCGCCAGCTTGCGCAGGTGCAGCAGTCGCGCCGGTTGCGTATCGGAAAAGAACAGCTCGTTGTAAATACGCACTTCTTCTTCGATCTGAGCATTATCCGGCATGATTTCGCCGCGTACCTTCGCGTTGCCAAGCACCTGTTTTACTGCTTTTTTCTTGGCGGTGGCGTAATCGGCGCCGTCCTCGGCTATCAGGCGGGCCGCTGCGGCCGCGATTTCGGCGCGCAGCATCTCTGTGTTGTTGGAGAAATTGCTCATGGGCCTCGATGATACTCTGTAAGTCGCAGGACGACGGGTCGGGTAAAATTCCGGGTTCTGCTGATCGGGAACGCTTGCGCAGTATTTGACCTTTTGCGCCGGAATTAAATCAGCGTTTTTTATTCCTTTTGAAACATCACAATGCACATCCACATTCTCGGCATCTGCGGCACCTTCATGGGCGGACTCGCAGTGCTGGCCAAGGAAGCCGGACATAAAGTCACCGGCTGCGATGCCAACGTGTATCCGCCGATGAGCACGCAGTTGCAGGCGCAGGGCATCGAACTCATCCAGGGATTCGGAACGGAACAGATCGACCTGCAGCCGGATCTCTTCGTGATCGGCAACGTCGTTTCGCGAGGCAATCCGCTGATGGAAGAAATCCTGAACCGCGGCTTGCCCTATACCTCAGGGCCGCAGTGGATCGGCGAGCATATCCTTCGCAACAAGTGGGTGCTGGCGGTCGCCGGCACGCACGGCAAGACCACCACTTCGTCGATGCTGGCCTGGATCCTGGAAGACGCCGGCTATGATCCCGGTTTCCTGATCGGCGGCGTACCGATGAACTTCGGCATTTCCGCGCGCCTTGCGGGCAAGGCGGACGACTCCAATTTCTTCGTGATCGAGGCGGACGAGTACGACACCGCCTTCTTCGACAAGCGCAGCAAGTTTGTCCACTACCGGCCCAAGACCGCGATCCTGAACAATCTGGAATATGACCACGCGGACATCTTTCCGGATCTCGGCGCGATCGAAACGCAATTCCATCACCTGGTTCGCACCGTGCCGCAGGTCGGCCGGCTGCTCGTCAATGCGCGTGAGGAATCCCTTCATCGCGTGATCGACCGTGGCTGCTGGAGCGAAAAGGAGTGGTTCGGCGGCAATGCCGACGACGGTTGGTCGCTCAAGGAGCACGAAGACGGCGGCTTCGACGTGCGTTTCAATGGCGAAGCGCTGGGCACGGTGGAATGGCCGCTGACCGGCGAGCACAACCGGCTCAACGCGCTGGCGTCGATTGCAGCCGCCCGTCACGTCGGCGTGCCGCCGGCGCTCGCGATCGAGGCGTTGTCCCGCTTCGAAAATGTGAAGCGACGCATGGAAGTGCGCGGCGTGGTGAACGACATTACCGTGTACGATGACTTTGCGCACCATCCGACGGCGATCACGACTACGGTCGGCGGCTTGCGCAAGAAGGTCGGCAAGCAACGCATTCTTGCCGTACTGGAGCCGCGCTCCAACACGATGAAGCTGGGCACCATGAAGAACGCCTTGCCTGGCAGCCTCGCGGATGCCGACCTGGTGTTCGGCTATGGCGCAAAGTCGGGCAAGGATGCATTGGGTTGGGACTTGCAGGAAGCGCTGGCACCGCTTGGCGCCAAGGCAAGCGCCTTTGACGATCTTGGCGTGCTCGTGCAGGCGATCGTCAAGGCCGCGCAGCCCGGCGATCATGTGCTGGTGATGAGCAACGGCGGGTTTGGCGGCGTGCACCAGAAGATCCTGGATGCGCTCGCGCAATGATTCTCTATTTGCACGGATTCCGCTCGTCACCGCTGTCGTTCAAGGCGCGCCTGATCGGCGAGCGCATGGCAGCGCTCGGTCGCGCGGCAGATTATCAGTGCCCGCAGCTGCCGGCTTCGCCGCGCGAAGCGATTGCGCTGGCGGCCCGACTGATTGAGGAGAGTAGGGATGAGGTTATCCTGGTCGGTTCCTCGCTCGGCGGGTACTACGCGACGTGGCTGGCAGAGAAGTTTGGTTGCCGCGCCGTGTTATTGAACCCGGCGGTGAAGCCGCCGCGCGACCTGGAAAAGTATGTCGGCGTGACGACGGCTTACCACTCTGATACACCGTTTGAATTCAAGCGTGAATATATCGACGAACTGAAAGAGTTTGCGGTCGAACGGATCAGCCGCCCGGAGCGGTATTTCCTGATGGCGGCGACCGGCGACGAAGTCCTCGACTGGCGCGAAATGACCGGACATTACCCAGGGGCACCACAGCACATCATTGAGGGAAGCGATCACGGCATATCGGACTTCGTGCAGTATGTCGACAAGGTGCTTGCATTCTGCGGCGTTGACCCGGAGGCGCGTGCATGAGGCGGCATTCTGTAGGGCATGCCCGCTGGCACTGGCATGTCAACGGCGTCAATGCGACGCGGGAGATGCGCGGCTGGCTGACGGACACGATGTCGTTGACGATGAAGCTGATAGAGCGCAGCGAGCAATTTCGCATACAGCGTCTGCGACAGCAGCGCGGGATGTGCCTGACCGACGAATCGGATGCGGTCGAACTGCCCCGCAGGACCTTTGTGCAGGAGCGCGAAGTACTGCTGCAGTGTGACGGCCGCCCGGTCGTGTTTGCGCATACGATCGTACCGTTGAGCGCGTCGACCTCGGACTGGCCGTTTTTCGGGACGCTCGGCGAGCGGTCGCTCGGCAGCACGCTCTTCGGCGACCCGCGCGTGTTGCGCGGCAAGATGCAGTATGCGCGCCTGCGCGCCCAACATCCCCTGGTGGAGCGGGCGTGTGCCGCGCTGGAGGTAACCGGATTCGACGCGCCGATCTTTGCGCGGCGCTGCTTGTACCGCCGCAGGAATGGCGTACTGCTTGTGACTGAGCTCTTCCTTCCTGCGATCGCGCATCTCGGTGCGCCGCGCAAGCAACTTAAACTAGCTGACTGGCTTGGCAATCGATGAACTTATTTTTTGAGGAATCCGGCGACTTCAAGGCCGGAACCATACTGTCCCAGCAAGGTGAGGCTTACCAGGTCGAAATGCAGACCGGCAAGCGCACCAAGGTGAAGGCGCGCGATATCCTGTTCCAGTTCGTATCGCCCGATCCTGTGCAATTGCTGAACGACGCAAAGGCAGTCGCCGACGAGGTGGATCTCGATTTCCTTTGGGAAGTCGCGGGCCAGGACGAGTTCGGCTATTCGGACCTCGGCGCCGAATATTTCGGTCACGAACCCAAACCGCATGAAGCGGCTGGCTTGCTGCTGAAACTGCACGGTTCCCCGATCTACTTCTACAAGAAGGGAAAGGGCCGCTACAAGGCGGCACCGGAAACCTCGCTGAAGGCTGCGCTCGCCGGCATCGAGAAGAAAAAGCAGCAGGCGCTGATCCAGGCGCAATATGTCGAGCAGCTTAAGGCGAACCAGCTTCCCGACGCGTTCAAGCCGATCGTGATGCAGCTCCTGTTCAAACCGGACAAGAACAGCATCGAGTACAAGGCGCTGGAAGAGGCGAGTGCGGCAATGCAGATGACGCCGCAACGCCTGATGCTGGCCGCCGGGGGCATCACCTCACCCAAGCAGTTGCACCTGTCGAAGTTCCTGTTCGAATACTTCCCGAAAGGGACGCGGTTCCCGACAACCCCGGTTCCGGACGTGTCCGAGCTGCCTGTTGCGGATGTCAAGGCATTCTCCATCGACGACGTCACCACGACGGAAATCGATGACGCATTTTCCGTCGTGCGCCAGCCGGACGGCAAGGTGCGCGTCGGCATCCACATCGCCGCCCCCGGACTCGGCATCAAGCGCGACGATGCACTCGACGCGATCGCGCGTCAGCGCCTGTCCACCGTCTACATGCCGGGCGACAAGATCACCATGCTGCCCGATGAACTCGTCGAGGCGTTTACCCTGGCCGAGGGGCGTACCTGCCCGGCCCTGTCCCTGTATGCCACGCTCGACCCGGCTGACTGGACCGTTGTGTCGACAGAGACCCGCGCCGAGGCCGTTCCGATTGCATCGAATCTGCGTCACAACGATCTCGACGATGTGGTGACCGAGGAAAACCTGGCTGCGGGCACCGGCGACTATGCACACAAGGCCGAAATCGAACTGCTCTGGCAATGGGCGCAGGTGCTCGAAAAAGGCCGCATGGCCAAGCGCGAAGGCTTTGGACTGAAGCCGGAGCAGACCAACCGCGTCGACTTCAATTTCTACGTCGAGAATGATGTCGTGACTATCGTCCGCCGCAAGCGCGGCGCGCCGCTCGACAAGATCGTCGCCGAGCTGATGATCTTCGCCAACAGTACCTGGGGCAAGCTGATGCACGACCATGGCGTGCCGGGCATCTACCGCTGCCAAGGAGGAGGGGGCGGCGGCTGGGCGGCCAAGATGCAGGTGCGCATGGTCACGCACGCTGCGCCGCACCAGGGGCTCGGCGTCGACCAGTACGCATGGAGCACATCGCCGCTGCGCCGCTACACCGACCTGGTCAACCAGTGGCAGATCCTCGCTTGCGCCGAGCATGGTGTGACGGCGCCGCTCGTTGCGCCGTTCAAGCCGAAGGACGCCGACCTGTTCGCGATCGTCTCGGCGTTCGATGCTGCCTACGCGGCCTATGCCGATTTTCAGTCCAACATGGAGCGCTACTGGTGCCTGCGCTGGCTCGCACAGGAAAACACGAAGCACGTCAATGCGGTCGTGCTCAAGGACGACGTGTTGCGCCTGGTCGACATCCCGCTCATCATCCGGCTGCCGGGCATTCCGCAGACGCCGCGCGGCACCCAGGTCAAGCTTGACCTGATCCGTTGGGACGAGGTCGACCTGACGGTCGAGGCGCGCTTGATTGAAGTGACAACGGCGACCGCGGAAGCGGATGCCACCGTCATTGAAGATGACGAAATTGCCATTACCGAAACAGAGGCGAATGCGGAATCGGTACAACAATGAAAACTAAGCCGATTTGCGGCGAGGTTTATCGTAAAATTCAAGGCGTTCGCAACCGCTAGTCTTTACCCGCGTAATGCTCATTCTCGAAAACCGCACGTTGTCCATCGCTGTCGCGGCGTCGATCCTCTTGCATGGCGCGATGCTGGCGGTGCGGTTTGCGCCGCCCGATACCTTCAAGTTCAAGCCCATGGATCCCGGGCTTGAAGTCATCCTCGTCAACGCCAAGCACGACCGCAAGCCGATCAAGGCCGAGGCACTGGCACAGGCCAACCTCGATGGTGGTGGCAATGCCGAATCGGGACGTTCGAAGTCGCCGCTGCCTGATATGCGCAGGGCCGAGGACGGCGAGGGCATGAAAGCCGTCCAGCGTCGTATCGATGAACTCGAACGCCAGCAGCGCATGCTGGCACAGCTAAACAAGAAATCGGCCCAATCCGCACCCGTCATCAAGGACCAGGTCAAGCCGAAGGAAGCGCCGCAGCAGGCGGACATGGGCGACGCGCTCGAAAATGCCAGGGAAATCCTGCGGCGCGAAGCGGAGATCTCCAAGCGCATCGAAGACGAAAACAAGCGACCCAAGAAAACCTTCATTTCGCCGAGCACACGCGAGGTCGGCTATGCAATGTATTTCGACAGCGTACGCAAGAAGATCGAAGACGTCGGCACGCTGAACTTTCCGCAGAAGGACGGCAGGAAGCTGTACGGCGAACTGACGGTGTCGATTTCCATTTTCCAGGACGGGAAGATCTACACCAGGGACAGGGATGAAGGCGTCGTCATCGAACGTTCATCCGGCAATCCCGCGCTCGATGAAGCGGCACGCCGAATCGTGCGCAGGGCCGCGCCCTTTGGCGCGTTCGACAGGAAGATGCGCTCGTCCGACCGCGACGATGTATGGGTGATGACGACGCGTTTCAAGTTCACCCGCGAGGAAGGCGTGGAAGCCGTGTTGCAGGGAGGAGGCTGATTGAGCTCGACGCCAGACCGCTATGCCGTCATCGGCAATCCGATCGCCCACAGCAAGTCGCCGGACATCCATGCGCGCTTCGCCGTGCAGACCGGACAGCACTTGACCTATGAGCGCATGCTCGCGCCGCTCGACGGCTTCGAGCAGGCGGTGCAGGACTTCATCCGAGCGGGCGGCAAAGGTGCGAATGTTACCGTTCCGTTCAAGCTCGAGGCACATGCGCTCGCCACGACACTGACGCCGCGTGCAAAGGCAGCCGGCGCAGTCAATACCTTGAGGTTCGACGGCGACGCAATCACCGGCGACAACACCGATGGCATCGGCATGGTGTCCGACATCGTGCGCAATGCCGGTATCGCCATTATGGGCAAGAAGGTCTTGTTGCTGGGCGCGGGCGGAGCGGCGCGCGGCGTCATTCTGCCCATTCTCGACGAGCATCCGGCCGAACTGGTCATCGCCAATCGCACGATCAGCAAGGCGGCCGACCTGGCCACCCAGTTTGCGCCGCACGGCCGTGTTTCCGCCAGCAACTTCGAAGACCTGCAAAGCCGTTTCGATATCATCATCAATGCCACGTCGGCCAGTTTGTCGGACGATCTGCCTCCCATTTCTCCTGCGGTCTTCGGCAATTCGACCTTCGCCTACGACATGATGTATGGGAAAGAGCCGACAGTCTTCATGCGCTTTGCCTCCTCGCACGAGGCCGTGGTGCGAGATGGACTCGGCATGCTGGTCGAGCAGGCAGCCGAGGCATTCTTCGTATGGCGCGGCGTGAGGCCCGATACGGCTCCTGTGTTCGCGGAACTACGCGCAAAACTCTAGGAAGATGAAATTCCTGCGCAAGTTATTGCTCTGGCTTGTGATCGCGCCGATCGCCATCGTCCTGGTGGTGCAGCTGTACTTCCTGGTGCAGATCTGGTGGTGGGTCGATCACAATCCGTCCTCGACCAGCTTTATGGACCGCCAGTTGTCCATACTTCGGGAAAAGGACCCCAAGGCGCAGATCAAGCACAAGTGGGTACCGTATAGCCGCATTTCCAAGCACCTGAAACGCGCCATCATCGCCGCCGAAGACTCGCATTTTTCCGACCATGAAGGCGTGGACTGGGAGGCGATGCAGAAAGCCTACGAAAAGAACCTGAAAAAAGGCAAGGTCGTGGCGGGCGGCTCCACCATCACACAGCAACTGGCCAAGAACCTGTTCCTGTCGGGCGAACGCAGCTACCTGCGCAAAGGGCAGGAAGTGGTGATCACGTACATGCTCGAATACATGATGGACAAGGAGCGCATCTTCGAGATCTACCTGAACGTGGTTGAGTGGGGCGTCGGGGTGTTCGGCGCGGAAGCGGCGGCGCAGCACTACTATGGGATTTCCGCGGCCCAGCTCGCTCCGGCGCAGGCGGCGCGGCTCGCGGTGATGCTTCCCCGTCCGCGCTTCTACGACAAGAACCGCAGCTCAGCCTATCTTGCGCGCCGCACCGAGCTGATTCTGCGTCGCATGGGAGGGGCGGAACTGCCATGACAATCAATAATAAAAGGGAGGTGACGGTGAAACGGAAATACCAGAAGGGATTGAGCCTGGTGTGGACCGCGGTGGTCGTCGGGCTTGTCGCGGCGGCCGGCATGGTGGCGCTGATGTCGGCGCGCTATGAGCGCAACTATTTTGCCGAGGCTTGGAAAAAGCTGACCAAGACCGAGGTCGGGCAGGCTGTCCAGCAGGTGCAGCAGAGCGCCGGCAATGCGGCCAAATCCGAGGCCGCTGCCATCCGCAAATGCGTGATCGACGGCAAGGTCGTTTATTCCAATGTCGATTGCGAGAAGGCCAATCCCACCAGCCAGAAGGTGCAGATCCATGATACCAAGGGCTTCGAGGCCCCGAAAGTGCCGGTTGCTTCCACGCCGGAAGGCGAGGGGGCGCCCAGCATGCGCGACAAGCTGATCGAAAAGGCCGTGAATCGTTAAGCGTCCGATGGCTCGGCCCAAGCTTGCCTGCCGCCATCGATATCAGTACACTTGCGCTGTTTTCGTTTTCGGAGACCCGTCTTGGGTAGTCCCAGTACACATAGTCAACCGTCATTTCACGGTCGATCGGCGAGATAGCGCTCCGGCGGTAAACACCCTCCCGCGCCTCTCGCCAAACGCATTGGTGGGCGGGCGCGACCAGGCCGAATTCATGGCCGCGTTCCCTGAATTGAATCGACCCGCCGCTACCGGCGGCGGGATGGCTGCATTCACAACATGAATGCAGCCGGGAGAGCTCATGATTAATGTTTTCGTCTTGCAGAATGGCCGCCTGAACCAGGTCAACATCGAAACCAGGCACGATCTGGAGAATGTCGCGCCGGTCTGGGTCGACCTGACCGACCCGAACGACGATGAGCGCGCCTGGGTCAAGAGCATCTACGGCGTGACGCTGCCCGGCGAGGATGAGGTCAAGGATATCGAGGCTTCTGCGCGTTACTACGAGGCGGAAAATGGCGACCTGCACCTGCGCACCGACTTCCTGCTGGAAGAGGATGACGGCCCGTCACGCGTGGTGACAGTGGCATTCATCTTGACCAAGAACATGCTGTTCTCTGTGCATAACGACGACCTGCCGGTGTTCCGTCTGGTGCGCATGCGCGCTCGCTCGCGTCCCGGTTCCATCGGCGACTACAAGGATGTGCTGCTCGACTTGTATGCGACCGACGCAGAGTATTCGGCGGACGCGCTCGAAGGTATCTACCAAAACCTGGAAGACGTCAGCCGGCGCGTATTGCAGAAGGAACTGACCGACCAGGACGCCGCCGATGCGCTGAATGCGATCGCGCAAGAGGAAGACTTGAACGGCCGAATCCGCCGCAACATGATGGATACCCGCCGCGCGGTAAGCTTCTTGATGCGCGGCCGCCTGCTGAACGCCGATCAGTTCGAGGAGGCGCGCCAGATCCTGCGCGACATCGAATCGCTCGACGGACACACCGCCTTCCTGTTCGACAAGATCAACTTCCTGATGGATGCTACGGTCGGCTTCATCAACATCAACCAGAACAAGATCATCAAGATCTTCTCGGTGGCCTCCGTTGCCTTCCTGCCGCCGACCCTGATCGCCAGCATTTACGGCATGAACTTCGATCTTCTTCCTGAGTTGAAGTGGACCCTGGGCTATCCGTTCTCGCTTGGGCTGATGCTGGTCAGTGCGGTCGCGCCATTCCTGTATTTCCGCAAACGCGGCTGGCTTAAATAATGAAAAAGGCCAGGTACATCGGACCTGGCCTTTTTACTTCGCCCAGCGGTTTTTTATCAACCTATCGCTGCAAATGCCTTGCGCGCCGCTTCAATCGTCGCGTTGATCACGCCGTCGTCGTGTGCCGCCGACACGAAGCCAGCTTCGAATGCGGACGGCGCAAGATACACGCCCAGATCCAGCATCGCATGGAAGAAGGCGTTGAACTTCTCCTTGTTGCAAGCCATGATGTCCGCATAGCTGCCCGGTACGCGCTCCGCGAAATAGAGACCGAACATGCCGCCGACCGAATCGGCGCAGAAAGTGACACCGGTATCCTTCGCCGCCGCAGACAGCCCCTGGACCAGCTTGCTGGTCTGCGCCGTCAATGCTTCGTAAAAACCCGGTTGCTGGATCAGCTTGAGCGTGCTCATGCCCGCAGCAACAGCCACCGGATTGCCAGACAACGTGCCTGCCTGGTAGACGGGACCGAGCGGCGCGAGGAATTTCATCAGGTCCTTGCGGCCGCCGAACGCCGCAACCGGCATCCCGCCGCCGATCACCTTGCCCAGCACGGTGAGATCCGGTGTGACGCCGTACAGCTTCTGCGCGCCGCCGAGGCCGACGCGGAAGCCGCACATCACTTCGTCAAAGATCAGAACGGCGCCGTGCTGCGTGCAGAGACGACGCATCGCCTGCAGGAACTCCGGCGTCGCACGAACCAGGTTCATGTTGCCGGCGACCGGTTCGACGATTACGCAGGCAATCTCGTTACCCAGTTTCGCGAAGGTGTCATCGAGCTGCTGTGTATTGTTGTAGTCGAGCACCAGTGTGTGCTTGGCGAAGTCCTCCGGCACGCCGGCAGAGGTCGGATTGCCGAAGGTCAGAAGGCCGCTGCCTGCCTTGACCAGCATGGAATCCGCGTGGCCATGGTAGCAGCCCTCGAACTTGATGATCTTGTCGCGGCCGGTCGCGCCGCGCGCCAGGCGCAAGGCGCTCATTGCCGCTTCGGTGCCGCTTGATACCAAGCGCACCTGCTCGACAGAGGGGAGGATGCGGCATATCTCTTCCGCCATCTCTATCTCGCCTTCGGTCGGTGCGCCGAAGCTTAGCCCGCGCGCCGCGGCGTCCTGCACGGCCTTGATCACTGCAGGATGGGTATGCCCGACGATCGCCGGGCCCCAGGATCCGATGTAGTCGATATAGCGCTTGCCGTCGGCATCCCAGAAATACGGGCCTTCGGCGCGAGTGATGAAGCGCGGCGTGCCGCCGACGGAGCGGAACGCCCGCACCGGCGAGTTGACCCCGCCCGGCGTGCTGATCTGCGCCCGGGCAAAGAGAGTGTCGTTCTTTGAAGTCATACGAAAAAAACGGTTATTGATCGGAGGCCTGATCGGAATCCTTCGCCCAGAAGTAACGGTCCGGGGTCAGTTTTCCCATCCCGAGACGCTGAGCGTTGGCAAGCGCCGCGTGCGTGAATTCCTGCGCTTCGAAGACAGCTTCGGGCACATCCGTGCCATTGGCGAGCATTGCCGTGATGGTGGCGGACAGGGTGGTGCCGGCGCCGCTAAATGAGCCTGGCAGCCGCTGCCAGCTGTCCTTGCGCAGCATGCCGGATTCGTCGAACAAGGCATTGGTGACGCCTTGCATGTCACCCGGCGTTCCGGTGACGAACAGATACTCGCAGCCCATGTCGATGAGGCGCATGGCATCGACGGGAAGCGTGTCGTCATTGGAAGGTTCGCGCCAGGTTTCGGCCAGCCTGGCCAGCTCTACAGCGGAAATCAGCAGCAGCGTGGTTTGCGGTATGAGGAGTTCCCGAATGGCAATCAGCATATCCTCACTGTCTTGCCCCTGGTCGGGCATCGCAGTCAGGAAAGGATCGAGAATGAGCGGGACGTCTGCATAATCGGAGACGATTTCCGCGATCACCGACACGTTTTCGATGCTGCCTACGGCACCGACCTTGAAGGCCGCCACCGGCATGTCTTCGAGCACCACACGCGCCTGGTCGGCGACCCAGTCCGCATCGATCACCTGCATGTCTTCGATGCGGGCCGTATCGGCGATCAGGAGCGAGGTCACGACCGACAATCCGTGGCATCCCATTGCGGCAAACGATGCGAGGTCGGCCTGGATGCCAATCGCGCCTATCGGATCGGCTGCCCCGAAAGTCAGGATCAGCGGGGAATTTTGGTTTTGCACGGCTCGTAGATTAAGATAGTCGACTTTGCATTTTACTTGATTGAAGGGCAGTCAACCGTGAGTAATAACGAGGAATTCAAGACTTGGATGTGTCTGATCTGTGGCTGGGTGTACGACGAAGCTGCTGGTTTGCCGGAGGAGGGCATCGCCCCCGGCACGCGCTGGGAGGATGTACCGATGAACTGGACCTGTCCGGAATGCGGCGCACGGAAAGAAGACTTCGAAATGGTAGCTATTTGATTCTAGTAAGAAAGATTTAAATCCTGCTGGCAAAATTCCAAATGTCAATGTTATAGTTTTGGTAAGTTTCGCAGAAAAACCACGACCCTTTTCTTCTAGGCGAGAGCTTGTTATAAAGCATCTTGCTTTTTGTTAGAGTAGGGCCGTATATTGGTTGGACGGTTACTGAGATTAACTTCATGACAACATCCCCGGATAGTGCCAGCCTCAAAATCATGGTGATCGATGACAGCAGCACGATTCGTCGGTCGGCGGAGATCTTTCTGGGACAGGCCGGCTACCAGGTCGTCCTTGCCGACGACGGTTTCGACGCGCTGGCCAAGATGAACGATCACAAGCCGGCCCTGATTTTTTGCGACATCCTCATGCCTCGCCTCGACGGCTACCAGACCTGTGCACTGATCAAGAAAAGCGCCAGGTTTCATTCCACGCCGGTCATCATGCTGTCTTCCAAGGACGGCTTGTTCGACCGCGCGAGGGGGGCAATGGTCGGTTCGGATGCCTACCTCACCAAGCCGTTTACCAAGGACAGCCTTTTGAAGACGGTTCGCGAGCACACCGCTCCGCTGCTTGCGAAATAATTTTTCTGGATTGGAATTTCAAGATGCCCATACAAAAAGTTCTTGTGGTGGATGATTCGCCGACAGAGCGATATTTCCTGACGGACATTTTGGTCAAGAACGGTTTTTCCGTCTCCACGGCGGAAAACGGGGAGGAAGCCCTCCTGAAGGTCAAGGCCGACAAACCGCAGTTGATCCTGATGGATGTGGTCATGCCGGGTCAGAACGGTTTCCAGATTACCCGAGCGATCGCCCGCGATCCAGATACGCAGGACGTTCCCATCATTATCTGCACCAGCAAGGGTCAGGAAACGGATCGTATCTGGGGCTTGCGCCAAGGCGCGCGCGATTACATTGTGAAGCCGGTCGATCCGCAGGAATTGCTGGCCAAGATCGCGGCCCTCGGCTAAACGCCCCTCATGACCCGGCAACCATTGGATCTTCCGTCTGGTACCGCTTTGTCCGCAACGGATGGCGGCCGCAAGACGCGTCTGCGCGAATTTCAGACAAAACTCGTCGAGCGCATGCAGGCCGCGACCAGCGGCGTGGGAGTGCAGGCGAGTCAGCTCGGTGTAATGATCGGTCAGACGCGTTGGCTGCTGAATCTTCAGGAGGCCGGTGAAATCGTTTCGGTCGGGCAGATTACCAAGGTACCTCTGACGCAGAACTGGTTTCTGGGTCTGACCAATATCCGGGGTAACCTGATCAGCGTCGTCGACCTCGCGCATTTCCGTGGAATGCCGCCCACGCCTGTCGACAAGGAGAGCCGCATCATTGCGTTTGCGCCTTCATTGTCGTTCAACAGCGGTCTGCTTGTTTCGCGCGTAATGGGCCTGCGCAACATCGCCGAAATGGAGCTCCAGCAGGACGAGGCAACCGGCGATGCGCCGTGGGCAATCAAGCGTTTTATCGATCGAGAGTCCCAGGTGTGGACGGAACTCGACCTTTCTTTAATCGTGCAGGATCCACAATTCTTGCATGTGGGCATATAGGACCGTAGTGTCATATGCAGTGACGATTCTGCCTGACACACAATGAGAATAACGAGGAGAGTCAGTAATGGCGTTCAAGCTACCATTCTTGTCCAAGGAAAAAAATGACGGACCTGCCGACGCCGCCGGAGCAGCAGCCGACGTGACGGCTGTATCGGATGCGCAAGTCGTTTCCGCCAATACCGTCCTCGTGCAGGAGCCCGCGACAACCGACGAGCATCCGACGATTACTCGGACGTCGGCGGCATCCGAGTCCAACCTGAATGCAACGTTCATCGGCGACGCACTCGAAAAGACCGGCGACATCCGCCTGCCGCTGATCGGGCACCTGCCCCTCCAGCAACAGGTGCGTATCCTGCTGTTCACGCTGCTCGGATCCATCGGTCTCGGCGTGGTCGGCGTGACCCTGAATACCAGCCATTCGACCCTGGCTTCCACCCAGACGCAGATCGCCGGCGACGCGCTGATGCACTCGCAGCGTATCGGTAAGGCGGCGCCGAACGCGATTCAGGGCAACCTCGAGGCGTTCAAACAGCTCGAAGAGAGCCGCAAGGAATTCAATCGCGACCTGACCGTGCTCTCCAAGGGCGGCGATTACCAGGGACGTGAAATCGCGCCGCCTTCCGACCAGATGGCAGCCATGCTTGGCGACACCCAGAAGGTATGGGCCAACTCGGACAAGGCCGCGGACACCATTCTGAAGCTGAAAAAGGAACTGACCGGCTTCGGCACCACGCTGCAGAAACTGAACACGCTGTCCCCGGTGCTGCTCGAACTGACCGAACAGATCGCTACGCTGAAGGCGCAGGGCGGCGCCTCGCCGCGCGAGATTTCCGCAGCCGGCCAGCTGGTCATGTTGACCCAGCGCCTCGGCCGTAGCGCGAACGAATTCCTTACCTCCGAAGGCGTGAACCCGGAAACCGCGTTCCTGCTGGGTAAGGACACCAATACCTTCCGCGACATTACCGAAGGCTTCTTGAACGGCAGCGACGTGCTGCGCCTGTCAGCCACCAAGGATGCCGATACCCGTGAAAAGCTGACCGAGCTGCAAAGCGTCTTCGCCGAATACCAGCAGTCGGTTGCGACGATCCTGGGCAACCTCCAGAACTTCATCGCCGCGAAGCAATCCGAACAGCTCATCTTCGCTGAAAACGAAACGCTGAAGCAGCGCATCACCGCACTGCAGAAGTCCTATCGCGCGGAGGAAGACTCGCTGCACTGGACCTTCTGGATGATGCTTGCCAGCGCCATTGCAGCGCTGGTTGCCGCAGTCGGCATCGCCCTCGTCCTGCTGCAGGACAGCCGCAACCGCACCAAGGAAGCGGACTTGCGCCGTCAGGAAGCGGACGAGCAGCGCCTGCTGGCACTGCAGAAGGAAGAAGAAGCAAAACGCGCCAACGACCAGAACCAGGCCGCGATTCTGCGCCTCATGAACGAACTTCAGGAGGTGGCGGACGGCGACTTGACGGTGCAGGCGACAGTGTCGGAAGACATTACCGGCGCGATCGCCGACTCGGTGAACTACACGGTGGAAGAGCTTCGCGGGCTGGTCAGCCGCGTGACCCGCACCGCCGAGCAGGTTACCGCCGCATCGAACCAGGCGCAGGATATTTCCAACGAACTGCTGGAAGCATCGCAGAAGCAGTCGCGTGAGATTGCGGAAACCGGACAGGCCGTTCTCGACATGGCGGTCCAGATTACCGACGTATCCAAGTCCGCAAACGAATCCGCTGAAGTGGCACGCCAATCGGTGGCTGCAGCGGAACAGGGCGCCAAGGCGGTGGAAGATGCCATCAAGGGCATGAACGAAATCCGCGAGCAGATCCAGGAAACTTCGAAGCGAATCAAGCGCCTCGGCGAATCCTCGCAGGAGATCGGCGAAATCACCGAGCTGATTTCCGACATTACCGAACAGACGAACGTACTGGCACTTAACGCAGCGATCCAGGCTGCTTCTGCCGGCGAAGCAGGCCGCGGCTTCTCGGTGGTTGCCGAGGAAGTTCAGCGCCTTGCAGAACGCTCCGGTGAAGCAACCAAGCAGATCGGCGCGCTGGTCCGTACTATTCAGACCGACACCCACGACGCGGTTGCCGCTATGGAAAAGTCGACGCAAGGTGTGGTCGAAGGTGCGAAACTGTCCGACGCCGCAGGTGCCGCGCTGGCCGAGATCCGAAGCGTGTCGAACCGGCTCGCTGAACTGATTCAGAGCATTTCCGCGACCACCGAACAGCAGGCGACTTCCGCTAACGGCGTGGCGCAAAGCATCCAGAACATCCTGACGGTGACCGAACAGACGCAGAAGGGTACGCAGCAGACCGCGCAGTCGATTCGCGAGCTGTCCAAGCTGGCGGAAGAACTCAAGAATTCGGTGTCTCGCTTCCGCGTGACCGCCTGATCGGAGTCATCGCTGGCATTACGCCTGATGGCCTACCAGTATTGCCCGGTGGCGGGCCGTGTGGCCGGCGCGCCACCAATTTTACCCCGAGGGCGTCATGACCCCCACACCACCAGCCCACACGCCGGCCTCCCCGGGTCGCATCGATACGGGGCCGCTTTCCTGGGTGATCGGCGAAATCCGCGAAGCGCTCAATCGTTCCAAGGGAGCGATTCACGAAGCCGTTTCGCAGGACGCCGATGCGCAGCTCACTTCGCTGCGCCATGCAAAAAGTTTCCTGCACCAGGCGCACGGCGCATTGCAGATCGTGGACGTCGATGGCATCGCGCTCATCACGGAAACCGTGGAAGATCTTCTGGAGCGCGTGGACGCCAAGCAGCTTGCGCTGAGCAAGGATCTTGCGGTGGCGATCGACAATGGTTACCAGGCGCTGATCGAATACCTTGACGAACTCCTGTCGGGCATGCCCCACCAGCCAGTCAGGTTGTTTCCCTACTACCGCACATTGCTGGAAGCACGTGGCGCAGAACGCGTCCATCCCGCCGACCTGTTCTTCCCGAACCTGGCCGTTCGCCCGCAACTGCCGCTTGCGGAGCCGTCACGCGAGGCCCGGCCATCCAAGTACATGGTGATGCGCCAGCATTTCGAGCGCGCGTTGCTGCCGTTCCTCCGAAGCTCCGATCGAAGTGTGGAGCTGGCCAATGCCGCCGCAATGCGTGACATCATCGGTGAAATCGAGCGCGTGCAAAGCAACCAGCAGACGCGAGCCTTCTGGTGGGTGATGCATGGTCTGGCCGAAGCAGTCGCCGCAGGCCAGATCCCGAACGAAATCTACGTCAAGCAGCTCTTTGCGCGGATCAATCTTCAGATCCGGCGCCTTTCGCAAGGCTCGTCCAGCATTGCCGAACGACTCCTGCGAGACGCGTTGTTTTTCATCGCCAAGACGCCTGATCCTTATCCGCGCGCGCAGCAGATCCGCCAGGCCTACCAGCTCGACGGCCTCGTTCCGGCGGACTATGACGCCAAGCGCTACGGCAGGATCGACATGGACGCATTGGCGGCCGCCAAGGAACGCTTGACGCTTGCGAAGAATATCTGGAATCGTATTGCCGGCGGTGACGCCAGCGTTGCGGATTCATTCGAACACGAAATGCATATGCTGGCCGATGCCGGCCTGAAGCTGAACTCGGCGCCGTTGTCGAAGCTGCTGCGTGAACTCAAAGGTATCGCCAGGCATGCGGCCCATGCCAAACCGGGCGACATGCTCGGACTGGAAATGGCCACCAGCCTCCTGTTCGTCGAAAACTCGCTCAACCAAATCACGCGCCTGCCGGAGAATTTTGCGGAACGCGCTGACGCGATGACGGCGCGCCTGCTGGCTGTGGTCGCCGGTGAGACGCCGGCACAGAACGCGCCCTGGCTGGACGACATGTCTCGCGAAGCGCAGCAGCGCCAGACCATGACGGCGCTTGCCGGAGAGATGCAGTCCAGCTTGCGCCAGGTCGAGAAGATGCTCGACGAATATTTCCGCGATCCTTCCCAGCACGCGGCATTGGGCCAGCTCGATGTCGTCCTGCACCAGATCGAAGGCGCATTGGCAGTGCTCGACCAGGACGATGCGATGCGCACCGTCCAGCATACGCGTACCGCTGTCAAACGATTTGTCGAGGCGGAAGACGAGGAAGCGCCGGAGCACAAGGACTTCCAGCAGGTCGCGCAGAATGTCGGCGCGCTCAGCTTCTTCATCGAATCGCTGCAACTTCCTCCGGGTAGTGCGAAGAAGCGATTCACGTTCGACGAAGAGACGGGCACATTTCACGCTCGCCTGATCGAGAAGGATGATCCGTCGGAGGGGGCAGTCGATTTCGTCGTCCCGGTCGTCGATGCCGCTGAAGCAGCCGCACAACCGGCGCCGGCATCGGAAATGCCGGCACTGCCGACGGTCGAGGACGAACTGGCCCTTCATCAGCAGCAGTCTGCTGAACTGGCGATGTCGCTGACCGCGGAGCCTGACAACCAGTTGCTGCAGGAACAGCTGAAGGAATCGCTTGAAAAGATCCGGCTCGATGCAACACTGGTCGACAATCCCGAAATCAACGATCGGGCACGCGCAGGCATTGATATCCTGGAGCGTGCGGATTTTTCGGAGTCAAGCGAGGCGCTGGCGCAGATCATTACCGCAACTGTTCCTCCCGTCCTGATCAGCGAACCCTTGCCCCCGGTGATCGCACCGGAAACGGATGAGGCGATCGACGCCGAGCTGCTTGAAATTTTTCTCTCAGAAGCGGAGGAAGTGCTTGCGGCAGTCAATCAGACGTTGCCCGAGTCGCGTACCCAGCCGCACAACCAGGAACATCTCACTACACTGCGCCGCTGCTTTCATACCTTGAAGGGCAGCAGCCGCATGGTCGGACTGGTCGCCTTTGGCGAAGCCGCCTGGAGCATCGAGCAAGTCCTCAATCTGCGGTTGTCGGAGTCGCGCAGTGGCGACGCCGAGTTGTATGCCCTTTTGGAAAAGGCGACCGATGTACTTGGAGGATGGGTCCGGGACCTGAAGCTTCATGGAAAATCCGTCTGCACTCCGGATGCCCTGGTGCGCGCTGCCGAGGGAGTCAAGGCGGGTGGACAGTTCGTTTACGAGGACGCTCCGCAAACGGCTGCCATCCCTGCGAACGAGGATCCGCAAACACCGGCACCGGCAGTCTCATTTGCTACAACGGACGGCGAGGAGCAGACGGACAACCCGCGGCTGGATGTGCCCTCGTTTGAACCGGAGATGCCCTCCTTGCCGGAAAGCGGTGGGGCGGGCAACAGCGGCAATGTCGACGACATCCTCGCCGAGTTGAACTCCCTGCAAGCCGAAGTGCCGCTGGTAGCGGGCGACGGCTCGGAGGGATTGCAGGAAATGATTGCCGCATTGCCGCAGGCGGAAGAGGTTCGACTTTCCGACGCCGATTTCGCGATGTTCGAGGCGGCCAGGGACGGGCAAGCGGAGGAAGTTCACCCGGCACAAAGCGAGCCGGAAGCCGTAGCTCCCCCTGCAGTGCAGGAAGAGCAGGCATCCCGCCCGGTAGTAAAGATCGCCGAGGTCATCGAATTCCCGACCATGCAGCCGACGGAAACCCGACGGGACGACAACGTCAAGCGCATCGGGGAAATCGAAATCAGCGTTCCGCTGCACAACATCTATCTTGCGGAAACGGACGAACTGGTTCGTCTGCTTGCGCAGGATTTCTCCGAATGGCGGCACGAACCGGAACGGGTGGTCAACGTCCAGTCCGTTCACGCCGCACATTCACTCGCCGGCAGTTCGGCTACAGTAGGTTTCAAGTCCCTGCAGGAAGTCGCACACGCGCTTGAATTGTTCCTGCAATCCCTGGCCAGGACGCCGGTAAGACTCGACGTCCATGAATTCGACACCCTGGAACAGAGCATCGAGCGGATGAAGCTGATGCTGCAGAAGTTCGCGCTCGGTGAAATGCCGCCGTTCCAGCCGGAATATGTTCGTCTCCTCGCCAGCCTTCGGCAGGATGTCGAGATGCGTGCGCGGGAAATCGCGGATTCGTTGCACGAGGAAGCGCGCGAGGCGGTTCAGCCCAGCGTGAGTTCCGGACTCGACGCAGACGATGCATTCAGTGCGCCTGGTAATGCCGGCGAGCCATTGCAAGAGCAGGCGGTGGAACCGCACTTCGAACTGAAGCTCGAGCCGGAGGCTTCTACGACCAGGGCTGATGGCCTTGACTTGGAAACGATTCGTGCCGAGCCGCAGATGCTCGCCGAAACCATCGAGAAATCGAGCGGTGACTTTGCTCAGGAATTAGCCTCCGCATTGGACTTGGTGTCCGAACCCGCCGTCGGAACGCCTGAGAATATCGTTGCGCCGTTTGCCGAACCCGACTACAGCAATCCTTCCGATGTGTCGGCAGATCCTGCATTAGTCTTCAAGGACGAACTCGATGCCGACCTGATGCCGGTGTTTCTCGAAGAGGGGCGTGACATCCTCCCGCAGATGGCGAGCGTTTTGCGCGGTTGGCAGGAGCAACCGTCCAATCCGTCCGCGCCTCAGTCCCTGCTTCGTTCGTTGCATACGCTCAAAGGCAGTGCGCGCATGGCGGGGGCGATGGGCCTCGGACAGCACTTGCATGACATGGAAACGCGAATCGAGAACATCATGCGTCTCGGCTCACCTTCGCTGCTCTCGATTGAAGACCTGCTGATCCGTTACGATCATGCACTGCAGATGTTCGACCAGCTGCAGAACCCGCAGGCTGCAAAACCGGCGCAAGCAGATGCTTCCACAGCCCTGACGGATGCGAGCAGCGCGGCGCACGAGAAGCCGGCTGAACCGGTCGTGCTTTCGCCGCTGATGCCTTTGCAGGACCAGAAACTGATTGCACCAAGGCCCGTGCAGCGTCCGGTTGCAACGCCTGCCGCGCCAGCCTCCATGGTGCGGGTGCGGGCCGACATTCTTGACCGCCTCGTCAACCAGGCAGGTGAAGTATCGATCTCTCGATCCAAACTGGAAACCGAGGTCGGGACGCTCAAGCAATCCCTGACCGAGCTGACCGAAAACGTCAGCCGCCTGCGCGACCAGTTGCGCGAGATTGAAATGCAGGCGGAAACGCAGATTGCGTCGCGCATGGGGAATGCCGGCGACCGCGAATTTGATCCGCTGGAATTCGACCGGTTTACGCGCCTGCAGGAACTTACCCGGATGATGGCCGAGAGCGTCAATGACGTCGGTTCCGTGCACCAGAACCTGAGCCGGACGCTGGAAAGCGCCGTGACCGACCTGTCCTTGCAGGCGCGCCTGACACGTGACCTGCAGCAGGACCTGATGCGGGTGCGCATGGTGCAGTTCGCCAGTATTTCCGAGCGCCTGTTCCGCGTCACACGCCAAGCCGCCAAGGAGGTCGACAAGCGCGTCAATCTCGACATTCGCGGCAGCGCGGTGGAAATCGACCGTGGCGTGCTGGAGCGCATGACTGGTCCGTTCGAACACCTGCTGCGCAATGCTATCGTGCACGGCATTGAAGCCCGCGACGCGCGCCGCGCGGCCGGCAAGAACGAAACCGGCGAACTGCTGGTCGAGATCAGGCAGGAAGGCAACGAAGTCGTGATGCAGTTCTCCGATGACGGCCAGGGCATCAATGTCGGCCGCATCCTGGACAAGGCCAAGCGCATCGGACTGCTGTCGAACGACAGCGAAATGTCGGATGAGGAAGTGACCGACTTGATCTTCCACCCCGGCTTCTCGACTGCCGAAGAAATTACCGAACTTGCAGGCCGTGGTGTCGGCATGGACGTAGTGAGGTCCGAAGCCGCTGCTCTGGGCGGCCGGGTTTCTACCTGGTCGGAGCCGGGCAAGGGCACGCACTTTACGATTCGCCTGCCATTGACGCTTGCTGTGACGCAGGTCGTCCTGCTGACAACCGGCGGCAAGACCTTCGCGGTTCCGTCCGTGCTGGTTGAACAGGTGCAGCAGCTCAAGACCCATGCCCTTGCGTCCGCATACAACGAGGGTGCAGTGGTATGGCAAGGGCAGCGCGTGCCGATCTACTACCTGTCGACGCTCCTGGGGGACAACTCGGTTTCGCCGGTATCGCAGCATTACTCGCCGCTGCTGATCCTCAAGAGCGGCAACGAGCGGGTCGCGATCCACGTCGACGAAGTTGTCGGTAACCGCGAAGTCGTGGTCAAGAACATCGGCCCCCAGCTGGCGCGCATGATCGGCATTGCCGGCGCCACCGTGCTCGGCTCGGGCGACATCGTCCTGATTCTGAATCCGGTGCCGCTGGCGCAACGTGTCGCACATGAAAATGTTCGCGCGCCGCGCATTACGCCATCCGATGCGCCTGGCTCAATGGGCGCAGTGGCCGAGATGGCGCCGCAGCAACCGGTCACACCGTCATCCTCGCCGGTGCAAGGCTTGCGCACGCAGGACATCGTGATGGTGGTTGATGACTCGCTCACGGTGCGACGCGTGACGCAACGCCTGCTTACTCGTGAGGGATACCAGGTAGTCCTCGCTAAGGACGGCGTGGATGCGCTTGAGCAGTTGCAGGCAGTCACGCCGGCAGTGATGCTGGTTGATATCGAGATGCCGCGCATGGACGGCTTCGACCTGACGCGCAACGTGCGGGACGACGAGCGGACCCGGCATATCCCGATCATCATGATTACCTCGCGCACAGCGGCCAAGCATCGCAACTACGCAATGGAAATCGGCGTGAACGAGTACCTCGGCAAGCCCTACCAGGAAGACCTCCTGCTGAGGTTGATTGCCGGGTTCGTTGGTAAGGAATCCTCGGTATCCTGATGTGACCGTGGTTCGAGGAAAGGCTCGCATCAAGCATGCGGGCTTTTTTTGCCCAAGCGACGGTCAAGCGTCGCCGGGCTCCTCCTGGCGCACTTTTTTCACGATGGCGTAACGTTCCAGCGTTCGCCGACGCGCTTCATCGTGCTGCACCAAGGGCCGCGGATACTCTTTTCCCAGGGTGATGCCGGCAAGCTGCAACTCATTTGGCGAGGCCAGCCACGGCGCATGGGTGGCCTTGCCGGATAGCCGGGATAGTGCAGGCAGGTAGCGCTTGATGAACTTGCCGTCGGGATCGAACTTCTCCGATTGCGTGACCGGATTGAAGATCCGGAAGTAGGGCTGCGCATCGCAGCCTGTTGATGCCGCCCATTGCCACCCACCATTGTTCGCGGCCAGGTCGTAATCGTTCAGCTTTTCCGCAAAATACCGCGCGCCGCGCCGCCAGTCGATGCCAAGGTCCTTGACCAGGAAACTCGCGGTGACCATGCGCAGGCGGTTGTGCATGTAACCGCTCTTGTTCAGCTGCAGCATGGCGGCGTCGACCAGCGGATAACCAGTGCGGCCGTCGCGCCAGGCTTGGAACATGGCATCGGCCTCTGCGCCGGTCTCCCACTGGATGGCGTCGTACTCCGGCCTGAAGGCACGCTCCGCCACATGCGGGTGGTGATGCAGGATCATGAAGTAGAAATCCCGCCATATCAGTTCCGAAAGCCATGTCGCCGCGCCGGTGCTCTCTGCCGAAGCGCGCATGGCATTCAGCGCATGGCGTACCAGGCCGCGTATCGACACCGTACCGAAGCGAAGGTGCACCGACAGGTAGGATGGTCCCTTGAGTGCCGGAAAATCACGAGTAGCATCGTACGTCCCGAGGCGCTGGCTGAAATCGTCGAACAACATCTGTCCTCCTGACATGCCGGCGGGAACCCCAATCTCGGCCAAATTGGTATCTTCGAAACCAAGCTGCTCTAGCGAAGGAATCTGCTCGGTCCTCGGCAGGGCCGAGAGCCGGCCGAAATTAATCGGTGTGAGATGGACTTGCAGGGACGATTCTTCCGTGGCGTGCAGGGTTTTCAGCCAGGCATTCTTGTACGGGGTGAATACGGAAAAGGGCTTTCCGGACTGCGACAGGATCTCGTTCTTCTCAAAGATCACCTGGTCCTTAAGGCTTAGCCATGCACGCCCGGCTGCATGCAGGCGTTGTTCGACACGCGCATCCCGGCGGACAGCATCGGGTTCGTAATCATGGTTGACGAAGACGACGTCGACGCCGAGTTCCGCCGCCAGGCGCGGAATTTCCTCGTCGGCCCGCGCATGGCGGACAATCAGTCCGCCGCCAGCCTTGCGCAATTCGCCATCCAGCTCGGTAATGCTGGCATGAATGAAGTGAACCCGCCGGTCGCGGCGCGGTAGCGCATCGAGGATTTCCTTGTCGAATACGAAAGCACAGTACACCACACGACTGTCCCGCAACGCGCGATGCAACGCCGCATGGTCAAAATAACGCAGGTCGCGTCGGAACCAGACGAGGGACTTGTCGAAACGATACATGCAGGGCCTTGAGGTAACTCGCAGAATTCCCTGTTTGAGCCGGTATTCGGGCCGGGAGTCCTGTCAAAACTGCTAAAATGTTCATTATGGTGAAGCCAAGCAAGTCCCGCACGTTTTCTTCTCAACCCGGTTCGGCCCAGGACGAGCCCGATTTTTCTGCGTCGGCCGGCAAGTCGCCTACACCGGCACTCAATCTGGTAGACCACTTCCTGATCGCCATGCCCTCCATGCTTGACCCCGTCTTCGGCGGCACGGTCGTGTACCTGTGCGAGCACAATGAGGACGGCGCGTTGGGCGTCATCATCAACAAGGCGACCGACATGACCATGGATGTGCTGTTCGAGCGCATCGACCTGTCGCTGGAGATCGATACAGGGCGCATGCCGGCTGACAAGAGACCGGTGATGTTCGGCGGCCCGGTGCAGGTGGAGCGCGGATTCGTGCTGCATGCCCCGCATCATGGCACGTATTCATCGATGATGAAGGTCACCGACGATATCGCCCTGACAACATCCAAGGACGTGCTGGAATCGGTCGCGACCGGTTCCGGTCCGCAGCGCCTGATGGTCAGTCTTGGGTGTTCCGGCTGGAGTGCCGGCCAGTTGGAAGAAGAAATCGCGCGCAACGGCTGGCTCACGGTACGGGCCGAACCGTCAATCATCTTTGAACTGCCGATCGAGGAGCGATTCGCAGCCGCCATGAAGCTGCTCGGCATCGACCCGATGATGCTGGCCGGCGAAGCGGGGCACGCATAAGACGTGGAAACGATCCTTGGTTTCGACTTCGGTCTGAAACGCATCGGCGTCGCTGTCGGCAATACCCTCATCAGGCAAGCCCAGCCGCTGGCCGTCATCTCTGCGGCAACCAATGATGCCAAATTTTCCGAGATCGAAGCCTTGATCCGCGAATGGCAACCTGCGCGCTGCGTGGTGGGATTGCCGATGCACCCGGATGGCGCCGAACATGAAATGACCTTGCGATGCCGGCGTTTCGCCAACCAGCTGAATGGCCGGTTCGGCGTGGCGACGGCGCTGGTGGACGAGCGATATTCCTCTGCCGTGATAACGCAGACGCGCGGCGAATCGATCGATGCGCAAGCCGCAGCAATTATTTTGCAACAATACCTCAATGACTATGCCGAATCCTAATTTCGACGCCGAGGCGCTGTACAAGGCGCTCGCGGACCGCGTCAAGAGCGGGCTCGCGAGTGCCGAGAACATCGCCATTGTCGGCATCTACTCCGGCGGCGCCTGGCTGGCCGAACGGCTGGCGGCGGAGATGCAGCTCAAGGACCGCCTGGGCTTCATCGACGTATCCTTCTACCGCGACGATTACAATGAACGCGGACTGCATGCGGAGGTCAAGCCGACGCAGATCCCATTCGATGTGGAAGGCGCGACCATCCTGCTGGTGGATGACGTGCTTTACACCGGCCGCACCACACGTGCGGCGATCAATGAGTTGTTCGACTATGGCCGTCCTGCGAAGATCATGCTGGCGGCCCTGGTGGATCGCGGCGGGCGCGAACTGCCGATCGCCGCCGATTTTGTCGCCGACACTGTAACCCTGTCCGATGATCAGCAGCTCGTGCTGCACCGTGCCGACGACGGCCGATTCTCCCTCACGGTGGACCATGCATAACCCGCAACTGAACAAAAACGGCGAGCTGCAACATCTGCTCACCATCGAAGGCCTGCCGAAAGCGGTCATCAATCACATTCTCGATACCGCCTCCTCCTTCGTCAGCGTCAGCGACCGGGAAGTGAAGAAGGTGCCGCTCATGCGCGGCAAGAGCGTGTTCAATCTGTTCTTCGAGAACTCCACGCGCACCCGCACCACATTTGAGATCGCGTCCAAGCGCCTGTCGGCCGACGTGATCAACCTGAATATCTCTGCGTCGAGCACGTCCAAGGGTGAGTCGCTGCTCGACACCATCGACAACCTGGCGGCGATGCATGCCGACATGTTCGTCGTCCGGCACGCGCAGTCGGGCGCTCCCTACCTGATCGCCAAGCACCTGATCGACACCAATCAGCCGCATGTGCACGTGGTGAATGCGGGCGACGGCCGGCATGCGCACCCGACGCAGGGCCTGTTGGACATGTACACCATCCGCCATTACAAGAAGGACTTCACCAACCTCACGGTGGCGATCGTCGGCGACATCCTGCACAGCCGCGTCGCGCGCTCGGACATTCATGCGCTGACCACGCTCGGCGTGCCGGAGGTCCGCGCCATCGGCCCGCGCACGCTGCTGCCAGGTGGGCTGGAGCAGATGGGCGTGCGCGTCTTCCACGACATGAACGAAGGCCTGAAGGGCGTCGACGTCATCATCATGCTGCGCCTGCAGAACGAGCGCATGTCCGGTGCGCTGCTGCCGTCCGCGCAGGAATTCTTCAAGAGCTACGGCCTGACGCCGGAGCGTCTTGCGCTGGCCAAGCCTGATGCGATCGTGATGCACCCCGGCCCGATGAACCGCGGTGTGGAGATCGACTCTGCGGTTGCTGATGGCGCGCAGGCGGTGATCCTGCCGCAGGTAACCTTCGGGATTGCGGTTCGCATGGCGGTGATGAGCATTTTGGCGGGAAATTAATCAATGAAACTCCATATCAAGAATGGCCGCCTCATCGATCCGGCCAACGGTATCGATGCGCAAAAGGATTTGTACATTGCGGCAGGGAAGGTAGTCGCCGTCGGCGCTGCGCCGGACGGATTCAACGGAAACAAGACCATCGACGCGACAGGCATGGTCGTGGTCCCGGGTCTGGTGGACCTGAGTGCCCGCCTGCGGGAGCCGGGTTACGAATACAAGGCAACACTCGAGTCGGAAATGCAAGCCGCGATGCAGGGTGGCGTCACCAGCCTCGTTTGCCCGCCGGATACCGATCCGGTTCTTGATGAGCCCGGGCTGGTCGAGATGCTCAAGCATCGCGCCAAGGGACTCAACCAGGCGCACGTTTATCCGCTCGGTGCCCTGACGGTCGGCCTGAAAGGCCAGGCGTTGACCGAAATGGCGGAGCTCACCGAAGCGGGTTGCATCGGGTTCTCGCAGGCAGACGAGGCGATCGTCGACACGACGGTGCTCCAGCGTGCAATGCAGTATGCGAATACGTTTGGCTACACCGTCTGGCTGCGTCCGCAGGACCCGCATCTCGGGCGCGGCGGTATCGCGCACAGCGGGCCGGTGGCATCGCGGCTGGGCCTGTCCGGCGTGCCCGTGGCGGCAGAAACGATCGCATTGCATACGATTTTCGAATTGATGCGTACCACCGGGGCGCGCGTCCACCTGTGCCGGATTTCCTCAGCATCCGGAATCGAGCTGATCCGTGCTGCAAAAAAGGAAGGCCTGCCGGTGACCTGTGACGTCGGAGCGCACCATGTGCATCTGACCGATGTCGACATCGGCTTCTTCGACCCGAACGCGCGCATGACCCCGCCGCTGCGCGCCCAGCGCGATCGCGACGCGATACGGCAGGGTCTGATGGATGGCACGATCGACGTCGTCTGCTCCGATCACACGCCTGTCGATGACGATGAAAAGCTGCTGCCGTTCGGCGAGGCCTCGCCCGGCGCGACAGGGCTTGAGCTGCTGTTGCCCTTGGTGCTCAGGTGGGTAGATGAGGCGCGCGACGAGTCACCGCAGCTCCTCGTCAAGGCAATTTCGAAGGTCACGTCTGAAGCCGCGCGGGTTGCAGGCCTCAGCTCCGGACGCCTTTCCGTCGGCAGCGTGGCAGATGTCTGCGTCTTTGATCCGTCGGCGCGTTGGAAAGTGGACGCGAAGGCGCTCGCCAGTCAGGGTAAACACACGCCGTTCCTCGGCTACGAACTGGGCGGGCAGGTGAAGACGACCATCGTTTCCGGCCACATCGCGTTCGAGCGGTGACGGCCGCATGCACGCATTCCGCCTGCTGCGTGTCCTGCTCCATCTTTTTCAGGGACTGGCGACCTGCGCTCTGGTGTTTCCGTTGATTGATGCAGCGGGACGCAGGGCATGCATCAAGTCTTGGTCGATCAAGCTGCTCACGCTATGTCGGGTCGCTGTCCGCGTCGAATATTCCCAGGGCGCGCAGCCCGCGCCACGTGCCCTGATGGTCGCCAACCATGTGTCTTGGCTCGATATCTTCGTCATCAACTCCCTGCATCCCACGCGCTTCGTCGCCAAATCGGACATCCGCAATTGGCCTCTGATCGGTTGGCTATGTGAGAAAACAGGGACGATTTTCATTTCACGCGGAAAAATTCGCGACGTACGGCGGATCTACCAAGGACTGGTAACCAGTCTCCACGCAGGTGAACACGTTGCGTTTTTCCCTGAAGGGACGACCGCACCACAAGGGGGAGTACTTCCTTTCCACGCCAACCTGTTCGAAGCGGCGATCGAGGCGGAGGTCCCCGTACAGCCTTATGCCGTACGCTACACGGACGGCAATGGAAAACTGCATCCGGCGGCTGACTTTGTGGGCGACATGACCTTCGCGCAAAGCATCGTCGCGGTGTTGAAGGCGGGCGGGATGACGGCGCACCTCACGGTGTTACCGGCGATCGCGACGTGCCAGGCGTCGCATCGTCGCGAGTTGGCCGACGCGGCAAGGCAGGCCATCGCCGATGTCCTGGGCGACCGGCTGCTCGCCGATCAGATTGAACCCGGGCGCTGAAACTGGGGGCAATCGACCTGGATGACGGAGCGGTCCTCGAGGCAAACGGCCGTCAGCTTCCCGCCCCAAAGGCAACCAGTATCCAGGCTGATCACGTTCGGTCGCAGGGTCAGGCCAAGCGTCGACCAGTGACCGAACACCACGGTCACGTCTTCGGTTTTCCTTCCAGGCACGTCGAACCACGGCAGGTAGCCGGGCAGTGCCGTCTCCGCGCCTTTCGACACCGCCAGGTCCATCGCGCCGTCGGGCGTGCAGAATCGGATCCGCGTCAACGCATTGACGATGCAGCGCAGGCGGTCGGCGCCCGTCAAGCCATCATCCCAACGAGCCGGCGTATTTCCGTACATTTGACGAAGGAATTCGATCCAGTCAGGTCCGCGCAACACCGTTTCGACTTCATGCGCGAGCTCCATTGTCTGGTCGGCTGTCCATTGCGGTACCACACCTGCATGTACCAGCAGATGCCCGTTCTCGAGCAGCGCCATCGGTTGGCGCCGCATCCAGTCAAGCAGTTCGTCACGGTCTGGCGCGGCGAGGATGTCATCGAGCGTGTCCGACGGGTGCAGTTTGCGAATCCCATGCGCCACCGCCAGCAGGTGCAGATCGTGGTTGCCCAATACCATATTCGCGGTATGACCGAGCGCGCGCACTTCCCGTAGAGTGGCGAGTGATTTCGGGCCGCGATTGACGAGATCGCCGACGAAGATGAACTTCGGCTGCGGACACGCGGCGCGGATGCGATCGAGCAGTTCGGTCAGTTTCGGCTGGCATCCCTGCACATCGCCGATGACATAAGTTGTCATTTGGATATATTAAAAATCACTAACGTCGGCCCAAAAGTGCCAGCCGCGCATTATAAGAGAAAGAACCAGATGGCGCCGCAGGGTAACAAATCCTTACCGCAGCAGTTCCTAAGACCTGATTAAATACAAATCCCCTGAAGACGGGTACAAATTTATTAACAATTTTCAAGTAAAATCATGGGCTTAGCAGAATTTGCGGCGGCGTACAGGATATCTGAATGATTTTGGTGACGGGCGGAGCCGGTTTTATCGGCTCGAACTTTGTGCTTGGCTGGCTGGCGGGGTCGGATGAGGCAGTCGTCAACCTCGACAAGCTTACCTATGCCGGCAATCTGGCGAACCTGCAAACGGTTCAACAGGATGCCCGCCACCTCTTCGTCTGCGGGGATATTCGCGACGGTGCATTGCTGGCGAAACTGCTGGACGAACACCGTCCGCGCGCGATCGTCCATTTCGCGGCCGAGAGTCACGTCGATCGCTCGATCCTCGGCCCCGGAGAGTTCGTCACCACAAATGTCAACGGTACCTTCACCCTGCTGGAAGCGGCGCGCGCCTATTACTCGGGACTGGAAGCGGGCGAGAGGAAGGTGTTCCGCTTCCTGCATGTGTCCACCGACGAGGTGTACGGCTCGCTCGGTCCTGCCGATGCACCGTTCACCGAAACGACAGCTTATGCGCCCAACAGCCCGTATTCCGCCTCCAAGGCAGCGTCGGACCACCTGGTGCGTGCCTATCACCATACGTACGGATTGCCCACGTTGACGACCAACTGTTCGAACAATTACGGCCCGTACCAATTCCCGGAAAAGCTCATTCCACTGATGATTGCCAACGCGATTGCCGGCAAGCCGCTGCCAGTCTATGGCGACGGACTGAACGTGCGTGACTGGCTCTACGTAGGCGACCATTGCACTGCGGTGCGCCGCGTGCTCCAGGACGGCCGTCCTGGCGAAACCTACAATATCGGTGGCTGGAACGAAATGACCAACCTTGATGTGGTGCACACATTGTGCGACATCCTCGACCAGGTCGCACCCAAGGCGGGCAGTTATCGGGACCAGATTACCTACGTAAAGGATCGTCCTGGACATGACCGGCGCTACGCAATCGATGCCCGCAAGATCGAGCGCGAACTGGACTGGAAACCATCCGAAACCTTCGAGAGCGGGATTCGAAAGACCGTGCAGTGGTACCTCGATCACCAGGACTGGGTGCATGACGTGCAGTCCGGCGAGTACCTCAAATGGGTCGAACAAAATTACGGCAGCCGCGGCGCAATCCAGGATGTGACGCCATGACAGTGCAGCGCAAAGGGATTATTCTTGCCGGCGGTTCCGGCACGCGGCTCTATCCGGTCACCACCTCGGTGTCAAAGCAGCTGCTGCCGGTGTACGACAAGCCAATGATCTACTACCCGCTGACGACGCTGATGCTGGCGGGGATACGTGAGATCCTGCTGATTTCTACTCCGCAAGATACCCCCCGTTTTGCCGAACTGCTTGGTGACGGTAGCCAGTGGGGGGTTGACATCGGGTACGCTGTGCAACCCTCCCCGGACGGCATTGCTCAGGCGTTTGTCATTGGGCGGGACTTCGTGGGCGACTCTCCGTCCGCACTCATCCTCGGCGATAACATTTATTACGGACACGATTTCGATGCGCAGCTGCACACGGCCTCGGTCCAATACGACGGCGCAACCGTCTTCGCCTACCATGTCACCGACCCTCAGCGATACGGCGTGGTTGAGTTCGATGAGCGCAGGCGCGCAGTGAGCATCGTTGAAAAACCGGCTGTGCCGAAGTCCAACTACGCCGTGACCGGCCTGTATTTCTATGACCGTCAAGTGTGCGATATCGCAGCTGGCATCAGCCCATCTGCGCGTGGGGAACTGGAAATCACGGACGTGAACCGCGCCTATCTGGAACTTGGCTGCCTGAACGTCGAGGTCATGGGTCGGGGCATGGCATGGCTGGATACAGGTACGCATGATTCACTCATGGATGCCGCCCAGTTCATTGCGACAATCGAACGACGCCAGGGCCTGAAGGTGGCATGTCCGGAGGAAATCGCTTACCGCAAAGGTTACATCAGCGCCGAGCAGCTCGAGCGACTGGCGCAGCGGCTCAAGAAAAGCACGTACGGTGAGTACCTGCTGCGCATACTTACTGAAAGCGTGTTCTAAGCATGAATCTCCTGCCCACATCCATTGGTGATGTTGTCATCATCGAACCCAAGGTGTTCGGTGATGAGCGCGGGTTCTTTTTCGAGAGCTTCAACGAACGGCGATTTCAGGAAGCGGTCGGGGCGCCGTTATCCTTGCGTTTCGTTCAGGATAACCACTCGAAGTCTGCGAAAAACGTCTTGCGTGGCTTGCACTACCAGATCTACCAGCCGCAAGGAAAGCTGGTGCGCGTGATTGCCGGGGAGGTCTTTGATGTCGCGGTCGATATCCGCCGCAGTTCGCCCACATTCGGGAAATGGGTCGGCGCCGTTCTCTCGGCGGAGAACAAGCGTCAGATGTGGGTGCCCGCCGGCTTCGCCCATGGCTTCTTGGTAACCAGCGAGTCGGCCGAATTCCTGTACAAGACAACGGACTACTGGGCCCCAGAACACGAGCGCAGCATCGCCTGGAACGATCCGGCGATCGGGATTGAATGGCCGATCGAGGAGGCCCCGGTGTTGTCCGCGAAAGACAAGAACGCCGTACTGTTGGCTGATGCCGAGGTATACCAATGAAGATCCTTGTAACAGGGCGGGCAGGGCAGGTGGGCTACGAGCTGGAGCGCAGTCTGCAAGGGCTGGGCGAAATCATTGCGGTAGACCAGGAGCAGATGGACTTGGCCGACTTCGATGCAATCCGCACGATGATTCGCGAGGTCCGGCCAGCATTGATCGTCAATCCCGCTGCCTATACTGCTGTCGACAAGGCGGAAAGTGAACCTGAACAGGCCATGCTGATCAACGGCGAGGCGCCTGGGGTCATCGCAGAGGAGGCGCGGAAACTGGGGGCTGCGGTAATTCACTACTCGACGGACTACGTATTCGACGGCAGCAAGCCGGAAGCATATACAGAAGAAGATACTCCGTCGCCACTGAACGTGTACGGCCGGACCAAGTTGGCGGGTGAGCAGGCGGTGCTTGCCAGCGGGGCGCCGCATCTGGTTTTGCGTACCAGCTGGGTGTACGGCACCAGGGGCAGAAATTTCCTGCTGACAGTGCAGCGCCTTGCCGCCGAGCGGGACGAACTGCGTATTGTTGATGATCAATACGGTGCCCCCACATGGTGCCGTACCATTGCCGATACGACTGCCCATATCGTCGCCAGTCTTGGTGCGGGTAGAAGGAGTGGCGGTATCGACGCTGACCTTTGGCATGAGAAGTCCGGGCTTTATCACCTGACGGCACAAGGTCAGACGACATGGCATGGATTTGCGCAGGCCATTGTTGCGCACCGCTCCACCCCGCGAAAACCGGCCGTGGTGCCGATTGCAACCAAAGATTATCCGTTGCCCGCTCGCAGACCGCGGAATTCGGTCCTGTCATGCAGGAAGCTGATGGACGCCTTCTGCCAGCTGCCCGATTGGGACAATGCTTTGGGATTGTGCCTGGATTGAGCAATGTCGATGCGACCCGGTGCGAATTGAAAACAAATTTCCTGAAACCTCTACAAACCTAACAAGCGAGTACACTCATGTTGATCCCAATCATTCTGTCTGGCGGTGCGGGCACCCGGCTCTGGCCGGTATCGCGGGAAGCTTATCCGAAGCCCTTCATGCGGATCGGCGACGGCAAGAGTCTGCTGACGCAAACGCACGAGCGGGCGCTCGCGGTGTCCGGCAATACCGCGCCCTTGATCGTCACGAATCGGGATTACTACTTCCTCTCGCGCGACGAAATGGCCAGTCAGGACGTGAAGCCGCACTACTTGCTGGAGCCCTCAGGGCGAAATACCGCTCCGGCGATTGCCCTGGCTGCAATGTGGGCGATGGAGCAGAAGAACGACGCCTGCCTGCTGGTACTGCCGGCGGACCATCTCATCAAGGACACGCCGTCGTTCTATACGGCCGTACGCCATGCGGAAAACCTTGCCCGCGACGGCTTCCTTGTCCTCTTCGGCATCAAGCCGACCGGGCCGGAAACCGGTTTCGGCTACATCGAAATGGGCGACCACGTGAGCGCCGAGGCGCAGGTCGTCAAGCGCTTCGTGGAAAAGCCGGATGCCGTGACCGCCACCAAATACATCGAGCAGGGCAATTACGTCTGGAACAGCGGCATGTTCTGCTTCCGCGCAAGCGCCATCCTAGACGCGTTCGCCGCTTACAACCCGAAACTGCTGGAAGCAGCACGCGAGGTCTGGAAGAGCACTAAGACGGAAGGCGACAAGATGGAACTTTCGTCGGCGTTCGCCTCGCTGGAAAACATCTCCATTGACTATGCGGTGATGGAAAAAGCGCAGAACATTGCGGTCATCCCCGGCGATTTCGACTGGAGCGACATCGGCGCCTGGAAAGCGGTCGCCGAGGCGATCCCGGCAGACAAGGACGGCAACACCAACAACAATTGCCAGACCATCGTCATCGACAGCCGCAACACCCATATCGAAACCCAGGACCGTCTTGTTGCCGTCATCGGCTTGGACAATCTCCTGGTGGTCGACACGCCGGACGCGCTGCTGGTCGCGGACAAATCCAAGAGCCAGGAAGTGCGGGAAGTCGTCGCCCGACTGAAGGCGGCCGGCCATGAGGCGCACAAGATCCATCGTACCGTGGCTCGCCCATGGGGAACGTACACCGTGCTGCAGGACGCCCCGGGATTCAAGATCAAGCGTATCGCGGTCAAGCCGGGTGCCTCGTTGTCGCTGCAAATGCACCACCACCGCAGCGAACACTGGGTGGTGGTGTCCGGCAAGGCGGAAGTGGTCAACGGCGGCCAGACGATCGCGCTGGAAGCCAACCAGTCCACCTATATCCCGGCCGGTAACAAGCACCGACTGACCAACGTCGGAGACACGGAACTTGCCCTGATAGAGGTACAATGCGGCTCGTACTTGGGCGAGGATGACATCGTCCGCTTTGAAGATATATATGGCAGGGTCAAGTAATGGCAGTAGGCATGTTGCGCTCAATATGGAGCTACCGCGGCTTCATATCAGGCAGTGTCAAGCGCGAGTTCCAGTCGCGCTACCGGAATTCGCTGTTGGGCGCAGCATGGACGGTTCTCAATCCGCTGGCGATGATCGTGGTTTACACAGTCATCTTTTCGCAGGTGATGCGTGCGCGACTGCCGGGTGTCGACAGCGGATTCGCCTATAGCATTTACCTGTGCGCAGGCGTACTGACTTGGGGCTTGTTTGCGGAAATTGTCGGCCGTGCGCAGAACGTATTTCTGGAACACGCAAACCTGATTAAGAAGATTAGCTTTCCGCGCATTTGCCTGCCGGTGATTGTGGTTTTCAATGCGGGGATCAACTTTTCGGTTATTTTCGGGCTATTCGTCTTGTTCCTGCTGCTGACAGGTACCTTTCCGGGCGCCAGCTTCGTTGCCGTATTCCCTGTATTGATGATCCAGATCGCATTCGCAATCGGGCTTGGTATCATTGTCGGCGTATTGAATGTTTTCTTTCGTGACGTAGGTCAGTTCTTCGGCGTCTTGTTGCAGTTTTGGTTTTGGCTGACACCGGTTGTCTATCCCGCCTCTATCCTGCCTGCGTCCATCCTCCCCTATTTCAACTTGAACCCAATGATGCCGGTAGTGACTGCCTACCAGGACATTTTTGTACATGGCAAATGGCCGGACTGGGGCAGCTTGGCCTTTCCCTCTGTGCTGGCAGTGATCTTTTGCGTAATTGGCATTCGCATGTTTCGAAAACGTGTCGGCGAAATTGTGGATGAGCTGTAATGGGACGTATTTGTGTAGAGGGGCTGGGGAAGGCCTACAAGCAATATCGCAACCGCTGGGCACGTCTAGCTGAATGGGTGCTGCCGCTCGGTGGCCCGCGTCATGACCTGAAATGGGTGATGCGCGACATCAGCTTCCGCCTAGAACCGGGAGAGGCCGTCGGCATTATCGGTATCAACGGCGCGGGCAAGAGCACACTGCTGAAGATGATCACTGGGACAACCCAGCCGACCACCGGCAGTGTGGAAATCACCGGGCGCGTTGCCGCCCTTCTTGAGCTGGGCATGGGTTTTCATCCGGAGTTCACTGGTCGGCAGAACGTTTTCATGTCTGGCCAACTGCTGGGCATGAGCGTTGAGGAGATCGCGACGCTGATGCCAGAGATCGAAGCATTTGCAGAAATCGGAGACTATATTGACCACCCCGTCCGGGTTTACTCAAGCGGGATGCAAATGCGTCTGGCATTTAGTGTTGCTACTGTAAAGCGGCCGGATGTGCTAATCGTCGATGAGGCGCTGTCGGTCGGCGATGCCTACTTCCAGCACAAGAGTTTCGATCGCATTCGTTCATACAGCAGGGCAGGTACAACCTTGCTTATCGTTTCCCACGACAAGCATGCGATCCAGTCCATCTGCAACCGCGCGATCCTCCTCGATCGCGGCTGCCTCGTAAAAGAGGGGATGCCCGAAGAGGTCATGGACTACTATAATGCTCGGTTGGCCGAGCGCGAAAATGCCAACCTGAACTTGCAGCAGCAAGTCCGCGAAGACGGCAAGGTGCAAACGGTGTCCGGAAGTGGTGAGGCAACGGTAACAGATATAGCTCTTTTGAACGAAAAGGGCGAACCGCAGGAAGTATTCGATGTAGGAGTTCCCGTCACTTTACAGGTAACTGCGAAGACGTTGACTCACATTCCCCGACTGGTTCTTGGCTACATGATCAAGGATAGGTTGGGGCAGGCAGTGTATGGAACCAACACGGACCTGACGAAGCAACCGATTCACGATGTTCAGGCGGGCGAAGAGATTACCTATCGCATCGATTTTCCACTCAATCTCGGACCGGGGACATATTCGATAGCCACCGCCCTCGAGAGCACGGATACTCATCTCGTGAACAATTACGAATGGCGTGATTTGGCGCTGGTGTTTACTGTCGCAAATCTTACCAAACACGAGTTCGTTGGCTGTGCATGGATACAACCGGCAATTGCCATAACACGAGAAGACGGCCGGCAAGGATGCATGAGGGTGCCTGACGAGGAGCGCCTAGTCGCAGGTGGCAGCTAGTATCCTGACAGTAAGGATATTGCGGGTGGTCAGGATTCGCACCGAGTTTCTAGAACTATTTTGATTTCCATTATCACTAGAAGATTTATATCCGTTAATTTGGGCGAATGCTTCTAAAGGCGTTCCTTCTGGCAAGCATTCAAATTCCCACGGATTCCCCAATAGATTCAACCTCAATCAAACCGTAAAATGACACCATCCAAAACAGCGATCATCACCGGTATCACAGGGCAGGACGGCGCTTATCTTGCAGAGCTTTTGCTGAAGAAGGGGTACCGGGTTTATGGTACTTATCGCCGTACAAGTTCGGTCAATTTCTGGCGTATTGAAGAGCTGGGCGTCGACAAGGATCCCAACCTGCACTTGGTCGAGTACGACCTGACTGATCTCAGCGCGAGCATCCGCCTGCTTCAAACTACCGGCGCGACCGAAGTGTATAACTTGGCAGCGCAAAGCTTTGTTGGCGTATCTTTCGATCAGCCGGTGACTACGGCCGAGATTACCGGGGTTGGTCCATTGAACCTGCTCGAGGCAATTCGCATCGTCAATCCCAAGGTTCGCTTTTACCAAGCATCAACCTCAGAGATGTTTGGCAAGGTGCAGGCAATTCCGCAGATTGAGTCGACGCCGTTCTATCCGCGTAGTCCGTATGGCGTCGCCAAGCTGTATGCCCATTGGATCACCGTCAATTACCGCGAGTCCTACGACATCTTCGGTTGCAGCGGCATCCTGTTCAACCATGAATCGCCGCTGCGCGGCCGCGAATTTGTTACGCGCAAGATCACCGATTCCGTTGCCAAGATCCGCCTCGGCAAGCTCGATGTGCTGGAGCTGGGCAATATGGATGCCAAGCGAGACTGGGGCTATGCGAAGGAGTACGTTGAAGGCATGTGGCGTATGCTGCAGGCGAGTGAGCCCGACACCTTTGTCCTTGCAACCAACCGTACCGAGACGGTGCGCGATTTCGTGTCCATGGCCTTCAAGGCGGCGGACTTCCAGTTGGAATGGCGCGGGCAAGGAGAGAGTGAAGTTGCGATCGACGCCGCTACGGGCAAGACGCTCGTACGCGTGAATCCGAAGTACTACCGTCCCGCAGAAGTCGACCTCCTGATCGGCAACCCTGAGAAAGCCAAGGAAAAGCTTGGCTGGACCCCGGAAACGACACTGGAGCAGTTGTGCCAGATGATGGTGCAGGCCGACCTGCGGAGAAACGAGCGTGGCTTCTCCTTCTGAAAACGGCGGCGCCGTGTCGCGCGGATGCGTCTTGCTGACCGGGGCCAATGGGTTTACCGGGAAGTATGTACGCGCCGAGTTGGAAGCGGCAGGCTATACCGTAGTAGGCGCGCTCGTCGGCGCGTCCCGCGGTCCGCACGAGGTCACTTTGGATATTACGTCGCCGGATAACTGCCGCCGCGTGATGGAGAAGGTGCAGCCCGATTACCTTATCCATCTCGCTGCGATCAGTTTCGTGCAACACGCCGATGCGGACGCATTCTATCGCGTCAACGTGATCGGCACTATCAATCTGCTGCAGGCGATGGCAGACGTAGAGCTGTCGCCGCGCCGCGTCCTGATTGCCAGTAGCGCCAACGTGTACGGTAATACAACCGCCGGCGTGATCTCCGAATCGCAGCCGCCGCAGCCTGTCAATCATTATGCTGTGAGCAAGCTCGCGATGGAATTCATGGCGAAAACCTGGAGCGATCGCCTCCCGATCGTGCTGACACGCCCTTTCAACTACACGGGCGCGGGACAGGAGCCGCACTTCCTGGTACCGAAAATCGTGTCCCATTTCGCGCAACGCGCGCCGGTTATCGAACTCGGTAACCTCGATGTGGAGCGCGATTTTTCGGACGTGCGCATGGTTGCGCAAGCGTACCGTGGCCTCCTGGAGAAGGATTGCGCCGGAGAGACGGTCAATATTTGCAGCGGCCGCCCATACTCACTGCGTGCCATTCTCCATACCATGCAGCAAATCGCCGGATATGACATCGATGTACGCGTTAATCCCGCCTTCGTCCGGCAGTCCGAGGTAAAGACACTCGTTGGTTCGCCAGACAAGCTGCGCTCGCTGGTAGCGAATTTGCAGACCATCCCGCTGGACGATACCCTGCGCTGGATGTACTCTGCCGCGACTGCTTCCTGAGCGCCGATGCCGATGGAAGCGGCTCCGGGAGTCGCAAGCACGTAGAAGAACGAGAAATGGAACTTTTCGACCGAGAGACGGTGGGCATCAACGCCGTGCCGATCCTGTCCCCGCTGACAGGTGTAGGACAATACACCTATCGGTTGATCACTGAACTGCAGCAAATGCTGCCGCACAAGCCGTGGCTCTTCTACGGCACTTCCTGGGATAGCGAAATCAGGACCGCGCCGCCGCCGGGTGCCCGTGAGCTGAACAATGCTATCAAGCGGCTCATGCCGCATCCCCACCTCATTACGCGTTTTCTCAAGCAAGCCCGTTTTTCGTCCGGCGCAACGAAGCACAGGATTAGTCTTTACCACGAACCGGCATTCCTTGCCTATCGATTTAAAGGACCGTCGGTCGTGACCGTTCACGATCTTTCCTGGGTGCGTCATCCGGAAACCCATCCTGCGGAGCGCCTGCGTGAGATGAATCGGTTCATGCCCAAGGTGATCGAGCATGCAACGCATATCATCGTGGACTCAGATTTCGTCCGCGGTGAAGTCATCAACCATTACAGCGTGCCGCACGAGCGTGTGACGACTGTGCTGCTCGGGGTTGGCGCGGAGTTCCGCCCGTATGCGAGCGCAGAAAGCTCTGTTGTCCTTGCACAGTTCGGGCTTGAACATGGCAAGTACCAGCTCGCGGTCGGTACGCTGGAGCCCCGCAAGAACCTCTCGACAGTAATCGCTGCGTTCGAGCGATTGCCAGAGAGCATACGACAGCGCTTTCCGCTGGTTATTGTCGGCATGAATGGCTGGGGCATGGAAAACTTTTCGAAGAACTTCCAGCATATGATTGCAAGGGGGGAAGTGCGACTGCTGGGGTATGTTTCTCAAAAGGAATTGCCGGCCTTGTATTCCGGGGCCCGGCTTTTCATTTACCCTTCGTTGTATGAAGGTTTCGGTCTGCCGCCATTAGAGGCGATGGCGTGTGGCGTGCCGGTCATCGCATCTAATCGGGCGTCTCTTCCGGAGGTCGTTGGCGATGCAGGACTTTTGGTAGAGCCGATGGACGATATGGTGATCTCAATGCATATGCAGTCGCTGATCGACGATTCGACGCTTCACGCGCGCCTGAGCAAGGCAGGCCTTGATCGCGCCAGCGCATTTACCTGGCGCAAGTTCGCGCATGAGACAATTGCGGTTTACAAGAAAATCATCGCCTGACATGTCAGCCTCTTCTGGCTGAAGTCGGTCCGGACTAGGAAACATACATCGCCCATGTCGATCAGCTGCTCCGTGGTGAGTTACCACAATCCTCCAGAACAGATCGCGGACGTGCTGCGCAGCGTCGCTGCAACGCCGGGCATTGCGATCACGCTGGTCGACAATTCGCGCGACGACGGACTGGCGGCCGTCGCACAGCAATATGGGGTTCGCTATATCCACCGGCCCGACAATCCCGGCTTCGGCGTGGCGCACAATCTCGTGATCGACGAGGCGCTGTCTGCCGGCGCGGTCTACCACATGGTGGTCAATCCCGATGTCAGCTTCGGTCCGGAGGTGATTCCCGCCATGCGGACCTACATGGACATGCATCCGGATATCGGATTGCTGATGCCTGACATCCGTTATCCCGATGGCACGCGGCAACACTTGTGCAAGCTCCTGCCGCATCCTGGTGATCTTTTCGTACGGCGCTTCCTGCCATCGTTCTACCATCTCAGCGGGCGCCTGGATGCGTATGAAATGCGCGATAGCGGCTATGACAGGGCGATGGACGTGCCGGTCCTGTCCGGGTGCTTCATGTTCCTGCGTGCCTCGGTGCTGAAAAAGACGGGCGGGTTCGACGAGCGTTTTTTCCTGTACCTCGAGGATGTGGACCTTTGCCGACGCATCGGACGAGTGGCGCGGACGGTGTTCTATCCTGCCGTGTCCGTGACGCACGCCTATCAGAAGGGGTCGTACAAGAGCAGTGCCTTGCTCACGCGCCATATCCGATCGGCGGTCCGCTACTTCAACAAGTGGGGCTGGTTCCTCGACGCCGAACGCCGCGCAATGAATCGCGCGGCATTGCGGGCACTGGAACAGTCGCAGCACGTCGCTGCGCAAACACCGTCGCTGACCAACCGTAAATGACAGGCGACCGGCCATGACGAGCGTTCTCATCGACCTGACGCAGATTCCGCTGGAGCGCACCGGTGTCGGCATTTATGCGGTCAATTATGTGCGCCGCCTGCAGGCACAGGCGGGGCAGATGCGCCTGCATTTTCTCGTGCTGGACGACGATGCTGAATTGCTTCGTGAGATCCGGGCGGTCCCGAACGCGTCCGCGATCATGCTGAAGGCAAAGCTGTTCCGGCGTTTCCTGTTCCGCGTGCTGCTGGAACAGGTGCTGATGCCCTTGATCGCGCTGACCAGGGGCATCGATGCCACGCACTCGTTGCATTACAGCTTTCCCCTGCTGTCGTTCGGACGGTTCAAGCGTATCGTGACCGTCTGCGACATGTCCTTTTTCCTGTTCCCGGAACTGCATGTGCCGGCCAAGCGCGTGTTCTTCCAGTTCTTCATCCGCCGCCTGCCGAAGGTGGACGGGTTGCTGTTCATTTCCGAATCGACGATGCACGACTTCATGCGCGACTTTCCGCGCTGCGAAGCTCCGCGTTGCGTGATTCCGCTCGGTGCCGACCTTGCACGTCTGGAGGCCGCACCGGATCAGCGCGTGGTAGATGAACTGCGACGCCGCTTTGAACTCGACCGCTTCATCCTCTATATCGGCACGATCGAACCGAGGAAAAACGTACTGGGGCTGGTGAAGGCCTTCGAGCGTTGCGCAGATGCGCATCCCGGCCTCAAGCTGGTCATCGCCGGCAAGCTGGGTTGGGACTATGAAAGCCTGCTGCAGTATGTGAATTCGTCGAGTGTGCGCGACAGGATCGTGTTGACCGGCTACGTGAATGAAGTGGAAAAGCACGCGCTGCTCAAGTCCGCGTTGCTGTTCACCTATGTGTCGTTCTATGAGGGTTTCGGCCTGCCGGTGCTGGAGGGCATGGCCGCAGGCGTGGCGACCATCACAAGCAACATTTCTTCGATGCCCGAGGTCGCCGGCGACGGGGCCCTGCAAGTCGATCCGAATAACGTCGACGACATCGCCAAGGCGATGGAAACCCTGCTGTCCGACCAAGGCGCAAGAGAGCGGCTGGTCGAGCGCGGATATGCCCAGAGCCGGGCATTTACCTGGGAAAACATGACCGCGATTTCGCTCGACTTCTACGGTCGCGTTCTGGGGCAGGGCGATGCGGCTGCGCCGCGCGCGCGCCTGAGCGAGTAAGGCCGTTTGGTTCGCCAGGCTGCAACATGCATACCTTGCGCTTCTTCATCTTCAATCTCCTCGGGCACACGTTGCCGATGGCCGTTGCACTTGTGTCGGTGCCTGTCATCGCACATTTCGCCGGCGTCGAGCGCCTTGGCGCGCTTGGCGTGGTGTGGGCGCTGGTCGGCTACTTCAGTTTCCTTGACTTTGGCCTGAGCAGGGTGGTCACGCGCCGCGTCGCCCAGGCGGCGGAGCAAGGCCGGCTGGATACGGAGCTGTTGGACCTGCGCGGCTTCTTCTGGTGGCGCGCATTGCCCGCGCTGGTCGTGATCGGGCTGTTGCTGTTCGCATCGCGGGGCGTATTTGCCGGGTTCCTCCCGGCTGGCACGCTGGGGCGCGAACTCGAAGCAAGCTGGCCCTGGATTGCCTTCAGCATCCCCGTCACCCTGGCGACCAACTGGTTGCGAGGCGCTCTGGAAGGCGTGCACCGGTTTGCGCGGGTGAACCTGATGCGGACCGTCTTCGGTGCGTGGACCTATGCCGCCCCGGCTGTTGCTGCACTCATCCATCCGACGCTGGAAGGCATGATTATCGGCATTGTGCTCGGGCGCGTGTTGGCGTTGGTTGCGCATGCATGGGCTTGCCTGTGTGCCGAGCGCGGTATCCTGGTCGGCCCGGTGCGGGCGAAGCTGGCGGGACAAGGCTTGTTTTTCCAGGAGGGCGGCTGGATCACCATCTCCAACATCATCGGCCCGCTGATGCTGTACTCCGACCGTTTCGTGCTGGCGGCGCTGGTGCCGCCGGCGGCCGTAGCATGGTACGTCACCTCGCAGGAAGTCCTGCTGCGCACCATGGTCATTCCCGCCGCGCTCGCCGGGGTCCTGTTTCCCAAATTCGCGGGGAAGCTTGATGCGAAGACGGACGTACCGCTCGCGGCGCTCTATCAGCGGGGCATCCGGCTGATTTCGGCGATCATGCTTCCGCTGTGTGCGCTGGCTGCGGCGGGCGCTTACGATGGCTTGCGGCTGTGGCTGGGTGAAGCCTTTGCATTGAACGCTTACCGTGTGGTCGAGATCGTGGCGGTCGGCATCTTTGTGTATGCCATTGCGCATTTGCCGCATGCATGGCTGCAGGCGGTGGGCAGAGCCCACCTGACGGCCAAGGTGCAACTCGTCGAACTACCGCTGTACGCGCTTGCCCTCTATACCGCCGTGACGGAATGGGGGATTGCTGGCGCTGCATGCCTGTGGGTGCTGCGCGTATTGCTGGATTGCCTGCTGCTGCTGCGTTTAGTGGGGCAGGAAAGCTCGCGTCCGGTGGCGTGGCCGCTTCTGGTCGGTGGGTTGTTCATTGCGCTTGCAGGCGGGCTTTCAGGACCCGAGTATGCGTGGCCTTGGCGAGCGGGCCTGTGCGCGCTGGCGGTTGTGGGCGGATGCGCGATTGCCTGGTTCGGACTGCTGGTAGGGGATGACCGGCGCGAAGTATTTCGCCTGCGCGACCGGTTTGGTTCGTTGTCAAAAACGTAATCAAATTGTCCTAATTTGGTAAAAATGGTTGCAAATACGTGATTAACATCTGTCAATAATTTAGACTGTCACATTCTTTTTTCCGGCAGTTTCCGATCGGCAACTTGACCCGCCAACGCCAAAAGCGTGCGGCGCGGTTAGGTACGATCGATTGCAACAATTCATGTCGTCCTTTCTCATCAGTTTCATCGCCTCCGCATTCCTCACGCTATTGGTGATCCGTCATGCGATCCGGCACAGGGCCGCGCTCGACAACGATCTGGAGGGTGTGCAGAAGGTGCATGCGCGCGCGGTGCCGCGGATCGGAGGACTGGCGATCTTCGTCGCGGTGATTCTGAGCGCCGCGATCGCCATGTGGCGCACGCCGCCGATCGGACAGGGCGTGCTCATGCTGCTTGTATGCTCCGCGATCGCTTTTCTCGGCGGCATCGTCGAAGATTTCACCAAGCGGGTCAGTCCGTCGCGTCGTCTTCTGCTGACCATGACTGCGGCGGCCATGGGTTACTTCCTGATTGACGCGAAAATCGAACGGATCGATTGGATTTTCTCCGGTTGGGTCATTTCCTATGTGTGGATTGCCTTGCCGCTGACAGTGCTCGCAGTCGCGGGCATTGCCAACGCGATCAATATCATCGACGGTTTCAACGGTCTGGCGACGGTCGTCACGATCAGCATGCTGATGTCGCTCGCTTATGTCGCCTTGCAGGTCAACGACACCTTCGTGCTGGTGGCAGCCCTGATCGTCGCCGGTGCGGCGGCCGGCTTCCTGGTCTGGAATTATCCGGTCGGACTGATCTTCCTCGGCGATGGAGGCGCGTACTTTCTCGGTTTCATGCTGGCGGAACTGACGGTGTTGCTGGTCATGCGCAACCCGCAAGTATCGACCTGGTACGCGGTGCTGCTGCTGATTTATCCTGCTTTTGAAACCTTGTTCTCTGCCTACAGGCGCTTGTTCTTGCGCGGACAGTCGCCGGGTACGCCGGACGGCATCCACTTGCACAGCCTGATCTTCCGGCGTGTTGTACTGTGGGCGGTCGGTGGGCGCGACGCGCGTACACTGAACGTGCGCAATGCGTTGACTTCGCCTTACCTGTGGTTGCTTTCGCTGATGGCGGTGGTGCCGGCGACGGTATTCTGGCGTCATACATGGATACTTATCGTGCTGAGCTTGCTGTTCGTGATGAGCTACGTGTGGCTGTACGCACGCATCGTGCGCTTCCGGTCACCGCGCTGGATGTTTTTCGGCAAGAAAAAGAAATAAGGACGGCGTACCGTTCGCGAACTTCGACGGTGCCCCGGATTCTCTAATGGTTTAATTCATTTGCATTTGTTCATCATGTCTTCCCAATCATCCATCTCGCAAACCATCTTCAAGGCCTACGACATCCGCGGCATCGTCGGCAAGACCCTCGACATCGG
>CBIHRW010000027.1:0-51239 GCA_966212545.1 uncultured Noviherbaspirillum sp.
TCGCATAAGCCCCGCCTTCCAAGGAAGCCGGGGCTTTTTGCTTTTGCAACTCGCAACTCGCAGGTCACTGCCGCTCGCAGGCGTGACCTGATATAGGAATCTCACATGGGCAGAGTGGATACTGCTTTGTTAGAACGGATAACTGACGCGGAAAACGGCGAAATTCACGCCGTCGTTTGGTTTCTTGATGCTTCCATTTGAAAAATGCTGGATCTTCAAGCTGATGTCCGCGCTATTCTGGAAAACGTAGCCTATACCGATATGGTCGCCGAACTGGAAGCTGGTTGAGAGTTGCTTGTCGTCGTTGTTGTACAACTCGGAGAGAAGGTGGGCGCCAATGCCTGCCTCCGCGTAGAAGCCTTTCATGGTGTCGTTCTGAAGGCGAAAGACCGGAGTGATACCGATAGCGGTGATGTTCTGCGTATTTCCGGGTATGTTGCGAAAACGATCGCCTCGCCATTGCGCGAGCGTCAGGTCCCAGTAGCCACTGATATGGGTGCCGTTTGAGCGCCACCACTGCTTGTCCCACTTCCATTGGGCGCCTAGGCGCACCATCTTTGTTTGATCTCCTGTACCGAACTCCAGTGACATCGAATCCACCGCATGACTTGCCGGCGACAATGCTGCGAGCATGTAGCCGAGAACAAGTGCAGTTGTGCTTGTGCGGCGCTTGGTCATTCGATACTCCTCTTGATTTCAATATATGTGGAAATTGATCTAAGAGCGCCTATCAAAGTGCTATTGCGCAATCCGATTTCGGACCTGCGATGCTCACCGTACCTCACGTACGGTTGCGCTTCTCGCTCCAAACTCGGGCCGCTCGCTACGCATTTTGATAGGCGCTCTAAATCTATTTTACGCAAAAATAGGAATTTCCATTGAGTGGAAGAAAGCTCGGGGGGCGCGATCAAAGGCGCGGCGGTTCTCAATGCCGGGTGTGGCAGGACGGCGCGCTGTCGAAGCGCTCTAGCCACGATTTCGTCGCCTACGCGACTGCGTTCAAGTTGCGTAGGCGTGTTCGGGAAGACCGGCGATGTCGACCCGCAATGCGAGCACGCATCCCGAATAGGGGAGGCGCTTCAACTCTTCTTCCGGGCGCTTGTGCCGCACGCTGGTGATATAGAGTGTGCGCAGGTCGGGGCCGCCAAATGCGACCATCGTGGGACATCGCACGGGAAGTGCAATCTCGCGGAGGATTTCGCCCGACGGAGACAGGCGCAGCACTCTTCCTCCTTCGTACATGGCGCACCAGTAGGCGCCTTCGCTGTCCACGGCGGCGCCGTCCGGGCGTCCGCCGTAATTCTCGGATTTGTCGGTTGAAAATTGTTTGAATACGCGCCCGTCGCCAAGTGTGCCGGTCGCCGGGTCGAAGTCGTAGGCTCTGATGGTGTGCGGTGTAGTGTCCGCGTGGTACATCGTGCGGTTGTCGGGGCTGAATGCGAGTCCGTTGGAGACGGTGACCGGTTTGCCTGCCTTGCGAATCGCGCCGCGTTCGAGGCAGAACAAGTTACCCTGTTGCTTGCTCCGGTCATCAGACAAGGTGCCGACCCAGAGTCGGCCAAGTGCGTCGCAACGACCGTCATTGAAGCGGATCTGTGAGGTGTCGTAGGGGGCATCCAGTAGCGTAGTCAACTCGCCCGATATGGTGTCGAGAAACGCGATGCCGGAGCGCATGGCTACAAGCATTCGGCTTTCGGCACACCACGCTATGCAGCCTGGTTCCGAGGGGACCGACCAACGCCGCTGATCGCCGCGAGCGGGATCAAGCCGGTGTACGGCCATACCGGCAATATCAATCCAGTACAGCACATTTTCCTCGGGGTGCCAGAGAGGGCTCTCTCCCAACCGGGAAGTCGTACCGGCCAATACCTGTAGGTCGTTTGTCGGCATGGTTGCTGTTTTTTGAGATGATGATGCATCATTATCTGCCGAATTGACATGTAAAAGGAGACCGTTTTGACTCTGAATGCTTCCCTTCCGACGATCGCTTTCCTCGGTATTGGCTTGATGGGGAAACCGATGGCAACAAGGTTGTTGCAGGCCGGATACCCGTTGTGCGCCTGGAACCGCACACGGGCAAAAGCGGAAGTTCTCACGCCGCTTCAGGCACGCATTGCGGATAGGATCGAGGAAGCGGTGCAGCAGGCAGATATTGTGATCACGATGCTCGAGGCAGGCCCGGTCGTGCGAGACGTCCTCGTCGCAGCCATGCCTGCGCTCAAGCCGGGATCGCTCGTGATCGACATGAGTTCGACGCGGCAAGGAGAAGCACAGGAACTCCACGCCATGCTGGCGAACCAGGGAGTTGCATTTATCGATGCACCTGTCTCCGGCGGCGTGCTGGGCGCGGAGGCGGGCACGTTAGCCATCATGGCCGGGGGCAGCAGCGCTGATTTCGCACGCGCGGAACCCGTGCTTAAGGCGATGGGCCGGCCGACGCTGGTTGGGCCGGCCGGATGCGGTCAGCTTTCAAAGTTGTGCAATCAATTGATCGTTGGCGGGACGCTGAGCATTGTTGCCGAGGCACTGCTGCTGGCCCAGGCGGGCGGAGCGGATCCGGCAGCGGTACGTATGGCGTTGCGGGGCGGCTTTGCGGAGAGCCGGATCCTCGAAGTACACGGCCAGCGTATGCTCGACAGAAATTTCTTGCCGGGCGGGCAAGTGAAAAGCCAGACGAAGGATCTCGAGAATGTGCTCGTCGCCGCGCGTGCGGCCGGTATCACCTTGCCGGTCGCCGAACTCGTCACCGAAAGTTATCGCAGCATTCTGGATGCCGTGCCCAACGCGGACCAGTCGGCCGCCTTGCTTGCATTGGAACGTCTAAATCCCGGCAAGCGGGTCGGCGAGGAGCCCGACAAACTACCATGACAAGGAGGAGATGCGATGAAGTTGAAACATTGGTTCTCTACTGTTGTAGCAACATTCGCTGTTTTCGCCAGCACCGCCGCACTCGCGCAGGCGTATCCAACCAAGCCGATCAAGCTGGTGGTGCCGTTCCCGCCGGGCGGCACGACGGACATCCTTGCACGTGCGGTAGGCGGTGAATTGTCCAAGGCTTGGGGGCAGCAGGTCGTCATCGATAACCGGCCGGGCGCCGGGGGGAATATCGGATCGGAGATTGTCGCCAAGTCGCCGCCGGATGGATATACCCTTCTCATGGGCACCGTCGGCACGCACGCGATCAACCAGTCGCTCTACTCCAAGCTGGCATTCGATCCGATCAAGGACTTCGCGCCGGTGACGCTGGTCGCGGCTGTGCCGAATGTGCTCGTCCTGAATACGGCCTTCGCGGAGAAGAACAGGATCACCGATGTGAAGACGCTCATCGATTTCGTGAAGTCCCATCCCGGCAAGCTCAACATGGCATCCAGCGGTAACGGGACGTCGATCCATCTCGCGGGCGAGTTGTTCAAGACGCAAACCAAAACCTTCATGGTGCACATTCCGTACCGCGGTTCGGCCCCGGCGATGACGGACCTGCTTGGCGGACAGGCTGACCTTATGTTCGATAACCTGCCCTCGGCGATGCCCTACATCAAGGCAGGCCGTCTGCGCGCGCTCGGCGTGACAAGCAGCAAACCGTCCCCGGCCTTGCCGGATGTGCCGCCGCTTGCGCAAGTGGGCGGGGACCTCGCGGGATTCGAGGCCAGTTCCTGGTTCGGCATTCTTGCGCCGGCCGGTACGCCGCCGGATATCGTGAACAAGCTGCAGCAGGAAATCGCCAAGGCGCTCGGCAGCCCTGCGGTCAAGGAAAAGCTTGTCGCCCAGGGAGCCGACCCGGTGGGGAATACGCCCGAGCAGTTCGCGGCGCACATCCAGACCGAGACGAAGAAATGGGCGAAGGTCGTGAAGGATTCCGGCGCCAAAGTGGACTGAGTGCCGCCCGTGACAGCGCGCCGGCCCGGCAGTGAGACCTATGACGGAACGCTGCCGGAATCGTGTACATTTCCCACCCATAGAATATTCCCGAAGCCGATCATTTACTTCGTTCCATGACAGTCAAAGCTCACGTACGCACGGATTGGCGCGCCGTCTGGCATCTCATCAAGCCTTACTGGAGCTCAGAGGAAAAGTGGCGGGCGCGCGGCCTGCTTGCCGCGGTCATTGCGCTGGCGCTCGGCATGGTCTATCTCGATGTCCTGTTCAACGCGTGGAACCGCGATTTCTATAACGCGCTGGAGAACAAGGACTACGACGTCTTCAGGGAGCAGCTCTGGCGCTTTTCCTGGCTTGCCTTTACCTATATCGCGGTCGCGATCTACCGGGTCTACCTCACCCAGGCGCTCGAGATGCGCTGGCGTGCGTGGATGACGAAGCAGTACCTGCAGGAATGGCTGGACAACCAGGCGTACTACCGGATCGAGCAGACCCGCAGCGCAGACAACCCGGACCAGCGGATCGCGGAAGACCTGAATTTCCTGACCAGCGGCACCTTGACGTTGTCGCTTGGGCTGCTGTCCGCTGTGGTGACGCTGGTATCTTTCATCGGCATCCTGTGGTCGGTGAGCGGACCGCTTTCCTTCATGCTGGGAGCGCGGGAGTTCATCATTCCCGGTTACATGGTCTGGTTCGCGGTCGCGTATGCGGTTATCGGGTCGACTCTCGTATGGCTGATCGGAAAACCGCTCGTGCTGCAGAACTTCAACCAGCAGCGTTACGAGGCCGACTTCCGTTTCGGGCTGGTGCGGATTCGCGAGTACGCCGAAGCGGTTGCACTGTATCGCGGCGAAGCGCAGGAGCAGGTGCAATTGCATGGGCGCTTCGAGTCGATTCGCCGCAACTGGTGGGAGATCATGCGCACGACCAAGCGGCTGAACGTGGCATCGAATTTCTATGCGCAGTTCGCGATCATCTTCCCGTTCCTGGTTGGCGCGCCGCGTTATTTTTCCGGCGCGATCACGCTCGGCGGGCTGATGCAGATCAGTTCGGCATTCGGCCACGTGCAGGAAGCGCTGTCCTGGTTCATCAACGCATTCAGCTCGCTGGCAAGCTGGAAGGCCAGTGTCAACCGGCTGGCCGGATTCCATGCTGCCGTCACTGCCGCGCGAACGCAGGAATCGGGCATCAGCGTCATCCGCAATAACGTCGGCGCCATTCTGCTGGAGGATGTCACGCTGCACCTGCCGATCGGCACGCCCCTGACCAAACCGATTTCGACGGAAGTGCGCGAGGGGCAGCGCATCCTCGTCACCGGACCGTCCGGTTGTGGCAAATCGACCTTGTTCCGCACGCTGGCGGGTATCTGGCCGTACGGGACGGGCAGCATCGAAATTCCCAGCCAGGCAAAGCTGCTGTTCCTGCCGCAAAAAAACTACCTGCCGATCGGCACCCTGCGTGCCGCGATTGCCTATCCGGCCGAGGAAAAGGCATACAAGGATCTCGCCATCCGGCATTACCTGGAACTTTGCATGTTGCCGGATCTTGTCGATCGGCTCGACGAAACCGACAACTGGAGCCAGCGGCTTTCGCCGGGCGAACAGCAGCGGCTGGCATTCGTCCGGGCGCTGCTCCTGAAGCCGGAGGTGCTGTTCCTCGACGAAGCAACGAGCGCCCTGGATCCTGCAGCAGAGGCGGCGCTGTACGAAGCGGTTCTGCGCGAGCTTCCCGGCGTAGCGCTGGTCAGCATTGCGCATCGCGAGGCTGTTGCCAAGTATCATCAGATTCGTTGGCAATTTGTTCATGAAATGCCGGCTTCGGACAAGTTAGCGCGCGCTACGCAGGGCGCAGGCTATACAATTCGGGCATCTCAAATACCCAGCTCCTGAGCCGGGCCCGCGACGTACATGCCGTTCATGTCGATCGCATGACTGGATTGAATCGACATGAAGCGCTTTATCGTTCCCATTGCATTGGTGCTGTCTCTCGCTGGCTGCGCATCCCGGCAAGCAACCGTACAGACCACCGCCTCGGGTCAGACAACAGGCGCGAAGCTCTCCGTGTTTTCCACCAATCCCGCAGGCGGCCTGCCCGAAGGATGGGAGCCGATGGTCATCCTGCGCAACAAGAAGAAGACCCATTACCAGTTGATCAGCAAGGACGACACGACGGTGCTGCATGCGCGAGCCGACGGCGCGTCGTCGGGCCTGATGCACAAGGTCGACATCAATCCGCAGCAAGACCCCTGGTTGCATTGGCGGTGGAAAATCGCGAGCCTGGTGCGCACGGCGGACAACACCCAGCGCGCGACCGAAGACTCGCCGGTGCGTGTCATCCTCGGATTCGACGGCGACAAGGATTCCATGCCTTTTGCCGACCAGGTCCTGTTCGAGACGGCGAAGTTGATGACGGGCTACGACTTCCCATATGCCACGCTCATGTATATCTGGGAAAACAACAAGCCGGTAGGGACGGTCATCGGCAGCACCTACACCAGCCGCATCAAGATGATGGTTGCCGAAAGCGGCTCGGATGGCATCGGCGAGTGGCGTCATTTCGCGCGTAATATCGTCGAGGACTACGAGAAGGCATTCGGTGAAAAGCCGGGCCGGTTGATCGGCGTCGGTGTGCTGACCGACACCGACAATACCGGCGAGTCGGCGGAAGCCTGGTACGGCGATATCAAGTTGCTGCGCGAACGTTTTGCACGGACGGCGCCCCAGCAGGATGCGCAGTCGCCCCTATCCCTCAGTCAAAGCAAGTAAGGCAAAACTGGCGAGCCAGTGTGTGCCGGCGTAGTCGCCGTCGACTACATACGGCAGCGATGCGGCCAAATGCGCGTCGATTGCCATATCGACCTTGGCGCGCAGCGCGGGCTCGAGTTGCCGTCGGATCATTTTCCAGCACCATGCACGGGACAGGTTCACGCCATCGAGATGCGCGAGTTTCGGATCGCTCCTGTCGCTGACTTGCACCGGCACCAGCCAGGTCTGCAATTCATGCGGACCCGGGCGGAACAATTCCCACCAATCAGCGTAGCTGCAGCTGTCGATAATGCGCAGCATGAGGGCGGCTTCCACCAGTCCCGCGGAGAGGAAATCGTCGCCGCCGGGTTCGTATGCCGCGGGATAGCGGCGGTCTTGCCCGAACCACGAATTGGCCTTGGCGACAATCTGCTTGCGTAGTGCGAGATGCTGGATGCGCTCTGCGTAATCGAGCGCGAACAGCAGGCCGAATGCGCTATTGGCATGCGTGCCGGCGCGCACCGGGTAGTGCGCCAACGGCAGGAAGTCCTGGTAGCGGTCGACAATGGCGTCGGCGAGCGGTTGAACGGCATCGCGCCACCGCGCTGCGGACGCGTCGGCTGCCGATAGTGCATGCAGTTCCGCCTGCAGTTTCAACAGCCAGGCCCAGCCGTAAGTGCGCTCGAAGGAGCGGCGCGACGGGTGCTGCAGGTAGGCATGTTCGACTGAAATGTTTTCCGGTGTGAAGTGCAGGTCGAATGCTTGCCGGATCAGGTTGCTTTCCGAAAGCGGTGTGAGCCGCAGGAGCCGCGCCAGCAACCAGTGCATGTGGACGCTCGAGTGCCAGTCATAGCTGCCGTAAAACACCGGATGAAGTTCGCGCGGGCTTCGCAGGTCAGACATGCCGGTCAGCAGGTGATCCGGCTTGTTGGGAAACTCCTGCCGGATGTTTGCCAGCGCGAGCCGTGCGAAAGGCGATGCATGTGCGGCAATGCCGCTATCGTGCGCGCCTTCCATCACTGCCGTTCAGGCCTTGGCCAGCCATGCTTCCGCCAGGCGCACCCAGTAGGTCGCGCCGATCGGAAGCAGCTCGTCGTTGAAGTCGTAGCTCGGATTGTGCAGGTTGCAGGGGCCCAAGCCGTGGCCGTGGTCCCGGTGCGTGCCTTCGCCATTGCCGAGGAACACATAGCAGCCGGGCTTTTCCTGCAGCATGAAGGCGAAGTCTTCCGCGCCCATGGTCGGCTCGAGCTGGACATTGACCTTGTCCGCGCCAACGATGGACTTCATTACCTCGACCGCAAATGCGGTTTCCGTCGCATGATTGATGAGCGGCGGGTAATTGCGCGTGAAGCGGAAGTCCACGGTCGCCTCGAACGCGCTTGCGGTATGTTCGGCGATGGCCTGCATGCGCCGTTCGACCAGGTCGAGCACGTCGGTGGTAAAGGTGCGCACCGTGCCGATCAGGGTTGCTTCGTCCGGTATGATGTTGGTCGCGCTGCCGGCGTGGATCTGCGTGATCGACAGCACCGAAGCGTCGATCGGGCTCTTGTTGCGGGTGATGATGGTTTGCCAGCTTTGGGCGATCTGGACGGCCACCATGATCGGATCGATGCCCTTGTGCGGTTGCGCAGCATGCGCGCCCTTGCCTTTGACGATGACTTCGAATTCGTTCGAGGAGGCCATCATCGGCCCCGCGGCAACGCCGAAGGTACCGGTCGCGACGCCCGGCCAATTGTGCATGCCGAACACGGCTTCCATCGGGCACTCGGAAAACAGACCATCGTCCATCATCTTTCGCGCGCCGCCGCCGCCTTCTTCCGCCGGCTGGAATATCAGGTAGACCGTGCCGTCGAAATTGCGGTGCCGAGAGAGGTAGTGTGCCGCGCCGAGCAGCATCGCCACATGTCCATCGTGGCCGCACGCGTGCATTTTCCCGGGGTGGCGGGACGCATGGGAAAAGGTATTGATTTCCTGTACAGGCAGCGCGTCCATGTCGGCCCGCAGCCCGATCGCGCGCTTGCTGCTACCGTTCTTGACGACGCCGACCACGCCGGTGGTGCCCATGCCGCGAATAACCGGGATGCCCCATTCGGTGAGCTTTTGAGCAACGAGTTCCGCAGTGCGCCGTTCTTCGAAACACAGTTCCGGGTGCGCGTGGATGTCGCGGCGAATCTGGCGCAGTTCGGAATGGAATTCGAGAATCGGATCAATCAACTTCATACTTGCCTCCTGGTGCGCATGCCGATTTATGCATCGGACGGCAACGTCGGCCGCAATGGCGGGGCCCGCTTTGCTGTCGGATAGTCATATTGCTATGCGGCATGCATGCAGCCTGCGATATAGGTATATTACGCAAGGGCTGAGAGGGTGTATTTTAACTACTGCAAACGCCGCTGCGGGATTGAGTTGCGCCGCAGTGCATCATGCCTTTGAACCGTTTTCTCTACATGCCGCGCGCTGGTCACAAGCCGGCGCGCAGCAGTATTTGGATGTGCCATGACCACTTCTATCGTTCGCGCCACCTGCCCCCATGATTGTCCCGATACCTGCGCCCTGCTTGTCACCGTACAGGACGGCGTTGCCACCCAGGTGCGCGGTGATCCGGATCACCCGACGACTGCCGGGGTGCTGTGCACCAAGGTGTCGAAATACACCGAGCGTACCTACCACAAGGATCGCCTGCTGCATCCGATGAAACGGGTGGGGCGCAAGGGCGAAGGCCGCTTCGAACGCATTAGCTGGGAGGAGGCACTCGACACGATTGCAAACCGCCTCAAGGGTATTGCCGCGCGCGATCCGCAGGCGATCCTGCCGTACAGCTACGCGGGCACGATGGGGCTGGTACAGGGCGAATCGATGGCGGCGCGCTTCTTTCACAAGCTTGGCGCATCGCTGCTGGATCGCACGATCTGCGCGTCGGCCGGCGGGGAAGGGTACAAGTACACTGTCGGTGCGCGCATCGGCACCGATATCGAACAATTCCAGGATGCGAAGCTGATCCTAATCTGGGGCGGCAATCCGATTGCCTCCAACCTGCATTTCTGGATGCGCGCGCAGGAAGCCAAGCGGCGCGGCGCGAAGCTGATCGCGATCGATCCCTACCGCTCGCTGACTGCGGAAAAATGCCACCAGCACATCGCGCTGCTGCCCGGCACCGACGCCGCGCTTGCACTCGGCATGATGCATGTGCTGATGGCGGAGAACCTGCTGGACGAGGATTACATCGCCAATTACACGCTCGGCTTCGACAAGCTCAAAGCGCGCGCGGCGGAATGGACGCCGCAGCGCACCGCCGAAACCTGCGGCATTACGGTCGAGGAAGTCGTGCAACTGGCGCGCGAATACGGCAGTGCGGCCAGACGCGGCGAACCGGTTGCGATCCGCGTCAACTACGGCGTGCAACGGGCGCGCGGCGGCGGCATGGCGGTGCGCAACATCGCATGCCTGCCGGCGCTGGTCGGCGCGTGGCGGCATGCTGCAGGCGGCATCCAGCTTTCGTCGTCCGATACCTTCCCGAAGAACAGCCGCACCCTGCAGCGGCCGGACCTGCTGCAAGGACAGCCGCGCACCATCAACATGAGCACGATCGGCGACGACCTGCTGCGAGATTCTTCGCCGGAATTCGGGCCGAAGATCGAAGCTGTGATCGTGTACAACGCCAATCCGGTTGCGGTCGCTCCGGAGTCGCCCAAGGTAGCTCGCGGATTTGCCCGCGAGGACCTGTTCACGGTCGTGCTCGAGCACTTCCAGACCGATACCGCCGACTATGCCGACATCCTCCTGCCGGCCACGACGCAGCTCGAGCACATGGACATCCACGCCACCTATGGCCATTTGTACATGATGGCTAACAATGCCGCGGTTGCGCCGCTTGGCGAGGCGAAGCCGAATACGGAGTTCTTCCGCCTGCTCGCCGCGCGCATGGGGTTCGACGATCCCTGCTTCAGCGAGAGCGATGACGAGATTGCATCGCAGGCGTTCAAGAAGGCCGATGTACGTGCCGTGCACTTCGACTGGGAATCGCTCAAGCGCAAGGGATGGCAAAAGCTCAATGTGCCCGACGCACCCTTTGCGCACGGCGGTTTCCCGACACCGTCGGGCAGGTGCGAATTCTATTCGGAGCAGATGCTCGCGGCGGGACTTGATCCTTTGCCCACTTACCTACCGCCCTACGAGTCGGTCGCCAGCAATCCCGAGTTGGGAAAAAAATATCCCCTCGCAATGATTTCTCCACCGGCAAGGAACTTTCTCAACAGCACCTTCGTCAATGTGCAGAGCCTGCGCGATACGGAAGGCGAGCCGCACCTCGACATGCATCCACTCGATGCGGCGGAACGCGGCATCGACGACGGCAGCACAGTTCGGATATTCAACGACCGCGGTTCCTTCACAGCGAAGGCACGCGTGACGGACAAGGCGCGGCGCGGGCTGGTAGTGGGCTTGTCGATCTGGTGGAAGAAGTTCGCCGCCGATGGCAAGAACGCCAACGAAGTCACCAGCCAGCAGCTGACCGACATGGGCAAGGCGCCGACGTTTTACGATGTCCTGGTGCAGGTGGAAAAAGTGTAGGGCGTCTATCAGCGTGCGGCTGCGAAGATAGGCGCTCATAGAAAACCGGTGTAGGAAAGCGGGAATGAAAATGAAGTGGCGAGCCTTGATCTTTTGCGGTGTAGCAGCGATGGTTGCCGGCTGTGCGCAACTCGGGTATTTCATGCAGGCCGCGCAAGGGCAACTGTCCCTGCTTTCCGAGGCACGTCCGATCGATGATTGGCTTGCGAGTCCCGATGTCGAAGACAAGCTCAAGGGCAAGCTTGCCCGCGTCAAGCAGATCCGCGCATTCGCCGCACGTGAACTTGCGTTGCCGGACAACGGCACGTTCACCACCTATGCCGACCTCAAGCGCCCGTTCGTGATGTGGAACATCGTCGCCACACCCGAGCTGTCCTTGAAACCCGTGCAATGGTGCTTTCCGGTCGCGGGTTGTGTGAACTACCGCGGCTATTACAGCAAGGAAGACGCACAGGCCTATGCCGCCGAACTGCGAGCGGAACGATATGACGTCGAGATATCCGGCGTGCCCGCCTATTCGACGCTGGGCTGGTTCAAGGACCCGGTCCTGTCGACCTTTATCCAGTATCCGGACGGCGAGCTCGCGCGGCTGGTATTCCATGAGCTGGCGCACCAGGTCGTGTACGTGCCGGGCGATTCGCGCTTCAACGAATCCTTCGCGGTAGCCGTGGAAGAGGCGGGTGTCGAGCGCTGGATGGCCGTCTACGGCGACGACAAGACGCGCAAGGCGTATGCCGCCTACGAGAGCCGCAAGCGCGACTTCCTTGCCTTGCTGATGAAGCATCGCAAGCAGTTGCAGGAGAATTACGAGCGCGACGTCAGCGACGACGAGAAGCGCATGGAAAAGGCGTCCATCTTCAAGTCGCTCAAGGATGAATACCAAGTGCTGAAGGCCTCGTGGGGTGGCTACGCGGGATACGACCGCTGGTTCGCGGAACCCTTGTCGAATGCGCACCTGTCGGCGATCGCGACCTATCACGATTTCGTCCCCGGCTTCAAGGCGCTCCTGGCGCAACAGAAGTCCATGGGCAAGTTCTACGATGCTGTCCGCCAGCTTGCAACGCTTAACAAGGAAGAGCGGCACCGTCAGCTGGCGCATTTCGGCGAGGTGACGCCACTGACCGCAGGGAACACGCACGCGGCAGCGGAGCGATAACATTGCTGCCGCACCTCGCACAGAAACGACAACGCGACCCGAGTGGTCGCGTTGTCATTTTTGGCGCTGCGCGGTCAATTGTTTGCTGCGATGCAATATATAAATAGTAGAAAATCCACTCTGATCTTGTGTAAAAGACTTGCAAGCAATCGCGGCCACCGATAGCATCTAAGATAACAAAAAAAACCGGTCGTTCGATTATTTCGATCGACCGATACCACTCCACCAAATCAAGACAAGAGGCAGACAATGGAAAAAATTTGGCTGAAGTCCTATCCCCAGGGCGTTCCAACCGAGATCGACTACACCCAGTACCGCTCGCTGGTGCACCTCCTGGAAGAATCCTTCCGCAAATTCGCATCGCGCAATGCCTACGTCTGCATGGACAAGTTCATGACGTACGGCGAGCTCGACGATTACTCCAAGAAGCTGGGCGCATGGCTGCAGGGGCGCGGCCTGAAGAAGGGCGCCCGTGTCGCCATCATGATGCCGAACGTGCTGCAGTACCCGGTCGCCATTGCGGGCGTGCTGCGTGCCGGTTACACCGTTGTCAACGTCAATCCTCTCTATACACCGCGCGAGCTCGAGCACCAGCTCAATGACTCCGGTGCCGAAGCCATCATCATCCTCGAGAACTTCGCTCACACATTGGAGCAGGTGATCGGCAAGACCAAGGTCAAGCATGTCGTCGTCGCCAGCATGGGTGAAATGCTGGGCGGCGTGAAGGGCATGATCGTCAACTTCGTCGTGCGCAACGTGAAGAAGATGGTGCCGGCGTTCTCGCTGCCGAATGCCACCCGCTTCAAGCAGGCGCTTTCCGAAGGCGCACGCGGCACGCTCAAGCCGGTCGACCTCAAGCACGAGGACATCGCTTTCCTGCAGTACACCGGCGGCACCACCGGCGTGTCCAAGGGTGCCACGCTTACCCACCGCAACATCATCGCCAACGTGCTGCAGAACGACGCCTGGGCGCAGCCGGCCCTGCAGCAGGAACCGAAGATCGATTCGCTGACGATCGTCTGCGCGCTGCCGCTGTATCACATCTTCGCGCTGACCGCCTGCTGCCTGATGGGCACCCGCTGGGGCGCGATGAACATCCTGATTCCGAACCCGCGTGACATCCCCGGCTTCGTGAAGGAGCTCTCCAAGTACAAGTTCAACCTGCTGCCGGCAGTGAACACGCTGTACAACGGCCTGCTCAACAACCCCGACTTCGTCAAGCTCGATTTCTCCAGCCTGAAGATCTGCAACGGCGGTGGCATGGCCGTGCAGCAGGCGGTTGCCGACAATTGGCTCAAGGTCACCGGTTGCCCGATCATCGAAGGCTACGGCTTGTCCGAAACCTCTCCGTCGGCAACCATCAATCCCGCAACCGCGACCCAGTTCTCCGGCGCGATCGGTCTGCCGATCCCGTCCACGGATATTGCGATCCTCGATGACGACGGCAAGCCGGTACCGCTCGGCCAGCCGGGTGAGATCGCGATCCGCGGTCCGCAGGTCATGGTCGGTTACTGGAACCGCCCGGATGAAACCGCCAAGGTCATGACACCGGACGGCTTCTTCAAGTCGGGTGACGTCGGCGTCATGGACGAGCGCGGTTATGTAAAGATCGTCGACCGCAAGAAGGACATGATCCTGGTGTCCGGCTTCAACGTGTACCCGAATGAGATCGAAGGCGTGGTTGCCGCGCATCCGGGCGTGCTGGAGTGCGCTTGCATCGGCGTGCCAGATGCAAATTCCGGCGAGGCGGTGAAGCTGTTCGTGGTTCGCAAGGATCCGTCGCTGACCGTCGACCAGCTGATGAACTACTGCAAGGAGCAGTTCACCGGCTACAAGAAGCCGAAGTACATCGAGTTCCGCGACGAGCTGCCGAAGACCAACGTCGGCAAGATCCTGCGCCGCGAACTGCGCGACGAGAAGAAGGCTGCCTGAGCGCGCCGCCTGCTCGAAAAGAAACCGCCTGCAATATCAGGCGGTTTTTTTATGTCCGCTCAGTCGGCGCGTTTGACGCCCGGGCGATCGTTCTCGACGAGGAAGCTGGCGGCTGTAAACCGGGTGGAGTCTGCCGTCCGTACATCGTCAAGCGCCTGGAAGCGCACCGCACTGCGTTCCGGTGTGACCTCCACCAACGCATAACCTCGGCGATCGCCACGGCCGTATTTGATGTGCGGGTTGTCTGCAACATAGCGGTCGATCCGCTCCTGCGGGCGACCGCTTGACGTGACGGAAGTGCTGCAGAACTCGGTGGCGACTACCGGGTTGCTTGCGCCAGTCTTGCGGAAAAAATCCGCCTTCAAGTCGGCTGCGTAGAAGGTGTGGACATCGCCGGAAATCACGACTGGATTGGCCAGCTTGTGCTTGCGTATGCCTTCCAACAGGCGCAAGCGCGCCTCGGGATAGCCATCCCATCCATCGTTCCAGAAGCGCCCGTCCTGTTCGTCCGTAACCGGCACCTGCGATGCCTGCGCCATCAAGGTCTGTTGCGCGATGAAATTCCATTCGGCCCTGGACGAGGCGAAACCATCCATCAGCCATGTCTCCTGTTCCATGCCGAGCAGCGAGCGCGCGGGATCCACGCGCTCGGAGCAGCCTGATGTCACCGAGTCCGAGCCGCCGCGGCCCGGGCGCTGGCACGCATGGTAGGAGCGGTATTGGCGGTTATCCAGTACATGGAAGCATGCAAGCCGTCCCCAGTCGATCCGGTCATGAATGCGCAGGTGCGCAAAACGTTGCGCACCTGACGGCAAGGCAGGCAGTCGAACCGGCATGTGTTCATAGAACGCCTGGTAGGCGGCCGCGCGCCGTTCAAGGAAGTTCGGGGCAAGCCGTTCGTCCCTGTCGTTTGCGTAGTCGTTCGCCACCTCATGGTCATCCCATGTGACGATCCAGGGCGCGACAAGATGTGATGCCTGCAGATGCGGATCGGACTTGTACTGCGCGTATCGCGCGCGGTAGTCCGCCAGGGTGAACGACTCGTTGCTGCGCTTGCGGGGCGCAACCGGATGCGCAATCTCGTAAGGTCCCCACTCGTAAATGTAGTCGCCAAGGAAAGCAACGAGATCGGGCGCCTCAGCCGCAATGTGGCGGTGCGCCGCGTATTGGCCGAACTCCCAATGCTGACACGAGGCGAATGCAAAACGCAACGCTGATGGCATTGCATCTGGTGCGGGGGCAGTGCGCGTCCGCCCAACAGGGCTGATCGCATCGCCCAGCATGAAACGGTACCAGTACCAGCGGTCGGGGCGAAGGCCGGCCGTTTCCACATGCACGCTGTGTGCGAGTTCGGGCAATGCCGTGGTTTGGCCTTTTGCTGCGATCTGCCGGAACGCTTCATCTTCCGCAATCTCCCATCGCACCGAGAACGGCAATTGTCCCGCCGACTGCGCATTGAGAGGATCGGGCAGGATGCGGGTCCACAGGACGACGCCGTCGGGGCGCGGCGAACCGGAGGCGACACCCAGGCTGAACGGATAGTCCGGGATCCGGGCCACTGCGCGGGACGGGAATGCCGTGGACAGGGCGGCCAGCGACAGGAGCCGGGCCGTATGCGCAAGAAAGCGTCTGCGGTCAGGATGCATGTTCAGGTATGCGGATTTGGACGGTTGATGCAGAGGCACGAACCGTTCCAGGCGTGATCGGTCAAAGCAGGAATGCTGACGTTGATGCGTGGAATTCCCGCTGGGCGCTTTACTCCTTCAAGGGCGGCAGCAGACGTGGCTTGCGCTCCTCGTCAGTGGCAACATAGGTCAGCGTGGCTTCCGTCACTTTCACTGTTTCCACCTGCAGGCGATTGCGTTCCGCATACACCTCGACATTGACTGTGATCGATGTGTTGCCGACCTTGACCACTTCCGCATAGAACGACAGCAGGTCGCCGACGAAGACCGGCTGCTTGAACAGGAAGGAGTTCACGGCAATCGTCGCCACGCGGCCGTTTGCACGCCGCACCGCAGGCAGGGAGCCGGCGATATCGACTTGGGCCATGATCCATCCGCCGAACACGTCACCATGCACATTGGCGTCGGACGGCATCGGCATGACGCGCAGTTGCGGCACTTTCCCGGCAGGCAGGCTTGTCTGGTGGTTTGTCATTTTCCTTTCCTCTCTGTGCACGCAGCCTGCCCGGAACAAGGGGCTGGGCTACAATCGTCAAAGCAACAGCATAAACCAACTTGATTACTTTTCATGCGACGCCAACCTGTTTCATCGCCCGAGCCGCCCGCCAACCAGGGAACGCGCAACGACTGGGTTACGCTTAAGACGCTGTTCCCTTACCTGTGGGAATACAAGTGGCGCATGCTGCTCGCCCTGACCTTCCTGATCGGCGCCAAGTTGGCAAATGTCGGTGTGCCACTGGTGCTGAAGCAGCTGGTCGACCACATGACCATCAGTCCGGACAATCCGCGCGCGTTGCTGGTCTTGCCGGTCGGCATACTGGTTACGTATGGCGTGCTGCGATTGTGCACGACGGCGTTCACCGAGCTGCGTGAATTCGTATTCGCGAAGGTGACGCAAAGCGCAGTGCGCACCATTGCGCTCAAGGTGTTCCGCCACCTGCATGCACTGTCGCTGCGCTTCCACCTGAACCGCCAGACCGGCGGCATGACGCGCGACATCGAGCGCGGCACGCGCGGCATTTCCTCGCTCGTCTCGTACACCTTGTACAGCATCCTGCCCACGCTGGTGGAAATCACGCTGGTGATTGGTTACCTGGTGCTGAACTATGACATCTGGTTTGCAGGTATTACCTTCGGCGCGTTGATCGTCTATATCGCGTACACCGTGGCCGTCACTGAATGGCGCACCAACTTCCGCCGCACGATGAACGACCTCGATTCGAAGGCGAACACGCGGGCGATCGATTCGCTGATCAATTACGAGACGGTGAAGTACTTCGGCAATGAAAACTATGAAGCGCGCCGCTACGACAAGAGCCTGCAGAACTGGGAGCGGGCGGCGGTCAAGTCGCAGACCTCGCTGTCGATCCTGAACACCGGACAAGCCTTCATCATCGCGGTGGCGGTGACGCTAATCCTGTGGCGCGCAACGCAAGGCGTAATCGATGGCGCGATGACGCTGGGCGACCTGGTGCTGGTCAATGCCTTCATGATCCAGCTGTACATCCCGCTCAATTTCCTCGGCGTGATCTATCGCGAAATCAAGCAGAGCCTGGCTGACATGGAACGGCTCTTTACACTGCTGGACCAGCACAAGGAAGTTGCCGACAGCACGGGGGCGAAACCGCTCGACATCCAGGGCGCCGAGGTGCGCTTCTCGCATGTCGATTTCAGTTATGAGCCGAAGCGGCAGATCCTGTTCGATGTCGATTTCACGATCCCCGCGGGCACCACAACCGCGGTCGTCGGCCACAGCGGATCGGGCAAGTCGACCCTGTCGCGCCTGCTGTTCCGTTTTTATGACATCAACAAGGGAAGCATTACCATCGACGGGCAGGATCTGCGCGAGATCACGCAGGTATCGCTGCGCAAGTCGATCGGCATCGTGCCGCAGGACACGGTATTGTTCAACGACACGATCGAATACAACATTGCGTACGGCAAGCCGGAAGCGAGCCGGGAAGAAATCGTGGCCGCAGCCAAGGCGGCCTACATCCACGACTTCATCGAGAGCCTGCCCGACGGTTACGCCACCGCGGTCGGCGAGCGCGGGCTCAAGCTCTCGGGCGGGGAAAAGCAGCGCGTGGCGATTGCCCGCACGCTGTTGAAGAATCCGGCCATCCTGATATTCGATGAAGCCACCTCGGCGCTCGATTCGAAGTCGGAGCAGGCAATCCAGGCGCAATTGAAGGAAATCGCACGCAACCGGACTACGCTGGTGATTGCGCACCGGCTCTCCACGATCGCCGATGCTGCCCAAATCCTGGTGCTCGACCATGGACGCATTGTCGAACGAGGCACGCATTCGCAGCTGATCGCCGCCGGCGGCGTGTATGCGCAAATGTGGGAGCGGCAGCAAGCACGGCAGGAAATCCCTTCGTCTTCCCCCCAGTCGGATTCGATGGGCGAGGAATCGGCGGTCGCATAGCGGGGATTGAAACACGACGGGCGGGGGCAAAGGTCGGCCCGCTTGCTGTGGTATCCGAAGCGCTGCCGAAACCAGTTCGGCACGGGCGTGCTTTGCATTGACGCCGAACGCGACTAACATAGCGCCATGGAAACCAAGTGGCTGGAAGACTTCATCTCATTGGCCGAGACCCGCAGCTTCAGCCGGTCGGCCGAGCTGCGCCATGTGACGCAACCTGCATTTTCGCGCCGTATCCAGTCGCTTGAAGCCTGGCTGGGCGCTGACCTGATCGACCGCACCTCCTATCCCACCCGCCTCACGCCGGCCGGCGAAGTGTTCTACGAGCAGGCGCTCGAGATGCTGGGGCAGATCAACAATGCCCGAGCGCTGTTGCGCGGCAAGCGTCCCACCGCGCAGACTACGGTCGACTTTGCCGTCCCCCATACCCTGTCGCTCACCTTCATGCCGAAGTGGATGACCGAGCTGGAGGCGGGATTCGGCTCACTGCGCACACGCCTGATCGCGTTGAACGTGCACGATGCGGTGATGACGATGGTGGAGGGCGGTTGCGATCTGCTGCTGTGCTATCACCATCCGCGGCAGCCGGTGCAGCTCGACGCCAGCCGCTATGAAATGCTCACGCTCGGCAATGAAGCCCTGCGCGCTTATGCACGATGCGACCGGAGCGGCACGCCGGAGTTTTCCCTGCCCGGCACTGCCAAGTCCCCGCTGCCTTTCCTCTCCTACACCAGCAACGCCTACCTCGGCCGCATGGTCGAGCTGATCCTGTCGGACGCTAAGCGTCCGCTGCATCTGGAGAAGCGCTACGAGACCGACATGGCCGAAGGCCTGAAGATGATGGCGCTCGAAGGTCATGGGGTCGTATTTCTCCCGGAGTCCGCAGTCACCCGCGAACTCAAGCAGAAGCAACTCGCGCGTGCCGACGGCGGCCAGCCGGAGTGGGAGGTCAACATGGAAATCCGCCTCTACCGCGAGCGTCCAACGGCGCAGCGTCCGGGCAAGCCGATCGTCTCGCGTCTCTGGGAATACCTCGTGCAGCGCAGCTAGGCCCAGGCAAAATCGCGAGCCCGCAAGCGCAGCGCCGCCAAAGCCGACGCCTGATTGCACCTTTAGTGAAAATCACCTATCTATGCAATTTCTGCATAATTGCATGCGCACAAAGCATTGGATTTGATGCAACGCGATGCAATAGGATGCCTCCCGTATCGCGCCTCACACATTCGTTGAAGGGCGACTGAACCTACAAGGAGCAGTGGCATCATGTCCAGCAAACACGAAGTGCCGTCCTACCTGACACCGCACGAAATCGGCCCCTGGGGTGTTTATCTCGAACAGATCGACCGCGTGACGCCGCACCTCGGCTCGCTCGCGCGCTGGGTCGAAACCCTGAAGCGCCCAAAGCGCATCCTGGTCGTCGACGTGCCCATTGAGCGTGACGACGGCACCATCGCGCATTTCGAAGGCTATCGCGTACAACACAACACCTCGCGCGGCCCCGGCAAGGGCGGTGTGCGTTTCCACCAGGATGTAACGCTGTCCGAAGTGATGGCATTGTCCGCCTGGATGACAGTCAAGAATGCCGCGGTCAACGTGCCGTACGGCGGCGCCAAGGGCGGCATCCGCGTCGATCCGCGCACGCTGTCCATGGGCGAACTGCAGCGCATGACGCGCCGCTACACCAGCGAGATCAACATCATCATCGGCCCCAACAAGGACATCCCGGCACCGGACGTCAACACCAATGAAAAGGTGATGGCCTGGATGATGGACACCTACTCCATGAATCAGGGCAGCACCGCGACCGGTGTCGTCACCGGCAAGCCGATCTCTCTCGGCGGCAGTCTTGGCCGCCGTGAGGCAACCGGCCGCGGCGTGTTCGTGGTCGGCTGCGAGGCAGCGGCCAAGCGCGGCATCGACCTTTCGGGTGCACGCATCGCAGTCCAGGGCTTCGGCAACGTCGGCGGTATTGCGGCCCGCCTGTTTGCGGAGGCCGGCGCCAAGATCGTCGCTGTCCAGGATCACATCGGCACCGTTGTGCGCGATACCGGCATCGACGTCGCGGCCCTGCAGGCACATGTCGAACAGCACGGCAGCGTTGTCGGTTTTGGCAATGCCGAGTCGATCGCCGACCGCGCACAGTTCTGGGAAGTGGATTGCGACATCCTGATTCCCGCCGCGCTGGAGCAGCAGATCACCGAGGCCAATGCCAACAAGATCCGCGCGAAGATCATCCTTGAAGGCGCCAACGGCCCGACGACCCCGGCAGCGGACGACATCCTGCACGAGAAGGGCGTGCTGATCGTTCCGGACGTTATCGCCAATGCCGGCGGCGTGACCGTCAGCTACTTCGAGTGGGTGCAGGATTTTTCCAGCTTCTTCTGGACCGAGGACGAGATCAACCAGCGCCTTACCCGCATCATGCGCGAGGCATTCACCGCGGTCTGGCAGCTTGCCGACGAAAAGAAGGTGTCTCTGCGCACTGCGGCATTCATCGTCGCCTGTACGCGGGTGCTGCAGGCGCGCGAGATGCGCGGCCTTTATCCCTGATCGGACATGGCAGTACCCGGCATGCGGAAGTATGCGCGCATGCCGGCAATATAATAAGAAAATAGCGGCTGGCCACGGTCCGGCCGCACGAGAGACGTACCGTCCGTCGACAATCATAACAATGCGGACGGCGAATGATCGCAACACCAGCATGAGCCGGAGACCTTATGCGCCCCAAGTTTGCCACCACCGATTTCGCGAAAGCGGCTGTCGCAGCATGTGTCTGCACAGCTGCCGCCTGCGCGCACGCAGGCGATACCCTGTCGAAGATTCGCGAGACCCAGTCCATTACCATTGCTCACCGCGAAGCATCCTTGCCGTTTTCTTATCTGGATGGCAATAAGAAGCCGGTCGGCTACGCGGTCGACCTGTGCCTGAAGATCGCCGATGCCGTACGGCGAGAGCTCAAGCTTTCGCAACTGAACATCCGTTACCTGCCGGTCACGCCGAGTACGCGCATCCCCGCCATCGTCGAGGGCCAAGCCGATCTGGAATGTGGATCGACGACCAGCAACGCCGAGCGCCGCAAGCAGGTCGCCTTCACCATTCCCCATTTTGTGGCGGCCGCCAGGATGGTGGTGCGAACCGACTCGGGGATCAGGAATTGGTCCGACTTGCGCGACAAGCGGGTGGTCACCACCAAGGGTACGACGACCGTCAAGCTGCTCAACGAGCGTGACAAGGTCCGCTCCCTCGGGTTGAAGTTGATCGAGGGGCGCGACCACGGGGAATCCTTCAGCATGGTCGAAAAAGGGGAGGCCGAAGCCTTTCCAATGGATGACGTGCTATTGTTTGGCTTGCGCGCCAGTGCGCAGAATCCTAATGGCTTCGTCGTGGTCGGCGATGCTCTCTCCGCCGAACCTTACGCCATCATGCTGCGCAAGGACGATGCTCCCTTCAAGACCCTGGTCGATCGCGAAATGGGTCGTATCATCAATGAAGGGGAGGTCTACAAGCTGTACGATAAATGGTTCAAGAATCCCATCCCACCCAAGGGCATCAACATGAACATGCCTATGGGACACCTGCTGCGGGATATGCTGCGCTTCCCGACGGATAAGGTAGGGGACTGAGTCGTAATACGTAGTATCACGTATAGGATTTCGAGCCTGTTGGGTTAGGCTCGCAATGAGTCAACGCGCCGCTAGGGGCGGCACGTTATTCGCAAGGGAGGGATACCCTTTGAAAGCCGGCTTTGGGACATGGTTAAGCCAGCTTTTAAAGCTGTCCTTTTGGTACACTAGGCCTCGCAACTTTTCCTGGAGACAATATGAAACTATCGAAGCTCATCACCGTCCTGATCGCCACCGGAGCAATCGCCGGCACGGCACAAGCGCAAGACCTCACCGGTACGCTCAAGAAGATCAAGGACACCGGTACCATTACCGTTGGCCACCGCGAGTCTTCCGTACCGTTCTCTTACCTTGACGACAAGCAGCAGCCCATCGGTTACGCGATGGACCTGTGCATGAAGATCGTCGATGCGGTGAAGACGGAACTCAAGCTGCCCAACCTGAAGGTGAACCTGCAGCCGGTCACGTCCAGCAACCGCATCCCGCTGCTGCAAAACGGCACCATCGACCTGGAGTGCGGTTCGACCACCAACTCCGTCGTGCGCCAGCAGCAGGTGTCGTTCGGCCCGACCTACTTCGTCATCAACGTGACCGCCGCCGTCAAGAAGTCCTCCGGCATCAACTCGCTGGCTGACCTCGCAGGCAAGACGATCTCCACCACCTCAGGCACCACCTCGGTTCCGCTGCTCAAGGCCTACGAAAAGACCAAGGCCGTCGAAGTGAAGGAAATCTACGGCAAGGACCACGCCGAATCCTTCCTGCTGATGGCTGACGATCGCTCGCAGGCATTCGTGATGGATGACATCCTGCTGGCCGGCCAGATCGCCAACTCGCGCAACCCGAACGACTTCAAGATCATCCAGGAATCCCTGCGTCAGGAACCGTACAGCATGATGCTGCGCAAGGATGACCCGCAGTTCAAGGCGCTGGTCGACAAGACCATCGGCGGCGTGATGAAGTCCGGCGAGATCGAGAAGATCTACTTCAAGTGGTTCCAGAGCCCGATCCCGCCGAAGGGCATCAACATCAACTTCCCGATGACGCCGGCAATTCGCGAGGCATTCAAGAATCCGAACGACAAGGGCGTTCAGTAATCGCGTTGTATGAGAAGTAGGGCCGGAGGGCGTAACCGCCGTTCCGGCTTTTTTTCGGGCCGGGGGAGTGCCGCCGGCCCGGCATTGCATCGGTCATCCTCCATCTGACCGTGCAAGCTGGGAGATAAAAATGAATTTGGGGATTTTTCTCGAGCAGGTGCCTGACGGCGATGGAACCTGGTTGGAAGTGCTGCTCTCCGGGCTGGCGTGGACGCTGTCCACCGCGGCGCTGGCGTGGATCATGGCCTTCGTACTTGGTTCGATCGTTGGCGTGGCGCGCACCACGGACAAGACCTGGCTGGTCAAGCTCGGCAATGCATATGTCGAACTGTTCCGCAACATTCCGCTGATTGTGCAGTTCTTCGTCTGGTACTTTGTGGTGCCGGGCTTGATTCCTGCCGTGAAGGTATGGGTAACGACACTGGATCCGACCGAACATCAATTCGTGACGGCGGTCGTCTGCCTCGGCTTTTTCACGTCATCGCGTATCGCCGAGCAGGTGCGTTCCGGCATCCAGTCGCTCTCGCGCGGACAGCGCAACGCTGGCTACGCGCTCGGCCTCACGCAGCTTCAGACCTACCGCTACGTGCTGCTGCCGATGGCTTACCGCATCATCATTCCGCCGCTCACCTCCGAGCTGATGAATCTGATCAAGAACACGGCAGTGGCATATTCGATCGGCTTGGTCGAGTTATTCTTCCGTACCCGCGAGATGGGCGAAATGACTTTCCGTTACTTCGAGGCATTTGCTGCAGCAACGCTGATCTATGTCGTGATCGCCATGACAGCGAATCGCGTCATGGCGTTCATCGAGCGCAAGGTTGCCGTACCCGGTTATATCGCAGGAGGTAAATAATGGGTGATCTCGATTTTGATGTTGTAGCCCGCACCTGGCCCTACCTGCTGACCGGCCTGCAATACACCCTGCAGCTGACCGTGGTGGCGGCCATCGGGGGAACGATTTTCGGTACGTTGCTGGCCATGGCGCGTCTGTCGTCTTTCAAGCCGCTGGCGACACTCGCTGCCGGCTACGTTAACCTGATGCGTTCGATCCCGCTGCTGCTGGTGATCTTCTGGTTCTACTTTCTGGTGCCCGTGGTGCTGCAGGCGATCACAGGTTCGGAACGGCCGATCCAGCTCGGCGCCGACCGCTCAGCCTATATCACCTTCATCATGTTCGAAGCGGCGTACTTCTGCGAGATCATGCGCGCCGGCATCCAGAGCATTCCGAAGGGGCAAGTCTACGCCGGCTATGCGCTCGGCCTGACGTATCGCCAGTCGATGCAACTGGTGATCCTGCCGCAGGCCTTCCGCAACATGCTGCCGATTCTCCTGACGCAGACCATCGTGCTGTTCCAGGACGTCTCGCTGGTGTCGCTCCTGAACGTCACCGACTTCGTCGGCGCGTCCGTCAAGATTGCGCAGCGCGACAGCCGTGTGGTCGAGATGTACCTGTTCGTCGCCATCGTCTATTTCGCGCTCTGCTTCACGCTGTCCACGCTGGTCAAGCACCTGCAAAAGCGCATCGCCATCATTCGCTAAGGATAACGAAATGATTGAAATCAAAAATGTCAGCAAATGGTACGGAAGCTTCCAGGTACTGACCGACTGCACGACCCACGTCTCCAAGGGAGATGTGATGGTAGTCTGCGGCCCGTCCGGCTCCGGCAAATCCACCCTCATCAAGACGGTCAACGGCCTGGAGCCGTTCCAGAAGGGGGAAATCATCGTCGACAACATTTCGGTCGGCGATCCGAAAACCAATCTATCGAAGTTGCGTTCGCGTATCGGCATGGTGTTCCAGAACTTTGAACTGTTTCCACACCTGACGATCCGTCAGAACCTGACGCTCGCCCAGGTCAAGGTGCTCGGCCGCAGCGAAGAAGAGGCCGCGGAGAAAGGGCTCAAATACCTGGACCGCGTCGGCCTGCTGTCTCAGAAGGATAAATATCCGGGGCAGTTGTCCGGCGGCCAGCAGCAACGCGTCGCGATCGCCCGCGCCTTGTCCATGGACCCGATCGCCATGCTGTTCGACGAGCCGACCTCGGCGCTCGACCCGGAAATGATCAATGAAGTGCTCGATGTCATGGTCGGCCTCGCACACGAGGGCATGACGATGATGGTAGTGACCCATGAAATGGGTTTTGCCAGGAAGGTCGCGAACCGCGTGGTCTTTATGGACAAGGGTTACATCGTCGAGGATTGCACCAAGGACGAGTTCTTCGGCTCACCGCGTTCCGAACGTGCGCGTGATTTCCTTGCCAAGATCATCACGCACTGACGCGTATTCGTTCCTTCCCAAAGCCGTTTCCGCCGCCCGGCCGAAACGGCTTTTTTGTGCCCGCCCGAAGTTGCGCGACGGGTAAAATAGCGGCTACCTGAAGAAAGAGCCGCCATGTCTACCCAAACACCCTCCAGCATCACCATCACCCGCCCCGACGATTGGCACCTGCACCTGCGCGACGGCGCCGCCATGGCAAGCGTATTGCCGCACAGCGCCCGCCAGTTCGCCCGTGCGATCGTCATGCCGAACCTGAAGCCGCCCGTTACTACGACCGAGCAGGCCGCCGCTTACCGTGAGCGCATCCTTGCCGCGCTGCCGAAAGGCATGGATTTCCAGCCGCTGATGACGTTGTATCTCACCGACAATACGCCGCCCGATGAAATCCGGCGCGCGAAGGACAGCGGTTTCGTGCACGCGGTCAAACTCTATCCGGCCGGCGCAACGACCAATTCGGATGCCGGTGTCACTGCATTATCGAAGTGCTACAAGACGCTCGAAGTCATGCAGGAAGTAGGCATGCCTTTCCTCGTTCATGGCGAGGTGACCGATCCGGCGATCGACATCTTCGACCGCGAAGCCGTCTTCATCGACAGGGTTATGCGCCCCCTGCGACGCGACATGCCTGCACTCAAGGTCGTGTTCGAGCACATCACCACCAAGGATGCCGCGCAATACGTGAGCGAGGCGGAGGGGCCGACGGCGGCAACGATCACCGCCCATCACCTGCTGTACAACCGCAATGAGATTTTCAAGGGCGGCATCCGTCCGCACTATTACTGCCTGCCGGTCCTCAAGCGTGAAGAACACCGCCAGGCGCTTGTGCGCGTAGCGGTGTCCGGCAGCGACCGCTTCTTCCTCGGCACCGACTCGGCGCCGCACTCGAAAGGATTGAAGGAGCATGCCTGTGGCTGTGCCGGCTGCTACACGGCGCTGCACGCGATGGAGTTGTACGCGCGGGCATTCGACAGCGCCGGCGCGCTGGACAAGCTGGAAGCCTTCGCCAGCTTCAACGGCCCGGCCTTCTACGGTCTGCCGCGCAACAACGGCACGATCACCCTCAAGCGTGAAAGCTGGATCCTGCCGGCAGAACTGCCGATGGGCGAGGCGACGGTCGTGCCGCTGAACGGCGGTGAAACCATCGGCTGGAAATTCGCCTGATCTTCAGTGCGTAGTGCGGATTCGCTGGATGGGTGCGTCATTCATTGAAGAGATCGATTGGCAGCGCCCCTGGCTGGCCAGCATCCGTGACACGGCAGCGCCGATCCTGCAAACGACCGACTGGCGGGCTGCGATAAACACGGCGGCGCAACGGTCCGGTTTGCAAAACCACCGGGGCGAGCCAATCCGTTTCATCCCTCAGTCGGACCTGCCGCCAGGCACCGCCTACGAGGCGTACATCAGCGCGCAGGGTGGCGTGCCGACGCGAGATAACCTGCACGATTTCTTCAATGCCCTGGTCTGGCTGACTTTCCCCCGGATCAAGGTGCGCCTCAATGCCATACAGGCCGCCGAAATCGCACGCAACGAAGCGCATGGGAATAACACTTCCACCAAAGTCCGAGGTGGTGTGCGCGATGCCGCGACTATTTTCGACGAAAATGCCGCACTGCTCGTGCTGCGGGATAGTGAAATGCTGGAGGCCTTTCGTGGCCACCGGTGGCGCGAAGTCTTCCTGGATCGGCGAGGGGCATACGGACGTGAATGCGAGGTCTGGCTGTTCGGGCACGCACTGATGGAAAAGCTGGTCCGCCCCTACAAGGCGATCACCGCACATGCGTGGCCAGTGCTGGCCGATGATTCATTCTTCCACCTGTCCTACCCGGAAAAGATCGCATGGCTTGATGAGGCAGTTTCGCGGCAATTGGCTGGAAATCTCGCCAATTCCTGCTTTACGCCACTGCCCGTGCTTGGCGTGCCCGGTTGGTGGGATGGGCAGGATGGTGAGTTTTACGGCGATTTATCGGTTTTTAGGCCGAAAAGAGCGAGATAGCTCGGTTCGTCGCTACGGCCCAACTTGGAGGGGCAGCATCCGAGGAGTCAATCATTTACAAGGCCCGAAAACGAAAAAGGCACCCGAAGGTGCCTTTTTCAATACTGCATTCAAATCACAGCAGGCTTACGCCCGCGCATGATTAGAACTTGTGGCGGATACCAACGTTGAACCAGCTGACGTCCGCACCAGCAGCGCCCGAGCCCAGAGCGGAGTTCGGATCGTTCTTGATGACGGAGTAGGAGGTGTACAGGTTGGTACGCTTCGACATGCTGTGGGTGTAACCAACTGCCCAGTAGTCAGCATCAGCATTGGTGGTGCCAGCCAGACGCTCGTCGCGGCGGATGTACGAAGCCATAACGTTGCCTGCAGCGCCAACACCTGCGCTCACGCCGACCATGTAGTCGCGGTTGCGGATAGCGGTAGCACCGGTCGGGCCGTCGCCACGGTTGTCAGCGAATGCTGCGTGCAGCTTGGCAACGCCGAAGCTGAATGCACCACCCAGGAACACGGTGTGTGCGTCAGCTTGGCTGCCGACGGTTGCGGAGTTGGAATCGTGGTAAGCACCGACGACGGTCAGCGGGCCGTTAGCGTAGGTAACACCCAAGCCGATCTGACGGCCAGCGGAGTTGTCACCAGCGACTTCGCCGAAGCCATAAGCGACTTCACCGGAGATCGGGCCAGCAGAGATGGAGTAGTTGACCGTGTTGTCCATACGGGTACCGTAGGAGTTGAACACTGCCGACATACCGCTGCCGTCGCCGCTCAGGCCAGTGCCCATCGGATCGATGGTGTCGTGAGCGATAAAGATCGGGGTGTACTGACGACCGAACTTGACAGCGCCCCAGCCACCACTCAGGCCAACCCAAGCTTGACGGCCGAACAGGCGACCACCTTGGCCGAGAGAGCCGGTGTCGATGGCGTAGCCATTTTCCAGAGCGAAGTTTGCCTTCAGGCCGCCGCCGAGGTCTTCAGAGCCCTTGAAGCCGATACGGCTGCCGGACTGGTTGCCGCTGGTCAGACGCCAGACGGAGTCGGTAGCGTCGTTGTCGAAACGCTCGATGCCAACGTCAGCAACACCGTAGATGGTGACGTTGGTTTGTGCGGAAGCTGCACCTGCGAAGGCACCCAGAACTGCGAGCGCGAGAAGCGATTTTTTCATTGAATAATCCCCAAAGGTTTATCGAGCTAAGATTTTTTTTGGTGCTTTTGGCAAGGCCACTAGTGAGAACGCCCCTGCCTTTGTAGCTTCACAGACATCTTTCCTGGAAGCTGGTAGATATTTCATCAAATATCGGCTTGGAGGACAAAGAAAAATCGTCCTATTGACTCAAAATTCAGTAATTATGTGGCGGTTGTGCAACGAATCGGCAATGGGGAAGCAATAGAACTTCGCTAAGGCGCACCAAAAAAGTGCATTTCATCGAATTGAGCAGATGAAGGCGGTGAGCCTTTCCTTAATGCCGTAGCGAAAATTGCTGCATGAACGGCAAACCGGAATGGAAAAAGAAAACGGGCTCGAATGAGCCCGTTTTCGTGCCTAAGCGTGCGAGGGACCGGCGCTGGCCGGCCGCTTGCAACAATTAGAACAGGTGGTTCACACCAACCGAGAAGCCCGTCACGCGGTCTTCGACACGGCCGGTTGCCGTTTCGACCAGGCGAGCTGCGCCCTTCAACTTGGCAACGTCGATGTCGGCGTACAGGTTCGTACGCTTGGACAGGGCGTAGGTTGCGCCGACGATGAACAGGTTGCGGCGAGCAGCCTCAACACCCGAAACGTCAGCCGTCGTGCGATAGTAAGCAGCGGTCAGCTGGGTAGCCGGGGTCAGGTTGTAGCTGCCCCCAAGCCATGCATCCATCGTTTCGTTTTCGGTGGTTGCGCTGGTGTCCTGAGTGGCCTTGGCATAACCAGCTGCGACGCGGAAGGCGCTGGTAGCGTAGGCGCCACCGATAGTCCAGTTGTCGAAATCCTGGAATGTCGTGCCGACTGCGTTCTTACGCTTGGTGAATGCTGCACCAACGGTGATCGGGCCGCCTGCGTAGGTGCCGCCGACAGCCTGGGAGGAGCCGTTGCCGGTGCTGCCGACTTGTTCGCCGAAAGCGTATTCAGCGCGCAGGGTGAACGGGCCGAAGGTGCCTGCGTACTGAACGTCATTGTCGAGACGGGTCAGGCCGCCTTGTGCTGCCAGCGGGATGATGCCGGTGTACTTGTAGCTGAACGGATCATAGGAGCCGATCGTCTTAAAGTTCACGGAATACTGACGACCGAAGTCCAGGGAGCCCCAGGAGCCGCCCAGGCCGACAGCAGCGGTACGGTTGAACAGGCGGCTGGTCGCGTTGTCCAGTGCACCGGTGCCGGTGTTGAAGCCGGATTCCAGGGTGAAGTGGGCATTCATGCCGCCACCGAGGTCTTCAACGCCTTTGAAACCGATACGGTTGGAGTTGAACGTGCCGTTGGAGCCAACGGTGGTGCGCGAGCCGATCGCGCCGCCAGCTGCGTTTTGTGAATCGGTCACGTGACGTACACCGCCGTCAAAAGTACCGTAGATGGTCACAGCGGATTGTGCTTGAGCAGCACCTGCAAATGCACCCAGAACTGCCAGGGCGAGAAGCGATTTTTTCATTAATTAATCTCCAAGGGTTGGCGTGCTAAACTTTTTTTGAATTGCCTTATTGCGCTCAGCAAGGCCACTAGTGGTAACGTCCCTGCCGACACTTCCGGCCGCACTGGCCAAGAAGCTAATGATGATTTCATCAAATGTGCTTGCTTTGGGCAAAGAGTATTTGGTGATTCATGGAATTCGCCGCTTATCATGTGGCTTTGTAACAACAGAGAGACGGAAATTGATGCATTTGCGTCAATAAACGGGTGGATGGCGGCTCGTTTCTCTCTGTTTGCCGCAAGAATTTGATGCCCTCTTGTTGATCTGCCAAATATTCGATGGCGCATGTTTTGCTTTTTCGAATAATTTTTCGCTGTTATCGAAGTTTCTTATTGTTGATTCGGCATGCTGCAGGCGCTGCCGATGCTTTGAAGTGTGGAGATGCCAACCGTGTGGCAAGTAGATGAGCTTATTACCGGCGTGGACCGATTGGTACGCGTCGTATCGGGCGTGGCGTCCGCCTCCCGGCCCAATCCTGCTGCAAAGATTGCGGAAGGCGCAATGGATGAGGCGGAGCGCCGGCACAGTGCCGGGCTGATGCGGGTCAATCATGTCGGTGAGGTCTGCGCGCAGGCGCTCTATGATGCGCAAGGTATGTTCGCAAAGACGGAGGAGCTGAAGCGGCTGTTCCGGGAGGCGGGCCGAGAGGAAGAGGATCACCTTGCCTGGACGGCGCACCGTCTGCAGGAACTCGGATCGAGGATCAGTTTGCTCAATCCGCTATGGTATGCAGGCGCCTACACCATCGGCGCAATCGCTGCGCGGATCGGCGATGCCCAAAGTCTCGGCTTTGTCGTCGAAACCGAACGGCAGGTGGAAGCCCACCTGGCGAGCCATCTCACGCGCTTGCCACCGTCTGACGAAAAGTCGCGCGCCATCGTGGAGCAGATGCGCGTGGATGAAGTTGATCACGGCGCCGCCGCGCAAGCGATGGGCGCTGCCGAAACCCCGGCGCCTGTACAGACGGTCATGCGCGCGATGGCGAAAGTCATGACAACCACCGCCTACTATATATAGATAGAGGCATGTGATAAAAGAGCGAACACGGTTCGCTCTTTTGTGGTCCCAGCGGCGATTGCCCGACACCGCTTAGAACTTGTGGCGTATGCCGACGTTGAACTCCTTGTCGCCGCTGCCATCGCCCGCCTTGGTGGTGTAAACGAGCGAGTTCTTGTTGTCGATCTTTACGTACGACGTGTACAGATTGGTCCGTTTCGACAGGGCGTACGTATATGCAATCCAGAGCATGTCGGCGTCGTTGTTGGCCGCTGCCTTGTCGTTCTTGTGGATGTATGAACCCATAATCGTATGCGGGCCAAGCGGGACTTGCACGCCGACCAGCGCGGCGTCGCGATCGAGGGCGGCCAGTCCCTTCTCGATCTGGTAGCCAAGGATGGCTTTCGCCGGGCCGAAGTTGTAGCTGCCCATGAGGGCCGGGTTCTTCGTCGAGTCAGTGTCCGCCGCATTGCGTCCGACGTGATGGCCCAGCTTGACTACAAGAGGACCGTCGGCCGACGTATTTCCGGCCACCTCTCCAAAGCCATAGGCGATATCCGCAGTAAAGCCGCTGAGGGTCGGCGTGGCGTACTTGAGGGTATTGTCGGTGCGGACGGTGCGACGCAACAGATTGAAGGAGCCACCGGTGATGCCGTCGAGCGGACCCATCCTGTCGACCGCGGCCCAGTGCGGCGTGTATTCGCGTCCGTCGGTCAGCATGCCGAATCCGCCTTTCAGGCCGACGAATGCCTGCCGTCCATACATCAGCCCGCCTTGGGCGAGCGTGCCGTGTCCGGATTGAAGCCATTTTCAAGGGGTAAGAGTGCGGAGAGGCCGCCGCCGAGGTCTTCCATCCCACGAAAGCCCAGGCGGTTCCCGGAATGCATTCCACTGCCGTCGAGCTTCGTTACGGAACCGGCTGCACCACCGCGTTCAAAGGCGACACCGATATCGACGACGCCATAAATGCTCACGTTGGTTGCGCGGATGCGGTACCTGCAGCGACTCCCAGCACTGCCATGGCCAGCAGATTCTCCCTCATTTGTTTTTCTCCTCATGTCTTTTGACTCGGATGCGCCGCCGGCCGCGGTCAATAAACCAGGAATTCGGCGTGCAGTTGTGTGCCAGACGGCATGCGGAGATTAGCTTCCGGTACCTTTCAGTTTCCTTGCCAAGTTGAAATCGCACTACCGTGTCAAAAGGCCGGTTGCGCGCGAAAGGTATCCGGATGAGAGGGGGGGCTGCCGGGCCGCAGGCTGCGGCCCAGGGAGGGGAATTATTTCGTGGTTTCCGCGGCAGGGGCGTCCGCTAGGTCGTCCACGATTTCAAAGGAATGCGTCATTTCCGCGGTCTTCCCCAGCATGATCGACGCGGAGCAGTACTTGTCGTGAGACAGCTTGATCGCACGTTCGACCAGGTTCGGCTTCAGGCTGCGACCACGGACCGTGAAATGGAAATGGATCTTGGTGAAGACTTTGGGATCCTTTTCCGCGCGCTCCGACCTGAGCGTGACGTCACAACCGCGCACGTCCTGATGGCTCTTGCGGAGAATGAGGACGACGTCGTACGCGGTGCATCCGCCGGTTCCCGCCAACACGACTTCCATCGGCCGCGGCGCAAGATTGCGCCCGCCGCCTTCCGGCGCGCCGTCCATCGCAACTACGTGGCCCGATCCGGTTTCAGCCAAAAACGTCATTCCGGACAGGCCGGTCCACCGTACTGTGCACTCCATGATTTTCTCGCTTGATTCAGAAGGCGCTCATTGTAACTGGTTTGATATGGTTGGATCGGCAAGGGGGGGGGGCTAGGATCGGCAGGCCAGTGGCAGGGGGGGGGCACAATACGAGCAACAAAACCACATCATGAAATATATGATAAGTTACTGAATTCAAACGAAATTTAATTGGGATCAAGTTGTTTTCTGGGTGTTTTTCACGAGTTTTTCTTGCATTGCACAATGAATTTGGGTAGAATTTAATTTCTGATCTGAAATTTCGCGATGCGAGATGGATCAAAAGATTGTCTCCTCCACCCTCCTCCTTTGGTGTGGATTTAAACCCGATGCCTAACCGCGTCGGGTTTTTTTTGCCCGCAAAGTAAGCGCCTCAAAGATTCGATTTGACGCCAAGTCTTTGAAAAGTCTATAATTTTAGGCTTTCCGTTCGCTCAGGAAAAGATAACAAGGATGAGACCACTGGCTGCAGAGTGGAACCGCCATCAATTTGAGCGAGTATTTTTTAATTTAGGACATCATCATGAAAACCTTTTCCGCCAAACCCCACGAGGTGAAGCGCGAGTGGTTCGTGATTGACGCAACGGACAAAGTCCTCGGACGTGTCGCCAGCGAAGTGGCACTCCGACTGCGCGGCAAGCACAAACCCGAGTTCACTCCGCACGTCGACACGGGCGACTACATCGTCGTCATCAATGCAGGCAAGCTGCGCGTGACCGGCAACAAGGCTCTGGACAAGACCTACTACCGTCACTCGACCTACCCGGGCGGTATCTACGAAACGAATTTCCTGAAAATGCAACAGCGTTTTCCGGGCCGCGCGCTCGAAAAGGCCGTCAAGGGCATGCTGCCCAAGGGCCCGCTCGGCTACGCAATGATCAAGAAGCTGAAGGTGTATGCAGATGGCAATCATCCGCACACTGCCCAGCAACCCAAGGCACTCGAAATCTAAGGAACGGACATGATCGGTAACTACAACTACGGAACCGGCCGTCGCAAGAGTGCAGTGGCTCGCGTTTTCATCAAGGCAGGCAGCGGCAACATCGTTGTCAACGGCAAGCCGGCAGCGGAATACTTTTCGCGCGAAACCGGTCTGATGGTGATCCGTCAGCCGCTGGAACTGACCGGCAACGTCGAGCGTTTCGACATCATGGTCAACGTGCACGGCGGCGGCGAGTCCGGCCAGGCAGGTGCGGTTCGCCACGGCATCACCCGTGCGCTGATCGACTACGATGCAGGCCTGAAGGCAGAACTGTCCAAGGCAGGCTTCGTCACCCGTGACGCACGTGAAGTCGAACGTAAGAAAGTCGGCCTGCGCAAAGCACGCCGCGCGAAGCAGTTCTCCAAGCGCTAATCTGCGTTTTCAGAACATCGAAAAGCCGCCAGGTTTGCGCCTGGCGGCTTTTTGCATTCTGGTGCGCTGCAGCGAGACTGTGAGCGCCACTGTTAAAATTTTGGTTTCCGGTTCAACCTCTTCAGCAAGGAACAATCATGATCAAGGTCGGCATCGTCGGCGGTACAGGTTACACGGGCGTGGAGTTGCTGCGCTTGCTGGCCGCGCATCCCCAGGTACAACTCACCGCTATCACCTCCCGCAAAGAAGACGGTATGCCGGTTGCCGACATGTTCCCGTCCTTGCGCGGCCATGTGGACCTCGCATTCACAGCGCCGGAAAAAGCGAAGCTGACTGAATGCGACGTCGTGTTCTTCGCTACGCCGCACGGCGTGGCAATGGCGCAGGCGCGCGAGCTGCTCGCCGCTGGCGTGAAGGTTATCGACCTGGCGGCTGACTTCCGACTGAAGGATCCTGCCGAGTTCGAGAAGTGGTATGCCATGCCGCACTCATGCACGGATATCCTCGAAGAGGCCGTGTACGGACTGCCCGAGGTCAATCGGGAAGCCATCAAGAAGGCGCGCCTGATCGGTCTTCCCGGCTGCTATCCGACCTCCATGCAGCTCGGCTTCGCCCCATTGCTCGCGCAGGGCAAACCACTGGTCAATGAGGCGAACCTGATCGCCGACTGCAAGTCCGGTGTATCCGGCGCAGGCCGCAAGGCCGAAGTGCACACGTTGCTGGCGGAAGCGGCCGACAATTTCAAGGCCTACGGCGTGAAAGGCCATCGCCACCTGCCGGAAACCACGCAAGGCCTGCAGGCAATCGCCGGCGGCCGCAAGATCGGCCTGACCTTTGTGCCGCACCTGGTACCGATGATCCGCGGGATCCACTCGACGCTGTACGCGACCATCCTGCCCGAAGCACGCGATACCGACTTCCAGTCGTTGTACGAAAACCACTTCAAGGGCGAGAAATTCGTTGACGTGATGCCGGCAGGCAGCCATCCCGAAACGCGCTCGGTGCGCGCCTCGAACAAGCTGCGCATCGCCGTCCATCGGCCTGGCGGCGGCGATCTGCTGGTTATCCTCGTGGTGGAGGACAACTTGGTCAAGGGCGCGGCAGGGCAGGGCGTGCAGTGCATGAACATCATGTTCGGTATTGATGAAACAGCGGGATTGATGCACATTCCAGTATTGCCCTAAGTAAACTAATTTCCGCATGGCTCAATCGACTTCGCACTTCAACTCAATGAAGTTACGGCTTTGGCGGCGGCGAATGTCCGTGTCGTCGCCAAAGATGACGATCCGGACGAGGACGCCGTGGCCGACGCGGATTTTGATCGTCGCGGTCGCCGCATTAGCCGGTGCCGCTGCAATGTGGGCATACGGGGCAGGGCAGTTCATTCCTGTGGATCCGGCTAACGTTAGGGCGCAGCTTGCGCAATACAAAGAGCAGCTCGAACTGGTCACGGCCGAGCGTGATCAGCTCTCCACCACGGCCAATGCTGCCGAGAGCCAGCTGAACATCGAACGATCGGCGCAAAAGCAGCTGGCCACACAGGTCAAGTCGCTGGAAGCGGAAAGTATCCGGCTGAAGGAGGACCTTGCCTTTTTTGAGAGCCTGTTGCCGAACGCGACTGGTCCCGCGGGAATTTCCATCCGTCGCTTGAAATTTGACCAAGTAGCGCCAAATCAACTCCGTTACCGCTTGCTGGTTATGCAAGGCGGCAAGGGGGACCGCCGTTTCGTTGGCAGTTTACAACTCCAGGTGACGACGCTGCAGGACGGCAAAAGTGCTATGATGACTTTTCCAGCAGGTCCTGCCGAACAGGATAAATTCAAACTCAGCTTCATGCATTACCAGCGCGTGGAAGGGGTGCTCACCCTGCCTGAAGGCACCTCAGTCAAACTGGTCCAGGCCCGTGTACTCGAGAATGGCCAGGTCCGCGTGCAACAAGCCGCGAATTTGTAATAAAGGAGAGCCAGCATGTTAGGCCGCAAGAACAAGGGCACGATCGATAGCCTCATCGGAATTTCGACCCGCATCGAGGGCAACGTGCGTTTCCAAGGCGGTTTGCGCATTGACGGCCAAGTGAAGGGCAACGTGATTGCCGAGGGCGAGGAGCCTTGCATGCTGGTCATTTCCGAGCATGCAAAAGTCGAAGGCGAAGTGCGCGCTGCGCACGTGGTCGTGAACGGCGAGATCGTCGGGCCGGTGTATTCTTCGGAACTACTTGAATTGCAGCCCCGCGCCCGCATAACTGGAGATGTGAACTACAGGGCGCTGGAAATGCACGGTGGGGCGTTGGTTGCAGGAAAACTCACGCACGACCAAGTTGGCGAGCCGGTTTTGAAGCTCGCGCTGTCGAATACGTGAAGTTCGTCAAGCGTCTATAATTAAGCCAGTCAAATTAGCAGGAGCTTGAAATGAATGCAGTCACCGAAATGCCCGAGCCGATCATCTTTACTGACAGTGCTGCTGCCAAGGTGGCACAACTGATCGACGAAGAAGGCAATCCAGACCTGAAACTCCGTGTCTTCGTGCAAGGCGGCGGGTGTTCCGGTTTTCAGTACGGCTTCACCTTTGACGAAATCGTCAATGAAGACGACACCACCATGACCAAGAACGGCGTCCAGTTGCTGATCGATTCCATGAGCTACCAGTATCTGGTCGGCGCGGAAATCGACTACAAGGACGACCTTGAAGGTGCGCAATTCGTGATCAAGAACCCGAATGCAACCACCACTTGCGGTTGCGGATCGTCGTTCTCCGCCTGACCGGTTTATTCGGGTTCAAGAAAGCGCAGGGATTCCCTGCGCTTTTTTTGTTTCTGAATCCCCTGTTCACGCTGGGTAAAGCGCGCCCAGTATCCGCGTACCCTTTGCGCCAGTCACGGAGGGAAGGTTGCCGGCCTGGCCCAGGGCATGACGATACGCGAGCCAAGCGAATGCCAGCGCTTCTACGTGGTTCGGGGAGATGCCAAGCACATCGGTAGACTGCACCTTGGCTGCGTGCCGGTGGCCGATGAGCGCTTGCTGCAGGCGACGCATCAAATGGGCGTTGTAGGCGCCTCCGCCGCAAACATATAGCGACGTCGCGTCCGGTGCATACCGCGCAACGCCTTCTGCAAGCGATTCTGCCGTAAATGCGGCCAGCGTCGCTTGGACATCTTCCGGTCGCGCCGACCCATGTTGGGCCAGCTTGTTGCCTAGCCAGTCGGCGTGAAACAAGTCCCGGCCCGTGCTTTTCGGTGGCGGAAGTGCGAGGTAGGGCTCGTTCATCAAAATGGCGAGCAGGTCGGGGATTTCAGCGCCGGATGATGCCCAGGCGCCGTCCGCATCGTAGGCCTGGTCGAGATGCTTGCTGACCCAGTTATCCATCAGAACGTTCCCTGGGCCGGTGTCGAAGCCGATGATGCTCTCTCCTCGATTCAAGACACTGATATTGCTGATGCCCCCGATATTGGCGACCACGCGCACTTCCTTTTCGTCGCCGAACGCGCTCTGGTGGAAGGCCGGCACAAGCGGCGCACCTTGTCCGCCTGCGGCGATATCCCGGCTGCGAAAATCGGCGATCACATCAATACCCGTCAGTTCAGCGAGCAGGGCCGGATTATTGGTCTGCCATGTGTAACCGCATTCCGGCCGGTGCCGGATGGTTTGTCCATGCGCGCCGATCGCGCGGACATTCACCGGCGAAAGGCCGGCTTTCGAGAGCAATGCGGAAACGCATTCGCTGTATACCTGTGCAAGGCCGTTTGCCGACAGTGCTTCGCAATGGATCTCATTCTCGCTCGGGGACTGCAGCAGCAGCAGGTCTCCGCGCAATGCGGGCGGGAAGGGGAGGTAGGCGGTTGAGATGGTCGCGATCGAGCCGTCCTCCGAGAATTCGGCGAGCGCGCCGTCGACGCCGTCGAGACTGGTGCCGGACATCAGTCCGATATAGAGCTTGGTGTTTGAATCGGGCATAAAAAAACCGTTCAAGAGTTCACCGGATTGTACCGGCCCTTGAACGGTTTTAGAGGGATGCTGGCGTTCGAATTACTTCGATGCCAGTTTAACGTTGTTGTCCTGCGGATTCAGCAGTGCGAAGCGATGGCGCATGTCCTCGGCCACGGCCTTGAAGCGCTGCAGGTCGGCGGCCGCCAGCGGCTGTGCGTTCGGGATGTTGATCGACATCGGGTCGCGCGGTTCATTGTTGACGCGGAACTCGTAATGCAGGTGCGGTCCGGTGGACCAGCCGGTGCTGCCGACGTAGCCAATCACCTCGCCCTGATTGACCTTGGCGCCCTTGCGCATGCCATTGGCGAAGCGGCTCATATGGGCATAGGCGGTCGAGTAGTTGTTCCAATGCTTGATCACGACCACGTTGCCATAGCCGCCTTGCCGACCGACGAAATCGATCACGCCGTCGCCAGCCGCGCGGATCGGCGTGCCGGTCGGGGCGGCGAAGTCGACGCCCTTGTGCTGTTTCCACTGCCCGGAAATCGGATGCACGCGCATCGAGAATCCGGAGGACACGCGGCTGAACTCCAGCGGGGATTTGAGGAAGGCTTTCTTGAGCGACTTGCCGTCGAAGCTGTAATAGCCGCCGCCTTGCTTGCTGTTCGGTTCGTCGAACCATACCGACTGGTACTTGTTGCTGCCGTTGTGGAACTCGCCGGCGAGCACGCGGCCAGTGCGGACCATTTCGCCGTTCTGCCAGAAGGTTTCGTAGACAACATTGAATCGGTCGCCACGGCGCAGGTCCGATGCGAAGTCGATGTTGGTGGCGAACATATCGACGATCTGCGAGGCGATGCTGTCGGGAATCTGCGCGGCGTCGGTGGCTGCGAACAGCGAGGAGCGGATTTCGCCGGTACGCATTTCGATGCGGCGTTCCACCGCGGCCGAGCTTTCCGTCGCTGTGAAGCCGTTGCCTTCGCGCGTAATCACCAGGTTGCGGACCGGCTGGCCGCCGCCTTCGCTCAGCATCGCGGTCAGGCGCTGCAACTGGCCTTCCTTGTTGGTCTGCGCCTGCACACGGCGGCCAGCCTTGAGCTTGATGACGCCGTAAGCGACGCGGTCCGACTTGATGAAGTTCGCCGCGGCGTCGTCACTCACACCCAGACGCGACAGCAAAGTCGCCAGCGTGTCGCCAGGACGGACCTTTTCTTCGCGCAGGTAGAGCTGTTCGTCGGATTGCAGCTTCGCGATTTGCTCGGACAGGCTGGGTACCGCAAGTTCTTCGGTGATCGACCTCACCGGGAGGTCCGCTGCATCCGGCGCCATTGGCGCAACACCTGCCGCGCCAAATGCGCAGACGGCCAGGAAAATCGCGGATGCATACACGACGCGCGTCTTGCGCGACGATCCGAGGAGTTGCTTGCTGCTCGAGCCCAGTTTCAGGATTTTGTCTGTAGTGAGCATGCAATAAGTTAAAATCTGCTGTTTTGACCGAAGGCGTTGCCAGAAAAAGGATCAGCCGTTAAGTTGAGGTGACACGCGCAAAAAACGCTCTGTCACCGGCCTTTAGGCGATCGACATGCTTTCTGAGAACTCCCGTGAGCTTGCAAGTAGTCTTTGCGGATAAGCCAACTCGGGGTGCTGCCGTGGAATCGAATGGCTGCACGTTGATCCCGGGCGGGTTGTGGTGCCGTGTTGCAAGCTCTGCCTTTTCGACTTGCTGCTGCATTACTGCGCTGCAATGTTGAAAATGAGCAGCAATTATACCAAACACATGGTATTGATTTTCCACCGTCATACCTTAATTTTCATCAGCCCATGAACGACTCCCAAAAATTACAAACCAACAATGCGCCGCAGGAGTCGCTGCCCTTGTCGGACTCCGTGCAGGAGGCCCTGGCAGTGACCAAGCGTGGCGTCGATGAATTGCTGATCGAAGCCGAATTCGCACAGAAGCTCGCGCGGTCCGAAAAAACAGGCAAGCCGCTGCGCATCAAACTCGGCCTCGACCCGACTGCGCCGGATTTGCACCTCGGTCATACAGTCGTGCTGAATAAGATGCGGCAACTGCAAAATCTGGGCCACAGCGTGATCTTTCTGATCGGCGATTTCACATCGATGATCGGCGATCCGTCAGGGCGTAACGCCACGCGCCCGCCGCTCACTCGTGAGCAGATTGAAGAAAACGCCAAGACCTATTTCGCACAGGCTAGCCTGGTGCTCGATCCTGAACGCACCGAGATCCGATATAACTCAGAATGGTGCGATCCGCTCGGTGCACGCGGCATGATCCAGCTTGCAGCAAAATATACCGTTGCGCGCATGCTGGAGCGTGATGATTTTACAAAGCGTTTCAAAGCTGGCACCCCCATTTCCGTGCATGAATTCCTGTACCCGTTGATGCAGGGATACGATTCCGTCGCATTGCAGTCCGACCTGGAGCTCGGCGGTACCGACCAGAAATTCAATCTGCTGGTCGGCCGCGAATTGCAGAAGGATTGGGGGCAGGAGCCGCAATGCATCCTGACCATGCCGCTGCTCGAAGGTCTCGACGGTGTCGAGAAGATGTCGAAGTCCAAGAACAACTACGTCGGTATCACCGAACCGCCCAACACCATGTTCGCCAAGGTGATGAGTATCTCGGACACGATGATGTGGCGTTACTACGACCTGCTGTCGTTCCGCTCCATTGCCGAGATCGAGCAGTACAAGAAGGATATCGACGGCGGACGCAACCCGCGCGACATCAAGGTGCTGCTGGCGCAGGAGATCGTCGCACGCTTCCATTCGAAGAAGGCGGCGGAAGAGGCACTGGTCGACTTCGACAATCGCGCGCGCGGCGGCATCCCCGACGATATTCCCGAAGTCAGCCTCAGCGGCGCCCCGGTCGGCATCGGGCAATTGCTCAAGCAGGCGAACCTGTGCCCGTCCACTTCCGAAGCGCTGCGCATGGTCGAGCAGGGCGGGGTGCGCATCGATGGCGAAACGATCAGCGACAAGGCGTTGAAAGTCGAGGCCGGCACTTTTGTGCTGCAGGTCGGCAAGCGCAAGTTCGCGCGCGTTACGCTCGCATGATCGCGCTGTTGCAGCGAGTTCTGGAAGCGAAAGTCGTCGTCGAAGAGGCCACGGTCGGCACGATCGGCGCCGGCCTCATGGTGTTGCTTTGCGCCGAGCGCAACGACACCGAGAGGGAGGCGGACGCGCTGTTGGCAAAGCTGCTGTCGTATCGCGTCTTCGCCGATGAGGCGGGGAAAATGAACCGCAGCGTCACCGAGACGCAGGGCGGTTTGCTGCTGGTGCCGCAGTTCACGCTCGCCGCGGATACGCAGTCGGGCACGCGGCCGTCGTTCACGCCCGCTGCAGCGCCCGCAGAAGGAAAAAGGCTGTTCGACTATTTCGTTGAGAAGGCCCGTGCCAAGCACGCTATCGTCGAAACCGGCGAATTTGGCGCGCATATGCAGGTTTCGTTAACGAACGACGGCCCGGTCACCTTCTGGCTGCAGATCAAGCCGCAGAATCTGTCCTGAATCACAATACTCACGACGCGTCGTGCATCACAACCTAACCAACAAGGAGGGACGATGAAACTCTGGAGCGATTCATTCAAGGATGGCAGCACCATTTCGGGCGAGTTTGCATTTGGCGTGACGGATCCGAAGACACATGTCGCCTTGTCTTCCAACAAGAATCCGCACCTGGCCTGGAGCGATGTGCCGACGGGCACGAAGTCGTTTGCACTGATTTGCCACGATTACGATGTGCCTTCGCGCGGTGATGACGTGAACCAGGAAGGGAAAACCGTGCCGGCGGATCTGCCGCGCGTGGATTTTTTCCATTGGGTGATGGTCGATCTTCCGCCTAGCCTGGATTCCATTGCCGCGGGACAGCACAGTAAGGAAGTGACGCCCCGCGGCAAGCCCGGTCCCGCAATCAGCGGTGGTTTGCCCGGTCGTCATGGTCTCAATGACTACACCGGTTGGTTTGCGGGCGACAAGGATATGTCGGGAGACTATTTCGGCTATGACGGTCCCTGCCCGCCTTGGAATGATTCCATCTTGCACCATTATGTGTTCACGCTGTTCGCGCTCGATGTCGAAGGCCTGCAGGTCGAGGGCAGATTCACTGGGCAGCAAGTGCGCGAGGCGATGAAGGGACACATCCTCGCCGAAGCGAAAATTGTAGGAACTTATACCCTCAACCCGAAACTGGCGGGCTGAGAAAACCTGGAGTTGTTGTGACTGAAATCTTGTTGATCCGCCACGGTGAAACGGCATGGAACGCCAAGAAGCGGCTGCAAGGCCATCTCGATATTCCCCTGAACGAGGAAGGCGAGCGCCAGGCAGCCGCGCTTGGGCGCGCATTGCGCGAAGAGTCGCTGGACGCGATTTTTTCCAGCGACCTTCAGCGCGCGCGCCAGACGGCGCAGGCGATCGCTGCACCACGCGGCATGGAGGTGCAGCTGGATCACGGGCTGCGCGAGCGTTGCTACGGTGCGTTCGAGGGCATGCTGTATGCGGAAATCAGCCAGCGTTATCCCGAGGCCTATATCGCATGGCAGGCGCGCGACATCGATGCGCGCTTCCCGGAAGGCGTGCACGTGGGGGAAACGCTGCGCGAATTCTCGCAACGGGTTGTGAACACAATCACTCGAATTGTTACCGAGAACAAGTACCGCCGCGTAGCGATGGTGGCGCATGGCGGGGTGCTTGAATGCGCGTATCGCGCAGCACAGGGACTCGGATTCGCGCATGCGAGGGATTTCGATATCTTCAATGCAAGCGTGAACCGTCTTACTTGGGACGGCGCAGCCTTGAACATCGACAACTGGGGTGACGTCACTCACCTTAAAGACCTGGAAGCTGCCGCGCTCGACGAGATCGACCGGACCTGACCCTCCCGTCTGCGAACGGGATAAAATAGTGGTTTGCCCACAATAATCCTCCATTTTCCGTGAAAATCGGCCCGCATATCCTACGAAACAACGTTATCGTCGCCCCTATGGCCGGGGTGACGGATCGTCCTTTCCGCCAGTTGTGCAAGCAGCTGGGGGCGGGCTATGCCGTGTCGGAAATGGCTGCATCGGACCCCCGCCTCTGGGCCAGCGAGAAAACCGCGCGCCGCACCAACCATGACGGCGAGATGGAGCCGAAGGCAGTACAGATCGCCGGCGCCGATCCGGCTATTCTTGCCGCTTGCGCGAAGTTCAACGTCGATCGTGGCGCGCAGATCATCGACATCAACATGGGGTGCCCGGTCAAGAAAGTCTGCAACAGCTGGTGCGGTTCCGCGCTGCTGCAGAACGAGAGGCTCGTCGGCGACATTCTGGATGCAGTCGTTGCCGCCGTCGATGTGCCGGTCACCCTGAAATTTCGCACCGGCTGGAATCGCGAGAACAAGAATGCGCTGAAGATCGCGCGCATGGCCGAACAGGCCGGCATTGCCATGCTGACCCTGCACGGCCGCACACGTGCCGACGGCTACAGCGGCGAAGCGGAATACGAAACCATTGCGGCGGTGAAGGCTGCGGTGTCGATTCCCGTCGTGGCCAACGGCGACATTACATCGCCGGAGAAGGCGAAGCATGTATTGCAGGTTACCGGTGCCGACGCGATCATGATCGGACGGGCAGCGCAAGGGCGGCCCTGGATCTTCCGTGAAATCGACCATTACCTGCGCACCGGCGAATACCTGCCTTCGCCCCTGATCAGCGAGGTTCGCGCCTTGATGAGCGAGCACTTACAAGCGCATTACGCGTTCTACGGCGAATACATGGGTCTGCGCACGGCGCGCAAGCATATCGGCTGGTATGTGCGCGACCTGCTGGGTGGCGAGGATTTCCGTCAGCGCATGAACCGCATGGAAAGCTGCGAAGAGCAACTCGCAGCCGTCGATGCGTTCTTTGAATCGCAATTTGCGCTCGGCGAGCGGTTACAATACGGCCTTGCCGCGGAAAAGCTGGCTGCCTGACCCACTATAAAAAAGACCCATAGCAATGAGCAAAGACAACATCCAGGACGTCGTCAAGAAGAGCCTTGAGAAGTACTTCAGGGACCTCGGCGAACAGCAACCTTCGAATGTCTATGAAATGGTCGTCTTTACGGTGGAGAAACCGATCCTGGAAGCGGTCATGGCACGCGCCGACGGCAACCAGTCGCTCGCTGCGGAAATGCTGGGCATCAATCGCAACACCTTGCGCAAGAAATTGCAGCAGCACGGGCTGCTTTGATCTTGCCGTGATCGATAACTAAAAAACAGTGCGTTCCGGGAGGTCCGCACTGTTTTTTCGTTATTCATCACTTTCAGCAAGACCACCATCATGATCAAACAAGCGCTTATCTCGGTCTCCGACAAGACCGGTGTCCTCGATTTCGCCAAGGCCCTCGCCGGCATGGGCGTCAACATTCTGTCCACCGGCGGTACCGCCAAGCTGCTCGCCGACAATGGCGTGAAGGTCACCGAAGTCGCCGACTACACCGGCTTCCCGGAAATGCTGGACGGCCGCGTGAAGACCCTGCATCCGAAAGTGCATGGCGGCATTCTTGCCCGCCGCGACCTGCCCGAGCATGTCGCCGCGCTCGAGAAGCACGGCATCCCAACCATCGACATGGTGGTGGTGAACCTGTATCCGTTCCAGCAGACCGTCGCCAAGGACCAGTGCACGTTGGAAGACGCGATCGAGAACATCGACATCGGCGGCCCGACCATGCTGCGTTCCTCCGCGAAGAACCACAAGGATGTGGTGGTGATCTGCGATCCGGCTGACTATGCCCGCGTGCTGGAAGAAATGAAGGCGAACAAGGGTGAAGTCAGCTACGACACCAAGTTCTCTCTCGCGACGAAAGTATTCGCGCACACCGCGCAGTACGACGGTGCGATCACCAACTACCTGACCGCGCTCGGCGACGACAAGCAGCATGCGACCCGCAGCGCGTATCCGCAGACGTTCAACCTGCACTTCGAGAAAGTGCAGGAAATGCGCTACGGCGAGAACCCGCACCAGTCTGCCGCTTTCTATCGCGACCTTGCGCCGGTCGTCGGCTCGCTCGCGAACTACAAGCAACTGCAGGGCAAGGAGCTCTCGTACAACAACATCGCCGATGCCGATGCGGCGTGGGAGTGCGTGAAGACCTTCGAAGAATCCGCCTGCGTGATCATCAAGCATGCGAATCCCTGCGGCGTTGCAGTGGGTGCGAATCCGCTGGAGGCTTACAGCAAGGCCTTCCAGACCGACCCGACCTCGGCATTCGGCGGCATCATCGCGTTCAATCGTGAACTGGACGGAAAGGCTGCGGAAGCGGTTGCCAAGCAGTTTGTCGAAGTGTTGATCGCACCGTCGTTTACTGCCGAGGCGAAGCAGGTGTTCGCAGCCAAGCAGAATGTCCGCCTGCTCGAGATCCCGCTGGGCAATGGCATTAATGCCTATGATCTCAAGCGCGTGGGCGGTGGTTTGCTGGTGCAATCGCCCGATGCGAAGAATGTCGCAGTCGCCGAACTGAAGGTCGTGACCAAGAAACAGCCGACCCCGCAACAGATGCAGGACCTGATGTTTGCGTGGCGAGTGGCCAAGTTCGTCAAGTCGAATGCGATCGTGTTCTGCGGCAATGGCATGACCCTCGGCGTGGGCGCCGGTCAGATGAGCCGTGTGGATTCCGCGCGTATCGCTTCGATCAAGGCGCAGAATGCTGGTCTGTCGCTGGCAGGTTCGGCTGTGGCGTCGGACGCATTCTTTCCGTTCCGCGATGGCCTCGATGTGGTGGTCGATGCAGGCGCAACTTGCGTGATCCATCCGGGCGGTTCGATGCGCGACCAGGAAGTGATCGATGCGGCGGATGAGCGAGGTGTTGTCATGCTGTTTACCGGGACGCGTCACTTCCGGCATTGATAAGCTGGCTTCGGTCGCAATTAGCCGTCATTCCGGCGAAAGCCGGAATCCAGTGGCGTTAAACGACGCTTGAAAGACGCTGGATCCCGACTTTCGTCGAGATGACGGTTGTAGTGTTGAGCGAGCTCGACTTGGCATACTTCTATATTCTCGCAAGCGCCAGAAATGGCACCCTGTACATCGGTGTGACAAGCGATCTGGTCAAGCGCGTCCACGAACACAAGTCCAACCTTGTTGAAGGTTTCACTTCCCGCTACAACATCGACAAACTGGTTTGGTTCGAGCAATCCGATTCGATAGAATCAGCTATCACGCGCGAAAAACAGTTGAAAGAATGGAAGCGCGCCTGGAAAACCGAACTGATCGAGAAGTCGAATCCATACTGGAATGACCTGTACGGCGGCCTCGTGTAACCAATGAAAATCCTCGGCATCGACCCCGGCCTGCGCACCACCGGCTTCGGTCTCATCCACAAGCAGGGCAACAAGCTCAGCTACATCGCGTCCGGCACCATCAAGACACCGGACGCCGACCTGCCGCAGCGGCTGAAGGTCATCCTGTCCGGCGTATCGGAAATCATCCGGACTTATTCCCCCGACTGCGCCGCCATCGAAAAAGTCTTCGTGAACGTGAATCCGCAATCGACGCTCCTGCTCGGACAGGCACGCGGTGCGGCGATCTGCGCATTGGTCGGTGCTGACCTTGCCGTGGCCGAGTACACGGCGCTGCAAATCAAGAAGGCGGTTGTGGGACACGGCCAGGCGCAGAAGCACCAGATGCAGGATATGGTGCAGCGGCTGCTGCTTCTTTCAGGGACGCCCAGCACCGATGCTGCCGATGCTCTGGGCGTGGCGATCTGTCACGCCCACAGTGGCGAGGCCTTGTCCGCCCTCGGTGATCTGGCGCCCGCGCTGGCGAAGAAAGGCCTGCGCGTACGGCGCGGCCGTCTCATCGGTTAAATGTGTTTTTCCGCCTTGCGGGCGGCGACCTCGAAGCGGTTGTGCCAGTACGCATCCTTGCCGCGGATCGCGGCCCACGCACTGGAAGCGAGATAGGCGAACGGGAACACGACCCCCCAGCGCTCCGCCTGGCGGACATGTGCGAGTTCGTGGACCAGCACGCGTGATGACAGTCCGTCGTGCATTGCAATTACCACATGCCCGAGCGCCATCGCATTCATGACGCCGAACGGGTGCCGGCTCAGCATCGCGTCAGCAAACGGGCCGCGCGCGAGGATTGCAAAAGTGTGCCCGCGCACCACCTGCATGTGGCCACGGTACAGGATGACCGGCAGCGCCAGCAGGAGGCCGAACGCGGTCAATGGCGAGGCCCACACGAAGCCGCACAGCGTCCTGATCCAGAACAGCGGGCGCGCGACAAAGCGATGATTCATGAAGAGGCGGAACCGGTTGCGCAAGTGCATGAAACGCCATCTGTCCCTGCTACGCGGCGAGCTCTGCCTGCGTTCCCCGAGACATTCCGTGTCGTTGGCGAAATGGTTTTTTAGAGCCTCTTTCACTGGAAAAAATCCTTTATCCGCAATGCACCGGGAAATCTGCGGGCACGGTGGAATGTCCTGTATGATGCAGCTAACTTTTCTTGTCTTATTTCATCATGATAGGCCGTCTTTCCGGAATCCTGCTTGAGAAAAATCCTCCCCAATTGCTGATCGATTGCAACGGTGTCGGCTATGAAGTCGATGTCCCGATGAGCACCTTCTACAACCTCCCAGGCATGGGCGAGAAGGTGGTCCTGCTGACGCATCTTGCGGTGCGTGAGGATGCCCATCTGCTTTACGGCTTCGGCACGGTCGAGGAGCGCAATGTATTCAAGCAACTGATCAAGATTTCCGGCATCGGCGCGCGCACGGCGTTGTCTATCCTTTCGGGCATGTCCGTCGGCGACCTCGCGCAGGCGATCACCTTGCAGGAAGCGGGCAGGCTGACGCGGATTCCCGGCATCGGCAAAAAAACGGCAGAAAGACTGCTGCTGGAACTGAAGGGCAAACTCGGTGCCGACCTGGGTGCGCCGGTCGGTACGGCGCATGACGATGCGACGTCGGACATCCTCAATGCGCTGCTCGCGCTGGGCTATTCCGACAAGGAGGCCGCGCTCGCATTGAAGCAGGTGCCGGCCGGGACCGGCGTGTCCGAAGGCATCAAGCTGGCACTGAAGGCGCTGTCGAAGTAAGGACGCAAAGCCATGAGTATTCAAACCGACAATTTCACCGAACAGCGGATCATCTCCGCCACGCCGGCCTCGCCGAACGAGGAAGCGATCGAGCGCGCGTTGCGCCCGAAGCAACTGGACGAATACGTCGGACAGGAAAAGATCCACGGCCAGCTCGAGATTTTCATCACCGCCGCCCGCAAGCGGAAGGAAGCGCTGGATCACACCCTGCTGTTCGGCCCGCCCGGGCTGGGCAAGACCACATTGGCGCACATCATCGCGCGCGAGATGGGCGTGAACCTGCGCCAGACCTCCGGCCCGGTGCTGGAGCGCGCGGGCGACCTGGCAGCGCTGCTGACCAACCTCGAGCCGAACGACGTGCTGTTCATCGACGAGATCCACCGCCTGTCGCCGGTCGTCGAGGAAATCCTGTACCCGGCGCTGGAGGACTACCAGATCGACATCATGATCGGCGAAGGGCCGGCGGCGCGTTCGGTGCGACTGGACCTGCAGCCGTTCACGCTGGTTGGCGCGACCACGCGCGCCGGGATGCTGACCAATCCCTTGCGCGACCGTTTCGGCATCGTCGCGAGGCTGGAGTTCTACACGCCACAGGAACTGGCGAAGATCGTCACCCGCAGCGCCTCGTTGCTCAATGCAAAGATTGTCGAGGACGGCGCGCTCGAAATCGCCAAGCGCAGCCGCGGCACGCCGCGTATCGCCAACCGGCTGCTGCGCCGCGTGCGCGACTATGCGGAAGTGAAGGGCACGGGCGAGATCACCAAGGCAATGGCGGATGCCGCGCTGAAGATGCTGGATGTCGACCCGGTCGGTTTTGACGTGATGGACCGCAAGCTGCTCGAGGCTGTCCTGTTCAAGTTCAACGGCGGCCCGGTTGGGCTCGATAACCTGGCCGCGGCGATCGGCGAGGAACGCGACACCATCGAGGATGTGCTGGAGCCCTACCTGATCCAGCAAGGCTTCCTGCAGCGCACGCCACGCGGGCGCATCGCGACGCCGACCGCCTACACCCATTTCGGCATTACGGCGCCGCGTACCGGCGCCAGCGGCGACCTTTGGGGGCAGCAACCCGAGTAATGCTGCCGCCAGGCCCGGGTGATGAAGGTTGCGTCGTCATCCGGCGGATTCCACCGCAGCATTTCTGCTCTCCGCAGCCCTGTCTACCGTTTTACGATCTCCGTTCCTCGTGGAGATTGTTATTGTCAATCGGTTAACTTTCGCAACCTTTTGATTGGAAAGTTGTCTGGATGTCATTCGTAGAACTACGGTATCCGCATTTCCTTATTAAAAAAACGGCAAAGACGCTCCTATAATGCTTCTTTTAAGCACGGCCGCACTTTTCTGTTTGACTCATCGCAATCCTCCGGCCTGCCGCCTGCGTAAAGTACAGGGCTGGCCGCAGTGCTGCAGTGGCTTAGATCCTTACATTCAGAGTTCCCGCCATGCTCATGTCCACGCAAGCCAATCGCTATGCGCACCAGTTGCTTGATGCGCGTGCGCAGGCGCAACTGATCCCGCCATTGTCTTCCAACGGTCCGCTAACGGTCGCCGACGGCTACGACGTCGTGCGCAGCATGATCGACATCCGCACCGCGCAAGGCGAAACGATGGTGGGCCGCAAGATCGGCTTTACCAACCGCAAGATCTGGCCGAAGTACGGCGTGTCCGAGCCGATCCGCACGCCGATCTGGACGCCGATCTTCGACGCCACCGTCCGCTACACGGAAGACAACCGCGGCTTGCAGAGCCTGGACGGCGCACTGCAGCCGCGCATCGGTCCTGAGCTGGTGTTCAAGCTGAATCAGACGCCGGCACCGGACGCCACCATCGAGCAGCTCGCGGAATGCATCGAGTGGATGGCGCATGCCTTCGAGATCGTGATCTGCCCGTTCCCGGACTGGAAGTTCGAAATGGCCGACTCGATCGCCGCCTTCGGCCTGCATGGTTCGCTGATTGTCGGCGAGCCGAAGATGCTGTCGGCTGCCAGCCGCCGCAGCCTCACTGAAGTGCTGCCGCATGCCAGCCTGTCGCTGTCCTGCGGCGACGAGCTGCGTTCCGCCGGGTTCGGCAGCGATGTGCTCGGCAGTCCGATGCATGCGCTCTGGCACCTGCACCAGCTGCTGAAGATTCAGCCGCAGTTCAAGCCGCTCTCTGCCGGCGAGATCATCACCACCGGTACCTGGACCGATGTCTGCCCGATCAAGCCGGGCGAAACCTGGACATCAGCGTTTTCGGGCATCTCGCTGCCGGGGTTGACTATCTCGTTCGTCTGAGCCCGGATCGGGAAAAGAAAAAAGGCGCCATCGGCGCCTTTTTCGTTACTGCGGGCAGGATTACTCCTGGCGAAGCCAGGTCTGCGTACGACCCAGCATCGGCACGCCGATATAGCCACGCACGTCGAGCTTCTTGCCGCCGTCGACCAGCGTCAGCTTGCTCTTGTAGACCTTGCCGTTGTTCGGATCGAGGATCTGGCCGCCGTTGTATTCGCTGCCGTCCTTCTTCATGCCGGTGATGATGGTCATGCCGATGACCGGCTGGTCCTTCAGCGTGCCTTCGCACTTTTCGCACTTGGGATTCGGGTCTTCGCCGGGCTCGCGGAACAGCTTTTCGATCTTGCCGCGCAGTTCGCCGTTGCTCTCGGTGATGCGGACCAGCGATTTCGGCTTGCCGGTTTCATCGTCGATGGTTTTCCAGACACCGATCGGGGTGCCGTCCTGGGCCATCGCGCTAGCGGCGACCAATGCGCTGGCCGCCAGGGAAAGGGTAACTAATCGTCTCATTTGGTTGTCTCCTGGGATGTGGGGTCTTGCTCGCCGGGGAGCGGAAAACCCGATCCCCAGCGAACTGTCCAGAAGTTTCGGCTGAGCTGCGATTAGCTTTTTTGCAATTTCTCAAACTGCTCGCGCAGTTTTTCGAGTGTGGCTCCGAAGGTCAAGAGACGCTCTTTCTCCTGTGCCACGACTTGCGCCGGGGCACGGGCGACGAAGCTTTCATTGCCCAGCTTGGCATTGGCCTTGGCGATTTCACCTTCGAGGCGGGCGATCTCCTTGGAGAGGCGCTCCTTCTCGGCGGCGACATCGATCTCGACCTTGAGCATCAGCTTGACCGTGCCGACCAC
>CBIHRW010000028.1:0-49031 GCA_966212545.1 uncultured Noviherbaspirillum sp.
CATCTCCGACATCTCCGACATCTCCGACATCTCCGACATCTCCGACATCTCCGACATCTCCGACCGCAGCCGCTCGCGTTCCCGGTTCTGCAGTTCCCACAGGCCGCGCAGGGACGCGCGCGTCACTTGCACTGGTTTCTTCACGACTGAATGAAGCCGGTGTTTCACTTTGCGTCGGTTCGGGAAAGGGATGGGCGGTGTTCCCCGGCGGCAATGGAGAACGCTTTGAAAGCATTCTACGCCAGCCTTCTGAAGTGCAAAAGCGCATTCGGTTATTACTGCCTGTGCTCCAGCCGCTGGAAGTATTCCGTCTCGAGCTTGCGCAGCGGCAGCGACTGCAAGGCGTGGTCGAAGGCCTGCTGCAGCTCGCGTCCCGCGGGCGTACGCTGGAAGCAGATGTGCAGCGAGAGCTCGGCCAGCGGCTTGTCATGGAAGGCGAACTGGTCGCGGTCGCGCATCAGGCTCGGTTCGGTCGCCAGCAGGAAGCGCATCACCAGCTTGTCGATCACCACCGCGTCGACGCGCCGTGCCAGCAGCTTGCGCAGGTTCAGCATGTCGCTGGGGGAAGCATCCACCGCCAGCCTGTCCTCGCGGACCATCGCGTCGAACGCAGGACCGTTGGAAAAGCCGGCCACCACGCCGATCTTCAGCGCGGCCAGGTCCTGCATGCTTGTCCATTGCAGCGGCGCGCTCTTCAGGTAGGCGAAGCCGACAGTGCTGCTGCCGATCGGCGCCGAGAAGTGACAGGTGCGCGCGCGTTCTTCGGTGTAATAGGCGGGGAAGTAGCCGGCGTACTGCGGGTTCCCCACCCCCAGCCGCATGGCACGCGTCCAGGGAAAGTATTCGACCTGCACGCGGCGGCCGGATTGGCGGGCGACCGTGCTGGCGACGAAGCTCGACCAGCCTTCCTGCTCGAGGCCGCGGCCAACATAGGGCAGCCATTCCAGGCTTGCCAAGCGAATCGTGGCCGGTGCCGGTGGCGTCGGTGTTGATGACGCGAACGCGGGTGCCGCAATGCAAAGCAGGAGACCAAAGGCCAGCCGGATGAAACCGGTTCCGGCCGCGGCCGGGCGAATTGTCAGGTCGGCATATCCCATATATATGGGATAAGTGTAGCGGAGTTTGTGGCGGAGTGCCCCGAGGAAAATCTGCGGCTGACGCCGGTTGTCACTTGGCAACATCGCCTGCCGCCCCCGGCACGTGTATGGCGCTCAACGGGTCAGCAGGTGGATCGTTTCCAGCAAGCGTGCCGGTTCGACCGGTTTCACGAGATGGGCATCGAAGCCGGCATCCAGCGCCCGCCGCCGGTCTTCGGCCTGGCCGTAGCCGGTGACGGCGATCAGGCGAATGCCGCAGGTCACAGGATCCTCTCTCAGGCGACGGGCGAGTTCATAGCCGTCAATGCCCGGCAGCCCGATGTCGACCACCGCGACGTCAGGCTTGTCCGATTGGGCCGCGCGCAGGCCTTCGTTGCCATCCGCTGCTTCGGCAACCGCATGGCCGTAAATACCCAGGACCGCGGCCAGCGTCTGGCGGTGGTCTTCATTGTCTTCGACCAGCAGCACACGGCGGCCCTCGCCTGCGCCGAGCCGTGGGCGCGGCAAATTGCCGGCATTGCCCGGTTCGGCCGCCAGCGGAAGCTGAACGGTGAAGGTACTGCCCTTGCCCGCGCCCTCGCTGGCCGCGGTGACCGTCCCGCCATGCAGCCTCACCAGACGCTGCACCATGGCCAGGCCGATCCCCAGTCCTCCCTGCGAGCGGTCCAGCTGCGCCGGCCCTTGCACGAACACATCGAAGATTCGCGGGATCAGGTAGTCGGGGATGCCTATCCCCGTGTCGCGCACCACCAGGATCGCCGAGTCGTCCGTCGCGCGCACCTCGACATCGATCCTGCCCGCGCCGGGCGTGTATTTGGCGGCATTGAGCAGCAGGTTGGAGACGACCTGTTCGATCCGGGTCGGATCGGCGTCGATCCATGCCGGTTGCAAGTCGAGATGGATGGTGTGCTGGTAGACGTGATGGGATTCCTGCAACGCGGCAGCGGAATGGTGCACCGCCTGTGCGAGGTCGAGGCGCTGGCGGTTGAGGAACACCTTGCCCGACATCACCCGGCTGACGTCGAGCAGGTCGTCGACGATGCGGCCCAGGTGCCGGCTCTGGCGGCTGATGATCGCCTGGGCGCGCTTGCTGCTTTCATCACTCATGCCCTCGGACTCCATGATCGCCACCGCGTTGGAAATGGCACCGAGCGGATTGCGCAATTCATGGCCGAGCATGGCGAGGAAGTCGTCCTTCGTCTTGTTCTGCTGTTCGGCCAGTTGCCGTGCCTGCTGCTCGCTGGCAAACAGCGCGGCGCGTTCGGTTTCTGCCGCGCTGCGCGAATCGCGCTCGCGCTGCAGTACCTTGCCCGCGTCGGCAAGCGCAGCATGCAGCAAGTCGACTTCGGTCACCCCGGAAGGTTCGCCGTCCGGTTGTTCGCCGCGGCCGAGCGCAGTCGCCGACCGCGTGGCCCCGGCGATCGCATTCGCCAGCCGCCGTCCCAGCAAGAACGCCATGCCGAACGCGCCGGCAATGGCGCCCAGCAGGCCGATCACGGCAACAAAGACCGCATCGCGAGCCGCGCGCTCAATAACACCGGTCGGGACGCCGATGCCGACGGTCCAGCCGGCGAGTCTGGAACGTGTGTAGATGCCGTAGACGTCGCCGCCGTCCAGGCTGCGGGTACGTATCACGCCTTCATCGGCCGCCTGTGCGGCTTCGATCAGGTCCCGTACCGTGGGCTTGCCGACGAAGTGCTCGGCGCCGCGGTTGCGCGCGATTGTCATGCCCTCCCGGTCGAAGATGCCTATCACCCACGAGTTCGCGACGCCGGGCTGCTGGAAGGCGCGGTTGAAATATTCGGAAAGAAACGCCTGGCTGATGATATGCCGCGTCCCGTCCGGTTGGGGTACCGGCACCTCGATGAAAATCACGTGCCGCCGGGCGACCGGGCCGTCGATCAGGTTGGAGATGTAGGTCCGTCCGGCCGCCATGGTTTCGAGGCCGACCGACGGCTGGCTGCGCACCGGGAGCGGGGCGCCGAATGATGTGCGGGTATTGATGAGCTGCTGGCCGTTGCGGTCGAACAGCACGATCCAGCTTTCGTCACCGGACGACAGGGACTTGGCCTGGTTGTAGAAACTCTGCATGTCGCCGCGGGCGAGGTGATGCGAGGTGGCGAGCGCGCGCAGCCTCGCCTCGGCCGCCGCCAGTTCCCGGTCCACGGCCAAGGCGGTCGAGCGCGCCGTCTCCTGCACGGCACGCAGCGCCGCCCTGCGTTCCGCATTCAGCAGCATGTTGAGCGCCGCCGCCGCGAAAATGATGACTGGAACCAGCACAGCCGCTGCCGTCAGCGTGAGATAGGTGCGAATCTTCAAATGTCTATTGTCCTTGTTGTTGAAACGGTGGCCGCGTGCGCCGTTTATGCTGCTAATGCCGCCAATGCCACGCGTGAAAAGCCGACCACGCCGAACTTGGTGGCCGAATACGCGGCGAGAATCGGAGAAGGCAGCAGGCCGGCAGCCGAAGCGGTGTTGACGATGTTGCCGTGGCCTTGCCGGATCATCGCCCGATAGGCGGCCATCGAGCCGTGGATCACTGCCATCAGGTTCAGGTCGACCACCCGTTTCCCGTCGGCGGGCGTCAGGTCGCGCAGTTCACCGCCGACCGCGATGCCGGCATTGTTGAACATGTAGTCGAGCCGGCCGTGGACGGCGGCGACGTCATCGATCAGGCGTTCCAGATCGGCGGTGCGCGTGACGTCCAGTACGTGGGATTCCGCCTTGCCGCCGGCCGCCCTGATCGACTCCGCAGTGGCTGCCGCGCCAGGTCCGTCGACATCGGCCACCGCCACCGTCGCGCCTTCCCTGCCAAGTGCGGCACACACCGCCTTGCCGATGCCTGAGGCACCGCCGGTGATGATGGCAACCTTGTCCTGATAGCGCATGAGAGCTCCCTTCGCGTATGGGGCGGCTGCCGGCGGCGGCCGTCTCCATGAATATCATAATGAAGAAGGCAGCCTTTGGCACATCAGTGACGGCGCCGCGCAAGATGTGCCGAACCTGTTAGGCATTTCGACAAGTTGCCGCCTGTCACTGGCACATGGACATCCTTCCCGACCTCGACCCGCTGACCCGCTCGCTCAACCGGCGCCAGATGGATTCCTGCCTCGGCACGGCGGTCGAGCGCAACCGCCGTACCGGCGCGCCGTCCTCGCTGCTCGTCATCGACATCGATCACGTCAAGCGCATCAACGACAGTCTCGGCCACCAGGTCGGCGACGAATTCGTCATCGTGCTCTCCAACCAGAAGAACGTCGAGGCGGTGACCGCTACGATCCGCCGTATCATCGCCGTGGTCGCCGAACCCAGCGCGGTCAGCGAGCTCGAGCTGCACGTCACATGCAGCGTCGGCGTCAGTACCGAGATCGGCGGCCTAGGTGCTGCGCACCGCCTGCATGCAGAACGTCGCGTGGCAGCAGGCCGGTTATCCGTCCATCCCGATCTCGGTCAATTTGTCGCCGCGCCAGCTCATGCGCGACGATATCGTCGACCTTGTGGCCGAGGTGCTGCACGAAACCGTCCTTGCGCCGCGCTGGCTGGAACGGGAAATCACAGAGACGGTCGTCATGCGCGACGTCGACAAGTCGCTCGTCACCTTGAACCGGCTCAAGGAACAGGGGGTGAAGATATCGATCGACGATTTCGGTACCGGTTATTCAAGCCTGAACTACCTCAAGCGCTTCCCCGTCGATACGCTGAAGATCGATCGCTCCTTCGTCAGCGATGTCGTGACCGACCAGGACGATGCGGCGATCGTCAAGGCGGTGATCTCGCTGGCGCATATCCTCAACCTGCGCGCGGTCGCGGAGGGGGGCGAAGTGGAAGAGCAGCGGCGTTTCCTGCTGGAGAACGGCTGCGATGAAGTGCAGGGTTATCACTTTGGCAGGCCGCTGTCCTGTGATGCGTTTGCATCGGCCTGGTTGGAACGCAGAACCGGAAGTTGATTTTTCCCTAGTCTGAAGGACCTTTTCCTGCGCAACCGGCAACTTCCTTGCGCCGTGTAGCCTCCCCCATTCATTCCAAGATAGCACGTACCTCGATTGTCTGCGGGGCGCCACGGCGTATGCCGTTTGCGTTCACACAAAAATCATTCGTGCACAGCGCAGGTGCACTGAACTCTTTAATGCCATCCAATCAAAACGGGAAAGAGGGAAAGCCGCGACAGGGACGCGCGCTTGATCCAATCGGGGTGAATGGCAGTTTGCATCCATCGATGGAATCCTGATGTACCGATCGATTATGAGAATGAATGCGATGAGCGGCAAACAACAAGCAATCGGAAAAGCATCAAACAACACCGTATCCGTCCAGATGGCGCCGTGGTCGGATGTGTCCATCCAGTGCTACGACAACGACGTGCCGCCTTTCATCGGCACGGCAATGGAACGGTTGTACGGCAACCTGTTTTCCTCGGTGGCGTACTACCGCGTGTTCGGGGGGGGCGACAATGCCAGCGCCTATGTCGTGCGCGACGGCAAGAACATCGTCTGCGCCTGGTTGTTCCGGCGTCATCGCCATGCCGTGCGGGTGATCAATGAAGGTATCCACGTCGATCAGGACGACGTGTTGCGCTTTGCCAGCTACATCTTCGGCCGCTTCCCGGGAGTGAATGTCATCTCCTTCCATGCCGTGCGCCCGAACATGGTGGCCCTGCCCATGCCCTTCCAGCGTTTCAACTGTCTCGAGGACATGGTGCTCACGCTGCCCAGCAGCGCCGAGAACTACACAAGCAGCCTGGGACGCTCCACACGCAGCTACATCCACCGCTACCTCAACAAGCTCAAGCGGGACGTGCCCGGCTTCGAGTTCCGCGTGTTCACCGCGGGCGAGGTTGAGGAAGCGCACATCCGGCACATCATCGGCCTCAATCGCCTGCGCATGGCAAGCAAGGGAAAGGAATCGATCAACGACGAGGACACCACGCGCCGCATCATCCGGCTCGCGAAGGAATGCGGGCTGGTGGGCGTGATCATGATCGACGGCCGTATCTGCGCCGGATCGATCAACTACCGCGCCGGCGTCAACTACTTCCTCGAAACGCTGGCGCACGATCCCGAATGGGACGAATACCGGCTCGGCACGCTGTGCTGCTACCTGACCATCTGCGAATGCATCGCGCGGGGCGGCAGCGAATACCACTTCCTGTGGGGGCAGGACGAGTACAAGGCGCGCCTGCTCGGCGTGCAGCGCGACCTCGACGACATCGTCATCTACCGTTCCTGGCTGCACATGGTGTTGTACGGGAAGCTCGTGATGCTGCATACCTTCCATGCTGCAGTGCGTCGTGCGCGTGTCTGGGTACGGGCGATGCGGAGGCGAGACGATCTCCGCGGCCGGCTGGTGACGCGATTGTGGCGGTTTGTGCGAGGAATCGGGGTGCTGAAATCTTAGAGCGGTTTGCGGGGGCATGTGCCGAAACTTCAGCTCCCCTTTCCCCGTCGTTCCCGCGGAGGCGGGAACCCATAAGCAGGTTGATGGAGCAAACTCACCATGGGTTCCCGCCTCCGCGGGAACGACGGGGAAGCGTTGCTTGCATGCTGCCATATCAGCCCGCAAGCAAGCGCAATCCGAACATCAAAGCGTGTCGTGCTACTAGGTTGACCCTTTTTCAGGAACGGATAGCAGTCCGCGGTGCAGGCAATGCGCACCGTCTAGCCGCAATGGCTCGCCCAGCAGCAATCATGGCATGGTGCCGGCTGATGGCGCGTCGGCGCGTTCCTTCGCCGCGCCGACAATTTTGCTGCCGCTGCGCGACTCCCGGTACGTGGCGGCAGACAGCGTCAAGAGTGCATCCCGGCAAGTTCTCGCTGTGCCCGTTCCGCATGCGTAAGGATGCGTTGCAGCGTCTCCCGCATTTCGTCCGGCAAATCCTGCCGCAGCGCTGCGTGTACCGCGGACGCCAGCGATTCCTCGCCGCGTTCGCAATCGGCCACCATGGAGGCGCGCATGTCGCCTGAGAGCAGGCCCTTGATCCCTGCCAGCATGTGCGACATCGTCTCGCGGTCCGGGTCCGGTTGCTGCGGCAGGTCGTCCAGCGCGCGGATGTGCACCGCGAGTTCCGCCGCCAACTGGCGCCGTTCCTCCGCAAGCGAGGAAAACACCTGTGACAATTTGTCCTGGCCGAGACCCGACGCGGCGGCGTCGAAATGATCGGCGGTTTCGAAGCAAAGCTTTTCGACGGCATTGACAGACATCTGCCGTTCATCCCTGAGCAACATGAAGCACCTCCTTACGGTTTTCCAGATACGCCGGCGGCACGAATACCTTGACTGCGCCGGCGATCATGTCGAACGTGGCCGGCGTACGCGCGACAACTTCGCCGTCTGCACTTACTGACATCGTCCGACTCGTCGTGATCCGTATGCTGCGGCCCTTCTCGATATCGACCGGATGGTGATCCTCGAAACGGCCCGCGCGGAATGCGGGCGCGTATTTCACCATCTCCCAGATGCCGAGCGGTTCGATGCTGTACAGGAAGAACAGGCGGTCATCGATGCTCGCATCCTCGAAAATCGTCATGCCTCCGCCGTAATGCCTGCCATTGCCGACCGCAATCTGGATCGAGCGCACGCGATTGCGGCGGCCGTCGCAAACGATGTCCGCATGGAAGGGGCGGAATGATGCAAGCGCCTTGAACAGGCTGCGCGCGTAACCGAAGACGCCCCAGCGCTGCTTTACGTCATGCGACAAGTGGCTTCGCGCGACGACCCCGAGTCCAATGTGGGCGACATTGAAAAAATAGTGGCCGTTCACACGCCCGAGGTCGATCTTGTGTACCAGTCCGCCGACGATGATGTCGGTAGCTTGATCGATATCAACGGGGATATGCAGCGTGCGGGCCAGGTCGTTGGCCGTGCCCATCGGCAGCACGCCGAGCGGCAGCCGGGTCTCGATCAGCGCGGGCGCGGCTGCGTTAAGGGTGCCGTCCCCGCCGCCGACGACCACAAGGTCAATGTCCGCGGCGTGCCGGCGAATCAGCTCCTGGATCTGCTCCGGCCGGTCCGGCATGAGAGAAAGCACCTCTATTCCGCTTCGCTCCAGGCGTTCGGTCACGGTGTGGAGGTCGGAGGACCCGTTGCGGCTTTTGCGGTTGACAATCAGTAACGCACGCTTGGGCACAGCCTGTCCGCCTCCTGCAATCCGGTCACTTGATGCTATGACACTGTGGGCGCGAGCGCGGTTCCGCCCTTTCTCGAGCGAATCAAAGACTCCACGGTACCGCCGCCACGCCGAACAGGTAGCGGTGGACGGCCATCACCAGGAGCGCGAGGACGATACCGGACGCCACTGCCATCACATCCTGCCGTGCCACCGGGGTGAAGTTCTTCACGGCCTTCCTCTGCACGGCCGAGATGAGGTCGATCACGACGTAGGCAAGGAAGGCGCCGAACAGCAGCGCGGCCCTCGCTTCGCCGTTGGCAAGCAGGTGCACCAGCGCCCAGATGCCGACGCCGATCAGCATCGGATGCTTGAGCGTGCGCCGGATATGTGTGCGCATGTTGGCCGATGCAAGCAGTACGAAACTGACGATCATCGCCAATGGCGCGATCATGATCGCCGCCGGAAGCGGAGCGAACAGGCGCGGCTCGGCCGGCGCGCGTGCATAGCCGACGACGATCAGCACCAGGCCGAGCGCCGACACCAGCGAGAACAGGCCCTTGTAGCCTTTCTCGCCGAGCCGCGCATGCAAGGTGTTGCGCAAGCCGGTCAGCACCGGCAGCAGGTGAATGCCGAGAAACAGAACCAGTCCGAGAACAAGTATTTCCATGCAACCTCCCTGTCGTTGTTTACGCCGCTGCCAGCGTAGCCGATGCCGGCGACATACGCGTGACGAAACGCAAGCGCGCGCCGGCTGCAGCGGTTCGTGATCTTACCCCAACGCCAGGTTGCATTTCGGCATGACTCAACGCGGCAGGTTCGCCCACTGCTGCACCGAAGGCCGCTTCCACTGCGCGTTCGCATACGCACGCAACTTCTCGGGAACAGGATCGCCATTCATCACCAGGCGGTTGAGCATCAAGGCCAGGTCGGTGTCGGCAATGCACCACTCACCGAACAGGTGCTGCGCATCATCTGTAATCAGGCTGTCCGCAACACGGATGAGCTTGTCGGCGGCGGCCCGGCCCTGTTCCGACAGCGGTTCCGGGTTGGGCGCGAAGAAGATGACCGCGGTGCTGCGTTCGACACGGATCGGCATCAGGTCGCTGCGCAGCCATGCCTGCACCTGGCGCGCCCGCGCGCGGTCGACGGCGTTCTTCGGATAGACGGCCGGGTAGCCGGGAGCGGCGAATACCTCGTCGAGGTATTCCGTGATCGCCGTCGATTCCGACAGGTACGTCCCCATGTGCAGCAGCGTCGGCACGCGCGCGGTCAGCGAGCGGTCGCGGTAGGGCGGCTGAAGGTTCTGCTGCGCATCGAGGTCGACCTTTTCCATTTCAAAGGGCAGGCCCTTCTCGGTCAGCGTCACGAACACGGACATCGCATAAGGGCTCGCGTACTGGCTGTCGACGTACAGGGCAAGTGTGGATTGCGGCATCGGTCATTTCCTTTCAGGTGAGTGTGCATGGGCTGCCCCGCGGGACAGCAGTTCGGAAAAGCGGACGGGATCGATGTTCGACCCGCAGACGATGAGGGCGACGCGCTTGCCGCGCAGGCGTTCGCGCAGCGGGCCGAACAGGGCCGCCGCCGCTGTCGCGGCCGCGGGCTCGGCGACCAGTTTCATGTCGCGGTAGAGGTCTACCATCGAGCGGCAGATCTCGTCGTCGCTGACCCGCACCATGCCGTCGACGAAGCGGCGGCATACGCCGAAGCTGTAGTCGAGTGCATACGGTGCGCCCAGGCTGTCGGCCACGGTTGCGACCTGCTCCAGTTGCTCCGGATACCCGGAGCGGAAGCTGCGATTCATGGCGTCCGCGCCCGCCGGCTCGGCGCCGTACACCGCGCAGGAGGGATTGATCTGCTTCACGGCAGCCGCAATGCCGGCACACAAGCCGCCTCCACCGACAGGCACCAGCACCGCATCGAGGTCAGGCACCTGCTGCATCAGTTCAAGGCCGATCGTCGCCGTTCCCTGCGCGACCAGCGGGCCGTCGAAGGGATGGACCATGGTGCGCCCTTCTTCCGCTTCGATCTCGAGGCCACGGCTGAATGCCTGGTGCACGTCGGGCATCAGGATCACTTCGGCCCCGAGTTCCCTGCAGGCTGCGATACGCGCCGGGCTCGCGTGTTTCGGCATCACGACCTTCGCGTGGATGTCGTGCTGGTGCGCCGCATACGCTGCTGCGATCGCGTGGTTGCCGGCACTGACGGCAACGATGCCGCGCTGCCGCGCGGGATTGTCCATCGCGGCCACACTATTCAGTGCGCCGCGTACCTTGAATGTACCGGTCTTCTGGAACAGCTCCAGCTTCAGCCAGACCTCGGTGTGGTCATCCAGCAACGCTCCGGCGGCGCCGGTTTGCCAGCGCCATACCGGCGTGCGCAGCACTTTGCCGGACAGCCGGTTGGCGGTCTCCATGATCTCGCGCATGGAAGGATAGGGATAGGAAAGGGTGTCCGATACCGGACGTGACGTGAGACACAGCATGTGGTTTCTCCATCGAAATTCGAAAAGGATGCGTCGGCGGACGACGCAGCGATCAAGGGGCGGGGACGCCAGGCACCGGCTTTTGCCGCAGCTCAGCGACCCTTGATAATTCGAATGATGGAAATGGTGCGGGAGAGGTGCACGCCGCCTTCAATACCGCTGAACGCAATCATGCCGGCGCCGGTGACGGCGCTGGCGATACGTTTCGAAACGGTGGGCTTTTGCGTGTGCATGCAGTGATGATGCCGAAAAACCATGCTGCTGGCAAGCGCACGATTTCTGGTCTATAACTCCTTCTACAAGCCAAGCGAAACAGAGCATTCTAGTCCGATTTCGATGTTGCGTTGCGGCTTGCCCATCTTCGCTGACTCAGCGCATGCTAGCCCGGTTCGTCCTATTGCATATTCTCAAGTTTCGTTCTTTTTGCAGGGCGACACTGTTAAGGCAGCACACAACTACCATAGGAGACACATCGTGAAGAAAGCTGATAAACCGGATTCGACATCCACATCCGCGCGCCGCGGCTTCCTTGGCAAGGCCGCTGCCGGCACGGCGACCGCGCTGGCGTTCCCGGCCGTCGCCACCGCACAGACGCCGACGCAGTTCCGCTTCCAGAGCACCTGGCCCGCGAAGGACATCTTCCACGAATACGCGAACGATTTCGCGAAAAAGGTCAACGACATGACCGGCGGCGAACTCAAGATCGAAGTGCTGCCGGCCGGTTCCGTGGTGCCGGCCTTCGGCCTGCTCGACGCGGTGTCCAAGGGCACACTCGACGGCGGACATGGCGTGATGGGTTACAACTACGGCAAGCAGGCCGCGATCGCGCTGTGGACTTCCGGCCCGGCCTTCGGCATGGACGCCAACATGGTGCTGGCCTGGCACAAGTACGGCGGCGGCAAGGAGTTGCTGGCCAAGCTCTACGATTCGATCGGCGCCAACGTTGTCTCCTTCCTGTACGGCCCGATGCCGACCCAGCCGCTCGGCTGGTTCAAGAGACCGGTCACCAAGACCGCCGATTTCAAGGGCTTGAAGTTCCGCACCAACGGCCTGGCGATCGACTTGTTCACTTCCATGGGCGCCGCGGTGAATGCCCTGCCCGGCGGCGAAATCGTGCCGGCGATGGATCGCGGCCTGCTCGACGGCGCCGAGTTCAACAACGCGACGTCCGACCGCATCCTTGGTTTTCCGGATGTGTCCAAGATCTGCATGCTGCAGAGCTTCCACCAGAGCTCCGAACAGTTCGAGATCACCTTCAACAAGACCAAGTTCAACGCGCTGCCCGCCAAGCTCAAGGCGATCATCGAGAATGCGGTGGAAGCCGCCTCGTCGGACATGTCGTGGAAGGCGGTCGACCGCTACTCCACCGACTACCGCGAGCTGCAGACCAAGCATGGCGTGAAGTTCTACAAGACGCCGGACTCGTTCCTGCAGGAACAGCTCACGGTCTGGGACCAGGTGGTGGCGAAGAAGGGCGAGGGCAATCCGCTGTTCAAGGAAGTGGAAGCATCGATGCGCGCCTTTGCCGAGCGCGCGGTGAAGTGGGACATGGACACCAACAATCCTCGCCGCATGGCCTACAACCATTATTTCGGCAAGAAGCAGCCCGCCAAGAAAAGCTGAGCGTGCTGCGCGTCTGCATGGAACACCATCCGGCGATCCCCGGATGGTGTTTGGTTGAATCCGTCGTTACACGAGGTTCCGGACATGCGAAAGCTCTTGTTTTTCGTTGACAGGCTGAGCACCTGGGTCGGACAAGCCTTTGCCTGGCTGATCCTGGCGCTCACCTTGCAGGTCTCATGGGAAGTCTTTTCCCGCTACGTGCTGAACACCCCCAACGCCTGGTCGTTCGACCTGATGATCATGATGTACGGCACCACCTTCATGATGGCCGGCGCTTACACGCTGGCCAAGGACGGCCATGTGCGCGGCGACGTGCTCTACGGTTTCTTTCCGCCGCGTCTGCAGGCCGGGCTCGACCTGGTGCTGTACATCCTGTTCTTCATTCCCGGCATCGTCGCCCTGGTCTGGGCCGGCTACACCTACGCGGCGGAGTCCTGGGCCATCAATGAGCATTCCACCCTCACCGCCAACGGACCGCCGCTCTATCCGTTCAAGACGGTAATCCCGATCGCCGGCGCGCTCCTGCTGGCGCAGGGCCTGGTCGAGATCGTGCGTTGCATTGCCTGCCTCAGGGACGGCGACTGGCCGCCACGCGAGCAGGACGTCGAGGAAGTCGATGTCGACAAGCTCAAGGAAATGGTGCAGGTGAAAGATGAAGACATCGCGAAGCTGGACACGCTTGTCGCCCCGAAGAAAGGGAATCAGCCATGAGGAAGGAAGTCTGGTTCGGCCTGACCATCATGGCCATGGTGGTCATCGGCGTCTTTGTCCTCATGCCCGCGCCCTCGGAGATGACCAATGGCCATCTCGGCCTGCTGATGCTCGCGCTGGTGGTGGTTGCCATCATGCTCGGCTTCCCGACCGCATTCACGCTGATGGGCATGGGCGTGTTCTTCGCTTGGCTCGCCTACCGCAGCCGCAATCCCGATGAGGCGATCGGCCTGACGCTCGACCTGATGGTGCAGCGCGCCTACGCGGTGATGGCGAATGATGTGCTGATTTCCATCCCGCTGTTCGTGTTCATGGGCTATCTGGTCGAGCGCGCCAACCTGATCGACCGGCTGTTCAAGGGCTTGCATTTGGCCATGAGCCGCTTGCCCGGTTCACTTGCCGTCGCCACCATCATTACCTGCGCGATCTTCGCCACCGCAACCGGTATCGTCGGTGCGGTCGTCACGCTGATGGGCCTGCTGGCGCTTCCGGCGATGCTCAAGGCCGGCTACAACGTGAAGCTGTCTGCGGGAACGATTACCGCCGGCGGCTGCCTCGGCATCCTGATCCCGCCGTCGGTGCTGCTGATCGTGTACGGCGCCACCGCGGGCGTGTCCGTGGTCAAGCTGTATGCAGGCGCCTTCTTCCCGGGCATCATGCTGGCCACGCTCTACCTCGGCTATGTCATTCTGATTGCGAAACTGAAGCCCGAGTACGCACCGCCGCTGCCCGAGGAGGACAGGCGCGTGCCGCTGCCGGCCTGGGCAGAGGCGATCGCCGTTAAAGGTAGCAACAATGCCTTGCTCGGGCTGCTCGATGCGCTGCGCGGAAAGCACCGGGCCGGCGTGTCGACGCGCGTGCTGCTTGGACAGCTGTTTGTGACGCTGCTGCCGGCGATCGCCTTTGCCCTTGTCATGGGGCTGTCCTACCGCGCCGTGACCGCCGTCGATGAGCAGGATACGAGCGGCGTCGTGCAGATGGGTGAAGGCATGGATTCGACCGAGGCGGGTGGCGTCAGTGAGCCCGCGGAAGGCGATCTTGCCGAGCCGCCGGCAGAAGGGGGGCTGGAAGAACCTCCGGTGGAGGACGGGCTGACCGAGCCGCCATCGGAGGAGCCGGAGAAGAAGGCGCCCGAAGCCGTCGTCGTTCCAGCGCCGGCTGCTCCCACTGACACTGCACCGGCCGCAAAAACAGATGTTGCTGCCGGTGAAGAGCCGGCCGCGACCAAGCGTGCGCCCATGGCGTACTGGATCACGCTTGGCGTCGGACTTGTGGCGCTTGTCGCCTTCTACGCGATCTTCAGCTTCACGCGGCTGGAAATCTTCAAGATGCTGCTCGGGTCTTTCTTTCCGCTTGCGATGCTGATCATGGCCGTGCTCGGCGCCATTGTGTTCGGTCTAGCCACGCCGACCGAAGCGGCCGCGATGGGTTCGCTCGGCGGCTTGCTCCTGGCGGCGGCGTACAAGCGGCTCAATTTTGCTGTGCTCAAGGAGTCGATGTTCCTTACGGCGAAGACGAGCGCGATGGTGTGCTGGCTGTTCGTCGGTTCGAGCATCTTTTCGGCGGCCTTCGCACTGCTTGGCGGACAGGAGATCATCAACAACTGGGTGCTGTCGCTCGACATGACGCCGCTGCAGTTCATGATCCTCGCGCAGGTGATCATCTTCCTGCTCGGCTGGCCGCTGGAGTGGACCGAGATCATCGTGATCTTCATGCCGATCTTCATCCCGCTGCTGGCGCACTTCAACGTCGATCCGCTGTTCTTCGGTCTGCTGGTCGCGCTCAACCTGCAGACGGCCTTCCTGTCGCCGCCGGTGGCGATGGCGGCGTTCTACCTGAAGGGCGTGTCGCCGCCGCACGTGACGCTGAACCAGATCTTCCTCGGCATGCTGCCGTTCATGGCGATCCAGGTGCTGGCGCTGGTGCTGCTGTACACATTCCCGGCGATCGGCTTATGGTTGCCGGAGCTGTTGTACAAGTAGGATAGGTGCCGCCGCAGTTCAGTATTTTTTTGGCATGCCAAAAGGATACTGAACAGGCTCTCAGGCTGCGGCTGCCGACGTCGCCGATGCGGGAATCGTGATGGTGAGGGTGGTGCCATTGCCCGGCAAGCTCGCCAGGCTGAATTCCCCGCCCAGCGCATAGACCCGTTCGCGGACGCCGATCAGGCCGAAGGAGCGCGGCTTGCGCGTGTTGCCTGGAAAGCTGCCTACGCCGTCGTCCTCGATCTCGAGCACGAAGTAGCCGAAACAGCTTTGCACGCGGATGTTCACATGCGATGCGAAGGCATGGCGGCTAACGTTGGTCAGCGATTCCTGCAGGATGCGGAACACCGAGGTCGCCGCTTCCTCGTCCAGGATGCCGTCGGCCACGTTGTCGTCGATGTCCAACGTGCAGGAAACGCCGTTGCGTTGCCTGAACTGCTGCACCTGCCACTCGATGGCGGCAGTCAGGCCGAGGTCGAGCACGGACGGTCGCAGGTCGTTGATGATCGTGCGTACGGAGCGCATGACATTGTCCACCTGGTCCAGCAGTGTCCGGATCGGCTTGTTGAGGTCGGGATGCTGTTGCCGCGTCGCATTGTCCAGCAGGGAGACGTCGATGCGCAGCGCGAGCAGGTTCTGTCCGAGGTCGTCGTGGATCTCGCGCGCGATGCGCTTGCGTTCGTCTTCCTTGACGCGCGCCTGATGTGCCGTCAGTTCGCGCAATTCCGTTTGCGACAGCCGCAGGGCGAGTTCCGCTTCCTTGCGTTCCGTGATGTTCTTTCCGGTGCCGCGGTAACCGAGGAATACGCCGTCGGGCGAGAACACCGGCTCGCCGCTGACCGACATCCAGTACGCGCGCCCGTTGGCGTCGCGCACCCGGTACTCGAGGTCGGAGAAGGGCTGGCGCGCTTCCAGCAGCGTTACATGCTTTTCGAAATCGGCTTCGTCGATGTCCAGCGGCAGTTCCCAGCGCGCCTTGCCGATGAGGTCCTTCGTAGGCGTTGTGCCGAAGATCGTTTCGCCGCTCACCAGCGTGAAGCGGAGGTCGGCATCCTGCTCCCAGTACCAGTCCGACGACAGGTCCGCCAGGCGGTGGAAACGCGCCTCGCTCTCGCGCAACGCGCTCTCGATGCGCTTGCGCTCGACGATGTCGTCCTTCAAGCGCGCATTGGCGCGTGCGAGGTCGGAGGCGCGCACCGCCAGCGATTGCAGGTAGAGCGAAAGCAGGACGGTCACCAGCAATCCGCACAGCAGCGCCATCCAGGCCGACAAGGGGGCATAGCCGACGGGCACGGTGGTACCGGAGACGACAATTTGCCAGTGCAGGCCGGCCGTCTCGAGGCTGCGCGTCACGGCTGCTGCCGGCGGCGCGAGCCAGGAAAAGGGATCGTCGCCGGCGTCGCGGAGAGGATCGCTGGAGCGGTATACAAGCTCCTTGTTGTCGCCGTCGTCGGCATAGATGCTGATGTCGATTTCCGGCAACTGCAGCAGCGCGGCGCGGTGCAGGACGATTTCCGCCATCCGGGAGGCATTGAATACGACCGCGTTGTAACCGACATAGACCGGCTCGTTCGCCGGTCCGCGGCGGGCCGTGGCCGCCATCCGGTAGACCGGCAGGAGCACGGAAAAAGCGCGATGGCCGCCGGAGCCCGGAAGGAGGTTGAACAGTTTCGTGGCGCTGGGAAGGCCGGTCGCGACGGTGTGCGCGAGGGCCGCTTCCCGTTCCGGAAGGCCGGTGATATCCAGCCCCAGCGCGGTCTTGTTGGCTGTCGCCGGCGCGAGGTACTCGATGACTTGATGGCGGGGCTTGCTGCGAGCCGGAACCAGCTTTCCATCCTTGAACTCGGAAACGGTGAATCCGCGCTGCGACTGCCGCATCTGCGCTTCGTAAGCGGCGCGCTTTTCCCCAGGCACCTCCCGGATAAAGGAGAAGGCCTGGATAAACGGATGCTCCTCGACAAGATGGGCCGCAATTTCGTCGAATTGTCGCGAACTCAGGCTTTCATTGGAGGAGAACAGGCTGTTAATCACGATCAGGCCGTTGAGGGCATGGTGGAATTCATCCTGGAAGGCGGTCTGCCGCACGTCCGCTGCATGCTCCAACGCTTGCAACCTGTTGTAGGCTTCCTTGTCGGCAAGCCAGAGGAACAGGACGGCCGTCAACGCTACCCCCGCCCCCAATGCCAGCAGGGCGGCAACTGAAACAGGCTTGCGTGGACTAGAGCAGGGCAAATTTTTTCCCCGAGAATGTGTACTTGTTCTTGAATGACCAAAATCGTACGGGGATTCTTTTGCTGCGGCGCAGCGAAAATTTGCGAAATCGCATTTCATTGATCGAGATCAAAGAATCGACGCGGTTTTTGTACCAATGGTTTCTAAATAGAAACTTTAGGTTAAGCAGGATTTACACAGCTGGTATATGCCGTGTTCCCTCACAGCCTGGTGAAATCCTGTGCACGCAGACGGGGCGCCGCAAAGTCGATGAATGCCCGCACCCGCGCCGACATCAGCCGGGAATGCGGATACAGCAAGTGGACCGGCACCGGGTCCGTTTCATACTTGCGCAGCACCGGCTTGAGTTCGCCGGCGCGCACCGGCGCTTGTATCTGGTAGGAAAGGAAGGCGCCCAGCCCGAGGCCGTCGCGGCAGGTGTCGACCGCTGTTTCCACCGAATTGGTCGTGATGCGCGCCGGAATGCGCACGCCGAAGCTGCGTCCGTTTTCCTGGAACTGCCACTCGCTCAGTACGCCGCGGCCGGTAAAGCGGATGCCGACATGCCCGGCGAGCTCCGACGGATGGCGCGGGGTGCCGTGCTGTTTGAGGTAGTCCGGACTGCCGCAGATCACTCGCCGCAACTGCCCGGCAGGCACCGCATGCAGCATCGAATCGGCAAGGTGGCCGATGCGCACGGCGACGTCGACGCCTTCCTCGATCAGGTCGATGCTGCGGTCGAGCATCAGCATTTCCACGGTGAGCGCGGGATGCATGCGCATGAACTCGCGAACCAGTGGCGCCACATGCAGCCGCCCGAACAGCACCGGCGTGGTGATCACCAGCTTGCCCGAAGGCTTGGCCTTCGCATCGAACAATGACTCTTCCGCTTCTTCCAGCTGGCCCAGTGCATTGCGGCAAATCGCCAGGTAGCGATGCCCTTCGTCTGTCAGGTGGATGCGGCGCGTGGTGCGGTTGAACAGGCGCACGCCGAGGCTGTCCTCCAGCTCGGCCAGGCGCCTGACCACAGTGGGCAGCGAGGTGTCGAGCGCAGTCGCGGCGGCGGTCAGGCTGCCGCGGTCGGCGATGGCGATGAAGGTCTGGATGCCGCGGAGTTTGTCCATGATGGAGATGCGTGGCGTGGAAGCGCGTCGTGCCGGACGCCAAAAGTATTACTCCACATTATGAAGTAATTTGCTTTGTTTGTTGCTATTTATTCAGCAATCATCGGCATGCACAATCGAGTCTCCCGTGAACGAAGGAGATCGCCATGCAAACGAAACCGCCCATCAAGCTCTACCGCAGCGTCCTGTCCGGCCATGCGCATCGTGCCGAACTGTTACTGGCCCTGCTCGGCCTGCCCTATACCGCGATCGACATCGACCTGCGCGCCGGCCAGCAGCGAAGCGCCGAATTCCTCAAGCTCAATCCCTTCGGCCAGGTGCCGGTGATCGACGACAACGGTACTGTCGTCGCCGACTCCAACGCCATTCTCGTCTACCTTGCCGTCGAATACGGCGACGCGCACTGGCTGCCGCGCGATCCGGTCGGCGCAGCGACTGTGCAGCGCTGGCTGTCGGTCGCCGCAGGCGAAATCGCGTTCGGTCCGGCTACCGCCCGTCTCGCGAAGCGTTTCGGCGCGCCGGTCGACATCGAAGCAGCCGCGCGCCGCGCCGAGCGCCTGTTCAATGTGATGGAAAGCGAACTGCAGTCGCGCCCCTGGCTCGCAGGCGAGAGCATCACGATCGCCGACATCGCCGGCTACAGCTATATCGCGCGCGCGCCGGAGGGCGACATTTCACTCGAACCGTATCCATCGCTGCGCGCATGGCTGGCCCGCATCGAGGCGCTGCCGCGTTTCGTGCCGATGATCGAGCTGCCGCCGTTCGCGACGAAGGCAGCGTAAGGCCATGGACGCCGCACACGAGACGGAGCCGCGCCGCCCGGCAGCCCCGGCACCGTTTCATGCGGGCGAGCAGCTGGCGCAGGCGCGCGCCGGCGTGCGCGCCCAGATGGAAAAGGTGGGCAGCGCGGTCCTGCGCGACTACATGCCCGAGCAGCACAGGGAGTTTTTTCCCTTGCTGCCGACGCTGTTCGCCGGTGCCGAGGATCGAGACGGCACGCTCTGGGCATCGATGCTGTGGGGCGAGCCCGGGTTCATCCAGTCCCCTAACCCGGTGGCCTTGCGCATCGAGGCGCTGTTTGCCGATGGCGATCCGCTCGCCGCATCGCTCGAGCCCGGCAAGTCGCTCGGCCTGCTCGGCTTGCAGTTCGAAACGCGGCGCCGCAATCGCGCCAACGGCATCGCGGCCTCTATCGACGAGCACGGTTTCGTCTTTGCCCTGCACCAGAGCTTCGGCAACTGCCCGAAGTACATCCAGACGCGCGAGCAAGTCGCGCGTGCCGATGGTGAACCCGGCGCGCCCTTGTCCGGCACCGGACCCCTGCCCGCAGCGGCACTGGCGCTCATCCGCCAGGCCGACACCTTCTTCATCGCCACGACATCCGGCGCGCCGAGCGACGGCGAGCAGGGGATCGACGTGTCGCACCGCGGTGGCCGGCCCGGCTTCGTGAAAGCAGATACAGTGGGGCGGCTGGCATGGCCGGATTTCCAGGGCAATAACTTCTTCAACACGATCGGCAATGTCATGGCGGACGGGCGCGCCGGCCTGCTGTTCATCGATTTCGCGCGCGGCGACCTGCTGCATCTCACCGGCCGCGCCGAAGTGGATTGGGATGGCGATGACGCGGCGCGCGTGCAGGGCGCCAAACGCATGATGCGCTTCGCGACCGAGCGCTACGTGTTTCGCCCCGGTGCCATGCCCTTGCGCTGGGCACTGCGCGAGCCGTCACCGCATCTCGACGCGACCGGCATTTGGTAAGCGGGCACAGCAGAAGGGAACTCTTGCGTGCGAGAATGATCCAGAGTCATCGGCTGTGTCGATCGACTCAGTCGCAACGCTTATCGGTTCCACGCAATGAAAAAACTGTTGTTTGCGCTCGCATTACTGGGCGCCCTGAATGTCCAGGCACGCCAGCCGACACTGATCGACGAGCTCTCGCGCGCGATCCAGTCGCGCACCGACAAGGCACCCGCGACCGCGGAAATCGAAACCGGCTTCTCGCCTGAGGGCGGCGCCGAACGGCTCATCCTCAAGGTCATCAACACCTCGCAGAAAAGCATCCACCTCGCCGCCTATTCGTTCACCTCGCCGAAGGTGGTGCGCGCACTCGCCGATGCGCGGAAGCGTGGCGTCGATGTGCGCGTCGTCGTGGATGACAAGGGAACCTCGAGCAAATCCGGCACGGCGGCGCTCAACCTGCTCGCCAACGCGGGCATCCCGGTGCGCACCAACGGCAAGTACGCGATCCACCATGACAAGTACATCGTCAGCGACGGCGTGCATGTGCAGACCGGTTCCTTCAATTACTCGCAGGCGGCGGCATCATCCAACAGCGAGAACGTGATCGTGCTCTGGCACAACAACGCGTTGGCGGCATCCTACCTGCGGCACTGGCAGAGCCGCTTCGATGAAGGCACGAACTACCGGAAATCGTTCTGAGTCAGGAAGCCTTGCGAAATGCCCTGAACACCCGGCCGGCCAGCGTCACCACCCCCAGCACGATGGCGCCTGCGATCACGCCCGCGATGCCGTTGCCGACCGCCGAGGTGAGCGGCTCCAGCGCACCGGTCGCGTGCGCGATGCCTTCGATCAGATGATGTGCAGCCGGAATGCCGTGCGCAAGGATGCCGCCGCCCACCATGAACATGGCCGCCGTGCCGGCGATCGACAGCGTCTTCATCAGGTAGGGCGCAACGCGCAGCAGCAGGCGTCCGACGGCCAGCCGCAGGCCGCGTCCGGCCCGGCTCAGGTAAAGCCCTGCGTCATCGAGCTTGACGATGCCCGCGACCAATCCGTACACACCGACCGTCATGATCGCCGCAATGCCCACCAGCACGGCGACACGCTGCGCGAACGAGGCGTTGGCTACGGTACCCAGCGCAATCACAATGATTTCCGCCGACAGGATGAAATCGGTGCGCACCGCGCCCTTCACCTTTTCCTTCTCGAACGCGACCATGTCCACATGCGGATCGGCCAGCGCCCCGACCAATTCCGCGTGATGCACGTCGTCCTCGTGCTTGCTGTGCAGGAACTTGTGCGCAAGCTTTTCAAAACCTTCGTAACAAAGGAAGGCGCCGCCGATCATCAGCAGCGGTGTCACCGCCCACGGCGCAAAGGTGCTGATCGCCAGCGCGGCCGGCACGAGGATCGCCTTGTTCACCATCGAACCCTTTGCCACCGCCCACACCACCGGCAACTCGCGCTCGGCGCGCACGCCCGAAACCTGCTGGGCATTGAGTGCAAGGTCGTCGCCCAGCACGCCGGCGGTTTTCTTGGCGGCGACTTTGGTCATGACGGCCACGTCGTCAAGAATGGTGGCGATATCGTCGAGCAAGGCGAGCAGGCTGGCTCCGGCCATGTGGATCCTCTTGAAAGATGAGTGAAGTTGCAGATTTAATCACGAACCGTGCCACCCGGTCACGCGTTAGCGCTGTCGCAATCCGGCCATGTCAGTTTTTCCACAAATCAACAAAATTGGCCGGGAAGACGGATAATGACCGCACCATGGCTGACCATTACCTGACAACACGCAACGTCGCGACGCGTTCGCAGCGTTTCGCCGTGCGCCTGCTCGCCATCTTCGGCTGGCGCGTGAACTTTGCGCCGTTGCCCGGGCCGCGCGGCGTCGTGATCGTCTATCCGCATACCTCCAACTGGGATTTCGTGATCGGTCTGGTGGCCAAATGGGCAGTCGGAGTCCGTTTCCGCTGGCTGGGGAAGGAGGCGCTGTTCAAGGGCACTTGCGGCGCCCTGCTCGGCCCTTTGTTCCGCGCCTGGGGCGGGGAGCCGATCGAGCGCGGCGCCAATACCGGCGCCATCACCCGCCTCGCCGAGCGGATCAAGTCGGCCGAAACATACTGGCTGGCGCTGGCGCCCGAGGGAACGCGCAAATACCGCGACAGCTGGCGCAGCGGTTTCTACCACATCGCGCTGACCGCGGGCGTGCCGTTGGGGATGGCCTGCATCGATTACGGCACGAAGGAAGTGCGGCTGGTGTCGTACGCGGTGTTGACTGGCGATGTCGAAACCGACCTGGCACGCATTCGCGATGTCTATCGCAGCTGCCGCGGATTGAAACCGGAGTGTGCCGCGCCGATCGCATTCTCCGGCACGGCCGACAAGCGGACGGCACCTGCCGTCGCAAAGGAAGGATCAGGAGGCGTCGCGCGCAACGCCTGATTGCGTCGAAGGCCGGTCCGGGTTGATGTCGCCCGGCAGGTCCGGCCCGCGGTGGTCTGCCTGGTATTCACGCTCGATGTGCGAGTAGAAGGTCGACGTGCCGTACTTGTTCTTGAACCAACGGCACCATTGTGCGTCCTCGCGCAGCACTGCCTCGGATTTTTCCAATTCCTCGATCTGCCGCGCCTTGTCGTCGGCCTCGACGACTGCCGCTTGCGCCGCCGATTCGCATTCGCGGATCTGCCGCATCAGCGAGGCGTTGACCGCCTGCAGGCGCTCGATCGTCTGCGCCGCAGTGTCGACGATCCGCAGCAGATCGTCCAGCGTGATTTCCTTGTTAACTGCGTCCTGCACCACTTGTTATCTCCCGGTAAGCATTGCCATTCAATGCGTTGCTTAGGTGCGGAAATACATGGGCAGTTCCACCGGATGGCCGATGGAAATCGATCTATCGAAAAATTGTATGCAAGGCCGATCGAATGATTGGCAGTTTAGTAATCGCTAGCGCGGACGCAATCCCCACGAATTCATGAAGCGGTGCACGCTGCCCGTGGAGCGCTCGGTCACGAGCAGATTGCCGGCGCCGTAGGTAGGCGCGTTCAGGAGGCTGACGGAGGTCGGTTGCGTGAACCCGGCGCGATGCAGTTCCGTGCCACGCTCGTTGACATGCGTGATGCGGCCGCCGAGGAATTCCGCCATTACCGCACCGCCTTCGACCAGTGCGAAATCGTCGAGGAAGGAGACCGACTTGTAGAGCGCGGTCTCGTTGCGCAACCCGTCGGGCTGCAGGTCGTAGCGCAGCAGCTGCGACACGCCGATGTAGCTGAAGGGATTGACGGTCACGTACAGCTTTCCTTGCGAATACCGCAAGCCGTTCGGCTTGAATGCAAGGAAGCGATGGAAGGTCGTCTGTGTCGAGATGGTGTACGCGCTGGCCAGTGTGACCTTCTGTATCGTTCCCGGCAGCAGCGGCAGCCCGCTGTCGGCGACGTAAAGATTGCCGGCATTGTCGACGGTCAGGCCGTTCGGAAGCGAAATGCCGTGCAGTTCGCCGACTTCGTTCAGCTTCGGCGCGGTATCGAAGGTATCCAGCGCGAGCAGGAATTTTTTGGCCAGCGGATTGAGGTGGTCCGCGGTGCATACCGTGTAGACGCGTCCATTGATTTCCGCAATACCGAGGAAGTAGCAGGAGCGGTTCGCGCCGTCGCGAAAGACAGTCGGCATCTTCGTCTTGGTCCAGCCGTTGTTGACGAAGCCGAGTTCGTAGAACGCGCCGTCGGACGAAACGAACAGGCGATGATTGCTGGTCTCGATCGCATTCTCGGCAGCGGCGACCTGCGTGGCGATCGTTTCCGCCCGGGCGGCAAGCGATGCAAAGAGCAACGAGAGCAGCGCGACGAGAGCAAGATGTTTCCGCATGATGGTCGTTTCCTGTGGGGTGCGCATCGACGGACGCCGATGAGACGGAAACGCGATCTTATTGCTGCGGCTGAAGCGGGGAAATACCGGCGAAGAAAGTTTCTAACAGACGAACGGTTTGATCTATCCGGAGGGTTGGCCCGCAAGGACAAAAAAGAGGCGCGACCAGTTAGTCTGTCGCGCCGTGGGGAAAGCAGCGCATAACACCCTCTATGCCGCTGACTTCGCTTCCATTGCCTCGTCGTTCGCGCCGTCCGCGCCGAACACCGATGCCAGTGCCTTGCCCACCAGCCCGGTCAGCGACACCACGCGCGCGCGTTGTTCGCGCATCGCCTGTGCCAGTCCCTGCGCGGAAATCGACAGCGCTTCCTGTCTGTCCTTGGTCGAGAAGATGTACAGGCTGCGCATCGGGCTGACCCATGCCAGCTTGATCTTCATGGCTACCCCATCCGGGCGCTTGAACTCGATCCAGGTCCCTCGCTCGAGTTCGTCGACCATCTGATCGAATTCATCCGGCTCGGGCTCCGGCTGCTGCGTCGCCTGTCGTTGCAGGCGGCGCTCGGCGGCATGCTTGGCGACGGCCAGCGCGATCTGCATCTGGCGTTCCGGCGACAGCTCCAGGGGCGCGCGCACAATCGATGCGTGGGTCTGGGCGAGCTCCTTGAAGAAGCGCTCGCGTTCGTCGCCGTGCCACTTGATCAGGTCCAGCCACTTGTTCAGCATCGCGATCATCGGCGGCAGCTTGGCCAGCAGCTCCTTGCGCTCGGCAGCCGTGATCTTCGGTTTCACGCTCCAGCACAATTCGTCCATGGTCTTGATCGCGCTGTCCGCTGCCTGCGGCTTGTCGTCCCTGACGCTGTAGGCAAGCGTCAGCACGCGCACCCATTTGTCTTCGAGGAAGGTCTCGACGAAAGCCACGACTTCGCCAGTGCCCACGCGCATGGCAACTTCGTTCTTCGCCGCCTTCAGGCACTGGTCGTGCTTTTCCTGCTGCAGCGCGTTGTCGATCGAATTGGCCAGCACCTGCTCGGTCGCGGTCTCGTCGCGCTTGATGAAGGCGGCGAGTTCGTTTGCCACGTCGGCGAAGACCCCCATGCGCTGCTCGGATTCCTGCTGGATGCGCTTGACGTTGCGGAGGATCAGCACATGCAGCGGATCGGCATCGCCCTTCTTCGGATCCCAGCCCACGGCGAGCCTGGCCATCAGGTCCACCACGCGGCGGGTTGGATGACCCGGCTTGAAGAAGAAATCCTTGTCCTGTACCGCGGCCTTCAGCACCGGCACCTGCAACTGGCCGATCATCGCCTTCATCTCGTCGGCGATGTGCTCGTCGCTGAACACCATGCCGAAGATCTTCTTCAGCAGATTGATCACGCTGCTGTCGGTCGGCGTCAGCGCACCGGCCGGCGCTTCCTTGCGGATGCGGTCGAGAACGTCGAGATAGAGCGGCGCAACGGACTTGCCGGCGGCGGATGAATGATTGACGACGGTACGCTGCACCGCGGTGAGATAGCCGAGCAGATCGTTGCGCGACGCCGTCGCCTGCACATCATCGGCGGCAAACAGCGACGGGAAGTCGGAAGAAACCGGGCGTTCGGCTTGCGCGGCGGCGGTCTTGCTTTCGGCGGGGAACAGGCGGCGCAACTGCCGCATCACGGGATCCATGGTCGCCTCGTCCTGGTCGGCGGCGGCCTTTTTCTCGGCATCCAGCGTCGCCACCAGGGATGACGCGGGCAGGTGGGGCACGATGCCGCGCTTGATCAGTGCCATGTTCAGCGCATGCAGCACCGGCGCGAGGTCGAAGCAGAGCGAAGCGGAGAGCAGGCGGTAGACCAGGTGGTGCGCTTCCGCGTCCGGCTGGAATTCGCACCAGGATTCATGGACCACGCTCAGGAAGACCTGCGGCCGGAACGGGTTCTGTGCGGTCGGCAGCTCCTCGCGACCGAGCAGAGACGCCAGGCGGATGTTCAGTGCGGTCAGGCGCGTGTTGTTTTCCGTTTCGATCGCGCGCGCAGCCTTCATCAGGCACAGCTTCTTGTCCACTTCCAGCTCGGGCGGGAGCGAGGCCGGCTGCGCAGCAGTATCCTGCACGGTGCCCGGGTACTCCGCCGCCAGCACCTCGTTGTGCAGGGCTGCGCCGAGTCTCTCGGACATCACATAATAGAAGGGGTAGCGGTTGCGCTTGAGAAGACTGGCGGAGGCAGTGAGCAGCTTGGCCTGGCGCGCGTCCTCGGAGGATTGCGCCTGCGCCAGCATCGCATCCGCGAGGCGCGTAATGAAGCCGTCAATCTGCTTGTTGGCCAGGCTGCCGGCCGTGTCGGCGAGCTCCTGCAACACCTCGATCCGCAAGGACGGCGGAATCGGGTTTGCGCTTGGAGCGTCGTCGGTGAACACTTCGGAAGCCATGGTTGTACCGCATCAGAATTTAAAGGGAAGGTATGTCCAGTAAATCAGACAGTTCCTTCATTCTTGCACAATATTGCCGTACGGCAAGATTCGAATTGTAAGGGAATGTTACTTGCCGTTGAGAAACTTTTCTTTGCGATGCATCAAGAGTTAGTGCTTGCTTCCTTTGGGATATTGGCATTATCTAAATTTCAAGGCCTCGTTAAGGGGTGCCAGCCTCGAACAGAAGCGTGGTTTCAAGCAAATGATTGACACAAGGTAACAAAAATACCGAAAGGCAAAATTCGGGACGCCCTCGGACCTGTCCGGTAATAGCATCCTTCAGCGATGCCGACTACCAGGAATATGGGAGAACATAATGATGCTCAAATGATAACGTTTCCCCCTGTGTAGAGCCAGACAAATCCGATGCGTTTGCACCCGGCACGAACCGGACCGCCGAAAAAAAAGCGCGGCGGGTTTCCCCGTCGCGCTTCTGCAGCCATTTAAGGGTGGCCTTTATGCCGCCAGACGCTTCTCCAACGCCGCCTTGGTCGATTCCAGTTCGGCCGGCAGGTGGTACTTCAGCTTGTCGAACAGCTCGGCGTGCAGCTTGAGCTCGGCTTCCCAAGCAGCCTTGTCGATCGAAGTAATGCGGTCGAACTGCTCCTGGGTGAACTCCAGGCCGGTCCATTTCAGGTCTTCGTAGCGCGGTGTGACGCCGAAGATATTCTCGGTGCCGCCGGCATTGCCTTCGATGCGGTCGAGCATCCACTTCAGCACGCGCATGTTGTCGCCGAAACCCGGCCACACGAACTTGCCGTTTTCATCGGTGCGGAACCAGTTCACGCAGAAGATCTTCGGCATCTCTGCCGGCGACGCAGCGACCTTCTTGCCGATGTTCAGCCAGTGCTGGAAGTAGTCGCTCATGTTGTAGCCCATGAACGGCAGCATCGCGAACGGGTCGCGGCGAACCACGCCCTGCTGGCCGGCAGCCGCGGCGGTGGTTTCGGAACCCATGGTCGCGGCCATGTACACGCCTTCGACCCAGTTGCGCGCTTCGGTCACCAGCGGCACGGTGGTCGAACGACGGCCGCCGAAGATGAAGGCCGAGATCGGCACGCCGGCCGGATCGTCCCATGCCGGGTCGATCACCGGGTTCTGGGTGGCGGCAACGGTGAAGCGCGCGTTCGGATGTGCAGCCTTGCGGCCGGTTTCCTTGGCGATCTCCGGCGTCCAGTCCTTGCCCTGCCAGTCGATCAGGTGGGCCGGAGCTTCCTTCGTCAGGCCTTCCCACCACACGTCACCGTCGTCGGTCAGCGCGACGTTGGTGAAGATGGTGTTCGCATTCAGCGACGCCATGCAGTTGGAGTTGGTGACGGTGTTGGTGCCCGGCGCCACGCCGAAGTAGCCGGCTTCCGGGTTGATCGCGTACAGGCGGCCGTCAGCGCCCGGCTTGATCCAGGCGATGTCGTCGCCGATGGTGGTGACTTTCCAGCCGTTGAAGGCTTTCGGCGGAATCAGCATCGCGAAGTTGGTCTTGCCGCAGGCGGACGGGAAGGCGGCTGCGACATAGTGCTTCTTGCCTTCCGGCGATTCCACGCCGAGGATCAGCATGTGCTCGGCCAGCCAGCCCTGGTCGCGGCCCATGGTGGACGCGATGCGCAGCGCAAAGCACTTCTTGCCCAGCAGCGCGTTGCCGCCGTAGCCGGAGCCGAAGGACCAGATCTCGCGGGTTTCCGGATAGTGGACGATGTACTTGGTCTGGTTGCACGGCCACGGCACATCCTTCTCGCCGGCGGCCAGCGGCTTGCCGACGGTGTGCACGCAGGGCACGAAGTCGCCGTCGGTGCCCAGCACTTCGTACACGGCCTTGCCCATGCGGGTCATGATGCGCATGTTGACGGCCACGTACGGGGAGTCGGACAGTTCGATGCCGATGTGGGCGATCGGGGAGCCCAGCGGACCCATGGAGAACGGCACGACGTACATCGTGCGGCCGCGCATGCAGCCGTCGAACAGGCCGTTCAGGGTCACGCGCATTTCAGCGGGCGCCATCCAGTTGTTGGTCGGGCCGGCGTCTTCCTGCTTTTCCGAGCAGATGAAGGTGCGGTCTTCGACGCGCGCCACGTCGGACGGGTCGGAGCAGGCCAGGTAGCTGTTCGGGCGCTTGGCGTCGTTCAGCTTCTTCATGGTGCCGGCGGCAACCATTTCCGCGCACAGCCGATCGTATTCTGCCTGCGAGCCGTCGCACCAGTAGATGCGCTCCGGCTTGGTGAGCGCGGCGATTTCCGCAACCCAGTTGATCAGCTTCTGGTGTTTCACGTAAGTCGGTGCATTCAAGACTGCAATGCCTCCCATAACGGGCTGGTTCATAAAAACTACCTCCAATGCCAATAAAGAAATCTGTCTTGTCCCGGTGCGGCAGGATCGTCGTCAGCTTTTGGCTCGGCTAGTGCGCAGTGATCTAGCGGTACGGCGGTCATGTCGAGAGCGGTCTTTGTGTAGTGACCGCGCGGCCCGAAAAATGGAATAATGCTCGGGCTTGGTGGGTTCGCCTCCTCCCGCAGGGAGTGGCGAAAAATAGGTACCGATTGTACACGGGGCAATACCACGGCTCAATGATTTACAACAAAATTGTAGGAAAAATTGTTGAGTTTTGTAGTAGGCATTTATCGTTTCTGCCAAGACTCGTATCTTTGCTACGGTTTTGTGACAAAGTTGGCAAACCCACATGAAAATCGCGATTCTTGACGACTATCAGGACTGCGTCCGCCACCTCGAATGCTTCCGCCTGTTAGAGGGGCATGATGTCAAAGTGTTCACGAACAGCGCCAAAGGTGTCATGCAGCTTGCGCTGCGTCTAAAGGATTTCGATGCGCTGGTGTTGATTCGCGAGCGTACTGCTTTCAACCGGCAACTGCTGGGCAAGCTGCCCAACCTGAAACTGATCTCGCAGACCGGCAAGGTCAGCGGTCATATCGACGTCGACGCCGCGACCGACAACGGTATTGCCATCGTTGAAGGCGTGGGCGATCCAACCGCGCCGGCCGAGTTGACCTGGGCCCTGATCATGGCTGCCTCCCGGAAGGTGCCGCAATATGCCGCCAATCTGCGCGACGGTCTGTGGCAGACCGCATCGATCAATCCGGCACTGAATACCTTGGGCAACGTGCTCAAGGGCAGGACGCTCGGCCTCTGGGGCTACGGGCGCATCGGGCGTCTGGTCGCGGGTTACGGCAAGGCATTCGGAATGGATGTCATGATCTGGGGGAGCGACGCCGGCCGGGATGCGGCGCGAAAGGACGGCCATCGCGCGGCGGAATCGAAAGAAGCGTTCTTTGAACAGGCCGATGTTCTGAGCCTGCACTTGCGGCTGAACGATGCGACACGCGGCATCGTCACGCCGGAAGACCTCGACCGGATGAAACCCGGCGCGCTGTTCGTCAATACCAGTCGTGCAGAGCTGCTCGCGGAAGGTGCGCTCGAGGCGGCGCTGCACTGCGGCCGCCCGGGCTTCGCCGCTGTCGACGTGTTCGAATCGGAACCGCTGGCGCCGGGATCGCCGCTGCTGCGCATTCCGACCCTGCTCGCGACCCCGCACATCGGTTATGTGGAGAAGGACAGCTACGAGCTTTACTTCCGCGCCGCCTTCCAGAACGTGCTCGACTTCGCCGCCGGTACGCGCAAAAACGTCCTGAATCCGGCGGTGCTGACCCGTTGAGCACCCGCAGCGGTTTGCCATTCTGTTCCGGTTGACCGCTGTGGCCGACATGCAGGCGGAGCGGCATCCGGCCTGCGTCATCTCGTCACCATCGAGGGCGTGTCCGAATACCGGCTCGTCAACGGACAGCGCACTCGGGTTGTTCCGGAACGACGGCGGTTCCGGCGCCGAGCCTCGGCAGGAAGATCTCCGCGAGCATGCAGCGCGCGCTGCCGCCCCCTAGCCTCTCGATCGTATCGATCGGCGCAAGCACGGGATCCGCGTAGGCGGAAATGCGCCGGCGCTGCGCGGCGGTGAGGCTTCCCCAAGCCCGCCGCGACATCGCGAGGACCGGATCTCCACGCACGGAACGCAGCTCGAGCATGTTCCCGGCAAACGATTCCATTTGCGCCAGGCTGATCTCGATAATCAGCTTGCCGCCCGCATGCAGCAACTGCCGCAGCAGCGCGCGTTCGGCGGCATCCACAACCGACTCCATGCAGACGACAGCAATGGCACGCCCGACACACATCATGACGTTGGTGTGATAGATCGGCTTCCCGAACCGGTCCGTGGCATGGAACCACACCGCCCGGTATCCAGACTGTGCTTCGAATGCCTTCATCGCCTCCGGATGGCTGCGCGAGGAATGGCAGACGTAGGCCAGCCGGGTGTCATGGTCGAGCACCATGGCGCCGGTGCCTTCGAGGAATTTGCCTTCCGTCTCGAAGCGGCTGAGGTCGACCGTCTCGCGGATCGCAAACTGCCTGCCTACCTCGGCCAGCACCGCGGCGCGCCGCTCGAGCCGGCGGTTCGGCGCTTCCATTGGATAGAGCAGGATGCATCCGTCGCGATGGAAGCTGACCCAGTTGTTCGGGAAGATCGAATCCGGTGTATGCGGTTCCGGCGTGTCCTCCACGACGAGGACGCCGACGCCTACGTCGCGCAAGGCCTCGACGTAGGCGTCGAATTCCGACCGTGCCGCTACCTGCGCGGCATCGGGGGAGACATCGTCGAGCTGGAAAGCATTGCTGGCAGCGGTTTCCGGATTGGACCGGAACCTGGCCGGCCGGATCATCAGGACGTGGTCCGTGGTCTGCATGGCCGCTCCTGCTCAGGCCGGTTCGGCGGCCGTCGCATTGCGTCGCAGGACAGGCGCCTGCGTTGCCGGTGCCACGTACTGGTAAAGGTCTTTCGGGTCGTCCGGCGTTGGCACCAGCTCGATCCACGAGCCGATCGCCATGCTTTCCGCGAGGTCGTTGACATAGCGAAGCGCGGAAAAGTCTTCCAGTGCAAAACCCACCGAATCGAACACCGTGACCTGCTCGTCGCTCTCGCGCCCCGGCGCCTTGCCGGCCAGGATCTGCCACAGCTCGGTGACGGGGAAGTCGGCCGGCATCTGCTGGATGTCGCCTTCGATGCGCGTCTGCGGTTCGAACTCGACGACGACGCGCGCGTTCGCTAGGATGTCCGCGTGCAGTTCGGTCTTGCCGGGGCAGTCGCCGCCGACGGCATTGATATGCATGCCCGGCTCGATCATGTCCGGCGTCAGGATGGTCGCATTGGTTTTGTCGGCGGTGACCGTCGTGACGATATCCGCCCCGCACACTGCCTCGTGCACCGATGCTGCCCGCCGGATCTGCAAGCCGGCGACACCGGCGAGATTGTGTATCAGCTTTTGCGTGGCGATCGGATCGATGTCATAGACGCGTACCTCGCGGATTCCGAGCATGGCCTTGAACGCGAGAATCTGGAACTCGCTCTGCGCACCGTTGCCGATGACGGCCATCGATTTCGACCCCGGGTTGGCGAGCGGCAGCGCGGCCAGCGCAGAGGTCGCCGCAGTGCGCAGTGCGGTCGTGATCGTCAGCTCGCTCAGCAGGCGCGGGTAGCCGGTGCGGACATCGGCCAGCGCGCCGAATGCCATCACAGTCAGCATGTTGATGCGCGTGTTCTTCGGATGCCCGTTGACGTACTTGAATGCGTAATGCGTACGGTCCGACACCGGCATCAGCTCGATCACGCCGATGTCCGAATGGTTGGCCACGCGCGCCGATTTCTCGAATTCATTCCAGCGCAGGTAGTCGGCGCGGATATACCGCGACAGCTGCGTGATGAAGGTTTCAATGCCGACGGCCCTGACGAGTTGTTGAATGTCCTTGATGTCGATATAGCGGGTCATGTTTCGTCCTCTCTTCCTGGTTTTGGCACTTGGAGTGGATTGATTGTGGACTGGCGCCATGCTGACAAAAAGTCTCTAAACTGATCAATTTGGCATAAAATAAGCCAAATCGACACTTGAAGGCTTCAATTTGTAAAGATGAACGACACCGACCGTCATCTCCTCGCCCTGTTGCGCGACGACGCGCGCATGTCCGTGACCGAATTGGCGAAGAAGCTGCGGGTGTCCCGCGCGACGGTACAGAACCGGATCGCGAAGCTGGAAGAAAGCGGCGTGATCGCCGGCTACACGTTGCGCATGAAGCCGGAGGCGGAGGCCCATCGCATTCGCGCATGGATGGGCATCGCGGTGGACGGCAACAGCGCGCCAGCCGTCATCCAGGCGTTGCGCGTCGAGCCGGGCGTGCATACGCTGCACACCACCAACGGGCGCTGGGATATCGTCGCGGAACTGCGCGCGGACAACCTGGAATTGTTCGATCGTTTGCTGGGGCGGATTCGTCGCATTGAAGGCATTGCGAATACCGAGACCAGCATCCTGCTGTCGACGCACAAGGCGTGAACTGGTACCGCGCGCAGAAGAACTTGATTGACTAAACGGAGCGCCGAACGGCGCCTTCCCCCTGAGACGGAGAAGGTCGGGATGGGGGTAGTGAGATCGATTGCGCGCCTGCGCTGGTTCAAGCTGACTACCTCGACCTGACTGAGCGTGTTTTGGGCGCGCGCGTGACTCAGTACGACTTGTACGGCAAAAACTTCCCCGACAACACGACATTCACCCGATCCCCCTTCGGGTCCGGTTCGCGCGTGATGTCCATGGAGAAGTCAATTGCGCTCATGATGCCGTCGCCGAATTCCTCGTGGATCAGTTCCTTGATCGTCAGGCCGTATACGCTCACGATTTCGTACCAGCGGTAGATCAGCGGGTCGGTCGGTACCGCTGTGGGCAGCGAGCCCTTGTACGGCACGATCTGCAGCCAGGCGGCTTCCTCGTCGGTCAGGTCGAACAGGCCTTGCGCGACTTCGGCTTGCGCCTTGGTGAAGGTCATCTGGCCGAGGCAGGCGGCGGTCGACCATTCCTTGCTCTGGCCGAGGTGCTCGGCGATGTCCTTCCACTTCAGGCCCTTCTTTACTTTGGTGCTGATGATCTTTTGGGTCACGGCATTGCGATCCATGTCAGTCCTCGTCGGTGTGGTTGATGACGGCTCATGCTTCTGCAAAAGGCGTGCCGTGGGTAAAGTCGAATAAGGATCGTTTTTCGCGCCGCACATGCACCGTTGCCGTGCAAATGCCGTAGCAAGCCCGCCCTGTCCTTGCGCTTTGCACAGGATTCGTGCGGGTTGTCGGCGCTTTCGGCACGGTCGTTCAGATTTGGCTACACTGGAAGGCCATTTCCGGAGCTCCCATGCAGCCAAAACTGTGGTCCCTCACCCTCGGCAACTTCGCCATCGGCACCGGCGTGATGATCGTGCCCGGCATGCTCAATGAACTGAGCGCCGACCTCGCGATCTCGCCGGCCCAGGTCGGCATGCTGATTTCCGCGTTTGCGATGACGATATGCGTGGCCGGCCCCTTCCTTGCCGGGTGGACCAGCGCCATCGAACGCCGCAAGCTGCTGACGGCGGCGCTGCTGCTGTATGCGGTGATGCACATGGTGGCCGCGCTTGCGCCGGGTTACAACACGCTGCTCATCGCGCGCATGCTGACCGCGCTCGGCGCCGCCGTCTTCACTGCGCAGGCAGCGGCGACGGCCGGGTTGATGGTGGTGCAGGAGGTGCGCGGCAAGGCGATCGCGACGGTCTTCCTCGGCTGGTCGATCGCTGCGGTGATCGGCACGCCGATTGGCGCCTACCTCGGCGCGCACATCGGCTGGCGTCCGACGCTGGGGCTGGTCGGACTGCTCGCCGCCTTGTTCGCGGCCGGCGTGTGGATGCAGATTCCGCCGAAGCTGTTTGTCGCGCCGATGGACCGTGCGGCGTGGAAGGCGCTGTTCGACAACAAGCCGCTGCTGCTCGCGATTTCCGTCACCGCGATCCAGGCGTTGGGCATGTTCACCATCTTTTCCTACATGGCGCTGCTGCTGAAGGATTTCATCGGCGCCACGCCCACGGTGATCAGCCTGTTGTTCCTCTGTTTCGGTATCACCGGCGTGCTGGGCAATGTGCTCGGCGCGCGCTTCATGGACCGCATCGGTCCGATGCGCGTCGGCGTGGTGGCGATGGGCTGCATGCTGGCCGCGATTGCGCTGTGGCCGCTGACGCGCGGCTCGCTGGCGGTCACCGTCGTGCTGATCTTCGTCTGGGGATTGGGCTGCTTCGCGATCAATGGCTCGCAGCAGGCGCGGCTGGTGGCGATGGCGCCGCCGCTCGCGTCGGCATCGGTGTCGCTCAATTCCTCCGCGATCTATCTTGGCCAGGCTGCGGGCGCCTTCGCGGGCGGCGTCATCGTGTCCACCCATGGTACGGAAAGCCTGTCGTTCTACAGCGCGGTGCCGATGGCCCTGGCGATCGGCGTATCGCTGTACGCGTCCAGCCTGGCCGACCGGCGGCGCCTGGCGGAGGCGGCATGAAGGTTGTCAGCGTGAACGCCGGCGGCATCGGCGACCTGTTCGTCCAGCAATCGGAACACCTGCGGCGCGTGGCAACCGGCATCCACAAGAAGCCGATGCAGGGGCCGGTGCGGGTCGGCAAGCTCGGCATCGAAGGCGACGAACAGGCCGACCTTACCGTGCACGGCGGTTTGAACAAGGCGGTATATGCGTATCCGTCGGAACACTATGCATTCTGGGCCGCGCAGAGACTGGCCGCGTTGAAGCGGGAAGAGCCCTTGCCGCCCGGATCGATGGGCGAGAACCTGACGCTGCAAGGTGTGCTGGAGGATGGCGTGTGGATCAAGGACAAGCTGCGCATCGGCAGCGTCCTGCTCGAGGTGACGGAGCCGCGCCAGCCCTGCTACAAATTCAATGCCAAGATGGGCTTTTCGCACGCGGCGAAGATGATGGTGCAGGCGGGGTACAGCGGTTTCTACCTGCGCGTGATCGAGACCGGCGAATTGCAGTCCGGCGATGAGGTGACGCTCATCGCCGGACCGCGCGAGACCGCGGTTGCGCAGATCAACGAACGGCGCCGGAAGGGGCGTCAGCGTGACCTGTTCTAAGGCTCGTCAGCGCCAGCGCGCGCCCCCGCGTTCCGAGTTTTGTCCAGCCCGGCGGCCAGGGGAGAGGCGGCCCTGCATAGGCGGGTACGCCGCGGCGCACCGGGATCACCGGCAGATGGTCGGGGATGGGGCCGTCACGCAGGTCCCAGCCCAGCGTAAATGCGTAATTCGGCAGCAGCGCCTCGCACACCGCATCGAACCACGCAGAATGATCCTCGTCGCGCCGCAGCGCCTGCGCCAGTCCCTGCGGGTCGAAACGCGCGAATGCATGCACCAGCTCCTGCGCGGTCGCGCCCGGCTGGTCGCCCCAGCCCATCACCGGATTGAAGTTGTAATCCGCGCCCGAACCGTACCAGCCTTCGCGCCAGGCACGGTCCATCCAGTTGCGCTGCCCGGTAAACATATGCCAGCGCCAGTGCAGGCCGGACGGTTTAGGCCAGGAATACAGGTACAGCCGTTGATATCCCGCCCGGTGCAGTTCGCGCATCATCGCCATCAGGCGCGCATGCGGCATGCGGTCGGGTGGGTCGCGGCGGAAGCGGATCGGTTCGCCGTCCGCGTGCTGCAGTTCGTCATGCGACAGGTTCAGGTCCAGCGTGCGCACTTCGTCGCCGAAGCGCGCCGACACCCAGCCGGTCAGCAAATTGACCGAGGTGATGACGCCATAGCCGCGGTGGCGATGGAAGATGACGGTGCCGGGTGCAACGGGTTTCATGGTCGGATACAGATAACAACGAGCCTATTCATGACACTGCCTTGCCGCCTTTCTATAGGTGGCAAGACAGCATGCGTTCAACACACTGTAAACCATTCGCATGCACAAATCACGTCTTGATTTTTGCCGTGATTGTGCGTTGGATTGTGAGGTTTACACGTCAGGGATGGCTTGCATGGATGCGACTCCATGCACTGCAGCGCGATGTGAAAGTCGGCGTTGAAAAAGCCCGATGATGCAATCGTGCGCGGCTCCACTTGTCGTCATTCTCGACCGCGACGGAGAAGCGCTCCCTGTTAAGGAAGTCGGACAGTCCTGAAAGCAATTTGTTCAATGATTTTCCCGGAGCGCAAGGCAGCGATGCGCCGTCGAACGGGCGACGAAAACCGGCCGGTTTCAGAATGCTCGCCATAATGTTGTTTGTTGGCACAAAAGAAGTGCACACCCGCTCTATCTCCCATGCTCGCCTCAGGCCGCTGCCGCATGCGGCATCCTGCCTCGCCGCAGCTGTAAACCATTGATTTCATGGCGCTACTCCAAACGCCAGCTTGTTGCGCAGCCGCAAAAGGCTGGCATACATCGTCCCGGACATCGTCGCTGGCCTGCTAATTGCAATGTTGATGCGGCGCACTAATTTGTGCCTGCGCGGCTTCCCTATCCGGGGCGCCGGCGCCATCTGCCTACCCTTTATCGAGGACAGCCGCCATGCGAGACAATGCGCTTCTTGCGATCGACACCTTCCTCCCGTACATGCGCGACGTGGTGCGCTGCGAACAATCGCTGCGCGAACTCAACCTGATGTGGTGCATGATCGAGGCCTCCGCCAAGATGAACTGCCCGGCGGAAGCGAAAACCATCCTGCCGACCATGGCAGGCACCCGCGCCGGTTTCAACCGCCTCGAGCAGGAACTTGTCACCAGCCTGGCGCGTGAAAACGTCGGCAACGTGCTCGACGAGATCGGCACCAAGGCGCAGTACGTCATCGACATCGTGGTGCGCAACCTGTACGAGCGCACCGCCGACGTCGGCTTCCTTGCCACCGACCGCGAGCTGTGTGCCTTCGTCACCGGCTACCGTGACGCCGCCGCGTTGATGGGAGAGGCGGCATGAGCGCCGTTGATCAATACATCCTCGGCAGCGGCGTGCTGTATGAACGCCTGTGCCTGATCACCGAGGTGCTGGGGCGCTTCGTGTCCTGCGCACCGCGCGAGGTCGATATCGCCCAGTTGGAAAAACACACCGGGCGGCCGACAAGGGAGCTGCTCAGGCTATGCGACATGCTCTGCCGTGAACAACTGCTGCAGCCGCACCCCGCCCGGGTGCGCTGCTGGCAGCTCGCGCGCGAGGCGAGCCAGGTGACGCTGGAAGACGCATTCCGCTGCGCGATGAACGAGCAGGCTGCACGCGGGCGTCCCGGACGCCCGAAGGTGGCCGCTGTGCCGGATGTAACGCCGCGGCGCGAGGTCGACATGCTGGTCATGCAGGCCACGATGGGCATCAACCAGAGTGTGCTCCAGCATCTGAGACAGTTTTCACTGGATCGCCTGAAGGTATCGGCGGCCGGAATGTTCGGTGGAAAGCGGTCAGTGCCGGAACAGTGGCCGTATCCGCGCCTGTCGTTCACTTAGAGCGCAGTAAAGACAAGGCCCCACCAGTGACGGTCGTTGTTATGACGTCGTTTACCACTTCAAGCAACTTTACGAGAGGCACGGGTTTTGCACATCGCACGTCGCTGGCGCAGCGTCCACTTAACGGGGCATGCACACTGCGTCGATTGACGACTTTGCCTCGGCTGGAACGAGATAGCAGTCACCGCTACGTTGAAGAGACGCCAGGCAGGCAAGCAAACCTGGAAGGTCATCTGGACAGCCAATTCCGGTAAAACTCGATGAAGCTCCTCACCTTGGGCGCCACGCGCTGAAGCTGTTGCGTGATGAACCGCACTTGAGCTGGACCCTGCTGAGCCCGTCCGCCGTGATTGCACCGGGCAAGCGCAGCGGCGAGATCCACCGCGGCACGGATCAGTTGCTGGTCGACGCCAAGGGCGAGAGCCGCATCTCGGTGGAAGACTATGCGGTGGCGATGATCGATGAACTGGAAAAGCCGGCACATGCGCGCAAGCGCTTCACCGCTGGCTATTGAAGCGAACGCCTGTGCGCTTATGTCACAAACGCATGAACCGATGCGCACACGGCATTGGATTTAAGGCAACACTTTCACCTACGATGCGGGTTCAGCGTCAGCCGGGAACAATGTCTTAGCCTCCTCCCCGGCTGTCTCCTGGGGTTGGGAGTGGCGTCGGGCGACTGCCACTCCATTTTTTGCGCTTCGTGTCCCTTCGCTCTCCATGCCGTGACAGCAGCGGTGATTGATTCCTGCGGTAGCTCTGCCAGTAGATGCTTCCCCCCAGCAGTGGTTGGTAAAGAGCCGAGCGCCACGAAGGCACCGCCTCAGCAGCAGCCTATCTTCCCCTTGCCGCCATAACGCGCTTCCTGGCGATTGCGGAAAAACTCTTCGTAGGTCATGACGGGCTGTTCCGGGTGCGTCTTCTCCATATGGTCGAGGTAGGCGCTGTATTCCGGCACGCCTACCATCGACCGCATCGCCTGCCCCAGATAGCGGCCTGCCTGCATGAGTTCGTCGAACATAAGTCCACCCTATCTATGCCGCCGCGCCCGGTATGGGCTGGAACGGCGTCTCGTTGGCAGTCGGTCCGGACATGTTCCGCGCCTTCAGGATCGTCTTGATACCGAAGACCAGCACGCTGACGACGACCAGGATGAACAGCCCGGCCAGGGTTGCGTCAATATAGTCGTTGAAGATGATGCGCTCCATCTCTTCGACCGATTTGGCCGGTGCGATAACCTGGCCTTTGTCCAGGGCATCGCTGTACATGCTTGCATGCGACAGGAAGCCGACCTTCGGGTTTGCATCGAACACCTTCTGCCATCCTGCCGTCAGCGTGCAGATCAGCAGCCAGATCGTCGGCACGACCGTGACCCAGGCGTAGCGGTCGCGCTTCATCTTGAACAGCACGCACGTGGCCAGGATCAACGCGATGCCGGCCAGCATCTGGTTGGCGATGCCGAACAGTGGCCACAGCGTATTGATGCCCCCCAGCGGATCGACCACGCCCTGGTACAGGAAGTAGCCCCATCCGCCTACGCAGAGCGCGGTCGCGACGAAGCTGGACAACAGCGAATCGATCTCCTTCATCGACGGGACGAAAACGCCCAGCAGGTCTTGCAGCATGAAACGGCCGGCCCGCGTGCCGGCGTCCACCGCCGTCAGGATGAACAGCGCTTCGAACAGGATGGCGAAGTGGTACCAGAACGCCATCATGCCGACACCGCCCACTGCGCCGGAAAGGATCTGCGCCATGCCGACCGCGAGCGTCGGGGCGCCGCCCGCGCGCGAAATGATGGTGCTCTCGCCCACGTTCTTCGCGGTTTGCGTCAGCATCTCGGGCGTAATAGTGAAACCCCATTGCGAGATCGCAGCTGCGGCCGACTCGGCGGTCGTGCCGATCAGCGCGGCCGGACTGTTCATGGCGAAATAGATGCCGGGCTCGATGACCGAAGCGGCAACCAGCGCCATGATGGCGACGAAGGATTCCATCAGCATGCCGCCATAGCCGATGAAGCGCGCATGGGTTTCATTCTCCAGCATCTTCGGTGTCGTGCCCGACGAGATCAGGGAATGGAAGCCGGAAACGGCGCCGCAGGCGATCGTGATGAACAGGAAGGGGAACAGGTTGCCGGACCAGACCGGACCGGTGCCGTCGACGAAGCGGGTCAGCGGCGGCATCTTCAGGTCCGGCGCGACGATAATGATCCCGATGGCCAGCGCGAGAATGGTGCCAATCTTCAGGAAGGTCGACAGATAGTCGCGCGGGGCGAGCAGCAGCCATACCGGCAAGACCGAGGCAATGAAACCGTACCCAATCAGCATCCAGGTCAACCCGACACCGGTAAAGGTGAACATCGGGCCGAGAACGGGGTCTTCTGCCACATGCTGGCCGCCGACGATGGCCAGCATCAGCAGTATGAAACCGATGACAGAAATTTCTCCCACCTTGCCGGGGCGGATGTAGCGCAGGTACACGCCCATCAGCAGCGCGATCGGAATGGTGGCGGCAACGGTGAAAGTGCCCCACGGCGATTCCGCCAGCGCCTTCACCACGATCAGCGACAGCACCGCAAGGATGATCACCATGATCATGAACGCGCCGAACAACGCGATCACACCGGGGACCTGGCCGAGTTCCGATTTGATCAGGTCGCCGAGTGAGCGGCCGTCGCGGCGGGTCGAGATGAACAGCACCATGAAATCCTGCACCGCACCGGCGAACACCACGCCTGCGAGGATCCACAGCGTGCCCGGCAGGTAGCCCATCTGCGCGGCGAGCACCGGGCCGACCAGCGGCCCTGCGCCGGCAATGGCGGCGAAATGATGGCCAAACAGGATGTACTTGTTGGTGGGAACGAAATCCAGCCCGTCATTGTGCTTGTAAGCCGGCGTCATCCGCGTCGGATCGAGCTGCGCGACTTTCTTCGCAATGAACAGGCTGTAGTAGCGATAGGCGATCAGGTAGACGCAAACGGCGGCAATGACGATCCAGACGGCACTGATGGGTTCGCCGCGATGCAATGCGACAATACCCAGGGCGACGGCACCGAGTACAGCGACAGCGAGCCAGCCGAGGTGGTGGAGAAGGCGATTCATGATGCTTGCCCTTTGAAAAGATGCAGAAATCAAATCCGCACAACGGCCGGCGATCCTGCGTTCAAGTTGGTCTCTAAAAACTAGACAGGGCGTTGACGGTCGTCTATGAGACCAAGGTCCAATGGGCAGTCCTTTAGCCCATTCTTAGCATGCAAGTTAGGATTTTTTCGCCCTGCAAGGCCCGGGTGCTTTCAATTGCTGCCCGCGAATTCGTCAGCGCTAACCGCAACATGACGAAGTATGTGCTGCAGCTGGCGTTGAACCGCGTGATGATCGACGCGGACGGATCGCGCAACATCACTTTCACTGCAAGCGTCTCGGAACCGCCGTTCGCGGCGGGCTACTGGTCCCGGCAGGTCCGGACATTCGTGCCGAGGTTCAGTTCCAACAGCGAAATCCTCGCCAAGGCAGCGGCGGCGGTTGTCGCAGAACGCCGCTCCGCCGCGATGATCAGGTAGGGGATTACTTGCGCTGCCGGCGCCAGTTCCTCAGGATTCTGAACAGCGGTCCGATGGTGAGGACCAGCGCTGCCATGCGCGTTACATGGAAGGCGGTGACGATGGGCACGCCCAGCTGCAGCGTCTTGGCAGTCAGGCTCATTTCCGCAATGCCGCCCGGCGACGTGGCGAGGATCGCCGTAGCGGGATGGATGCCGCTTACAGCGGAAAGCCCCATCGCGAAGCAGGCGGCAATCGCCATGGCGATCAACGCACACAATGCCACGCTGGCCAGGTAGCGTGGCGCGGTGTGCAGGAACTCCGGCGTGAAGCGGGTACCGAGCGAGATCCCGATGAAGAGCTGGCCCAGGTGCACCATCCATTCCGGCAGCGCGGAGAGGTTCACCCCGTTGGCGGTCAACGCGATCGCCACTGCCAGCGGTCCGATCACCCACGCATTGGGCGAGCGAAGATGTTTCAGCAACAAGGCCCCCGCGCTGGTGAGCAGGATCAGCAGCAACAGGCCTGGATAATCGACCACGCGTGCACCGGGCGCGTAGGCATCGCTGCCATGTACCTCGGCGAACTCGAACACGAAGGGAATGATCCCCACCACCAGCATGATGCGCAGGCTGTGCGCGGCGGCCACGCGGTCCACCTTTGCCCCGTGACGCTCGCCCTGGCTCGCCATTTCCGACGCTCCGCCCACCGCCATTGCAAAGAAGGCGGTGGTGCGGTCGACCTTGGCCAGCCTGTGCAGCAGCCAGCCGCAGAATACGCCGAGCACCAGCGCAAAAGCGACGCCGGCAATGATGAAGCCGAGATAGGACTCCAGCACCTTCAGCACCGGCGGCGTGAAATACAGGCCAAGCGCGGTGCCGATCGCCCACTGGCCGGCTTCGCGGACCTGCACCGGGTTGTACAGCTTGATGCCCGCCATGCGCGCGGCGGCGGTGCTGAACAGCGGACCGATCATCCATGGCAGCGGCGTGTCGAGCCAATCGCAGAAGAGGGCCGCGATGAAGCCGATCGTCAGGGAAAGGAGAAAGGGTTGAAGCGTACTGCGGGTAACAAAAGACATGATGTATGTTGATGCGGCAAGCGGGGAACGGCGAGCACGTGCCTCACCGCTTCAAGCCGAGTGCCTTCGCCTGTTTGCCGTACTCGTCGACGGTCTTGTTCACATAAGCCGTCAACGCATCCCCTGTCAGCGAGAACGGGTACAAGCCATGCGCCGCGCGCATCTGCTCGAACGCGGGCTGGGCCATCATCCTGTCGAACGCGCCGACCCACTTGCGGTATTCCGTGTCGGGCACATTCGGCCCCATATACACGCCGCGGATGATGGGCCAGACCAGGTCGAAGCCCTGCTCGCGCGCGGTCGGAATGTTTGCCAGCGGGCCCGGCAGGCGCTTGTCCGCCAGCACCGCCAGCACGCGGATCTTGCTGCTGCCCATGTGCAGCGCCGCTTCGGACACGTCGCCCGACACTGCCTGCACGTAGCCGGCCAGCAGCGCGGTAAACGATTCGCCGCCGCCTTCGAAAGCGACGAAGCGCAAGGACTTCGGATCGCCGCCCGCCTGTTTCGTCAGGATCGACACCTTCAGCCAGTCCTGGCTGCCCACGGTGCCGCCGGCGCCGATGGATATGGCCGACGGAGTGCGCTTGATCGCTTCCAGCAGGTCCCGCAGCGTCTTGTACGGCGAGTCCTCGCGTACTGCGATCATGCCGTAGTCCGTGCCCAGCGCCGCGACCCAGCGGACATCGGCGGCGGATGCCTTGCCGTATTTGCCCTGCGCTAGATTGAGCAGCGAGCCGCCGGAGAATGCGATCAGCGTATCGGGTTCGGCGCGACGCTGCGATTGGATAGAGCTCCAGGCAACGGCGCCGATGCCGCCGGGGAGGAAAGTAATGCGCAGCACGGGATTGACCTGCGCCTGCTTCGCCACCGGCTCCAGTCCCTTGCGCGCCAGCTTGCAGGTCAGGTCCATGCCGCCGCCCGGCTTGGCGGGGACGATGCATTCCGATGCACGCAGCGAGTTGGCCCCGGCGTGCGCGGCAAGCAGTGATGTCAGGATGGAAACGATTGCGCGCAATGTCATGATGAATCCTCAACGCCAGATCACACCATTCTTGCCGATAATCGTTAACTCCACAAACCGCGAACCGCGCCGGTCCATTTGCGCGTAGGTGGAACACGTAGGGATTGACGGGCTGGTGCAGCGACTGCGCACCGGAGAACGGCGCGACCAGCGCGACCTTTTCCTTTTGCAGCAACGGCAAGACTTTCTCCACGGTCGGTGTGCTGCGGTAGCCGAACAGCGCAACGGCGCCGTCTTCGTGCGGCAGGCGCTCGGTATTGGCGAGCGTCTGTGCCGGGTCGCGCCTGTCGTCGTAGGTGCGCAGCTCGACCGATTGGCCGACCACGATCTTGCCCTGCGCGAAGGCGAAAGGTACTTTTGCAAACAGGAGGAATATGAGTATGATGGGCAACGCAGGTCGGTGCATGGTGTCTCCCCTGTTTGGTATTTTGCGCCACCATACCCGGCCTTCGCTTTCAAACAGCTTTCATCCCGATAAACATGCGAATCCTCCTGGTCGAAGACCATGCCGAACTCTCGCGCTGGGTCAGCAAGGCGCTGCAGGATGCACGGCTGTCCGTCGAGTGCGCGATGAACGGCGCCGATGCCGACGCCTTGCTGCATACGCAGGAGTACGCGCTGGTGATCCTCGACCTTACGCTGCCCAAGATGGACGGACTTGACGTGCTCAAGCGCATGCGCGCGCGCGGCAGCAAGACGCCGGTGCTGGTGCTTACGGCGCGCGGCGGGCTCAACGATCGCGTGCAGGGTCTCAACCTCGGCGCCGACGACTACCTGGCCAAGCCCTTCGAACTCGTCGAGCTCGAAGCGCGCGTGAAGGCATTGCTGCGCCGCTCGCAGGGCAATGAGGCGGTGGTGATGAGCTGCGGTGCGCTGAGCTTCGACACCGTGTCGCGCATGTTCACCTACTTCGGTGCGCCGCTGGCGCTGACACCGCGCGAGCATTCGGTGCTCGAGGTGCTGATTACACGCGCCGGCCGCGCGGTGCCGAAAGAAAAACTGTTCGACGAAGTGTTCGCGCTGGACGATGACGCCAACGTGGACGCGATCGAAATCTACGTCCACCGCCTGCGCAAGAAGCTCGAACGCACCGAACCCGGCCGCGTCGCCATCACCACGCTACGAGGCCTCGGCTACCTGCTGGAAGAAAAAGCATAGTGAACTCCGGCAGGCGTCTTGGCAGTCTTCGCAGCCAGTTGCTGCGCTGGCTCCTCATTCCGCTCGCCCTCCTCGTTGCCATCGATGCGGTCACCGTGTATTACGCCGCGCTCGAGGCGGCCGACCTTGCCTACGACCGTTCGCTGCTCGCATCCACCCGCGCCTTGTCGGAACGCGTATCCATCGTCGACGGCAAGGTCGTTGCCGACGTGCCCTATGTGGCACTGGACAGTTTCGAAACCGACACGCTGGGCCGCATCTACTACAAGGTGACGGGCATCGACGGTGAGGTCGTGTCGGGCTACGACGACCTGCCGCCGCTGCCCAAGGATGCCAAACGCTCCTCCGCCTATCCGGCGCTCGTGTATTTCTACAATGCCAGCTATCGCGACGAGCCGGTGCGCATCGCCGCGCTCTACCAGCCGGTGTACGATGACACCATCCGCGGCATCGCACTGATCCAGGTCGGCGAATCGCTGGAAGCGCGGCGCGACCTGTCGCGCAAGATCCTGTTCGATACGCTGTGGCGCGAGGCGACGCTGGTACTGGCTGCCGCGGTACTGGTCTGGTTCGCGGTGCGTTTCGTACTGCGGCCGCTGATGCGTCTGCGCCAGGACGTGGAGGCGCGCAAACCGACCGACCTGTCCGACTTCGATCCCGACTTGGTGCACCGGGAAGTGCGTCCGCTGGTGGCGGCGATGAACGGCTACATGGCGCGCCTGCAGACGCTGATCGCCGGGCAGCGCCGCTTCATCGCCGACGCCTCGCACCAGCTGCGCACGCCGCTCACCGTGCTCAAGACCCAGGCCGAACTCGCACTGCGCGAGAACGATCCGAAGGCGATGCGCGAGGTGGTCGAAAGCATCGCGCGCACTACCGACTCCACCGTCCACCTGGCCAACCGGCTGCTGACGCTGGCGCGCGCCGAGCATGGCGCCGCCGAGGGCGAAATGCAATCCGTCTCCCTCACCGAACTCGGGCGCCAGGTCGGGCTGGAACTCGCGGTGCAGGCGGTCAAGAACGACATCGACCTGTCCTTCGAAGGTCCGCGCGAAGTCACCGTGCGGGGGCATGCGTTGCTGCTGCATGAGATGCTCGCCAACCTGGTCGACAATGCCATTCGTTACACACCGGCCGGCGGCAAGGTGATCTTGCGCGTCTTTCGCGTCGACGTCCCGATGCTGGAAGTCGAGGACAGCGGGCCCGGCATTCCGGCGGCCGAACGGGAGCGCGTGTTTGCGCCTTTCTATCGGGCGACCGCGGCGCAGGCAGTCAATGCCGGCGGCAGCGGGCTGGGCCTGACCATCGTGCGCGATATTGCCGCCATGCATGGCGCAACGGTCGAATTGTTGGATGGTGCGCAAGGTAGCGGTCTGAAAGTCAGGGTACTTTTTCCTCTCTGAGAAATTTCCATGCAGCTGTGCAACCTAACGTAAAAGTTTCCATCTAATTGGGCTTTTTCGTATACGGTTTATCCATGCACATTCGCTGCAGCCGTTGCATTTTGCTTAAAGGAACCTACATGGTGCGATTTTCGCGCTCGACCCTGCTTGCCCTGCTGACTGCTCTCGCGCTCGCCGCCTGCGGCGGGGGTGGAGGTGACGACAGCCGCCCTGCACCGGCGGCCCAGACATCGACGCTCACCGATCAAGGCAGCCCGGCGACGGCCGGTGCCGGGACCACGCAGGCGACGGGCGATACCGCGGCCGACGGCATCAACATGTTCAACTTGCGCCGCCAGCAGGCCGGGCTGCGAACGCTGGCACGCGCGCCGATGGCGGACGTCGCCGCGCAGGCACATTCCGAGTACCAGAAGCGCCACGACGTCATCACCCATGAACAAACCCCGGGCACTGAAGGTTTCACCGGCGTTACGGTCGGAGACAGATTGTCGGCCGCTGGCTACCAGTTCCGTTCTGCTTACGCCTATGGCGAAGTGTTGTCCGCGACCTCCGATCCGTCCGGCATCAATGCCGCCGAAGACCTGATCGCTGCGATCTACCACCGCTTCGTGATCCTCGATCCGGTCTTCCTGCAGGTCGGCGCGGGTGCGGCGACCGTGCGCAACGGCGCGACTTACTTCACCACCAATTTCGTCGCCGACCGCCTCGACGCCGGCCTTGGCCCGGGCAAGCTGGTTGTCTATCCGTTCGACGGCCAGCAGGGCGTGTCGCGCAATTTCTTCAGCGACCATGAAGTGCCGGACCCCGTGCCGACGCAAAACGAGGTCGGTTATCCGGTCAGCGTCCATGCCGATATCACCTCGACCGTCGAGGTGCAGAGCTTCACCATCCGGCCGCGCGGCGGCAGCCCGCTCCAGGTGCAGCTGATGCAAAACCGCACGACCGCCGCTGCACCCGCCGACCCGAACACGCCGCCATCCGCGGCAGCCATCGTGCCGATCGCGCCGCTGGCGCCGGTCAGTACCTACGACGTGCAGTTCACCGGCCGGGTGGATGGCGTCAGCGTCAACAAGGAGTGGTCGTTTACGACACAGTAAGTGGCGCCGCATGCCGGCGATGCTGTCATTCCGGCACGAATCTGCTATTGTGTTTCCTTGTGTCAATAAAACAGGCTGCCGATGCGGGCGGGACCGTCCGCCGCACGATCGCCTGTCTTTGACGAGGAGTGCACGACCAGCAGGCGGCATGGTGACGGCAAATCCAATAACAATTCCATCTGCGCAAGACGACTACGAACTGCTGAGCGCGGGGTTCGAAGCGACCGCTATCGGTGTTTGCTTCCTCGACGAGCAGGGATGCTTCGTGCGCGTCAACCAGGCATTCTCCCGGATGCTCGGCCATCCGCCGGAAGACATCGCCGGCCGTCCCTGGACCCTGGCCGCGCCCCCCGAAGTTGCCGCCTACGGCCAGCGCTTCATCGCCGAACTGTTTTCCGAACGTCCGCGCCTGCCCGATGAATGGCAGATTCGCCGCAACGACGGCAGCCAGCTGACCGTGCTGGTCAGCTTCAGGCCGATCACGCTTGACGGCGGCCTCCGCCGCATGGTCGTCACCTTCACCGACATCGAGGCGCGCAAGAGCGCACAGGAAACCGCGCTGCGCCGCTCACAGGACCTCTACCGCAATGTGGTGGAAAACGTCAGCGAGGCGATCGTCGTGGTGCAGGGCGACCGCCTCATCTACGGCAACCCCCGCACCGCGGCGCTGTCCGGCTACGCGTTGACCGAGCTGCTGCAAATGCCCTTTACCGCGATCGTGCATCCGGACGACCTCGGCGACCTGATGCAGCGCTACCAGCGGCGCATGAACGACATCCCCACCGACACGCGCTATGCGCAATTCCGCGTGGTAAGGCGCGACGGCCAGGTGCTGTGGGTCGAATCGAGCGCGGTGCGCATCGACTGGGAAGGCCGGCCGGCGATGCTCGCCTTCCTGTACGACCAGAGCGAGCGCCATCGCCAGCAGGAAGCCCTGGTCAAATCCGAAGAACACCACCGGCAGGTGGTCGACAACGCGACCGAAGGCATCCTGGTGGTGCAGGACGGGCGCATCGTGTTCGCCAATGAACGGGTACTGCAGCTGACCGGCTATGTGCGCGACCAGCTGATCGGCCAGCCGCTGCTGCATGACGTCCACCCGGACGACCGGCCCATGATCATGGACCGCTACAGCCGGCGCATGCGCGGCGAAGAGGTCGAGCAGCACGCGGTCTTCCGCGTCATCAACAAGCTCTCCGGCAATACCATCTGGGTGGAAGTCGCGGTCGTTACCATCGAATGGGAAGGACGGCCGGCCGCGCTCATCTTCATCACCGACATCAACGAGCGCAAGGCACTGGAAGACAAGCTCAAGCAGACACTGGCCGAGCGCGAGACCATCCTGGAAAACTCGATCGTCGGGATGATCCTGCTGAACGCCGCCGGCCGCGTCAACTGGGCCAACCGGGCGATGTTCCACATCTTCGGTGTCGCCCCGATGGACCCGATCGGCCAGTCGCTGGAGCAGTATTACCCCAGCCGCGAGGATTACCTGACGACGGGCGCGGCAGTGGCCGACGCGGTGCGCCGCGGCATTTCCTTCGAGGCCGAGCTGCAGATGCGGCGCGCCGACGGCAGCCTGTTCTGGGCCTATCTGTCGGGGCGTGCCGTAAACCCACGTGACCTGTCGCAAGGCACGGTGTGGGTGATCATGGACATCACCAAGCGCCGCCAGCTCGAGATCGACCTCAACAAGTCGGAAGAACACCACCGACAGGTGATCGACAACGTGACCGAATGCATCCTGGTCGTGCAGGACGGCCACATCGTGTTCGCCAATCCGCGCGTGATGCAGCTGACCGGTTTCTCGCAGGAAGAACTGTTCGCCCAACCGTTCGTCGCCGCCATCCATCCCGAAGACCGGCCGTTGGTGATTGACCATCACATGCGCCGGCTGCGTGGCGAAGAAGTCGAGCAGTACTACAACTTCCGCGTGATCAACGCCCAGACCCAGGCGGTGGTATGGGTGCAGCTGTCGGCGGTGATGATCGAGTGGGAAGGCCGCCCGGCCACGCTGTCCTTCATGAC
>CBIHRW010000029.1:0-46365 GCA_966212545.1 uncultured Noviherbaspirillum sp.
CGCCTGGAGGAGCAACGAACGTGAACGATCGGCCCCGGATGAGCGCCACCATGAATTTCGGTACAGGCAGGATGGGCGAACTGCTGCGCGCCTGCGACTGGGCCGCCTCGCCCCTCGGTCCGCCAACCGGCTGGCCGCAGGTACTGCGCTCGGCGGTTACGTTAATGCTCGATTCCCGATTCCCAATGTGTATCGCTTGGGGGCCGGACTTGGGGATGGTGTACAACGAGGCTTATGCCCGCATTCTGGGCAACCGGCATCCCGGCGCGTTGGGCCGCCCCACCCGGGAAGTGTGGCGCGAAGTGTGGGCCGAGGTCGGCCCGCTGATCGACAAGGCGCTCGCCGAGGAAACGGTCTACTTCGAGAACCAGCCGCTCGCCGTGCCCGGCCAGGGCGACCAGGGGCGCGCCTGGTTCACCTTTTCCTATTCGCCGCTGCGCGACGAGAGCGGCAAACCGTCGGGCGTCTTTTGCGTGTGCAGCGACACCACGGCCAACGTCCTGAGCCAGCGGCGCCAGACCTTCCGCATCCGCTTCGAAGACCGCCTGCGCCATGTGCACGTGCCGGAGGACGTCATGCGCGTCGTGGCAGAAATGCTGGGCAGGCATTTGCACGCCGACCGGGTCGGCATCGCCGAAATGCTGCCTGACCGCAACACGCTATTCTTTCACCCGGACTGGATCAGCGGTCGCGTGCCCCACCTCGCCGGGCGGCAATTCCCGATGAGTGCCTTCCGTGGCGCGCTGATGGACGAGTTGCAGGCCGGGCGTACCGTCGTGACCGAAGACGCGGCGCAATACGGATTCACGGGCGGCGCCGACAGCGGCGGCCCGTATGCCGACATCCAGGCGCGCGCAGGCATCACCGTCCCGCTCATCCGGGAGAACGACTTCACCGCTGCTCTATATGTGCACAGCATGACGCCGCGCCGCTGGCGCGAGGATGAACAGGTTCTGGCCCGCGAAGCCGCAGAACGCGCGTGGGATGCAATCAAGCGTTCGCGTGCGCAGTCGGACCTTGTGGCGAGCAACGCCCGCTTCCGTGCAGCCATCGACGCGGTCGAAGGCGTGCTTTGGACGGCTGATTCATCCGGCCAGATGGTCGGCGAACAGCCTGGCTGGGCAATGCTGACAGGACAGACTTACGAGGAGTACCAGAACCACGGCTGGGAGCGGGTCATCCATCCGGATGATGCACGGGCAACCATCGATGCCTGGAAGCAGGCCGTCGCCAGCCGTACGTCCTTCGTTTTTGAACATCGCCTTCGCCGCCGTGATGGCGAATGGCGCCATTACTCGGTGCGTGCGATTCCCTCGCTGGACGAACGCGGCGGTGTGCGCGAATGGGTGGGGGTGCATACCGACGTCACGGAGTTGCGTCAGACCGAGGAACAACTGCGCAAGCTCAATGCCGGTCTCGAACTCGGCATCCAGCAAAGCCTGCGCGAACGCGACCGGTTGTGGCGCATGTCGCGCGACATCCTCGCAATCGCCTCGCTGAAGGGGCATTTCCTGAGCGTCAATCCCGCCTTTACAGCCACACTCGGATGGAGCGAGGAAGAAGCGACCACCATCCCCTTCATCGAGTTCACGCATCCCGACCACCGTGGCGAGCTCCTTGAAAAGATCGGCATTCTGAGCCGGGGCCTGCCGCTGGTGAGTTACGAGATCCGCGACCTGCACAGGGACGGCAGCTTCCGCTGGCTGTCATGGACCATCGTGCCGGAAGGCGACCTGCTGTACGGCGTGGCGCGCGATATCACGGTGGAAAAGAAACAGGCCGAGGCCTTGCGCCACGCGGAGGACGCCTTGCACCATGCGCAGAAGATGGAAGCGGTCGGTCAGCTCACCGGCGGCATCGCGCACGATTTCAATAATCTGCTGGCGAGCATCGTCAGCAACCTGGAGCTGATGAAGCTGCGCATTTCGATGGGCCTGGCGAACGGCCCGGCCGAACTCGGCCGCTACATCGACAGCGCGTTGGGCGTAACCGGGCGCGCGGCGGCGCTCACCCATCGCCTGCTGGCATTTTCGCGCCGGCAAACGCTCGATCCGCGCCCGGTGGACGTGAACCGTCTGGTCGAGTCGCTGACCGACCTGATCCAGCGCACCGTCGGGCCGTCGGTGCAGGTCAGCGCCAAGCTCCAGCCGCAGGTATGGACCACGCGCTGCGACCCCAACCAGCTGGAAAGCGCGCTGCTCAACCTGACGATCAACGCACGCGACGCCATGCCCGACGGCGGGAAGCTGACGATTTCGACCGGCAACATCGTGCTGGATGAAGCGTATACCGCGCAGTTTCCGGACATCGCCCCCGGTGACTATGTATCCATAAGCGTCACCGACACCGGGACCGGCATGACGCCGGAGGTCGCCGCACGCGCCTTCGATCCCTTCTTCACTACCAAGCCGCTCGGACAGGGCACCGGCCTCGGGCTGTCGATGATCTATGGTTTCGTGAAGCAGTCGGGCGGGCAGATCCGGATCTATACGCAACCGGGACACGGCACGACGGTGCGGATGAAACTGCCGCGGACCTTCGACCCGGTGGAAACCGGCGCGGAAAAAGACAGCGTCGGCACTGCCGCGACATCGGCACCCAGCGCGACACTGCTGATCGTCGACGACGAGGCGCCGCTGCGCGCGTTGCTCGGCGAGCTGCTGGAGACGCTCGGCTACCGCGTCCTGCAGGCGAGCGATACGGCGCAGGCGTTGCAACTGCTGCAGTCTGAAAAGGTGGACCTGCTGATTACCGACGTCGGGCTGCCGGGAGGCATGAACGGAAGGCAGCTGGCGGACAGGGCACGCAACGCGCACCCCGGCCTGAAAATCTTGTTCATTACCGGCTATGCGGAGGACAGCGGCACCAGGAACGGCCTGCTGGCATCCGGGATGCAAGTCATGACCAAGCCGTTTCAGATGGACGCGTTCACCGCGAAGGTGCGCGGCATGCTGGAGGCGGAACGGTAAGGGTTTGCCCGGGCTCAGCCGCCCTCCCCCTCCGGAATCCCCAGGTCTATCCCCTCGGTATCCTTGACCGGACGCAAGGCAATCGCGTGTCCGACGAAGGGAACGCGCTCGTCCCAGCCGCCATGTCGTGCGGGAACAAGCCAGTAGCCGTCATCGTCATGCGCGATCCAGTAGTGCGGCTGGCGTGTGTATTCGTACAGCGTGACCATACGTCTCCCGTCATGAACGCATGTGTTCGCTCGCGTTCTAATGGATGATTGTAGTCAATCCTCCGCCCCGCGTCTGTCTTCATAATGCTGATCAGTACCTATCAGCAAATGAATGGCGAAGGCGAACAACCGGCAGCCCGTCGTCCAGGACAATTTCAATGGCCAGCATGCTTATCCCTTCCACAACTTCCCCCCTGTCCACCGGGAATGCCGATCCTTCCGGCAATCCGAATGACGGCAAGCGCGTCCTGGTCGTCGACGACAACGTCGACGCGGCAGACTCCGCTGCGGAAATCCTGCGCCTGCTCGGCAACAACGTGTCCGTTGCGTACGACGGACTGGCGGCGGTGCACGCAGTGGACGAATGGCAACCGGACGTCGTCCTGCTCGACATCGGCCTGCCGGGGATCGACGGCTATGAAGTAGCGCGGCGAGTCAGGCAATCGCCGTTCGGCAAAGGGGTCGTGCTGGTGGCATTGACGGGATGGGGGCAGGACAAGGACAAGGAACGCGCATCCGATGCGGGGTTCGACCTGCATTGGGTCAAGCCCGTCGGACTGGACAAGCTGAAGGAAATTTCGCGCGGGCTCATTCAATAACGCCGGGCAAGGCAGCGTTTCGAGACGTCGTACAATTGCGAGCGCAGTCCGCCTGTTTCCTCGCGGCTGCGAAGAACACAGCTTCTCGCAATCTCACCATGTTCAACGACGACATCTACCTCATCCTCCTGAAATCCGCGGCGGTCGGCCTGATCCTGGGCGCGGTCGCCGATCGCATGAAACAGCGAAGCTTTTTCGGCTGGGCAGCCATCGGCGCCGGGGCCGCTGCCGTCTTTCCGGGCCTGTCGCTGGTGGCGCTGATGGTTCTCGCACTGCTGCCGAAGGGGCAGCGGAAGGAAAAGGACAAGACTGAGTAGCAGGGTGATCTGCCGCTACTGGCGCCGTGACGACAGCACGATTCCGCCGACGATCAGCGCGAATGCCACCGCATGGTAGGCATGCGGCATCTCGCCGAGGAAGGCAGATGACATCAAGGCTGCAAACAGCGGCGTGAGGTTGTTGAAGAACGCGGCGATGTTGGGCCCCACGCGCTGCACGCCCGCGCCCCAGCAGCGGAAAGCGACGATGGCCGGGCCGATCGCCACATACAGCAGCGCGGCCGCCAGCGGCCAGCCCCAGGTGACATGATGTTCGCCGACCGCCCACTCCCCGGCCGCAAACGCGCCCGACCAGACAACCCCAAAGATCACCTGCGCCGCGAGAAAGGCCGCCCAGTCGCTGCGAATCGCTTCCGGTTCCTTGCGTCCCGCAAGCAGCCAGCTGTACACCGACCAGGCGATGGTGGCGAGCACCATGAACAGGTCGCCGGGCACCAGCCGCATGGCCAGCAACTGCTCCCACTGCCCGCGGCTCAAGACGATGAGCACGCCGGCAATCGACAGTGCGGCGCCGGCCACCTGCCTGCGCGACACGCCGGCATGGAAGAACATCCAGCCGATCAGCAGCATCCACACCGGCATGCTCGCCGCGACCAGCGTCACGTTGATCGGCGTGGAACTCTGCAGCGCGAGATACTGCAGCGCGTTGTACATGCCGACGCCGAGCAGGCCGAGCACCGCGAAGCGCCTCCAGTGCGACCACAGGCCACTGCCGCGCCGGAACACCCAGCTTGCCATCGGCGCCAGGATCAGCAGCGCAATTGCCCAGCGCAGGAAGTTCAGCGTAATCGGAGGAACCAGCGTATTGACCATGCGGCCGACGACGGCGTTGCCTGCCCAGAGCAGGGGTGGGATGACAAGCATCAGGGCGGTAGCGGGAGTGAGCGGGTGATTCATGCGGCGGCGGACCGGTGGCGGAAGGCCCCGGGGAATGCAAAGACGTATGAGCATACTTGATTTCCGCAATCGCCGTTTCCGAGCCCTTGCCTTTTCGCCATGCCGGGTTGCACGTACCGTAGCGCTTGGCCATAATGCCGAAAGACCGCGCGTCCTGCGCGGCGCACGCCTCCGCTCCGCCACCGCAGCCCCATGAACCGCACGCTGGAAAACCGCTTCTATTACCTCGACAACTTCCACACGGTCGTGAACTGGATCACAGAGCGTTACGATGCACTGCTGGACGATGCCGAGCGGGATTTCATCGCGCGCTTCGCCGGCCTGCCGCAATCCTCGCGCGCGCTGCTTGTCAGGATGGTCATGCGCAAGGGCGAACTCTTCCGCTCCGGGAAGCTGCGCTATGACGAGATCGGCGACACGCGGAAAGCCGCCGGTCCGCTGGTCGAGGCCGGCTGGGTGGACGGCGAACCCCTGCTCACGCTGGACCAGCTGTTCGTCCTGCTGACCAAGACGGAGATCGAGAAGCTGTTCCACGATCGCTTGACGAAACCGGCCTCGCGCAAGGGTGAACAGCTCGACGCGCTGCGTGATGCATATCCCGACGCACGCACGTTCGGCCAATGGCATGGTCACGTGGAAGAATGCGTGTACCAGCTGCGCATCGGCGAACTGTGCGACCGCCTGCGGCTGATGTTCTTCGGCAATCTCCACCAGGACTGGACGGAATTTGTCCTGTCCGACCTCGGCATCTACCGCTACGAGAAAGTGGAATTCTCCGCATCGTCGCAGGCCTTCCGCAGCCGCCGCGATGTCGACGATTACCTGCACATCTTCCGCTGCCGCGAACGCTTCGAAGCGGGCGAATCCGTTGCGGAAGTGCTGGCCGACGTGCCCGCACGAGCGCTTGACAATGCATGGCTGGAGCAGCGGCGCGCACGCTTCCTCTTCCATGTCGCACAGCATTTCGAGCGCCTGCAGGATTGGGACAATGCGCTGCGCCTCTACACCGGCATCCTTCATCCCGGCGCACGCGTGCGCCGCATCCGCGTCATGGAACTATGCGGCCTGCACGAACAGGCGCTCGGGCTTGCACAGGAAGCGGCCGCGCAGCCGGAAAGCGAGGCCGAAAGCCAGCAGCTGCAGCGCATGCTGCCCCGGCTGTTGCGCAAGGCCGGCCAGCCGAAGCCGTCTGCTCGCGTCAAGCGAAACGTGACGGAATTCGAGCTGCGCCTGCCCCAGCCGCAGGATGCCTACTCGGTGGAAGAACTGGTGCGCAGCCATATCGCCGCGTCGGACGCGCCCGCATGGTACGTCGAAAACACGCTGGTCAATTCGCTGTTCGGCCTGCTGTGCTGGAAAGCCGTCTTTACCGCCGTGCCCGGCGCGTTCTTCCATCCCTTCCACGTGGGGCCGGCCGACCTGCACAGCGAGGACTTCCGGCTGCGCCGCGGCGAGGCGTTCGACGACTGCCTGGCAGCGCTCGATTCCGAACGCTACAAGGACATCATTCGCGGCAACTACCGCGACAAGTCCGGCATCCAGTCGCCCTTCGTGTACTGGGATATCCTCGATGAAAACCTGCTTGAAACGGCACTGGCGTGCATTCCCGCCGCGCACCTGAAGCGCTGGTTCGAGCGCATCCTGCTCGACATCCGCTCGAATCGCTCGGGCTTCCCCGACCTTATCCAGTTCTGGCCGGCGGAGAAGCGTTACCGCATGGTCGAGGTCAAGGCGCCGGGCGACCGTTTGCAGGACAACCAGTTGCGCTGGCTCGACTTCTTTGCCGAGCATGACATGCCGGTCGCGGTCTGTTACGTGCAGTGGATGGAGGATGCGGCGTGAAGTATGCCGTCGCCGTACGCGCGCTGACCGAGTTCACCGCCAAACAGGGCGACCTCGACCTGCGCTTCACGCCGTCGCCATCTGCGCAGGAAGGCATCGCCGGTCACGCAGCGGTCACTGCCCGCCGCCCAGCCGGCTATCAGACGGAAATCAGCCTGAGCGGCGAGTACAAACATCTTCTGGTGCGCGGGCGTGCCGACGGCTACGACCCGGATCGCAACCAGCTGGAGGAGATCAAGACCTTCCGCGGCGAGCTCGACAGGATGCCCGCCAACCACCGTCATCTGCACTGGGCACAAGTCAAGGTGTACGGATGGCTGATGTGCCGGAAGCTCGAATTGCAGGAAGTGCGGCTGGCGCTGGTGTACTACGACGTCGGCAGCGGCAAGGAAACGGTGCTGAGCGAAATGCATTCGGCGGCGGCGTTGCAGCAGTATTTCGAGGAGCAATGCGAACGCTTCCTGGCATGGTCCGAGCAGGAGCTGGCGCACCGTGCCGCGCGCGACGCGGCGCTGTCGTCCCTGCGCTTTCCCCACACCGAATTCCGCTCCGGCCAGCGTGAACTCGCCGAGTCGGTGTACCGGGCGGCAGCCGGCAAACGCACCCTGCTGGCGGAGGCGCCTACAGGCATCGGCAAGACCATCGGCACTATTTTCCCGCTGCTGAAGGCTTGCCCGGGGCAACAACTGGACAAGATCTTCTTCCTCGCGGCAAAGACATCGGGCAGACGGCTGGCGTTCGACGCGCTGTCGCAAACCGGCGCAGGCAAGCCTGCACTGCCGCTGCGCGTGCTGGAACTGGTCGCGCGCGACAAGGCCTGCGAACATCCCGACAAGGCATGCCACGGAGAATCCTGCCCGCTCGCACAGGGGTTCTACGACCGCCTGCCGCTGGCACGGCAGGCCGCGCTCAACGACCTGCGCTTCGGCCGCGTGCTGGACAAGGAAGCGCTGCGAACAGCCGCGCTGGAACACAACATCTGCCCGTACTATCTGAGCCAGGACCTTGCACGCTGGTGCGATGTGGTGGTGGGCGACTACAACTACTACTTCGATCTCGGCGCGATGCTGCACGGACTCACGATAGCCAACGAATGGCGCGTGGGCGTGCTGGTCGACGAGGCGCACAACCTGGTGGAGCGTGCGCGCAAGATGTACACGGCGGAGATGGACCAGGGAAAATTGCGTGCCCTGCGCCGTACCGGTCCTGCACCATTGAAGAAGAGCTTCGACCGTCTCCAGCGCAGCTGGAATGAACTGAACAAGGCGCAGGACGCCGATTACCGGGTCTACGATGAAGTTCCGGCGAAATTCGCCGGCGCGCTGCTCCAGTCGATCGGCGAAATCACCGAGTACATGACGGACAATCCGACCGCGGTTGACGGCGGATTGCAGGAGTTCTATTTCGATGCGCTGCATTTCTCGCGGCTGGTCGAACTGTTCGATACGCACTCGCTGTTCGATGTAACCACGCGAGGTACACGCGACTCAGTGCTGTGCATCCGGAACCTCGTGCCAGCCGGTTTCCTCGAACCGCGCTTCGCCGCCGCGCACACCACGACGCTGTTCTCGGCAACGCTGCGGCCCGTTGATTTCTATACCGACATGCTTGGATTGCCGGAGGATACGGTATGCATCGAGGTAGCATCGCCCTTCGATGCCGCACAGCTGCGCGTAAAGATCGCGCGCCACATCTCCACGCGTTACCAGGACCGCGATGCATCGCTCGATCCGATCGCCGAGCTGATTGCCAGCCAGTACGACGCGCGCCCCGGCAACTATCTCGCCTTCTTCAGCAGCTTCGATTACCTGCAGAAAGCCGCGCAGCGTTTTGCCGCGCGCTTTCCGCATATCCCGTTGTGGGAACAATCGCGCGGCATGGCCGAGAGCGAGCGCGACGCGTTCCTCGCGCGCTTCACGCCCGAGGGACGCGGCATCGGCTTCGCGGTGCTGGGCGGTTCCTTCGGCGAAGGCATCGACCTGCCCGGCGAGCGGCTGGTGGGCGCTTTCATTGCCACGCTGGGCCTGCCGCAGCTGAACCCGGTGAACGAGCACATCATGCAGCGCATGCAGGCGCTGTTCGGCGCGGGATACGACTACACCTATTTGTATCCGGGTCTGCAGAAAGTGGTGCAGGCGGCGGGACGCGTAATCCGCACGCAATCGGATCGCGGTGTCGTGCATCTGATCGACGACCGCTTTGCGCGCGCCAACGTGATGCGCTTGCTGCCGGGGTGGTGGAAGGTCGAGCGCTGACCATACGCCCGATTGTGTACACGTGCAAATCAATTCGCTGTCGCGTGGCACTGCGGCATGCGTTATCCCAAACATTGTGATGCAAGGCGGATTTCTTGCGCCTTGTTCAATGTCGAATCAATACGAATGCCTCAAGGTCAAGCATTCGCATGTCTTCGCAGATACGTTCGTATCTGCAGTTCCACCGTAAATGACTTCAGATCAGGGAGCAGGTAGCGCCTGTAGAGCGCAATCGCGATTCTTCATGAATGGAGAGCTTATGGGATCAACAAGCAGTCGGGCGCGGCCGGCCGGTTTGCGCATGCAGGACAAGGCAGCATTTCTCTTTCTGGCAATACTGGCTGCCGCACTGTGCGCGACGCCGCAAGCACAGGCGCGCGGGATGCAGAGAATGAGCGACGATGACATGCGGCATGTGTCCGCGCGTGGGTTGGCGGACCGTTTCCTGCAGCGCGTGAATCTTTACGCATCGAACGGCCTCGGTATCGAAGTCCTCGGCGACATGGCGACGCTGCTGAATCCGATCGGCGATGCGTTCGCCGGGCTGATTGATGCGGACACGACATTCAAGGATGCGGTCTACAACCCGCTCAGTCCGACGCTGCTCGTCGACAAGGACGGCAGCGTCCTGTTCCGCATACCCGCCACCATCGGCGAGATCAGCTTTCGCAATATCCGCATACGTGGTTCCAACGGTGCCAGCTTCGGCAGCGTCTCGATCACGAATATCAACTACACCGGCACGACGATACGGGTGAAGAAACACTGAGCTGCAAAGTTTCCGGCGAGCTTGATCTTCCAGGCCAGCCTGACTAATATACTGTATTTATATACAGTATATTCGCTTGCCATGCCAGACGATGATTCCCCGCCGGACACCCAACCCGTGATGCTCCACCGCCCCTTGCTTGCACGCAAGGGGCGCGGTGCCGTCAGCAACCTGCAAGGCCGCTATGACGCGCAGTTGCGCGAGGCGTTCGACGACGGGTGGCAGGATGGCGGCACGACGGAACCGGATCACTCCGCCGCCACCTGGAAAACCGAAGTCTGCGAAGAACAGGCCAAGAGCATCCTCACGCGGAACGCCTCGCCCGACGTGCCGTTCGACGTGTCGCTGAACCCGTATCGCGGCTGCGAGCATGGGTGCATTTATTGCTTCGCGCGGCCGACGCATAGCTATCTCGGACTGTCGCCCGGGCTGGATTTCGAGAGCCGGATTTTTGCCAAGGTCAATGCGCCGGAGCTGCTGCGCCGCGAACTGGCGAAGCCCGGCTACCAGCCGGAGCCGATTGCACTGGGCGTCAACACCGACGCCTACCAGCCATGCGAACGCGAACTTCGCATTACCCGGCACGTGCTGGAAGTGCTGCACGATTGTGAGCATCCGGTCGCGGTGATCACAAAGTCCTCCCTGATCGAGCGTGACATCGACTTGCTGTCAGCGATGGCGGCCAAGCGGCAAGCCGTCGCGGCGATCACGCTCACCACGCTCGACCCGGCCATTACGCGCACGCTGGAACCGCGTGCTGCCGCACCGTCGCGCCGGCTGCGTACGATCCGCACGCTCGCCGATGCCGGCATCCCTGTCGGTGTCAGCATCGCCCCGGTAATTCCTTTCGTCACTGAACCGGATCTCGAACGTATCCTGGCCGCAGCGGCCGAAGCCGGTGCGATCAACGCGAGCTACATCGTGCTGCGATTGCCGTGGGAAGTGAATCCCCTGTTCCGGCAATGGCTGGAGGCCCACTTTCCGGATCGGGCGCAACGCGTGATGAACCGCCTGCGCGACATGCGCGGCGGGAAGGATTACGATGCCGCCTTCGGCAAACGCATGCGCGGCGAAGGCGTATGGGCCGACCTGATCCGCCAGCGCTTCGACAAGGCCGTCGCCCGCCTCGGGCTGGGATCGAGGGCCGCCGGTTATACGGGGCTCGATGCCTCACGATTCAAGCGTCCTGCCGCGCCCACAGTGCGCAGGAGCGTGCGAAGTACGGGCAACACCGTGCAGTACGACTTGTTCCAGCAAGAATCCTGATGCAGTCATCGACCTGTCACATTGCGCCGCTATCATCCCCCCATCTGCTGTACATGCAACCGATATGCATGACAGCAGCCAGGTGTGCCGCCGATCCCGAATAGACACGGGGTGGCACACCGACCACTCCGTCAATTTCAGCGCTTACCCCTCTCCCATCTGCGATCCCTCCTGGAGCGTCAGATAGGGTTTTCGAGTTCATTCCAGTTTCAGAGATCGCAAAATCCCGGCTTCAAGAAAAGCTGCCGGTGACAAACCTGCCGCCGGCAGCCTCATGACTGCAACGCTTGCTTAGCCTAATGCAGAGACGGTAAAAATTGCGTTCGTATCGACCGTTAGCGTTGCCACCCCAGCCAATTGCACGGCTGTCGCGGCACCGCTTTCGGCGTTCCAATAGGTGAGATTGTCGCTTGCAGAATCGAAGAACCATTCGCCATGGGCGTTGACCGCACCCGCGCTACTTTCCGCGGTCAAACGATAGTCGCCGTTCGTATTGTCCGGCATGGCGACGCTTAGTTGGTCACCGACGGCGAGACCGTTGATCAACTTGAAGTTGTTTGCATCAGAGGCGCCGAAGATGAAGCGGTCGGAACCGGCGGTTGCGGTGCCTATAGTCTGACCGGCGGCAGCAAAGATCGGCGAAGGCGTTGCGCGATCGATCGCGGCGAGACCGGTGGTCAGGCTCTCGGCGGTTTCGCCAATATCGGTCATCAAGGACAGCTGCTTGTGGTCATCGACTTCCAGGCCACGCGTCAGCTGCAGGTCGGCCGAGTACGTAGCTGCCTGCATACGATTCGCGATGAATGCCTTTCCCGGCGTACCATCCGGCGTTCCCAGTCCGGCATCGATCATTGTGATGACGACGCGGCCACGCTCCTGGCCGGCTGCCAGTTGCGTGTTCCAGTATGCAAGGCCTTCCGCATCCGGGGCCCTGCCAAATACGTTGGTGTAAACCGCCGTCAGGAAGGCACTGTTAGACATGGAATCGGGGTAGATTGCCTTCACAACAGGCAGGCTGAAGATGGTGTCGATTACCTGGTTGAGGGTCTTTCCGCTTGCGACTTCCGCGGTCCAGTATTCCAAACCAGACTTTTCCGGCGCGCGATTAAACGCGCCGAGGTAAATCTTGGTAATAGCGGTCTGCGTGGCAGTCAGTGCCATGGTGTAGTCTCCTGCAAATTTGGGGATTCGATTCGATGCGCGAATTTTCCTGATAGTCTTCGGCGATCTCCTGCTGCAAACGTCGATAGAATCGATGAACCATCTCGTTCGCTAACGGCAAGGGTGGATTCATTCGAACCACGTTTTCCTCGTCGCAAGGATGATCATAGGCATCAAATCCCCGGTTCATTTGATCGGAGGCAAGCAAGTTCAACAGCGCAATGGAGCTGCATCAACCGCGCGTGCGATTCGTTCATCGAGAATGCGGCCGCAGTTCCCCCTGATTGTCGCAGCACATTTCGACGATGCCTCGATTGCCTGCTTGATCGACTGAACCTGCACGGAAAGACGCCGTCTACAAGCAAAGGCCGCCGTACCTCAAGCAGGTGCGTCTGCTTCCTTTTGAACTTGCCATTTGGAGTCGATCGAATGAATCTGATGATCACCGGACACCATGTCGATGTCAGCCAACCCCTGCGTGAATATGTGGAAAACAAACTCGACCGTGTCGTCCGTCACTTCGACAAGATCATCGACATCGCCGTGATACTTGGTGTCGAGAAACCGTCGGAAAAAGATAGGCGCCAGCGCGCCGAAGTCAACCTTCGACTCAGAGGCAATGTCATTCACGTGGAGCATTTTGCGGAAGATCTGTATGCGGCCATCGACGGATTGGTCGACAAGCTGGACAGGCAAGTGCTCAGGTACAAGGACAAGATCCAGGGCCACCAGCACGAGGCGCTCAAGCACGTGAGCCAGGATTTCCTCTAATTCCTCTTTGCTGCCTGCCGCGCAGGTTCTGCCGCTGAAGTGTTTCTGCGCGTGTAGGGCAGGAACAGGCTGAGCACCTGGGCGAAACCCCAATCCAGGTGCTCGTGCGTCACCTTGGCGATGTTATGCCGTGAATCAAGGTAATCCAGCCAGTAGCTGGAGATGATCCACGCGTTGACCACAAGGCGTTCGAGCTCCTCGTCGCTGGCGGCGAGCAGCCCCTTGTCGACCATTTGCTTCAGCGTGCGCTTGATGTCCGCCTGCCCGCGGTCGGCCAGCTTGACGTTTCTCGCGCGCAGCTTCGGTGCCATGCGTTTGATCGCGGCACCGTCGCGATAGAAGAAGCGCCATTCCCACATCAGCTTGAACCAGCGCTGCAGGTAAGCCAGGCCGGGATCACTTGCGTCCGCACCTGCGTCCATTTCCTGCGGAACATTCGCGACTTCGTTCAGCGCTGCTTCGAAGACCTCGAACAGCGCGAACAGGATGTCTTCCTTCTTCTTGAAGTAGTAATAGAGGTTACCCTCATTGATGCCCATCGCGCGTGCGATCTCGGCGGTGGTGACGGCTGCCGGGCCTGATTCGTTGAACAGGCGCTGGCAGGTGTCCAGTATGCGGTCCCGTGTGCTCGGTGCGTCGTCGGCCATGATTATCCGTATTGACAAGTTTAAGGTATCTACCTTAATGTCGGTCTTGCATCAGTGTCATTCTTTTTTGCGCATTGTAAAGGAGAGGACGAGCGCATCCACACAGTCCGGGGGCGACGTGCGCGCCCGGAACATCGACGCGGAGGACGGCATGAGCTGGCAGGCACGTGTTTTCAGTTTCATCCTGCGCCACACCTTCAAGCGCAGACTGGCTGCCGCTGGCGATGCCGCAACGGCGCGCGCAGTACTCAACAGCGGGCGCTTCAGGACACCAAAGGATGTCCGCGTGTCGCCAGCAACACTGGGAGGCGTTCCCGGCGAGTGGATCGAATCCGGCAGCACCACTGGCGCCAACGGCATCACCCTGCTCTACCTGCATGGGGGTGGCTATTTCGCCTGCTCGCCGCGCTCCCACCGCGCGGCAACCAGTTTCTTCGCGCGCCAGGGTTTCCGCGTTTTTTCCCCGGCTTACCGTCTTGCTCCAGAGCATCCGTTCCCCGCAGCAGTCGATGATGCGGAGGCAGCTTACGCAGCCCTGATTGCCAGCGGTATCGATGCGCGTCATATGACGATCGCAGGCGACTCCGCCGGCGGCGGCCTGTGTCTCGCGCTGCTGCTGCGCCTGCGTCAACGCGACTTGCCACAGCCGGCCGCCGCCGCCCTGTTTTCCCCGCTGACGGACCTCGCCACAAGCGGCGCATCCATCCGCAAGAACGACGCGCGCTGCGCGATGTTCCGGGGCGAGCGCATTGCGATCGGCGCGAGTTTTTACCTCAACGGCGCCGATCCGCGCACGCCCCTTGCGTCACCGCTCCATGCCGACCTGCACGGCCTGCCGCCGTTGCTGATCCACGTCGGCACAAGCGAGGTCTTGCTCGACGACTCGACGCGCCTGGCGGACCGCGCAAAAGCCGCCGGCGTAGCGGTGGAAATCCGCCTCTGGCCGCAGGTGCCGCATGTATGGCAACTGTTCCATGAGTTCATCCCGGAAGGGCGCGAATCGCTCACGCTGGCGAGCCGCTTCCTCCTCCGCCATGCACAAGGAAAAACCGCGCGCACGCCGGACCTGGATGTATTGATCATCGGCAGCGGCTTTTCCGGTCTGGGCATGGCGATCAAACTGAAGGAAGCAGGCAACGGCTCCTTCGCCATCCTCGAAAAGGCACACGAGATCGGCGGCACTTGGCGCGCGAACACCTACCCCGGTTGCGCCTGCGACGTACCCTCGCACATGTACTCTTTCTCATGGGAGCGCAAGCCGGACTGGAGCCGCATGTTCGCCGCGCAGCCGGAGATCCTCGCCTACCTGAAGCATTGCGTGGCGAAGTACGGCCTCGCGCCGCACATCCGCTTCGGCATGGAGATGCGTGAAGCGATATTCGACGAGGCCAATGACTTGTGGGAAGTGCGCACCGCCGACGGTCAGGCAATGACCGCGCGTGTGCTGGTGTCAGCGATGGGGCCATTGAGCCGGCCCGCCTTTCCGGCGATTGCGGGGCTGGAACGGTTCCAGGGTGCCTGTTTCCACTCGGCGGAATGGCGGCACGATATCGATCTCACGGGCAAGCGGGTGGCGGTGATCGGCACCGGCGCCAGCGCAATCCAGTTCGTGCCGCAGATCGCGGCCAAGGTGGGGCAACTGACGCTGTTTCAGCGCACGCCCGCATGGGTGCTGCCGAAGCTGGACAGACCGATCGGCGGCACAGAGCGGGCGCTGTACCGGCATGTGCCGGGCGCCTCGCGCCTGCTCCGCCATGTCCTGTACTGGCGGCAGGAATCGCTCGGGCTCGCGTTCATCCATCCCAGGCTGATGGCAAAGGCGAAGAAAATGGCGCTCGCGCATATGGAACGGCACATCCCCGACCCGCAGCTGCGCGTCAGGCTCACCCCGGATTACACCATCGGCTGCAAGCGCATCCTGATCTCCAATGATTACCTCCCCGCGCTTGCCCGTCCCAATGTACAGCTGGTGACGACCGGCATCGCGCAGGTGCGGGAACATTCGATCCTGGACAAGGACGGGAACGAATACCCGGTCGACGCGATCATCTTCGGCACAGGGTTCCGCGCCACCGATCTGCTGGCGCCTGCGCGCATCATCGGGCGCCACGGCATCGACCTCAACGATGCATGGCGGACCGGCGCGCAGGCCTATCTGGGCGTCATGAGTGCTGGCTTTCCCAATCTGTTCATGCTGCTCGGCCCCAATACCGGGCTGGGGCACAACTCGGTCGTGTTCATGGCGGAACAGCAGATCCGATACATCATGGATTGCCTGCGCCTGATGCGCGCGCAGCGCAAGACCTCGATCGAAGTGCAGACTGATGCGCAGCGCCGGTTCAATGACGAACTGCAACGCCGGCTGCGGACGACTGTATGGGCGACCGGATGCCGCAGCTGGTACCTCGACGAGCAGGGCAGGAACGTGACGCTTTGGCCGGGTTTCACGTTCGAATACTGGAACCGGATGCGCAAAGTGAAGCCCGCGCATTACCGGCTTGCCTGATCGTTGCGATGGCCTTTGTGAAAACACATAACAGGGAAAACACCAAGGAGAGGAGACAACATGCTGGATCCGCAAGCACGCGCGCTGCTGGACCTGATCGAACAACGCGGGGTACCGCCGACGCATACGCTGACACCGGACGAAGCACGGCGCTTCTACCGCGAGCGCCGCTTCTTCACCCAGCCGGATGCGCCGGAAGTCGGCCATGTGCGCGACCTGCAGGCAGAAGGTCCGCACGGCGCGATTCCCATGCGGCTCTACATGCCGCTGGTCCCCGCTCCAGGTTGCGAGGGCCGGCTGCCCGTGCTGGTCTACTACCACGGCGGCGGATGGACCATCGGCGACCTCGATACGCATGATGTCCTGTGCCGCCAGCTTGCCAACGGTTCCGGCTGCGCGGTAGTCGCCGTCGATTACCGCCTGGGGCCCGAGCACCGTTTCCCGGCAGCGGTGGAGGACAGCATTGCCGCGCTGCGCTGGGTACGTGCGAACGCGGCAACACTTGGCGTCGATGCCAGGCGCATCGCGGTCGGCGGCGACAGCGCCGGGGGCAACCTCGCAGCAGTTGTTGCGATCGATGCGCGCAATACGGAGGATGCGGACGGTCCGCAGCTCGCTTTCCAGCTGCTCATCTATCCGGCCACCGACATGCGCTGCCTCGCCGCTTCGCATGTCACCAACGGCCAGGGATACCTGCTCACCAGCGACACGATCCGCTACTTCCACGACCATTACATTGATGACCGCAAGCACGACCTCGACTGGCGTGCGTCGCCTCTGCTGCACGAAGATCTTGCCGGGCTGCCTCCCGCGTTTGTCCTGACGGCGGGCTACGATCCCTTGCGCGATGAGGGGCTGATGTATGCGCAACGGCTGAGCGAGGCCGGGACGCGCGCCACCTGCGTGTGCTTTCCCCGCCAGATCCATGGCTTCATCACGATGGGCAGAGTGATCGACGAGGCGAATGCGGCGGTCGACTTGTGTGCGTTGCAGTTACGCGCCGCCTTGGCGCCTGCCTGATCCGCGTGCGATCCGTTTCGGAGACGGCCTGGCGGCGTCGGTGATGCCGTTGACATTAAGCATGGCCGTCCACTGTGCGCCTGGGCGTTTGCCCGACGACTTCCAGTCGCGATAGAAACCCAGCTTCGCCATCACCAACGCACGGCTGCCGGCCAGTTCCTCCATCTTCCTGTCGATCTCGGCCAAGTGCGCCTGCAGCAGTTCGACGCGCGCATCCAGCGACTGCCGGCCGCGCGTGACAAGCTCCGCGTACTTTTGCATCTGCGACAGCGTCATGCCGGTGCGCTGCAGCCGGTCGAGGAAGAGGAGCCATTCCACATGCTGCACGTTGTACCGGCGGCGGCCGCCGTCGTCACGTTCGACAAAGGGAATCAGGCCCACCTGTTCGTAATAGCGCAGTGCGTGGATGCTCTTGCCGGTGCGGGCCGACAGTTCGCCTATCCGCAAGTGTTGCGACATCATTCCCTCCGATGGATGTGCATGGATGCCGGCCGTTTTCCCGGCACCCACGCAGGGTAGCATGCTATGCCGGCTCTCCGAGCGCGTCCGCGATGAGCGCCGTATCGCAGTATTCGGTCAGCTCCTTCAGCTTGCCGCCCTCCAGCCGGCAAACGTAGCAATAGGTATTGTTGTACGGCTTGCCGGATCGGGTCGTGACACGGCCCTTGCATTCCACGACGACGATATCGTCTTCGGCCACGATGCGGCTGGCGCTGTTCACATAGCGGTCGGCAAACTGCGCGAACAGCGGCCGCATCAGTTCATCCATCACCGCCTGCTTGCCGCGATAGGTACGCGACCATGCGGTGCTGCCGGTGACCGTCCAGCAGAAGTCGTCCGCCATGGCCTCCGAGAACGGCTTGCCGTTTCCCTTGGCCAGTTCTGAAAAGATAGTGCGCATCAACTGCTTGTTTTCGCCTGCATTCATGGTGTATGTACTCCGAAAGGGTTGCCGGGAATTGCATTAAACAAGCTCGAGCACACTCTAGGTCAAGGACAATCTCGGTATCGCCGGAAGCCACCAGCGGACGCATCCTGATCACCTTTCGATACGGCGCCGAAATCCGTCACCTCGCCGCCCGGACTGCGTGTATATTTGATGCCGAATTACCAACAGGCATCAGAGGAGACCATGGACCAACACGCCACCAACGCGCAGGTACCGCCGAACAGTGCGCATGCGGAACATCCCAACCAGTTCGCGCTGCTTGGCCAGCGCCGCTTTGCCCCTTTCTTCTGGACGCAGTTCTCGGGCGCGGCGAACGACAACCTGTTCAAGTTCGCCTTCACGGTAATGGTCACCTATCAGCTGCAGGTGGACTGGATGCCGCCGGCGATGGCGGGGCTGGTGATCGGCGCGCTGTTCATCCTGCCCTACCTGTTGTTTTCCGCGACCAGCGGCCAGATCACCGACAAATATGAAAAGACGAAGATCATCCGCTTCGTGAAGAACCTGGAAGTCGTGATCATGCTGCTCGCCACCTATGGCTTCCTGCAGGAGAACGTGGCAGTGCTGCTGGCCTGCACCTTCCTGATGGGCCTGCACTCGACGCTGTTCGGGCCGGTGAAATACGCGCTGCTGCCGCAAGTGCTCGGCGAGCGCGAGCTGACCGGCGGCAACGGCATGGTGGAGATGGGCACCTTCGTCGCCATCCTGCTCGGCAATATCGTCGGCGGCCTGCTGATCGCCGCGCCCGAGGTCGGCCGCCTGCATGTGGCGATCGGCTGCATCGCCGCAGCACTCGCCGGACGCGCGGTTGCCCAGTTCATCCCGCAAGCACCCGCCACCGATCCCGGCCTGAAAATCAACTGGAACCCGGTGAGCGAGACCTGGCGCAACCTGATGATGGCGCGCGAGAACCCGGTGGTGTTCCGCTCGCTGCTCGGCATCAGCTGGATGTGGTTTTTCGGCGCGGTCTTCCTCAGCCAGTTCCCGAGCCTGGCGCGCGACGTTCTGCACGGCAACGAGCAGGTGGCGTCCTTCCTGCTGGTGGTGTTCTCCATCGGCATCGCCACCGGCTCGCTTCTGTGCGAAGTGATGAGCCGCCGCCATGTCGAGATCGGCCTGGTGCCGCTGGGCGCCATCGGCATGACGGTGTTCGCGGTCGACCTCTACTTCGCCACGCGCAGCCTGCCGCCGGCGGCGACGCTGACGCTGGGCGAATTCGTCGCACAGCCCTATCACTGGCGCGTGCTGGCCGACCTGGCACTGCTCAGCCTGTTCGCCGGCCTCTACAGCGTGCCGATGTATGCGCTGATCCAGCTGCGCGCACAGCCGACCCACCGCGCCCGCATTATCGCGGCCAATAACATCCTCAATGCCCTGTTCATGATCGCCAGCTCGGTGATCGCCGGCATCCTGCTCAAGTCGGGGTTCTCGATCCCGGAGATCTTCCTGTTCACCGGTCTGGCCAATGCGGTCGTGGCGCTCTATATCTTCATGCTGGTGCCGGAATACCTGCTGCGCTTCATCGCCTGGGTGATGTCGCACATCGTGTACCGCTTCAAGGTACGCGGCGACGAGAACATTCCCGTCGCCGGCCCCGCAGTGCTGGTGTGCAATCACGTGAGCTTCGTCGACGCCGTCCTGCTGATGGCCGCCAGCCCGCGACCGATCTACTTTGTGATGGACCATCGCATCTTCCGCATCCCGGTGCTGGGTGCCATCTTCCGCCTGGCAAAGGCGATCCCGGTGGCGTCGCGTACCGAAGATCCGGCGACCTACGAGCGAGCCTTCGAACGCGCCGCGCAGGTGCTCAGGGAAGGCGACCTGCTGGCGATCTTCCCTGAAGGCGCATTGACGCGCGACGGCAGCCTGCAGGAGTTCAAGGGTGGCGTGATGAAGATCCTCGAGCGCGCGCAGCAGGACGGCATCTCCCCGCCCGTAGTGCCGATGGCGCTCTCCAACCTCTGGGGCTCCTTCTTCAGCCGCATCGAAGTGGTCAACGGCGACCGCGTGGCGATGGTGCGGCCGTTCCGGCGCGGGATGTTCAGCCGCGTCGGACTGCGCGTCGGACAGGCGGTACCAGCCGCGCAGGCACAACCTGCACTCTTGCGAGAACGTGTGGCCGGGCTTCTGGCGAAAGGCTGAGGACTTCAGTGGGGTGATACGACCGCACGCGCTTGAGAACACATAAACGACGTTTTCGACATCGCTCCCATGGGCCGCCGGAGTTATCAACCGGCGGGTGTCGGCTAGCGCAACCGACCTGCAGAAGCAGTCTTGAGTCAAAAGAATGAAAGGCCGGCCAATTGGTCGGCCCTTCTTGTTTGGCTGGCAAACAGCGTTGACGGTTCGGAGATGTCCGCTTATGGGGACCTACCGGTCAGTGTGAGCGTCTGAGTGTATATCCGCAGTCGGCCAAGAGCTGCCGGTGCAAGCGCAGAGTCGATGCCTCAAAGCGGACGCTCAGCAAGCCGACAGTTGATCGACAGGAGAAGTCACTCCTCGACCTCCTTTATTGAGCACGTGCGCGTACACCATGGTGGTTGATACATCTGCGTGGCCGAGAAGCTCCTGCACGGTGCGGATGTCATAGCCGGCCTCGATCAAGTGCGTGGCAAAGCTGTGACGAAGCGTATGCGGCGAAACACAGACGGGAAGCGGCGCCAACAGGATGCCGCCGCTTCGGGCATGCTTGTCGGCACGTGTATCGAACGAGAGAAACGACGCGCCAGCGACCGTTTCCCTTGCCAACGTTGCACCAACCCGGCTTACAATCCCCATAACCCTCTTCGGCGACGGCGGTTCAGTCCAACGGCGTTTATCTGCCGCTGTGACGACAGCGCACTTGGTACGCATCGCCGGAGCGACAGATAAACACTATTCGTTAGGCGTCAGGGCGGTGAAAATTATGTTTAGGATTCTCTCAGCGATGTTGCTATCAGTCGCCTCGCTCCCGACGTTTGCTAGAGGGGCATTTTCCATTGAGGGAAACATGTTAGGCGCGGAAATGCAAAGCCACCTAATTTCTACTGGTCTGTGCACGAAAAAGGAACAATGCAATCAGATTGCCACCATCTACCGGCGAGATGGAAAGTACATAGAAATGAACCTTTATGCCGCCTCCGACGAGGTCATCCAAGAGATATTTGGATTTGTAGCTGCAAATGGGCTTCGCATTACTAAAGGGAAGCCCATTATTCTGAATGCCTTCCCAAAGCCGAAGGAAAACTACGTCAATAGCTTTAAGGGAAGAATGGAAAATCGCAAACCACCCATCTCGCTTCGATTGGGCAATGACACATAACATGCCGATGAACCCGGACACCTGCGGCGCTGGTTATCTTTTACGTTAGAACAAGATGAGAAATCTGAATATTTTAGCGGCTATCCTAGTTGCAATTGGCCTTGCCGGAGGCGAAACGATTCGGCGCAGCGGAACAGAGTTTTACTTACCTTTCTTCGTTGATGACTACATCATGGCGGCGGTGCTTATCATTGGTGCGTGGGTCGCATATCGTTCTAAGTTTGCTGACCTTAGCTTCCTTTTACTGGCATGGGCTTACACATGTGGCCAGCTATATCTAAGCTTTTTCGTTAACCTACAAAGGTATATGGCAAATAGTGAGAATCCCGGCATATCTTCGCCAATCTGGGTGACTTTGATTTTTGTCGCTTTCTTTGTATCGATTATTGGAACTTTAGGGACGCTTAGACAAACGCGTTCGCCAAAACTAAAGAGTTCTAACTTGTCGTTGCACACTGGCGCCACAGGCGCCGGTGAACTATGACGTTAGTGCAGTAGGCTGGGATGAAATCCCAGCTATCGTCAAGAACTTAAACAGTGCTGGGATTGCATCCCAGCCTACGGTCCTTTTTCCACAGCCTCGTTAAACATTCGGAGCAAAAACATGCAGATGAACGATATTCCTTTCGGTACGACTGATTGGTCAACTGTGGAATGCACGGAGCACAAAGGCGAGACCGGAACGGCTTACTGGCGCACCCGTAACTTCGGTGGGATTCGGGTTCGCTTGGTCGAGTACACCCCTGGTTATCTCGCGGATCCTTGGTGCTCCAAGGGGCATATCCTATTCTGTTTGGAGGGAGAGCTGCATACAGAGCTTGAAGATGGACGAAAGTATGTTCTTAAGCCGGGTATGAGCTATCAGGTTGCAGACAATGCTGAAGCCCACCGTTCATATACGGCGGTCGGAGCAAAGCTATTTGTGATCGACTGAGCCGCATGTTTAACATGACGATGAACACATACGGCTCCACCGCTGATTATCAAACACGTCAGCCATATAGGAGTGAAAAATTGAGCGCGTTAGCGACGTTAGTAAAGTTCTTTCTGGTCATTTGCATGTCGGCCTCTGCATTTGCTGACACATTGAAGGACCCTGGGGAGGCTAGAAAGTTGACCGACCGAGTTATGTCACGTGTCGGTGCGGGGGATGTCGAAGGAGGCCTTCGATTAATGAAGCCGTATCTCGTTATTCCAGAAGCGGAATTTGAAGTTGCAGTGGGGCAGATGAAGACGCAAGCACCGTCGATAACTCAGCGCTTCGGCAAGAGCATTGGACAAGAATTTATCCGTGAAGATAAAGTCGGAACGAGCCTTATTCGAATCGTCCACATACACCGCTTTGAAAGGCATCCAATGCGGTGGACGTTCTTCTTCTACCAAGGCAAGGACGGCTGGGTTCTCAACACATTCAAGTTTGACGATGATATCCGTACGCTCTTCCCGAACTGAGGCTAACTCGAAATTGGAAGCGGACGCACAAGTGCGCCGATCAATATAGTCGTGAGCGTCCGCTTTCGGGTCTGCAGAAAGGCAGCGTCGGGTCAGAAGCGGAAATTTGCCATGTTGGTTGAGTGACCGCTCATGGCCCCCATTCGGACGCAAAACGCCCTTTACTGGATTGTCCAGGGAGGGTATGAAGATCGATTGAATCGACCAATTGCACTTACTTTCGTGTCGGTTAGGTTAATTGCATTAACTCGTGTACCGGTTGCATCGATGGTGCGAAGGCGGCAAATCCCTGATTCTTTAGATGTAGACCAGTCAGTTGTGGCTTTTGTGTCAGCCTGCTGCTCCAGCCGCCTCCTCGGCTGAAGCTCCGCGACGTCGAACTTCCTTGTCCTCTGACCGACGCTAGCCAGCTCGCACCTCGGCCGGCCAGCGGCACCAGCCCACCAGTCTCACCGTTTGATACCAGAAGAACAGGCCTCATCAACTCGGCTTGATTTCCGATCCTTTTCCGGTACTTTCAACGACACTCCTCTCACCCACAACCAAGGAGAGGAATGCAATGAAAGCCCTGATTCACCGCGACACCAAAGCCTGGCAACTGCAGGTGTGGATCTCGTTTGCCGTCGCCGTCTTCCTGTGCGGCGTCGGACTGGCTTACCTGCCGGGCAAGGATCTCGACCGCGCGTTCATGGTCATGGGCTACTTCTTCTGCCTGACCACCGCCTTCGTGCTCGCCAAGTTCGTGCGCGACGCCGAGCAGAGCCGCCGCGAAGGCAAGCCGGCCGACACGCCGATGTTCCGCCACGTCGTCTGGAGCAGCTTCTTCCTGGCGATGACGCTGACCGGCTGGGACCTTCTGCGCATGGAAATCAACGAAACCTACAAGGCTTTCCTCGGCGTGAGCTGGCTGTACCTGATCACCTGCGCGTTCCCACTGCAATGGGGCCGGGTGCAGCAGGGCGCGTCAAGTACGTCGGTTACTGGAACGTCAACAACGAAACCTTCTCCGGCAAGGACATCGTTGAAGACTACAAGAAGAAATACAACGACGACTTCTACACGATGTCGACCTATTCCATGGTCACCATGCTGTCGAAAGCGATCAAGGACGCGCGCTCGGCCGATGCGGTCAGGGTGGCCTTTGCGCTGGAAGGCATGAAGGCGAAGAGTCTGAACGGCGATGTCTAGATGCGCAAGACGGACCATCAGATGCAGCAACCGCTGTATATCGCCACCTGGACCGCCTCGAGCGAGAACGGACGCCCTGGCGTAACGAAGAACACGAGGTTGCCGGCGCGTAGCTCGCACAGTTCGAGTTGAATTTGATGTCAATCGCTGATGGATTGGAAAGCCGCCACTGCTGCCTGCATTTATCTGACAAAGAAAACAGCACCGGTTGTCGCCGAGCCGGTAAAGCAATCGGCGGACACGCGCACCGTGTAGGAGAAGCTCCCAGGTAATCCGCCGGCTATTCCGGAAATTTGCCCGGTGCTCGGATTGAGCGAAAGACCACTGGGCAGCGCGCCGCCGATCAGGTCGAATCGCAGTATCGCGTTATCCAAGCCATTGACTGCCGTCACATCAATGGTCGGGACAACGTTGACATGCGCTCCAATAGGAACCGCATTATTCGGGTAGAAAACCTTCGCGACGGGGAGAGGCGGGTGTGTCTGGCATGCAGGCGGCGCCGCATTGTCGCTTCCGCCGCAGCCTGCCAGGGTAACCACTGCCATCACACCAAACAGCGCGATACAGAGTTTGCTTGCCATGTCAGGTCTCCTCTGTTGTCTGTATTACGCTGCATCACATTGGATTGGCAAGTCAATTCGTTCCGTCAATTCGTTCCGCCAACAACTGAAACAATCTCCGCTGTGCATCCCACAACTCTTCATGATGCAAGCCGCTCCATGAGAGTGGTTCTCCTGACCTTTGGTCATACTCCCTTAGCAGAAGAGTGAACGTTTCACCGTTCATTGAAAATCCATTGATATGTGCTTCATGCCATTCCATTAAAAGCGCCAGATAATGGTACGGCTGCGAAATCGTCGTTCTTGCGCGTATCGGTTTAAGCTTATCCAGCGCTTCCCGATGCGCGTTGATGCCTCCCCCGTTTCCTCCATTGCGCAGACGCCGAAAGAGGTCTGGTTTTCCGATTTTCAGCGTGATCACGTAGGGCATCAGGTAGATGTGCTGATCGACCGGATACGCGAAGGCGTACAACGCAACCGCCCGTTCAATATCGCGCATGGACAAGTTGAACCAAGCGGCCGTCCAAGTGAAGAAGGTCTTGAAAATCGCTGGGCCGCCGGAATCGTCAAAATCGTAGCGACTGAAGACATGGTCCACATATTCTGCAACGTGAATGCTGCCCGGGAAGTCGCCGTAGGTCCTCTTCGGCAGGGCAAAGAAAAAACTCACGAACTTGCTCAGGTAGGCCGCCGCGTCGATATCGAGGCCACGCATGCTACCGATCGCTTGGTGCAGTTGATCCCGATTGATCAGCAACACGAAGACCAGGTTCGGCACGTCGAAAAAGTGCTTCAGCCGCTCGATCAGCCTGAGCGCGAACGTCGGCTGGCACCGATCCAATTCGTCGATGAACAACACGACCGACTTCGGCTGAATTGCAACGAACGCTGCCAGTTCGTTTCGGAAATGCTGAAATGATGCTTTTTCATTCGCATGATTTTCCAGTTTCTTTTCGATCCGGTTGCCCGCTTCGTCAACTGCACGCTCATCAGCGACCTCGGCTGCTTCTTGAAAATCCCCTGACACATCGGCCGATCCCGGCATCCGTCGCCCGGAAAAATTGGTTACGGGCCCAGTCCCGACGGGCAAAATCGCCTTCATCACGCTGGCCGCTTTCTCGCGCAGCCCTCGCATGGAACCTTGACCGTCGTCCAATGCATCGGCTATTTCCGCCGCAATGAGAAAAAATGGGTCCTCGACGTAGTCTTGCTCAAACGCGTCGATAAACACCACCTTGTGCCCTGCTTCCTGGAGATACGCTGCCCAATTCCGGCCGAACCAGGTTTTCCCCTCGCCCCAGGAGGCATCAATCGCCAACACCGAACCTTCTCGCAGGCGGTCAAGATAACCAGTCAAGCGTTCGGCATGCTGCTTTCGCTGGAACAAATCGCCAGCAAACGCTTGCCCATTGATGAAGTTTGTTCTTGGAAGTACAAGTGGCGGCAATGTCTTGATTTGCTTATCCATTGATGCCTCGTGCATTCCAACGAGGCACAGGCGCCCCTCGCAAAAGGGACGCCTGCGCTTGCTACAACGGCGTTGTCACACTAGCACACCGCCCCGGCTGCAGCCGCGCGTCGAGTGTCGCCGCGTGCGAGCAGGTCGAAGCGATCGAGGTTCATGACCTTGTTCCACGCCGCCACGAAGTCGCGCACGAATTTCTCCTTCGCGTCGTCGCTCGCATAGACCTCGGACAGCGCGCGCAGTTGGGAATGCGCGCCGAAGACGAGATCAGCGGCGGTCGCGGTCCACTTCGGCTTGCCCGTAGCGCGGTCACTGCCCTCGTACACATTCTCCTCGGAGGCGGAGGGTCGCCATGCCGTGCCGAGGTCGAGCAGGTTCACAAAGAAGTCGTTGGTCAACGTGCCGGGCCGGTCGGTGAACACGCCGTGCTTCGTTTGCCCGTGGTTCGCATCGAGCACGCGCATGCCGCCTACAAGAACCGTCATCTGGGGCGCGGTCAGCTTCAGGAGGTTGGCCCGGTCCAGGAGACGGGTCTCCGGCGATAGCGCGTCATCCGCCCGGAAATAGTTGCGGAACCCGTCGCCGATCGGTTCGAGCACATCAAAGATGTTCCCATCCGTCTGTTCCTGCGAGGCATCGGTGCGGCCCGGCGCGAACGGGACGGCAATGTTGTATCCCGCCTTTCTGGCCGCTTCCTCGACGGCAGCGCACCCGCCGAGGACGATCAGATCGGCAAGCGAAACCTTCTTGCCGCCGGATGATTGTGCGCCGTTGAAGTCCTTCCGGATCTGCTCGAGGGTTGTCAGGACTTTTTCCAGGCGCGGCGGCTCGTTGGACTCCCAGTACTTTTGCGGAGCCAGGCGGATCCGCGCGCCGTTGGCGCCGCCACGTTTATCGGTGCGACGGAAGCTGGCCGCGGCGCCCCAGGCCGTGGAAACCAGTTCAGGGACGGACAGGCCCGAATCGAGGACCGTGCGCTTGAGTTCAGCAATATCCTGCTCGTTGATCAACTCGTGATCGACAGGTGGTACCGGGTCTTGCCAAAGCTGCGGCTCCGGAACCCAGGGGCCCAGATAGCGTGAGCGGGGACCCATGTCGCGGTGAAGCAGCTTGAACCAGGCTTTGGCAAACGCGTCTTCAAGCTGGTCCGGGTTTTCGTGGAAGCGCTTCGCGATCGGCCCGTAGATCGGATCCATACGCATCGACAGGTCTGTCGTCAACATCGTCGGGGTATGCCGCTTCGACGGGTCGTGCGCATCCGGCACAGTGTCCTTCGCCTCGGGATTCTTGGGCTTCCACTGCTTTGCGCCTGCGGGGCTTGTCGTCAACTCCCACTCGTACTTGAACAGGTTCTCCAGGAATCCATTGTCCCACTTGGTCGGATTGTTGGTCCAAGCGCCTTCGAGGCCGCTGGTAATCGAGTGAGGGCCCTTGCCGCTGCCGAACTTGTTCTTCCAGCCCAAGCCCTGCTCCTCGATGGGGGCGCCCTCGGGTTCCGGGCCGACATTCCCAACCGCCGGGGCAGCGCCGTGGGTCTTGCCGACTGTATGGCCGCCGATGATGAGCGCAACGGTCTCTTCATCGTTCATCGCCATGCGGCTGAAGGTCTCGCGGATATCCCTGGCGGCAGCGAGCGGATCGGGGTTGCCCGCGGGCCCTTCTGGATTCACGTAAATCAGGCCCATCTGCACGTTGGCGAGTGGTTTGGCGAGTTCGCGGTCGCCGCTGTAGCGCTCGTCGCCCAGCCAGGTGTCCTCGGGGCCCCAGAAGATGTCTTCGGGCTCCCAGACGTCGGGGCGGCCGAAGCCGAAGCCGAACGTCTTGAAGCCCATGGATTCATACGCCACGTTGCCGGCCAGGATCAGCAGATCGGCCCACGAAATCTTCTGGCCGTACTTCTGCTTGATGGGCCAGAGCAGCCGGCGCGCCTTGTCGAGATTGGCGTTGTCCGGCCAGCTGTTAAGCGGAGCAAAACGCTGCTGCCCCTCGCCGCCGCCACCACGGCCATCCGCGATGCGGTAGGTCCCGGCGGCGTGCCACGTCATGCGAATGAGCAACGGCCCGTAGTGGCCGTAGTCGGCCGGCCACCACTCCTGCGATGCCGTCATCGCCTCGATCAGGTCCTGCTTCAGCGCCTCGACGTCAAGGCCTTTGAATTGTTCGGCATAGTCGAAGTCCTCTTCCAATGGGCAAGACAAGTGCGAGTGAGTGTGAAGCACTGAAAGGTCCAGCTGATTCGGCCACCAATCCTTGATCGTCCTCGGCCGGCCGACCTTTGGCGTTGGGGCGGGTATTGCAGGATTTTCGCTTTCGCTGACACTTCGGGTGTGTTGTTTGTCGGACATATTGATTCTCCATCGGTTAGGTGGCACTTCTTTGGAGTAGTTTCTGCCGGAAGAAAGTCGAGCATAGGCTGCAGTCAATTCAAGCGTAGGCAAGCGCAGGCCGCTGTCAATGACTGCACCATAAATTTTTTTCAATTGAGGTGATAGCGCGAGCGACCTGGGGTCGTGTCAGAGGTCGGCCGCTGATCCTGCGCACGAGGCCGTCGTGCACGCGAGTTCACGCTCCCGGCAGCGCTCAATATCCCCGGCATTCTGAACAAGATCAGGGACGGCGACGTGATCGAGGTGGACGGCAGAACGGGACGTATCCGCCTGCCGGATTGCGAGCGATGTCGCAATGACAAGCATCGTCAAGGCAGGGCCAAGCGGGTAAAATTTCCGCCCCGAACAACGCGGATGCACCTGTAAAGATCCCCATGGCCCGCCTCAAGCTTGATTTCCCCGAAGACCAGTATTACTACTCCACCACCCTGACCGTCCGCGTGACCGACATCAACGGTGCGAACCACCTCGGCAACGACTCGATGATCTCGATGATCTCGGAAGCGCGGGCGCGCTTCCTGTTCGACTTCGGCATCGAGGAGACGCAGGGCGACGGCATCGGCATCATCGTCAGCGACCTCGCCACCACTTACCGCACCGAAGCGCATGCGCGCGACCAGTTGCTGTTCGAGGTCGGGGTCATGGACTTCAACAAGTACGGCGGCGACATCACCTTCCGCATCACGCGGCCGCGCGACCAGGCGCTGGTGGCGATGGCGAAGTCGGGTTTCGTCTTCTTCGACTACATCAATACGCGCGTGGTACCGATGCCGGAAGCGTTTTACCGCAAGTTCGAGCGCGTCAACTGGGCGAGCTAAGCTTGTCCACATGCGGCACTACCGGCCAGCGCCGGACTGTGGCGCACCTGCAATGACCCTACCTCCGTTCGGACAATCTTGATTCAAATCAAAGTTTCCGGACTACACCCTTCGTTAGCATAGATTCCGCTATGTACAGCGTTGATGACACGAGGGTCTCGTGGCGCATCGGCAAGGCATGGCGGGCGGCCCAACGGAGGGCCAGACGCGTCGGCGTACCCGTATTGTTTGCCCCTCCTTCACGTCCCGCACGCATTCCACCTGCCGAGCTTTCCCCGGGACACGCTTCTTGACATCCGCCAGGCGTAGGCGGCGCAACAGCATGCGGTGACGATATTCCGGGCATGCCGGTCACGAGAACAGAAACACGTCTCGGCCGGCCCCCGCCTTACGCACTCCGGCGCCGTTCGATCAATCGTCCCGAACTGGAGCGGCAATGGACGCCAATGACAAGACCCCGACCAAAGCACAGGAACTGCGCGCCTTCCTCTTCCTGACCGTCATCACGGCGCCGATCCTGGCCGTGGCGCTGGTCGGCGGATACGGCTTCTGCATCTGGATGATCCAGCTGCTGACCGGCACATTGCCCACGGGCTGAGGCCATCAGCCATGGAACAGGAAACCCAACAGGAAATTCACATCGCTGGCGTGGTGGTGTACGCCCAGGCCACCCATCTCGGCGCGATCAAGTCATGCATCGCAGCGGTGCCGGGCGCCGACATCCACGGCGAAGACGCCGCCGGCAAGCTGGTGGTAACGCTCGAGACCGACAGCACCAAACGCACCCTCGACATCATGGACGCGATACGGGCCTTGCCCGGCGTGCTCGACGTCGTACTCGTCTATCAACATGCGGAGCCGCTCGCGGCACTCAATGAGGAGGTAACACAATGAAGCTCACTCGACGCGACTTCATCAAGCAAACCGCTGCCGTCACCGCAGCCACCTCGGTCGGCATCCCGATCGAGTCCCTCGCCTCCAACGTCGTCACCGACGCCTCCAGGACACAGATCCAGTGGAGCAAGGCGCCCTGCCGCTTCTGCGGCGTGGGCTGCGGCGTCAACGTGGGCATCAAGGACGGCCGCGTGGTGGCCACGCACGGCGACATCAATGCCGAAGTCAATCGCGGCCTGAACTGCGTGAAGGGTTACTTCCTGTCGAAGATCATGTACGGCAAGGATCGCCTCACCAAGCCGCTGCTGCGCATGACCAACGGCAAGTACGACAAGAACGGCCAGTTCACGCCGGTGTCCTGGGACACCGCCTTTGACGTGATGGCGCAGAAGTTCAAGCAGACGCTGCGCGACAAGGGACCGAACGGCATCGGCATGTTCGGCTCCGGCCAGTGGACCATCTGGGAAGGCTATGCGGCGGCCAAGCTGTTCAAGGCCGGCTTCCGCTCCAACAACATCGACCCCAATGCACGCCACTGCATGGCCTCCGCCGTGGCCGGCTTCATGCGCACCTTCGGCATGGACGAGCCGATGGGCTGCTACGAGGACGTTGAAGCTGCCGATGCCTTCGTGCTGTGGGGCTCCAACATGGCCGAGATGCATCCGATCCTGTGGACCCGCATCACCGACCGCAAGCTGTCCTCGCCGCATGTGAAGGTCTGCGTGATGTCGACCTACGAGCATCGCAGTTATGAGCTGGCCGACCTGCCGATCATCTTCGGTCCGCAGACCGACCTGGCGATCCTGAACTACATCGCTCACTACATCATCAAGAACAACAAGGTCAACAAGGACTTCGTCAACAAGCACACGCGCTTCGTGCAGGGCAACACCGACATCGGCTACGGCCTGCGCCCCGAGCACCCGCTGCAGAAGGCGGCAAAGAATGCCGGCCCGGATGCGAACGGCAGCAAGCCGATCACTTTCGACGAGTTCGCCAAGTTCGTCAGCCCCTACGACGCCGACTACGTATCGAAACTGTCCGGCGTGCCGAAGGACAAGCTGCAGCGCCTGGCCGAGATGTATGCCGACCCCAAGGTCAAGGTGACGTCCTTCTTCACGATGGGCTTCAACCAGCATACGCGCGGCGTGTGGTGCAGCAACCTGCTGTACAACATCCACCTCTTGACCGGCAAGATCTCCACGCCGGGCAACAGCCCGTTCTCGCTCACCGGCCAACCGTCCGCATGCGGTACCGCGCGCGAAGTCGGCACCTTCTCGCACCGCCTGCCTGCGGACATGGTGGTCGCCAATCCCAAGCACCGTGAGATCGCCGAGAAGATCTGGCAACTGCCGCCGGGCACCATTCCCGAGAAGCCGGGCGCGCATGCCGTCGTGCAGAGCCGCATGCTCAAGGACGGCAAGATCAACGCGTACTGGGTCCAGTGCAACAACAACATGCAGGCCGGCCCGAACGTGATGCAGGAGATGCTGCCGGGCTACCGCAATCCCGCCAACTTCATTGTCGTCTCCGATGCCTACCCGACGGCGACGACAATGGCAGCCGACCTGATCCTGCCCACCGCAATGTGGGTGGAAAAAGAAGGCGCCTACGGCAACGCCGAACGCCGCACGCAGTTCTGGCACCAGCTCGTGGACGCACCGGGCGAAGCGCGGTCCGACCTGTGGCAGCTGGCCGAATTCTCGAAGCGCTTCAAGATGGAAGAAGTGTGGCCGAAGGAATTGCTGGACAAGGCGCCGCAGTGGCGCGGCAAGACCATGTTCGACCTGCTGTTCAGGAACGGCGTCGTGGACAAGTTCCCGACCACGCAGATCGAGCAAGGCTACGCCAACCATGAAGCGAAGCACTTCGGCTTCTACCTCCAGAAGGGCTTGTTCGAAGAGTACGCCGAGTTCGGCCGCGGCCATGGTCACGATCTCGCGCCCTTCGACACTTATCACAAGGCGCGCGGCCTGCGCTGGCCGGTGGTCGACGGCAAGGAAACCCAATGGCGTTACCGCGAAGGCGCCGACCCGTACGTCAAGGCCGGCGAAGGCTTCAAATTCTACGGCCACCCGGACGGCAAGGCAGTCATTTTCGCGCTGCCCTACGAGCCGCCGCCCGAGTCGCCGGACAAGGAATACCCGTTCTGGCTGACCACGGGACGCGTGCTGGAGCATTGGCACACCGGCACGATGACGCGCCGCGTGCCCGAGCTGTACCGGGCAGTGCCGAATGCGGTGTGCTTCATGCACCCGGACGATGCGAAAAAGCTCAACGTGCGCCGCGGCGACATGATCGAAGTCGCATCGCGCCGCGGCACGATGCGCACCCGCGTCGAGACGCGCGGCCGCAACAAGCCGCCGCGCGGCCTGGTGATGGTGCCGTTCTTCGACGCCAGCCAGATGGTCAACAAGCTCACGCTCGACGCGACCGACCCGATCTCGTTCCAGACCGACTTCAAGAAGTGCGCGGTCAAGATCACCAAGGTATAGGGGCCTGACATGAACGTGAAAAAATTCCTCATGACGCTGCTCCTGCTGGCGCCGCTTGCCGCCCCGGTAGTGAATGCAGCCGACTTCCAGGACGGCATGCGCGGCGCGGTGCCGCTCGACCAGACGACGCAACCGCCGCCGATCGCCAACACGGACAACAGCGATATCAAGCGTGTCCGCAACTACGCGATGCAACCGCCGGTCGTGCCGCACAAGATCGACGGCTACCAGCTCGACAAGAACGCGAACAAGTGCATGATGTGCCACGCGCGTACCCGCACGCAGGAAAGCCAGGCGCCCATGATCAGCGTCACGCACTTCATGGACCGCCAGGGCAACTTCCTCGCCGAGCTGTCGCCGCGCCGATACTTCTGCCTGCAATGCCACGTGCCGCAGGCCGATCTAAAGCCGCTGGTGGAAAACGGCTTCGTCGACGTCGACACGATCCTCAGCAAGCCCGCCAAGTCGCCGGCGAAGAAGAAGTGAGAGGCCGACCATGAAACAAGTCCTCAAGAGGTACTGGGACATCCTGCGGCGGCCGAGCGTCCACCTGAGCCTGGGCTTCCTGACCATCGGCGCGTTCATCGCCGGCATCGTGTTCTGGGGCGGCTTCAACACGGCGCTGGAGGTGACCAACACCGAGCAGTTCTGCACCGGCTGCCACGAGATGCGCGACAACGTATTCCAGGAACTGCGCACCACGATCCACTACGCCAATCGCAGCGGCGTACGCGCCACCTGCCCGGACTGCCACGTGCCGCACAAGTGGAGCGACAAGATCGCGCGCAAGATCAAGGCATCGAAGGAAGTGTGGGGCAAACTCTTCGGCACCATCGACACGCGCGAGAAGTTCGAGGCGCACCGCCTGCAGCTGGCGACGAACGAGTGGGAAAGGTTGAAGGCAAACAACTCGCTGGAATGCCGCAACTGCCACCAGTTCGAGTCGATGGACTTCACCCGTCAGAGCAAGCGCGCGGCGGCTGCGCACTCGACGCAACTGGCCAGCGGCGAGAAGACCTGCATCGATTGCCACAAGGGGATTGCGCACCAGTTGCCGGATATGGCGGGTGTGAAGTAGGTATTGCAGGACCTTCTGCTGCAGTCGGAAACTTAGGCGACGAAGAGAAGGCGGTTCCTTCCCCTTGAAGGGCGGCCGGCGAGGTGGAAGGAGCTTGCTCTTGCAATCGTCGCCGATATTTGCGACTCCTGAGTAAGATGGAATGCGCGGCCGCGACGCGTCGGCGCGGCCTTGCGAGGGCAAGGCGTCCTTTATCGCGCCACGCGCAGCTTCTTGATGATCTCCGCCATCCGGTAGGGCTTGCTGACGAACTCGAAGTCGTCGACGCTGGATTCCAGGATTTCCAGTGAATTGGATGCGTAACCCGAGGCCAGGATGATCTTCGCATGGGGCGCCAGCGAGCGTGCCTGGCGGCCGAGCTCGACGCCGTTCATGCCCGGCATTACGACGTCGCTGAAGACGACATCGATGTCCGGCGTGCGCTTGATGATGTCGAGCGCATCCTTGCCGTTGCCGGCGGACAGTACTTCGTAACCGAGCTGACGGAACATTTCCACGGCCAATGCCAGCACTTCCTGCTGGTCGTCGACGATCAGCGCCTTCTCTTCACGCTCCTGCACGCCGGATGCCGATTCCCGATTGGCATCGCCCGGCATGGCTGGCAGGTAGAGCGCGACCGTTGTTCCCTGTCCGACGACGCTTTCGATGACCAGGTCGCCACCCGCCTGCTGCACGAAGCCGTACACCTGGCTCAGGCCCATTCCGGTGCCCTTGCCGATTTCCTTGGTCGTGAAGAAGGGTTCGATCGCATGCAACAGTACCTCGGGCGACATGCCGCTGCCGGTGTCTTTCACGGCGACCACGACGTATTGTCCGGCCGGAAGATTGTTGACTGCCGCGCGCTCCAGTTGGACGGATCGCGTGTAAAGCATGATGCTGCCGCCGTCGGGTGTGGCATCGCGCGCGTTGACCACGAGGTTGAGCAGGGCAGCCTCGAGCTGGGTGGCGTCAATCATTGCCTGCGGCAAGTCCGGACTCGGCCGGATCTCGAACTGCACATCACCGGAAGCGGCGCGGCGCAGCACGGCCTCGAACGAACCGATCACGTTATTGATGTTGTGCGGTTCCAGTTTGAGCGGCTGCTTGCGGGCGAAGGCGAGCAATTGCCGGGTGAGCTTGGATCCGCGGTCTGCGGCGCGCTGCATGCCTTCCAGTACCTTCTGCGCGCGCGGACTGTTGATTTCCAGCGAGAGGAGATCGAGCCCGCTGACAATGACATTGAGCAGGTTGTTGAAGTCGTGTGCGACGCCGCCGGTCAGCTTGCCGATGGCTTCCAGTTTCTGCGACTGGAACAGCGCCTCGCGGGCACGCTCCAGAGCCTCGGCCGCATTACGGCGCTCGGTGATGTCGCGCGTCACCTTCGCGAATCCGACCAGCTCGCCGGAATCGTTCCGGATCGGGTCGATCACCACGTGCGCCCAGAACCGGGTGCCGTCCTTCCTGATGCGCCAGCCTTCGCCTTCGAAGCGCCCCTCGGCGACGGCCGTCGCCAGCGCGCGCGCAGGCTTCCCCGCTTCGCGGTCGACGTCGGTGTAGAAACGCGAGAAATTCGTGCCGATCACCTCTTCCTGCTGGTAGCCCTTGATCCGCCTTGCGCCGGCATTCCAGTTCGTGATCGTGCCGGTGGGGGACAGCATGTAGATCGCATAGTCGGTCACGCCCTGCACCAGCAGCCTGAACCGCTCCTCGCTCGCGTGCAGGGCCTCCGTGACCTGCTTGCGCTCGGTGATGTCGCGTGTGACCTTGGCGAATCCGACGAGCTCGCCTTCGCTGGAACGGACGGCGTCGATCACGACGTTCGCCCAGAACCGCGTGCCGTCCTTCCGCACCCGCCATCCCTCATCCTCGAAGCGGCCGGTCTCCATTGCCGCACGCAGGTTACGTTCTGGAATGCCGCGCTGCCTGTCCTCCTCGGTGTAGAACCGGGAATAATGCTCTCCAATGATTTCCTCGGCTGCATACCCCTTGAAGCGCTGCGCACCGGCATTCCAGCTACGGACAACACCAGTCGGCGAAAGCATGTAAATGGCGTAGTCGGTAATCGCAGAGACAAATTGCCGCAATCGCTCGGCTTCGTCATTGCTGAGGGAGGGGTTGGGTGGATTTGTCTGCATTGGTTTCCGTGGGCTTGAAAGAGGAGCGGCGATGGCGCCAGGCACGGGGTTAACAGGCCGATTGTATAGGCAAACCGCCAGCCGCGCTTGATTCGCGGAACTGGTCTTGGTGGTCGTCAACGAAAGCCGGGGGGATGGTGGATCATTCCCCCGCTCAGACAACGCGGAAAAATGCACGAGGGCAGGGGCACTGCCGCAATGTCATGCCGTGAAAAAATGGCATATCTCTTTGACACGCCGGCGCGGGAGACGCTCCCCGGTTTCGTCACGTTTTGTGACAGGTGTCACAGCCTTGTTGCTGCCGCTGCGGTGTAATGGCGGCGTAATCTCCAGAGCTATTTCAGGCCCGCGCACCACCCTGTGAGCGGGCCTTTTCTTTTGGATCGGTTTGGTGATCAGCGTCCGAATGACATGTCGGGAACGTCGCGGAACGCCACATCTTCCACGTCGTGCCTCCAGCCCTTGCGCACCGGGTAGAAGATGCGGGCAGCGTCCGGTGCGTACATGCGCTCGAATGCGCGGCGCATGCGCGCATGTGCACGCATGCAGGTGCCGGTGATGGCGATGGCCGATCCCCAGATCATGAGGAAGCCGGGATTGCCATTTTGCACAAGCATCAGCATTGCAAGCACGAAGGAGAACAGGAAGCCGAGGCCGCCGACGGCCAATCCGAAGATCGTTGCGAGCTTTCGCAGCTTTTGTAGCGGAGTGTGAGGATGTTGCGTGTTCTGCATGAAGGAAGTGATGCCGGGAAATGCGATGAGAGGCGACGATTATGCACCCGATGATTCGCGTTTTCCACGAAAAAAATCTTCCCGGCATCCAGGTTGCCGAACCGCTAACGATAGCGTGATCGGACAGTCAAGTGCGTGGCTTGACGATCGACGGTTCCCGCTGGCCGGTCACTGCGGGCTCCGCATCCTGCTGCAGCACGGCTCTGTGCAGCACACCGGCCAGGAAACCGCCGAGCAAGGGCGCCACCCAGAACAGCCATAGCTGCGCCAGCGCCCAGCCGCCGACGAACACCGCCGGTCCGGTGCTGCGCGCGGGATTGACGGAGGTATTGGTGACCGGGATGGTAATCAGGTGGATCAGGGTCAGCGCAAAGCCGATGACCAGGCCGGCAAACCCGATCGGTGCGCGCGCATGCGTCGCACCGAGGATAACCAGCACGAACATGAAGGTCATTACCACTTCCGACACCACGGCGGACAAGAACGAATACTTGCCGGGGGAGTGCTCGCCGAAACCATTCGCTGCAAAACCTGCGCTCACATCGAATCCCGGTTGCCCGCTGGCGATCACGTAGAGCACCGCGGCGGCGGCAATCGCGCCGGCGACCTGCGACCCGATGTAGGGACCGAGCTGTTTGGCCGGAAAACGCCCGCCGGCCCACAAGCCGACCGATACCGCAGGATTGAAATGACCGCCGGAGATCGGGCCGAACGCATACGCCCCGGTCAACACCGTCAGGCCGAAGGCCAGCGATACGCCTGTCAGGCCGATGCCCACCTCGGGAAACGTGGCAGCCAGCACCGCACTGCCGCACCCGCCAAGAACGAGCCAGAATGTGCCGAGGAACTCGGCGAGCAATTTCACGAGCATGATGCTCTCCCGGGGACAGAGTTATCGCATTTTGACTCTGGCGGTAGCACCGTCCATTGGACCAAGGTCCCATGCCCGCCGGCCCGCCCCGATTCATTTGCGCTTCCTCAATCTGTCGGGAAAATGCCGGTCCAAAGTAATTCCACAGGGCGTTTTATCTCGGGAGAACGACTGATGAATGCCGAAAAACTCCTCGCAATCGGATCGCTGCATGCCGCGCTCATGCTGGGTGGTTGCGCAGAAACGCCGACCGCTCCGCCGTCCTCGCCGCAAACCTCCGCACCGCCGCAGTCAGGTCAGGAAAAAGCGTTCACGCAACAGGAACTCGAGCAACTGCTGGCCCCCATCGCGCTGTATCCCGACGCCTTGCTCGCGCAGGTCCTGATGGCTTCGACCTACCCGCTCGAGGTTGTCGCGGCCGAGCGCTGGGTGAAGGCCAATCCGGGCATGCAGGGCAAGGCGCTGGAGGACGCACTCCAGCAGCAGACCTGGGATGGCAGTGTGAAATCGCTGGCCGCCATGCCGCAGGTGCTGACGATGATGAGCGAGAAAATCGACTGGACCCAGAAACTGGGTGACGCCTTCCTCGCCCAGCAGAAAGAAGTGTTCGCCGCCGCGCAGGCGCTGCGCAAGAAGGCGCTTGACCAGGGCACGCTCAAAAGCTCGAACGAGCAAAAGGTGAGTACCGAAACCGTCGAAGGGACAACGATCATCAAGGTCGAGCCGGCCAACCCGCAGGTCGTCTACGTGCCCGCCTACAATCCCACCGTCGTCTACGGCGCCTGGCCGTACCCCGCCTATCCGCCCTATTACTACTACCCGCCCGACTACTACGCCGCCACGGCATTCAGCTTCACCGCCGGGGTGATCGTCGGCGGCGCGCTGTGGAGCGATTGCGACTGGCATAACGGCGATGTCAACATCAACACAAACCGGTACAACAATTTCAACCGCACCAATGTCCAGCAGCGCCGGTGGTCGCACAATTCGGCGCACCGCGGCGCCGTGCCCTATCGCGACCAGCGCGTCGCGCAGCAGTACGGGCGGACGCGGGCAAGCGATGCGGCGGGGCGCGAGCAGTTCCGCGGACGCACCGACGCGGGACGCGGCGGGTCCGCCTTCGATGCCGGACGCGGCGCGCAGACGCGCGGATTCAGTAACCGCGGGGCGTCGAGCTTGGGTTCCGCGCGGTCGTCCGGCGGATTCGGCGGCGGCGGATTCAGGGGAGGAGGCGGTTTCGGGGGCGGCCGCGGCGGCGGCGGGCGAAGGTAGTTGGTGCCGAAGTCGCAGCCGGTGACATGATGGCAATGCGAGAGCGAATTCTCTCGCAGAACTATTTCCACAGGGAACGATCATACGAAGATTGCCAATCTCCGTTGCCCGCACCGTGTTGACGTTCTTGAAAAACCTGTTCGGCGCCGCCGATGCCCGTATTCCGACGAGCCCTGTCGCCTACCCCCGCCCGATGGCCGAGATGGTCGAATACCTGGTCTTGCTGCAAACGCAAGGAACCGCGCCGAGCCGGGGCAGGCAAGGCAGCCTGCTCCGCCTCGGCAGGACATTGAGCGAAGACGTCTACTGCCTGGGCTACGTGCACGGAATGTTCGACGCGCTGTGCCAGCAATGGGACGTGCCGGCCGGCGAGAGGCGTCTCGTCACCGGCAGCGCCTGCACGCTGCTGTTCCGCGACCTGCTCGACGGCTGCTGCGATCTGCGCACTGCTGCCACCATCGAGGATGCCGCATTCAACCGTGCACACACATCCACGGGCGACCCGGAGTTCCTGCGAGGGAAATTCGACGGCTGCACCGAGCTGACACGGTACACCGCGACCAAGGAACGCAGGGACATGCCGGTGAAGCTGCATGCGCGGCTCAAGCAGATTGAGGCGTCGTCAGAGCTGGCGGCGTAGCCAACGCATCGAACACCTGCGATCAAGCCGATGCCCGCTTTCCCGCCGCCCGTCCGTTATGGAATCACGCCTGCTGGTTGGGCGGAACAATACCGAACTTCTTCATCTGTCGGTAAACCGTCGCACGGCAGATGTTCAGTTCGGCGGATACGGCGGTCACGTTCCATTTGTTGTTGCGCAGGGCCTTCAGTAATCGCGCACCATCGGATTCAACCATCTTGGCACTGCCATGAAAGGCCGCTGCACGGACAGGCGCAGGAAGCACCAGCGTGGCAGCCCTCTCGGAATCGCTTTCCGTCAATTCCTCGGGCAGGTAGTCCGGGATGATCTCCTCGCCATCGGCAAGCGCCAGCGCGTACCGCAATACGTTGCGGAGCTGGCGCACATTGCCGGGCCATGTGAAGCGCAGCAGTAGCCGCATCGCATCCTCCGACAGCCTGCCGTCAGTACCGAGCGCCACCGCCTCTTCCTGAAGAATCTTGTCGATCAGGTAGCGCTTGTCCGCGCGATCCCGGAGCGACGGCAAATGCAGCGTCGCGCCGCACAGGCGGTAATACAGATCCTCGCGGAACTTGCCTTCGCTGATGAGATTGCGCAGGTCGCGGTGGGACGCGGCAATGACGGTAAGATCCAGCGGAATCGCCTTCTCCGCGCCGAGATGCAGCACCTCGCGCTCGGAGAGAACACGCAGCAGCCGCGTCTGCAGGTGCAAGGGCATGTCGCCGATTTCGTCGAGGAACAGCGTGCCGCCGTCCGACTGCAGGATCAGACCTTTCATTCCCTTGTTGCGCGCGCCGGTAAAGGTGCCGGCGGTATAGCCGAACAGTTCGCTTTCGATCAGCGATTCGGGAATGGCCGCGCAATTGACCGCGATGAAGGGTTCCTTCCTGCGGCCGCTCGACGCGTGCAAGGCCTTGGCAAGGACTTCCTTGCCCGTGCCTGTTTCGCCATGAACCAGGATGTTGAGCTTGCGGTTGACGAGACGCTTGGCCTGGTCCAGCAGGCGCTGCATCTGCGGGTCTTCCCCGGCGAGCCGATCAAGCGCGGGATAATCCCCTGCGACCGTCGACGTCAGTGCAGGCCGCGACGTGCTGCAGCGTTGCGGATGCATCACGGAAATATAGAAGGAACGGCTTAGCTCGCTGGTGATCAGCGAACGCTCGCCTCCATAGCTGGACCGCGCCACGCGCCAGATGTCGCTCACCGACTTGCCGAACAGGTCTTCGAGTTTTCTTCCCACCGGCAAGTTATTCTCCGCAGCACCACGGACATTGCCGAACAGTTTGCGTGCGCCGGTATTGGCGCCGACGATCAGGCCGTCTTCATTGAAGGCAAGCATGGCGTCGCCGCTGACATCGACCAGTTCCCAAGTTGCTCCGAGTCGCAGAATCCAGTCATTGCGGAAATGCCGCAGGAAGTTCGCGTCCTCGATCATCTGCGCATATATGGAAGTCAGATGGACTGCTAGGAGCTGGCTGTCCTTCTCGCGTGGCGAACGCAATGCCGACATGTCGAGTACGGCGAGGAATTTTCCTTCGGGATCGAACAGCGGCGCCGACGTGCAGGTGAGCCCAATATGCGACGCACCGAAGTGCTCGTCCTGATGGCAGGTAATCGGTTGCTGTTCGATCAGGCAAGTGCCGACTGCACAAGTGCCGGCATAGGTTTCGCTCCAGTCGGCACCGAGGTACAAGCCTGCCGATTGGAGTTCGTTCGTTGCCGAGTCATGTCCGATGTAATCGACCGTGATGCCCTCTGCATCGCTCAGCAGCAGCACATAGTCCGAGCCGGCAATGCGCTTGTACATCTGCTCCATGCCCGCGCGCGCCACGCGCAGGAATTCCTCGATCTGTTCACGGTGCTCGCGCAGTTGCTGCGACGGCACGATGCGGGCAGCCGGCGCCTTGGCCGGATCGAGTCCGTAATCGTTGACGCACCTTCGCCACGACCGGCGGATCAGGTCGGTTCCCAAATTATCGCCGCCCGCGTCGAGCTCTTCCACGACCGACAGGACGCGGTCGATATGCTGCATTTGCGCAGTCTTGTTCATGATCCGTCTCCTCGATTTCGTCGAGTTGGTCCGCCATTCGTGGCGGGGTCTTATAACGCGAATATTCCGCTTATTCGCTGCAAATTTCCATAGTTTTCTGCCTGATCCGCGCAAAAGCACCGCAATGTTTTGTAGTGAAAGCCCATTCGTATTCCTGCGTTTACGGAAATGCGACAGGTGTCGCATCCAGGACGCTGTGTGCATTGCAGCGACAGGGCGGATACGCGGTTCCACACTGGCATGCATGTTGCAAACTGCCCTGCTCCTTTCAACAACCAAGCGGTCAACCGCTCTCTCACATGCAGTCAACCACCACATCACCTCACGTCGAAGAGCTGCGCTGCGACATGCTTGTCCTCGGCGCCGGACCGGGCGGCTATTCCGCCGCATTTCGCAGTGCCGATCTCGGCATGAAAACCATCCTTGTCGAACGTTATCCGACATTGGGCGGCGTCTGTCTCAATGTCGGATGCATTCCCTCGAAGGCCTTGCTCCATACGATGAGCGTGCTGCGCGAAGCGGAAGCGCTCGCGTCGCACGGCATCACCTTCGGCAAACCACACATCGACATCGACAAGCTGCGGCAGTACAAGGATGGTGTCGTGCGCAAGCTGACCAATGGCCTCGGCGGCATGGGCAAGGCGCGCAAGGTCGACGTGATCCAGGGAACGGGCCGCTTCATCGATACCCATCATCTTGCCGTCACGCTGCCGGATGGACAGGAGAAACGCATCCGCTTTGACAAGGCCGTCATCGCCGCAGGCAGCGAGCCGGTGCGCCTGCCCTTCATGCCGGACGATCCGCGCGTAATCGATTCGACCGGCGCGCTGAAGCTGCCTGTGCAGTGCAAGCGCATGCTGGTGATTGGCGGCGGCATCATCGGCATGGAGATGGCAACGGTGTATGCCGCGCTGGGATCGCAGGTCGACATCGTCGAAATGGCCGGCGCGCTGATGCCCGGCGCCGACCCGGATCTCGTGCGCGTGTGGCAGAAGTTCAATGCGTCGCGCTTTGCGCGCATCATGCTCAAGACCCGATGCACGCAGGCCGAAGCGACGCCGGAGGGTATCCGCGTCATGTTCGAAGGCGACAACGCCCCGGACGAAGCGCAGCTGTACGACCTCGTGCTCGTCGCGGTCGGACGGGCGCCCAACGGCAGGAAGATCGGCGCGGAGGCGGCTGGTGTTGCGGTCGATGAAAAAGGCTTCGTCCGGGTCGATCATCAGATGCGGACCAGCGCACCGCATATCTTCGCGGTCGGCGATATCGTCGGGCAGCCGATGCTCGCGCACAAGGCGGTGCACGAGGCGCATGTCGCCGCGGAAGCCGCGCACGGCGCCGACACGATGTTCCGGCCGGAACAGATTCCCGCCGTCGCCTACACCGACCCGGAAGTGGCATGGACCGGCAAGACGGAAACGCAATGCGCAGCCGAAGGGATCGCCTATGGCAAGGCGGTGTTCCCGTGGGCGGCATCGGGCCGCGCGATTGCCAACGGCCGCGACGAAGGCTTCACCAAGCTGCTGTTCGACCGCGAGACGCAGCGCATCATCGGCGGCGGGATCGTTGGGCAGCATGCCGGCGATCTGATCGGAGAGATCTGCCTTGCCATTGAGCGGGGATGCAATCCCGCCGACATCGGACAGACCATCCATCCGCATCCGACTCTGTGCGAATCCGTCGGTCTGGCCGCGGAAGCCTATCTCGGCGTCTGCACGGACCTGCCTCCGCAGCGCAAACACTGACGTCCATCCGTCGCAACTGTCGCATCCCCGCATGCGACAGTTGTCGGCGGCTGCAGCGACATCTGTATCGACGGGCGCAACACATTCCCATCTTCCGCCCCGTTTTCCCCGCCATTTCTCCTCGTTCGCGTGACCTGCGCGCGTGGCACGGTTGTTGCGAAACGGTAAGCGCTTCCACCGGAAAGCACATGCGCCGTTCTCGCCAGTCCGCGACCGGCACTTCACAACCATCAAGGAGACTCCATGAGCACGAAAGTCGAACATGGCCAGGAGGCAGGCAAGGGATCGGGCATGCGGCTGGTCGAAAAGACCGCACGCGTCACCCGCCGCGGCTTCCTGAAAGGCACCGGCCTCGCATCGATCAGCGTCACCGTCATCCCGGCGACGACATTGATGACGGCCTCCAACGAAGTCTATGCGCAAGCGTTCAAGACGCTGGGCGCGGAAGCGGGCAAAGACCTGTTGCGGCTCGCGCGCGACATCTTTCCCCACGACCGGCTGGCGGACAAGTATTACCAGCATGCGGTCGAGCCGTACGACGCCGCGGCGGCGAAAGACCCGAAGACAAGGAAACTGCTCGTCGACGGCCTCAAGCTGCTGAACGCAACGGCGCAGAAGATGCACAAGCAGTCATACGCGCGCATCCCGGAAGAGAGCAAGCGCGTGGAGGTATTGGTCGCCATCGAAAACACGCCCTTCTTCCAGAAGGTCAAGGGCGACCTGGTCACCGGGCTGTACGACAACAAGGAGGTCTTCCCGTTCTTCGGCTACGAAGGATCGTCATGGGAAAAGGGCGGCTATATCAATCGCGGCTTCAATGACATGGACTGGCTGTAGCAGACCGTCCGGCGCAAGCAAGATTCAAGGAGAGAGAACAATGGCAGTCAAATACAGTCTGGACGACAACGACGTTGTCGTCGTGATCGGTACTGGAGCCGGCGGCGGAACGCTGGCCAACGAGCTGGCGCAGCGCGGCGCGAAAGTCGTCATGCTGGAGGCCGGCAAGCACTACACCCAGGCGGATTTCGAGAATGACGAATGGGCGATGTTCAACAAGATTTCATGGCTGGACAAGCGGATTTCGGCGGGCGGCTGGCATCACACCAAAACCTATCCCAACCTGCCCGCATGGATCGTCAAGGGTGTGGGCGGATCGACGGTGCACTTCTCGGGTGTGGCCCTGCGCTTCCAGCCGCATGACTTCCGCACTCGCACACTGTACGGACAGGTCGAGGGAGCCAACGTGCTGGACTGGCCGATCACATACGAAGAACTGGAGCCGTACTACGACAAGGCCGAGATCAAGATGGGCGTCGCCGGCAGCAAGGCCAGCGGCATGCCGCCCATGCCCGAGAACAATCACTACAAGGTGATGGCGGCAGGCGCGCGCAAGATCGGGTACAAGAAGATCGTGCGTCCTGTGGCATCGAACACCCGCCCCAATGATGGCCGCCCGGCGTGCCAGCAGATCGGATTCTGCATGCAGGGCTGCAAGATCGGCGCGAAGTGGTCGACGCTGTACACCGAGGTGCCGAAGGCAATCGCCACGAACCGTGCCGAACTCCGCCCACAGGCGATGGTCCTCAAGATCGAACACGACCAGAGCGGCAAGGCCAGCGGCGTGCTGTACGTGGACGAGAACGGCAAGCGCCAGTTCCAGCGCGCGCGCATCGTCTGCGTCGCAGGCAACTCCATCGAGTCACCGCGCCTGCTGCTGAACTCGGCCTCCAGCATGTTCCCCAACGGTCTGGCGAACTCCTCCGGGCAGGTGGGCAAGAACTACATGAACCACGCCACCGCCGCAGCCGTGGCGATCCACCAGCGTCCAGTGTACATGTACCGCGGCTTCGACATCGGCGCCGTTGTCGCAGACGAAGTGGATCTCGATACCAGCCGCGGCTTCCACGGCGGCTACTACCTCGAAGGCCTGGCGCTCGGCCTCCCCTATACCGCTGCCTTCCTCAAGCCGGGCGGCTGGGGACGCGAGCTGACGTCCGCGCTGGAGATGTACGACCACATGAGCTGCGTGTGGGTATGCGGCGAGGACATGGCACGCGAGCAGAACAGCATCACGCTGCATCCGACCGAAAAGGACCAGTACGGCCTGCCGGTTCCCATCGTCACCAAGACCTATCACGCCAACGACGATGCCATTGCGGCGCACGGCCTGAAGCAGTTCCGCAAACTGTCCGAAGCGGTCGGCGCCACGCGCGTGATCGACATGCCGGCCTACCCCGCCAGCCACAACATGGGCACCAACCGCATGAGCGAGAAGGCGCGCGACGGCGTAGTGAACAAATGGGGCCAGACGCACGACATCAAAAATCTGTTCGTTTCCGACGGCAGCCAGTTCACGTCCAGCTCAGCCGCCAATCCGACGCTGACCATCGTGGCGCTGGCGATCCGGCAGGCGGAGTACATCGCTGGGGCGATGGGAAGGCAGGAGATCTGAAAAGAGTTTGTCTCCACGCGATCATCGCGTTTTGGCGGCGTCTTCTGGACGCCGCTTTTTTTGTTCGCAGTTACCGTGGACTGGTGGAAGGAGAGATGGCAGCGAAACTGAAACTTTTCGCTGCGACGCATTTTGAAAGTCGGCTCCTGCGGCAGCCAGGGAGACGCGACAAGGAGTGATACGAACGGGGGCGTGATCACGACAAATAAAGTCTGGCGGAAGAAACGATTGTCAGTCGTTGATCTAATAGGAACGGTAATTCGCACGGGACAAAGCGAAAGTCGATCGGACCGCCGGCGAGTCGGCGAATGCTTTTTGATGTCAAAAATATAGTCGGTCGTACCTACAACCGGCTAGCTATGTTCGACTGCCTTTGGTCTGGATGCGGCCGCTGAAGCTACGTAGGTATGGGACTGTTACCGACCCAGGGCGCTCATTAGGCTTTCCCAAAAGCAGACCTTCAAAAACTATTCAAAAGTATCTCTTTAGGGCACGATGTATTAGAACCACTCTTCAGTATTTTCAGACTTGGACGATACATCACGATTCCCGTCCATAGAAGTCCGCCCTACACGTCAAAACCGGCGCAGAAAAATTGTAACCGTTCACCCCGCAGGGTGATGTAGAGCAATAGGGTTTGCCGTCCACAAA
>CBIHRW010000030.1:0-46021 GCA_966212545.1 uncultured Noviherbaspirillum sp.
ATTCCGTATTGTGCCGGAATGCCGCCGGCGCAATTTGCGGATTGCCGCTATGCTGAATCATTCAAGGAATGCATGAGGATATCGCCATGGAAAGCGACACGACGGCACCGCTGCCGGCCATTTTTTTCGGACACGGCAGCCCGATGAATGCACTCGAGGACAATGTCTATACGCAGGCTTGGCAGAAGTTGGCCGCGTCGATACCAAAACCGAAAGCGATCCTGGCCGTGTCCGCGCACTGGTACACGCAGGGTACCGCCGTCACGGCAATGGAGGCGCCCCCGACCATTCATGATTTCGGCGGTTTTCCGCAGGCATTGTTCGACATCCAGTACCCGGCGCCGGGCGATCCGGCGCTCGCCGCGCGCGTGCGCGACCTGCTGGCACCCGTCGAGGTACGCATGGACCATGAATGGGGGTTGGACCACGGCACCTGGTCCGTCTTGCTGAAGATGTATCCGGAGGCGGACATCCCGGTTGTGCAGCTAAGCATCGATGCCGGCAAGGAACCGTCCTGGCATCTCGAGATGGGCAAGCGGCTTGCTCCTTTGCGCCGCGAAGGCGTGCTTGTCATCGCCAGTGGGGACATCGTGCACAACCTTCGGACAATGCGCTGGGGCAGCACCGCCACCTACGACTGGGCGCAGCGATTCAACGACGAGGTGCGCGACAGTCTGCTGCGCGGAGATGTCGAACGCCTCGCCGGCTATGCACAATGGGGCAGCGACGCGCAACTGTCGGTACCGACGCCCGAGCACTTCCTGCCGTTGCTGTATGTCGCCGGCACCCGCGCTGACGGCGAGGCGATCTCGATTGCCATCGACGGTATCGAACTCGGCTCCGTCAGCATGACGACCGTCGTGATCGGCAATACTGCCTGAACTCGCCTACCCGCCAGGCGTCTCAATATGCCTGCGTTCATCGGCCCTGCCAGGATGCAAACGCGACCGCTTCCGGCATGGCAATCTCCCTGTCGGGCCGATCAAGCGGTCGCCTCACAGGTTTCAGCGCTGCTCAGATCGTCTGGTCCATTTCGTCGGACGGACAACTGTCGGCGCGATGATGCCTGACCACCCGCGCCGGTACGCCGGCCACCGTGCAATGCGCCGGCACCGGCCGCAGTACCACACTGCCCGCCGCCACCTTGCTCATCGCGCCGATCTCGATATTGCCGAGGATCTTCGCGCCCGCCCCGATCATCACGCCTGTCCGGATTTTCGGATGACGGTCGCCGTGTTCCTTGCCGGTCCCGCCCAGCGTGACGTTCTGCAGGATGGAGACATGGTCTTCCACGACCGTCGTCTCGCCGATCACGATGCCTGTCGCATGGTCGAACATGACCCCGCAGCCGATGCGCGCCGCAGGATGGATGTCGACGCCGAGCGCGACCGAAGCTTGATTGGACAAGGCGAACGCCAGTTCCTCGCGTCCTTCCTGCCACAATGCATGCGCGATGCGGTACGACTGCAGGGACTGGAATCCCTTGAGGTTGAGCAGCACATGCAGCAGGTTGGGGCAGGCGGGATCGCGCTCCTTCACGGCCGCAAGATCGGCCGCCACCCGCTGCGCGATGTCCGGCGTGCGGCGCATCACGCTGTCGAACAACTCGTGCAGGTCCGCCTCGGGCAGGTCCGCACTCGCCAACCGGCGCGCCACGACGGCTGCGAGCGCCGCCGCCAGCGAAGACCGGTCGAGCACCAGCGCGCGCAGGCGCGGCAGCAGGATGGCCTCGTGCGCCGCCACCCGTTCCGCCTCGGCACGAATCTCCAGCCAGATGCTCTCCTGCGTCCATGGCTGCGGCCTCTTGTCCGCGCGCATTCCGGACGCGCCCAGCATGGACGCCGGCAATGCAATTCGCTTGGCAAGGGGGGCTTCGGTGGAGTTCATGTCTATCCTTTCAACGGCAGCATTGCTGCCGCGTAAAAAAACAAAATGGCCGCAGGTTTTGCAACTCTGCGGCCATCGGAATCTGTCGAATACGCGTGCGTCAGTCGGCAGGCACCTCGGGCCGCCAACGGCAACAAAACTGCGCGGAAACAAGTCGCTTGTTCATGCGTCAAAACAAAAAGAGAATATGCATATAACGAAACTGCAGGTCAGCGCATTAAAGCACATTTTGCGTCGCGCTGCCGGGGCGGCGCGTTTCTTGCAACTTCGGCTATTTTTGCATCGGCAACGGGAAAAAGATGGAAAGCATTCGGATCGGCCTGATTTCGGACACACACAACCTGCTGCGCCCCGAAGCCCGTATCGCACTGAAAGGCGTCGACCATATCATCCACGCGGGCGATATCTGCGATGCGCAGGTGCTGAAGGAGCTGGAAGCCATCGCACCGGTGACGGCGGTGCGCGGCAATAACGACCAAGGCCCCTGGGCAGAAGAGTTGCAGGAAAGAGTGCGCGCCGAATTCGGCGGTGTCGCAGTCTATATCGTGCACGATCTGCAGGATCTCGACCTCGTGCCAGAGACCGCTGGCATCAACGTCGTGGTGAGCGGACACTCACATCGACCACTGTCGAAGATGGAGAACGGCGTGCTGTATGTGAATCCGGGCAGCGCGGGGCCGCGGCGATTTTCATTGCCGATTTCGATCGGATTCCTGGAAATTGCGGAGGGCCGTGCGAAGGCACGGCTCCAGACACTGGAAGTAGATTAATAGATTTGCTCGCCCGCCTGCGCGCCACCACGCGCGTCGGCGCTTCCGGTCATGCTAAGCGCGACCGCTTCCGCCACCTTGATGCCATCCACGCCGGCCGACAGGATGCCGCCCGCATAGCCGGCCCCCTCGCCCGCGGGGAACAGTCCCTTGACGTTGACGCTCTGGAAGTTGTCGAGCCGCTTGATGCGCACCGGTGAAGAGGTACGTGTCTCCACGCCCGTCAACACGGCATCGGCCATCGCGTACCCGCGGATCTGCCGTTCGAATGCCGGAATCGCCTCGCGCATCGCTTCTATCGCGTAGGCAGGCAGCGAAGGCGCCAGGTCCGTCAGATGCACGCCGGGCTTGTAGGACGGCAGGACCGAACCGAACTCCTTCGACGGCCGCCCGGCAAGGAAATCGCCGACCAACTGCCCCGGCGCGTCGTAGTTGCCGCCGCCCATGTCGAAGGCCCGCGATTCCAGTTGGCGCTGGAATTCGATGCCGGCCAGCGGGTGTCCGCCGTCACTCTGGCCGCCGAAATCCGGCGGGTCGATCCCGACTACGAAGCCGCTGTTGGCATTGCGCTCGTTGCGCGAATACTGGCTCATGCCGTTGGTCACCACGCGGCCCGGTTCGGACGTCGCCGCGACCACCGTGCCCCCCGGGCACATGCAGAAGCTGTATACCGCGCGGCCGTTGCGCGCATGATGGACAAGCTTGTAATCGGCGGCGCCGAGCAGCGGATGGCCGGCAAACTTGCCGAAACGCGCGCGGTCGATCAGCGATTGCGGGTGCTCGATGCGGAAGCCGATCGAGAACGGCTTCGCCTCCACATATACGCCTCGGTCATACAGCATCTGGAAGGTATCGCGCGCGCTGTGCCCGACTGCGAGCACCACATGGTCCGTCGCAATGCGCTCGCCGCCTTCGAGCACCACGCCACGCATCTGGCCGTTGTCGATCTCAAGGTCGATCACCTTCGCCTGAAAGCGGAACTCCCCGCCGAGCGACTCGATCGTCTCGCGCATCGCTTCGACCATCTTCACCAGGCGGAAGGTGCCGATGTGCGGTTTGCTGACGTACAGGATTTCCTCGGGGGCGTGAGCCTTCACGAATTCGGTGAGCACCTTGCGGCCGTAGTGCCTGGGGTCCTTGATCCCGCTGTGCAGCTTGCCGTCCGAGAAGGTGCCGGCGCCACCCTCCCCGAACTGCACGTTCGACTCCGGATTGAGCTCGCGCTTGCGCCACAGGCCCCAGGTATCCTTGGTGCGCTCGCGCACCACCTTGCCGCGCTCGAGGATGATCGGGCGGAAGCCCATCTGCGCGAGGATCAGCGCGGCGAAGATGCCACAGGGGCCAAAGCCGATGACCACTGGGCGCGAGGCCATATGCTGCGGTGCCTGCGCGACGAACTTGTAGCTGGTGTCCGGCGCGGGGGTGACATTCGGTATGCCTTGCAGGCGTGCCAGCACCGCTTCCTCGTTCTTCACCTCCGCGTCGATGGTATAGACGAGCGTGATCCGGCTGCGGCGCCGTGCGTCATAGCCGCGCCGGAAAATCGTAAAACCGGACAGGTCCGCCGCCGGTATCTGGAGGCGGTCAAGGATGGCCGCGCGCAGGTCGGCTTCGGGATGGTCGAGCGGGAGAATGAGGTTGGTGAGTCGCAGCATGCGGGAGACCTTAAGATCAGCCCGCTATTTTACCGCAGGGACACTGCCGGCCTCTCACGCCCGGTACTGGTCCCGCAGGCTCTTTACCTGGTCATGGTTCTGCAGCACACCCTGGTATTGGCGCTCAACGACAACGCGCACATTCTCGGGAAGTTTGTTCCCGAGTGCCTGGCTGTACCGGCTCACCGCGATCGCCTCGCCACGCTCACACTCCTCCAGCACCGCCCTGTCATCCTTGCCGGTGACCAGCGCCTTGATGTCGATCCAGCGCCGGTGCACCGCGGCGCCCAGGCTGCTGTCCCTGTCCGGGTCGCCGCCATAGGCGCGCACCAGTTGCTGCAGCTCCAGCGCGGCCGCCGCGCAAGTCTGCGCGCGGTTCGAGAAGAAGGTCCTGAGGCGCGTATCGCTGGCGTCGGCGGCGCAGGTGCGGAAACCTTCGTCGCCGTCCTTGCACGTTTCGATCAGGTCGTTGAGCGTCGAGATGACTTGGTCATCGGTCATGGCATGCTTCCTTGCTCCCGGAGACCGGAATGTTCGCCGGAAGCAACCGGCGCTGCAGTCGGTCCATCAGTTCTTGCCCGGGCTGGTGCTATTGGATGAACCGGATGTGCCGGTCGCGCCGCTCTTGCCGGTGTCGCCGGAAGAGCTTGTGCCGCTGGCGGATGTGCCGGCCGGGCCTTGCGAACCGGAGGTGCTGCTCTTCGCAGCGCTCACATCTTCCGCCATCATCAGGTGCTGGCTAACGATCGGATCCATTTTCGCGACCAGGGCCTTCACGTCCGGATCGGTCGCGCGGGATTGCGCGCGTTGCAGCAAGCGATGCGTTTCGCGATGGTCGTTCAGGCCGCCCTGCTTGATGTATTGCTTGTCGAACTTGTCACCTTCCAGCGCAGCCAACTTCTTCATGGCCGACTTGTGCTTGTTGTCCGGCTCGGTCGGCAGGGTCACCCCTTTTGCCTGCGCGAGTTGCTCAAGCTCCTTCTGTGCCTGCTGGTGGTCGTCGATCATTTTCTGCGCAAAGTTGCGCACCTGGTCGTTCTTGGACTGGCTCAGGGCGATCTTGCCGGCCTCGATCTCGGCCAGATTGGCGTGCGCCAGGTCGCGCATCAGTTCCTGGTCGGACTTGCTCAGGCTCTTGCTGCCTGCCTGTTTGCCGGCACCGGAACTTGCGCCGCTGCTGCCGGACGATTGTGCGCCGCTTGCGCCTTGTCCGGCGGTGCCTGTGTCGCTGCCAGTCTGGCTATATGCGGACGATGCCCCGAAGAGCATCGCAAGTACGGCGACTCCGAGCATGCGGTTGAGGATGGGGCGTTGTTGCATCTGGATCTCCTTCGCAAATGTGATGGCAATAGCCAAGATTTGGACTTCGGTGAGCGTAGGCACTTGAGGCAATGTGCATGCCAGTGCGCGGAACGAGGAGACACGACAGGGAATCGGAGCGGGATCGCGAAAACGGGACGGAAGAGACTACAGGAAGACGGAAAAAATTACAGAAGATGAAATTGCCGGCGTCACATTGAAGCCGGGCAAAAGCCGCACAAAAAAAAGTGCCAAAGCTTGCGCTTTGGCACAAGTCTTGCCGGATTGCTCCGACAAGCGCCCATGAAAAAGAGACAGAGCGAGGAATGCCCGCACGCAAGGCACAAAGCCTGCAGCCGGGTTGCGAAGAACGCCGCGCGCCGTGAAGCGCTCCCCTTTCCGTGCGGCGTCCCCGCAAACCTTATGTTCCTAGCTACGCTGCCTCTTTTCGCACTTGCATTCCACCGTGTTCAACACATTGCCCTCCGGGTCGACGGTCTCGAGGATCACGTCGAAGCCCCACAGGCGGGTGACATGTTTCAACACTTCCTCCGCCTGATTGTTCAGCGGCCGGCGCAGGAACTGGTTGTGGCGCAGGGTCAGTGCGCGGTGTCCGTGCGTATCCACCGACCAGACCTGGATGTTCGGTTCGCGGTTGTGCATGTTGTATTGCCCCGCCAGCTGCTCGCGCAGGTAGCGGTAACCGTCGTCGTCGTGGATCGCCGAAATCTGCAGCTTGTCCTTCTTGTCGTCGTCCAGCACCGAGAAGAAGTGGAAGTCGCGAATCAGCTTGGGCGACAGGTACTGCGAGATGAAGCTTTCATCCTTGAAGTTGCGCATCGCGAAGTCGAGCGTCTTCTTCCAGTCGCTGCCGGCGATGTCCGGGAACCACTGGCGATCTTCCTCCGTCGGGTCTTCGCAGATGCGGCGGATGTCGCGCATCATCGCGAAACCGAGCGCATACGGATTGATGCCATTGAAGTACTTGCTGGTGACCGGCGGCTGGTACACCACGTTGGTGTGGCTCTGCAAAAACTCCATCATGAAGCCGTTGCCCACCACGCCCTCGTCATACAGCTGGTTGAGAATGGTGTAGTGCCAGAAGGTCGCCCAGCCCTCGTTCATCACCTGGGTCTGGCGCTGCGGATAGAAGTACTGGGAAATCTTGCGCACAATGCGCACGATCTCGCGCTCCCACGGCTGCAGCAGCGGTGCGTACTTTTCGATGAAGTACAGCAGGTTCTCCTGCGGCTCGGGCGGGAAGCGGTTCGGCGCGGCTTCGGTCACGACTTCCTGCTTGCGCGGCAGGGTCCGCCACAGGTCGTTGACCTGCGACTGCAGGTAGGCCTCGCGCTCTTCCTGGCGTTCGCGCTCCTTGGCCAGCGACAGCTTGGCGGGGCGCTTGTAGCGGTCCACACCGTAGTTCTGCAGCGCGTGGCAGGAATCGAGCAGCAATTCCACCGCCTCAATGCCGTAACGCTGTTCGCACTCGGCGATGTAGTTCTTCGCGAACACCATGTAATCGATGATCGCATCGGCATCCGTCCAGGTGCGGAACAGGTAGTTGCCCTTGAAGAAGGAGTTGTGGCCGTAAGACGCGTGCGCGATCACCAGCGCCTGCATCGTCAGGCTGTTCTCTTCCATCAGGTAGGCGATGCAGGGATCGGAGTTGATGACGATCTCGTACGCCAGTCCCATGTGGCCGCGGCGGTAGCTCTTCTCGGTCGACAGGAAGTGCTTGCCGAAAGACCAGTGCGCATACGACACCGGCATGCCGACGGACGCGTAGGCATCCATCATCTGCTCGGCGGTGATGATCTCGAGCTGGTTGGGATAAGTGTCGAGTCCGAAGTTCTCGGCCACGCGCCGGATCTCGTTGTGCGCCTGTTCGATCAATTCGAACGTCCACTCCGATTGGTCCGGCAGGCGAACCGGCTTCGCAGCCTTCTTCCGCCCGGTCTTCTTCACTGGGGCTTTGTCGAGGACTTTGATCATTTTGGTTGCTTCTTGAACAGTTCCCTGAACACCGGATAGATATCGGCCGGCGACTCGATCTTCTGCTGCGCAAAGTGCGGATGGTAATCCTGGACCTGCAGGTACTCGTACCACAGGTTCTGCGGCTCGCCGTCGGTAATTTCGACATAGGCGTAGTACTGCACCAGCGGCATGATCTTCTCGACCAACAGCTCGCGGCAGGTCACCGAGTCGTTGTCCCAGTTGTCGCCGTCGGATGCCTGCGCAACGTACACGTTCCAGTCGCTGGTCGCATAGCGCTCGTTGATGACCTTGTTCAACAGGTGCAGCGCCGACGAGACCACGGTGCCGCCCGACTCGCGCGAGTTGAAGAACTCGTCTTCCGTCACTTCGGTCGCCTGGGTGTGGTGGCGGATGAACACCACCTCGATCTTTTCATAGGCGCGTTCGAGGAACAGATAGAGCAGGATGAAGAAACGTTTGGCCGCGTCCTTCTTTGCCTGGTCCATCGAACCCGACACGTCCATCACGCAAAACATGACGGCCTGGCTCGATGGCTTGGGCACCTTGATGCGGTTGCTGTAACGCAGGTCGATCGGGTCGAGGAAGGCGATACCTTCCAGCTTGGCGCGCAGGTGATGGATCTCCTTGCGCAGCGCGACGATGCGGTGGTCGTCTTCGAATGTCGTCTTCAACAGTTCGTTCATCTCCTGCTCCGCTTCGCGCAGGCGCTTGCGCGACTTCGCACCGACGGCGATACGCCGGCCGATCGCGCCGCGCATGGATCGCAGCACGTGGATATTGGTCGGCGTGCCGGAGATCGTGTAGCCCGCGCGCTGGTTGCGGAATTCGGTGATGGAGGTGAGCTGCGTCTTGACCAGGTTGGGCAGTTCGAGGTCTTCGAAGAAGTAGTTCATGAACTCTTCGCGCGTAAGCTCGAAGGTGAAATCGTCTTCTGTGATTTCCTCGCTGTTGCCCGCCTTGCCCTTGCCGGACCCGCCGCCGCCTTTCGGCCGCTGGACCTGGTCGCCCTTCTGGTATTGCTCGTTGCCCGGACGGACCACTTCCCAGATGCCGCCATGCGCATGGCCGAACGAGGGTTCACCGATGTCCTTGACGGGGATGGATACTTTTTCGCCTTTCTCGACCTCGGTGATCGAGCGGCCCTTGATGGCGCGTTGTACGGCGTCCTTGATCTGGCCCTTGTAACGCCGCAAGAAGCGTTCGCGGTTGATCGCGGACTTGTTCTTGCCTTGCAGACGCCGGTCGATGAGGTGAGCCAAAGTGCCTCCTGAAACTGTATGGGCGTTATTGTCTCCCTCTCAAGCTCTGGAGAGGGATCGTCCTGCACCCGCCGGCGGGTTCCCTCCCCCTTGCAGGGGGAGGGTTAGGGTGGGGGGTAGTGAGGTTGGGCAATCGCAGGCTGCAATGCGACCGCACTACCCTCATCCCAACCTTCCCCCTTGGAGGGGGAAGGAGCCCTACAGCGAAATGCAGGCTGTTTCTACATCACGACGACTTGCGAACCCGCAGGTACCACTCGCACAGCAGGCGAACCTGCTTCGCGGTGTACCCCTTGGCCACCATGCGCGACACGAACTCCTGGTGCTTGTTCGCATCGTCGGCGCTGGCCTTGGCGTTGAACGAGATCACCGGCAGCAGTTCCTCGGTGTTCGAGAACATCTTCTTCTCGATCACGGTGCGCAGCTTTTCGTAGCTGGTCCATGCGGGGTTCTTGCCGTTGTTCTGTGCACGCGCGCGCAGCACGAAGTTGACGATCTCGTTGCGGAAGTCCTTCGGGTTGGAAATACCCGCGGGCTTCTCGATCTTCTCGAGCTCGCTGTTCAGTGAATCGCGGTCGAAGCTCTCGCCGGTATCCGGATCGCGGAATTCCTGGTCCTGGATCCAGAAGTCGGCGAACGTGACGTAACGGTCGAAGATGTTCTGGCCGTACTCGGAATAGCTTTCGAGATAGGCCGTCTGGATCTCCTTGCCGATGAACTCGACGTAGCGCTGCGCCAGGTACTCCTTGATGTAGGACATGTACTTCTGCTCGGTCTCAGGCGGAAACTGCTCGCGCTCGACCTGCTGCTCCAGCACATACAGGAGGTGCACCGGGTTGGCGGCGACTTCGGTGTTGTCGAAGTTGAAGACACGGGACAGGATCTTGTACGCGAAGCGGGTCGACAGGCCGTTCATGCCTTCGTCCACGCCGGCGTAGTCAACATACTCCTGGCGCGACTTCGCCTTCGGATCGGTGTCCTTCAGGTTCTCGCCGTCATATACCTGCATCTTGGAGAAGATGCTGGAGTTTTCCGGCTCCTTCAGGCGCGACAGCACCGCGAACTGCGCCATCATCTTCAGCGTGCCCGGCGCGCAGGGTGCCTTGCCGAGCGAGGAACTGGTGATGAGCTTTTCGTAGATCTTGATCTCTTCCGACACGCGCAGGCAGTACGGCACCTTCACGATGTAGATACGGTCGAGGAATGCTTCGTTGTTCTTGTTGTTGCGGAATGCCTTCCACTCGGATTCGTTGGAGTGCGCCAGCACGACGCCGTCGAACGGGATCGCGCCGAAGCCTTCGGTACCCTTGTAGTTACCTTCCTGCGTCGCGGTCAGCAGCGGGTGCAGCACCTTGATCGGCGCCTTGAACATTTCAACGAATTCCATCAGGCCCTGGTTGGACAGGCACAGGCCGCCGGAGTAGCTGTAGGCGTCCGGATCGTCCTGCGAGTAGTCTTCCAGTTTGCGGATGTCGACCTTGCCGACCAGGGACGAGATGTCCTGGTTGTTTTCATCGCCCGGCTCGGTCTTGGAAATCGCGATCTGCTTCAACACCGACGGGTAACGCTTGACCACGCGGAACTGGTTGATGTCGCCATTGAACTCGTGCAGGCGCTTGACTGCCCACGGGCTCGGAATGGTTTTCAGGTAACGGCGCGGAATGCCGAAGTCCTCTTCCAGGATCGGGCCGTCTTCTTCCGCGTTGAACAAACCGAGCGGCGATTCGTTGACGGGCGAACCCTTGATGCAATAGAAGGGCACGTGCTCCATCAGGGACTTGAGCTTCTCCGCGATGGAGGACTTGCCGCCGCCGACGGGGCCGAGCAGGTAGAGGACCTGCTTGCGCTCTTCCAGGCCTTGGGCGGCGTGACGGAAGTAAGAGACGACCTGCTCGATGACCTCCTCCGTTCCGTAGAACTCACGGAAGGCCGGATAGATCTTGATAACCTTGTTGGCGAAGATGCGCGAGAGCCGCGGATCGTGACGGGTGTCGATCAGCTCGGGCTCGCCAATCGCTTCGAGCATGCGCTCGGCGGCAGTGGCGTAAGCAAGGCGATCGCGCTTGCACAACTCCAGATATTCTTGCAGGGAGTATTCCTCTTCTCGTGTCCGCTCATACCGTGCTGCGTAGTTGTCAAAGATCTTCATTGGGCTTCCTTTGATATATGTCTACCGGTCGTGTGGCTATCGGATACAGATTGAATTTCCACTCCGCAATTTAATAATACGCAGAATTTTTTGGAGTCGATAGGAAATTTTTCGCTTTTTTTCATGAGAGAAAACTGTTGAAGAAAAGGCTTTCAACTTCTTCTTTTCAAAGCGATATTTCGGCAGACTTTTTTTAAGGATTTGATTTGATTGCGTAAAACTTTTTCGTGCGAAACTTGTCACGCAATGCGCTTTTGTGTCGCACAGACGCACTGTGCATGTGCAGAAATGCGACACTCCCTGCAACATGCATCGCATAAATGAAGAAGTTGACGGACGTGCGCCCTCCACTGCGGCGTCGCAATCGTTTGAAGTGCGTGTGGATGCGGGCCTTATTCATCGTTTTGCCCGCATGAAGTGCGCGTGGTAACTATGGCGAAATAATTCCTTGCGCCACGAATATCTTCGGTTATAGTGTTGTCAGGCTACTTCCCCAACAATCCCTTCAGCCGCTCCTGCAGCTGACCGCGGAGTTTTTCTTTTTGTTCTTCGAGCGGCTTCTCTGCCTTCTGCCGCAACTCCTCTTTCCGCTCCTCGAATTTCTGTTTCGCCAGCTCGCTCGCCATGCCGGCGAAGTCGACACGCCAGCCGATCGCATTGAACGGACCCGACAGGCGCACCGGCACCGTCAATCCTTTCATCGCCTGCAGTTCGGGACCGCCCTGCCCCTGCAGGTTCGAGACGATGGTGGCGCGCACCAGATAGTCGAGCCGGTCCTCGGCCAGGAAGATGTCGCCCTCTCCCGCCACGCGCAGCAGCGGCGACTTGATGTTCAGGTCTTCATTGTGCGCCACACCATTGACGATGCGGAAGCTGGCGGTCAGTTCGCTGAAGTCCGTCTTCTGTGCACCGGAACCGGTACCCGCCTCAGGCTTTTCGTCACCCCGCAACTGGCCGATCCGCGCCTTCGCTTCGCGCACGGCTTGCGCAATGTTGACGCCGCGGATGGCGCCGTCGCGCAGCTCCAGCCGCGCGCTGCCATTCAGGCCCTTCTTGAGCTGGTCAACTGTCGCTCCGGCGGCTGTCACATCGAGCTGCACATTGCCCTTTCCTTCCAGTGTGTCCTTGTCGATTGCATCTTTCATCAGGGGGCCGACATCGATGCCGGACAAGGTCTGGCGGACCGCGAACCGTGCCGGGTTACCCGCCGCGACGCTGATGGCGCCGGCCGTGCTGCCGCCATAGAGATTGGCCGTGAGCGGATTGATATCCAGCCGGCCGCCGGCCGCGCGCACATCCAGCCGCACGTTCGCGGTCTTGATGTTCGCCGCCTTCAATGCGCCGGCACGCAGGGTGCCGCTTGCATGCAGTTTCTGCAACATGGACAGATCCATCGGCTGCTCGGGGGCTGGTTTATCCGTTGTTGGCGCTGCTTGCTTGCCGGCCGGCTTGCTCCTGTCCTTGCTTCTGTAGCGGTCGAGGTCGATCTGGTCGACGCCGATATCAAATGTATACATGGGCGGCGAAAAACCTTTGAGGCCCAGCTTCGCACGAAATGCGCTTTGGTCGAGGTTGCCGTTCAGGATGGCTGACGCAGTCTCTTTGCCGTAGTTCATGGCGACGTTGCCGCTTGCATTTAGTGCGAGCGCGCCGCCCGCCGGATTGGGAAGCTTGAAGCCGGCAGCTACCTTGTTCAGTTCCACGAACTTGTCGTTCAGGTTGACGGTCAGCGGCGTGGTCAGCGTGCCATCGAGGACGGTATGCCCCTGCTTGCCGGACAGCGAAAGTGTCAGCTGCGGCGAAGTGAACAGCAACTTGTCGATATCACCGGAGATCGCACCGCCGAGCTTGAGCTTCGCGTCGAGCTTGTCCTCGCGGATCGCCGCATCGACGGCCAGTGCCGGCAGCCGGAAGGCTTGCGGCGAGCCCTCGAAGGACGGCACGTCGAAGCGCGCCAGTATGCTGCGCGCCCCTTCCTCCAGCTTTGCCTCGCCGCTTAGCTTGCCGCCGCTCACCTTGTCGTCGGCGACGGACAGCCGCGGGATATCGAATTTCGCATCGATCGATTCGCGGGCGCGCTTGCCCTTTGCATTGAGCTTGATCCCTTCGAGCACGAAACGCCGTGTCTCCGGCAACAGGTCGGCGTCGCCGGCCAGCTTGAGGTCGAGGTCGTTCAGCCCGGCCAGGCCGCCCTTGAGCGACACGTCCAGTCCTTTCAGCACGTAATGCTTCTTGTCCAGGTCGAGCGTGAAGCCGGTCTTGAGTGCAACGCGGGCGTCGATGTCCGGACTGTTTCCCTTGACGTGCGCCTCCATCTGCAGCTTTCCGGGCGTCCCGACGGCGATCTTGCCGGTTTCCAGGTCGAGATCGGTAATCGCCAGCTTGCGGTCCTGCTGCCGGTCATCGAACACCAGGTTCGCATTGCTGAGCTGCACGCCGTCGATGTCGAACCGGAATGGCTGCCCGCCCGCCTCGCCCTTGCCCTTGCCTGCCTCCTGCGGCCCATCGGCCGCGAGCAGGTCGTCGAAGTTGGTGCTGCCATCCTTGTTGCGCCGGATATTGGCCTTCAGTCCGTCGATCCGGACCTGGTCAACCACGAGCTGCTTCGACAGCAGCGGGATGAGAGCCAGCGACACCCGGGCGCGATCGACCGCGGCGAATTCGGCATTGCTCTTGTGTTCTGAAAGGCTGAGCGGGCCGAGTTCGGCGCCGAGCCTGGGGAAAAAGCGCAACCGGATATCGCCGGGGATGGTGAGGGTACGCTGCTTCTTTTCCTGCACCAGGCGGATCAGCTGGGGCTTGTAATCGTTGGGATCGAAGGTTGCAGCAACGATGGCGGCTGCCGCGACGAGCAGCGCGAGCAATCCCGCAATGGCGATGAGTACGTATTTAAAGGTCTTGCGCATCTTGTCCCGGCGCCGGCACCGCCACCCCGCCGCGGCGATGGGCTTTCAGCGCGAAACGGGCGGGATCGAGGGCTTCGGCAAGTTCTCGTTCAATCGGCAACGGCTCCCCTTCCAGTGAGGACGCCAGCAGTTCGGCCGCGAAAGGCGCCCAGACCATGCCACGCGAGCCGTACGCCAGCAGTCCGTAAAGACCCGGCAGACGCGGCACATCGCGCAAGCGGCTGCCCTTGATCGGCGCCGTCGGGTCGGGCAGCGCGCCGGCCAGCGGCAGCCGGTCCGGCGACACGCAGCGAAAACCGACCCGCCCCGCCATCGGCACGTCCGCAATGTCCGCCTGCGGCATCACCTGCGCCAGCCGCAACAGGTTCTCGTCATGGCTTGTCTGCCGCAACTGTGTATCGCTGTCGAAGTCATAGGATGCGCCGACGCAGCATATGCCGCCCGCCGGTCGTGTCACATATCCTTCGCCGCAAAGCACCAACGGCACTGGGGGCAATACTTCTGCAGGCACATGCGTGACCTGCCCGCGAATTGCGGACAAGGGCAATCCTTGTGTTTGAGGAAAGGCACCGGCATTGGTTCCGTTTGCAAGGATGATGACTGGCGCCTGCGCGATTGCCGTGCCGCCGGCGTCGCGGACCGTCCATCCCTGCGCATTTCTCTCCAGCGTCAGCGCTTCCTGCACGAAACGGCGTTGCAGCCGATCGCCGCTGGCATTGAGCATCGCGGCGCACAGGCTGGACGGCGTGATCCAGCCGCCGCGCGGAAACAGCCAGCCGCCGAATCCGCCGGGATTGCCTGTCAATTCCGACGCCGCCTTTGCATCCAGCCAACGGGCAAATTCCGGCGGAAAATCGAGCGACTCAATCGTCTCGCGCTGCAACCTGGCATGCGCCGGGTCGCGCGCAAGCTGGAGCACGCCGCAAGCCTCGCCGGCGAAGGCCTGCCCGATGCCGCCCAGCCGCTCCCAGGTGCGCAAGGCATGCAGGAAGGCCGCCCTGACCAGGCGGGAGGACAGGTTGTCGTCCTTCGACAGCAAGGGCATGGCGATGCCAGCCAGGTTACCGGACGCTTCCTGCGCCGGTTGTTCATGGCGCTCGATCAGCGTCACCTGCCAGCCGCGCGCGGCCAGCCGTTCGCATGCGGCACTGCCGGCGACGCCGGCGCCGATCACCACTGCGCTCCGTTCGGCAGGCGAGGGCCGTACAGGAACCTGCCAGCGCGGCGTGTAGCGCGCTGCCAGCATGTCGCGCTTGCGCCCGAAGCCCGGCCGCTTTTCGCACACGAATCCGCCCTGAGTCAGCGCCTGTCGCACTGCAGCCGACACCGTGTAGGTCGCCGCCGTCGCCTCCATGGCGGCCATACGGCCCAGCCGGGCGAGCACCTGAGGCGACCACATGTCCGGGTTCTTGCTCGGGGCGAAACCGTCGAGGTAGAAGGCATCGGGAGCGGCATCAATCTGCGGCAGGCAATCCGCGACGTCACCGAAGACCAGGGTCAGGATGACGCGTCCTTCGTCCAGTTCGATCCGGTGGAAGCCCGCGACCAGCATCGGCCACTTATCCCGCAATGCCGCCGACAAGGAGGCCAGCTCCGGCCATAGCGCATGCAGTCGCGCAAGGTCGTCTGCGGAAAACGGATGCTTCTCGATAGCGACGTAATGCAAGCGTTCGCAGCGCCGCGGATCGGCACGCCATGCTTGCCAGGTCGCGAGGAAATTCAGCCCGAGACCGAAACCTGTCTCGAGGATGGTAAAGCCGTGCCGGTCCTGCCAGCGTTCCGGCAGTCCATTCCCACCTAGAAAAACATAACGCGCCTGCTCCAGCCCGCCGTCAGCGGAATGGTAGACGTCGCCATAGGTCTCGGCGAAGGGAACGCCATTGGCGTAGGACAGGGTGGCAGGCTGGAGGCGATGGGCGGGCATGAGGCGAAAGGCAGTTAGACAACCGGCACATTGTAGGCCGGGAGCTTGCCCTACTTCGAATGTCGTGTGAAAAAGTCATCGCGGGCGGCCGACAATTGAGATAATACGCACCCATGTCAATCCAACCCGCTTCAATCGAGATGAATCGCCTCAGCAATACCGCATCAAAAGACCGTCCCCTGTATATCGTCAAGAACTCGCGCGTGCACGGACGCGGCGTGTTCGCCGCGCGCAAGATCCCCGCTGGCACCTGCATCATCGAGTACGAAGGCGAACGCATCGACTGGAAGGAAGCGGTGCGGCGCGAGAACCTGAAGGAGCCGGACGATTTCCACACCTTCTTCTTCAGCCTGGAGAACGGCAAGATCATCGACGGCGGCAGCATGGGCAATGACGCGCGCTGGATCAATCATGCATGCGAACCGAACTGTGAAGCGCGCGAGGAAGACGGCCAGGTGTTCATCTACGCGCTGCGCGACATCGCCCGCGGCGAAGAGCTTAACTACGACTACGGCCTGATCCTGGAAGAGCGCCATACGCCGGCGCTCAAGCGCGCCTACCAGTGCCTGTGCGGTGCACCGACCTGCCGGCATACGCTGCTGGCGCCGAAGAAGCGAAGCAAAAGCGTCTGAGGCTTATTCCTCACGCGGGACTGAGCAGCTTCAAGCCCGCGATACCGCCAAGGATCAGCGCGACGCAGATCCACTGCCCCGCCGACAATCCCTCGTTCAGCAGCACCGCCCCGAGAATCGCCGTGCCGACGATGCCGATGCCCGTCCAGACCGCATACGAGGTCCCGACGGGCAAGGTGCGCATCGCGATCCCAAGCAGCACCACGCTGGCGACCATGGATATGAGCGTCAGCGCGGACGGCACGATGCGGGTAAAACCTTCGGTGTATTTGAGGCCGATAGCCCACCCGACCTCTAACAGGCCGGCGATGATGAGGATGAACCAAGACATAAGAACTCATTTCCTACGCGATTTTCCGTGGTCGTCCACGGTTGGCAGGGAAGCGGCGGGGTCGTCCCCGCTTTCATGAAGACTGCCTCGGCATGAGGCTGGCCATTACTTTACCTCATTGCCTCATTCACCGCCGGCAGCGGTAAAAATACCCGCTATTGGCCGCTGAATACAGCGTCGTATGCCGCCCGCGAAAATCCCTGGGTCCTGCGGCCATTCCGCACGAGCACCGGGATGCCCTTTCCCTCTCCCAGTTCGGCCAGTGCCCGCGAGCCCTCGGGTGTATCGACGTCGTATTCGCGGTAACGAATGCCCTTCTCGGCGAGATAGGCCTTCGCCTTGCGGCAGTAGCCGCACCATTCGGCGGAGAACAGGACGGTCTGTGTGCTGTCGGCCTTGTTGCCGGGATCGGCGAGACGCTTCTGCACACTCTTCTGCAAGTCCTCCCGGTAGCGCTGGACGGACGGCGGCAAGGGAGAGGCGGGAAGATTGGCGAAGTCGAGCGTCTTTTCGACCTTGCTGCCGGCGGGCGGCTGGTCGCTGTAGACGATGCGCCCGTCCGGGCCGACGGACTTGTAGACGGTGCCGGCATGGGCAAAGAAGACACAAGCGAGCACCGCGAAGCCGAACCAGGTTTTCATGCACACCCCCATCGTGATGATGGGCAAAGTGTAGCGCATCAGCTTGCAGGACTGCCAACTTGCAATCTTGTACCGGTTACCCCCGTTGCGCTTGGCCTCGAACAACGCGGCGTTGGCGCGGTTGGTGGTGTCGGAAATGTGCCCCCCCCGGATTGCGCTCGGCGATGCCGAAGCTTGCGGAGAGCGGCAAGCACTTGTCATCGGCCATCATCTCGATCCCTGCATGCAGCGCAAGAAATTCTGCCAGTCATTGCCACTGCGCGCGGTGATCTGCCATGTCCTGCCCGTCTGCGTCAATCCGGCGTAACGATTATCAAAACACCATCACCCGATCACGCTGAACTGCCAGCCGAAGAACACCGTCAACGCGATCACGATGGTCAGCAGTTGCTTGCGGGTAGCCGCGCATACGAGGATTGCAGCGATCGACGCAACCAGCTGCGGATTGCGCCAGGTGAGCTCCAGCCCTTCGCCGTGAGGCGCCAGCACCATCGGCACGATGATGGCCGTGAGGACCGTGACGGGCACGAAGCCCAGTGCCTGCTGCAGCAGCGGCGGAAATCGGACCCGCCCGCCGAGGACGAAGATGGAGGCCTTGATGAAGACGGTAACGGCGGCCATGCCGAGGATCATCCAGGTGTGGTTCACGCCGCGCTCCTTCCTTGCTCCTGCGCTCTGACGCGCCATCGCAAAATCATCAATCCGGTCGCCACACCGATCAGCACCGCTGACATCAGGCCGAGCTTGTACGGCAAGTCCTTCAAGAGGTACGCGAATACGCCCGCCGCCACCGCCGCGCCGAAATGCGGCAGCCGCGACAGCTGCGGCACCACGATGGCAATGAAGGTCGCCACCATCGCGTAGTCCAGACCGAGCGACTGCAGCTGCGGGAACACCGCGCCGAACAGCAGGCCGACCAGCGTCCACGATTGCCAATTCAGATACATCGCGAGCCCCGAGCCGAGGAAATACCAGTGGCCATGCGGGTTATCGTGCCGTTTCGCGTAGTAGCCGTTCATCACGGCGAAGGTTTCATCGGTCAGCAGGAAGCCCAAGGTAAAGCGCCAGCGCACAGGCAGGTGGGCGACATGCGGCAGCAGCGTCGCTGCATATAACATATGGCGCAGGTTGACGATGAACGTGGTCAGCCAGATCACCAGCATGCCCGCATGCCCGGCGACCAGGCCGACGGCGATGAACTGGCTGGAACCGGCAAACACGCTCATCGACATCAGTTGCCCCTGCCAAGAGGCCAGCGGGCCTGCGGTGACGAGCGTGCCGAAGATCATGCCGAAGGGTGCGGCGCCGACCAGCATCGGGATGGTATCGCGCGCGCCGGCGGCAAGACTGGAAAAACGGGTGGGATGCGACATTACGATTCCTTTCGGGGGAAATGGTAATGCCGTGATCGCTGGGGCGCTTGTATGTTCTTGCGGCGGGGCGTGTCAGTTCAGGTTGCGCGCCAGCGCCCGGGCGCAATGCCGTAAGCGCGCTTGAAATGCCGTGTGAAGTGGCTTTGGTCGGTAAATCCCGTTGCAGCCGCGACATCGGTGACCGACATGCCCTGTCGCAACAAGCCAAGCGCGCGGCTCAGGCGCAACTGGTTGCGCCATGCGTGCGGCGGCATGCCGACGCTGGCCGAGAACAGCCGGGTGGCATGAAACGGCGACAGGCCGACGACGTCGGCCAGTTGCTTGAGCGTTAGCGGCATGGCAAGGTCTTCCGCCAGTTTCGTCTGCATCGCCGCGACGCGCGCACTGTCGGAATGTAAAGCCGGGAGCCGGGGACGCGTGCGTGCATGGCGGGTGATCAGCAAGGCGAATGCGTCGGTCAGCGCCGTTTCGGCTGCCAGGAGGTCGGAGCCGGATTCGAGCAACCGATGCGCATGCAGCAGACGCCCGGCAACGTCCGCATCCCGGACCGGTTCGTCCGGCAGCCACGGGTAATCCGAAGGGCGGCCGGCGATATCGCTCGCCAGCTCCCGCATCCATTCGGCCGAAGGGTAGAACGCACGGTATGCCCAGCCATGCTCGGTGGCGCGCTCGCCGGTGTGTACCTCGCCCGGATTGATCGCCGCGATGCTGCCGGCGCCGGCCAGCCTGAGTCCGCCGCGGTAACGATAGGTCTGCGCGCCGTCATGGATGACGGGAATGGAATAGCCGTCGTGCCAGTGCGGCGCGAACTCCTGCTCGTAATATTCCGCCGTCAGCAGCTCGGCGTCCGGCAGGAGCGGACTGCGCCAGTAGCGGGCGGCGTCGCGGAATGCCTTCGTCATGGCTGCTCCGGCTTGATGCCGAGCGCACGCATTTCCTTGCGCGAAAACGCGGCGGCTTCGTCTTTCAGCCACTGTTCGAACGCCTGCAGGTGCGGCGGCTTCCGGCGGCCTTCGGCAGTGACGAGGTAATAGGAATACGGCGCCTGCGCAATGACATCGAACAGGCGCACCAGCCGCTTGGCCGCGAGGTCAGCTGACACCAGCGTGCTACGCCCGATGGCAATGCCCTGCCCGGCAACCGCAGCGCCCAGCATCAGGTTGCTGTCGCTGTAAGTTGCCTCATGCAAGAACTCCTCCATGTCGATCCCGGCTAGCCTGGCCCAGGCCGTCCATTCGATCGGGCAGTCGTCGAACAGGATACGGTGGCGCTTGAGGCGATTCTCCGCCGCGGGCAGGCGCCCCTTGTTGAATCCGGGGCTGCAGACAGGGAAGACCCATTCCTGCAGCAAGGGTTCCGACTCGCAGCCTTTCCACGTGCCGCGACCGTAACGGATCGCGATGTCCGCCTGTCCGCGCGCCACATCCTTGAGGTCGGACGAAGCCTGGATGTGCACCGTGACGTGCGGCTGCAGCTTCTGGAACTTGCCCAGCCGGGGCAACAGCCACCGGTTGGCGAAGGATTGCAGCGTGGTGACGACAATCGCCGGCGACCGCTTCAGGACGCCGACGTCCGACACCGCGCGGCTGATCTGCTGCAGCGCCGGCTGGACGCGCCGGAACAGCAACCCGCCCTCCTTCGTGAGTACCATTTGCCGGCCGCGCCGTTCGAACAGGCAGACGCCGAGCGAATCCTCCAGCGCACGGATCTGCTGGCTGACCGCGCTGTGGGTGACGTGCAGCTCGCCGGCGGCGAGCGTGTAGCTGCACAGGCGCGCGGCGGATTCGAAGGCATGCAGGGCGTTAAGCGGTGGAGGACGCATCGGCGAATATGTTGTTAGTTTTTCTAACAATACATGTCAATAAATGTCGTTAGTGTGGCAGCGCATTGGTACATACACTATCACCATTCCGCAAAGAAGAAAGACCCCATGTCCACATCCAATGTTTTCCGACTGTTCCTGCTCGGCGCCATCTGGGGCACAAGCTTCATGCTCATGCGAATCGCCGTGCCGGAAATCGGCCCGATGCTCACGGCCTTCCTGCGGATCTTCCTCGGCGGCATGGCCTTGTACCTGTATGCACGCTCGCGCGGCGTCGTTTTTGCATGGAGGTCCAATGCGCGCATCCTGCTGATCGTTGGGCTGTTCAATACGGCGATACCGTTCGTGCTGTTCGCTTGGTCCGCCTTGCATATACCCTCTTCGTACATGGCGACGATGAATTCGCTGGCGCCGATTTTCACGGGATTGTTCGGCATCGTGATGCTGGACGAACGTCTGACGCCCTCGCGCATCGCCGCTTGCGTGCTGGGGCTGACCGGGGTTGCGGTGCTGGTCGGCGTCGGGCCGACCCACGTCACGCTCAACACCGTGCTGGGCGTGCTTGCGGGGATGGGTGCAGCCGTGTGCTACGGCTTTGCCGCCAACTACACGCGGAAGAAGGCGGCGCACATCCCGCCGCTCGCCGCGGCCGCAGGCAGCCAGCTTGCCGCTTCCCTCGCCCTGCTGCCGCTGGCATTGCCCGCGGTGCCGCACGCCGTCACGGCGCTCACCCTGCACGGCGCAATTGCCGTTGCCGTGCTCGGCGTCCTGTGCACCGGCCTCGCCTACGCGCTGTTCTTCCACCTGATCGCGACCGAGGGCGCGAGCAAGGCGATCACCGTGACTTTCCTCGTCCCGGCGACGGCCTCGGTCTGGGCCTGGCTTTTCCTCGGCGAGCCGATTACCGGGGGCACGGTGGCGGGCATTGCGGTCGTGCTGTGCGCCACGGCGCTGGCCCTGGGCTTGCTGGACAAATGGCGGGCGGCATTGCCGGCGCGGACTTAACTTTCCATCACACGCCTCCTCGGCTACACTTGCCCGAAGCACAACAAGCAGAAAGCACCGTGGGAGGAGGCGTCATGTTGAAGTTCGATTTTTCGATTCACACGCGCACCGGCCAGAAGGTCGAAAGCATCGTCATCGCAGGCCACAATCGCGAGGATGCGGAGCGCAAGCTGTTCCAGATGTATCGCAACTGCAGCATCGTCAACTGCACGGAGAAGCAGCCGGAGGAAAAGGCCAGGCCGGCGACCTCGATGGAAGACCTGCTGACGCTGATCTCGAAATAACTACTCGAAGAATCCCGCCGCGCTCAATTCGTCCAGGAGCGCATCGTAATCCCGCGCGCCGTGGCTGTTCGGTGCGTGCTCGAACACCGTCTTGTTGAAGGCCGGGCTCTCCGCCAGGCTGACGTTCTCGGCAATGTGCGTGCGGCACACTTCCTCGCCGAACCTTTCTTCCAGCTTCGCCTGCACTTCCCTCGCCATGCGCCGGCGCGCGTCGAAGCGCGTCAGCAGGTAACGCCGCTTCACGCGCCGTTTCAGCACCGGCTCGAGCGCCTTGAGCGCCTTTTCCACCTGCAGGGCGCTTTTGAATGAAAGATGATCGGCCGAGACCGGCACGATCAGGCAATCGCTGGCAAAGATCGCGTTCAGCGACAGCACACCAATCAGCGGGCAGCAGTCGATGAGCACCGGACTCTTCCCGTGGCACAGCTGGTCGCCGCGCAGGCTGGCGTTGAGCCGGTTGACCACGTTATAGCCCTTGCCGAACAGGGTGTCGACCTTGGACAGTTCCATGTGGGCGGGTACGACGCGGATGCCGCTGGGCGCGGTATGGACCAGTTCGACCAGCGGACGGTTGCGCTGGAACAGGCTGAGCAAGGTGTCGTCGCCAGAGGCGGCGGAGATGCCGGCGATTGCGCTGAAATGCGCCTGCGGGTCGAGGTCGATGCCGTATGCCGTCCGTCCCCGGCGCACCAGGGCGGCGGCAAGGTTCAGGGTGGTCGTGGTCTTGCCCACGCCACCTTTCTGGTTGTAGACGGCAACGATGGTCATGTCTGGCAACCATCTTACCGTGGATCAACACCTTGTGTTAGTCCTGCGGCTTGAAGATCGGCGCCCATGACATAACGACAAGTCCGATCGCAAGCGGGATCGTCGCCGCGTAGCCGACGTGCTTGAAGCCGAGTGCGCCCGCCACGCCGCCAACGAAGAAGGACGCCACCAGCGACAGATGCACCCGCAGCTTGGTCCGGTTTGCGACCACATGGTGGCGTTGCCTCACGCTCCCGGGCAGGTCCGTCTGCCGGTTCCAGTAAATCAGCTTGCCCAGCTCGATGCCGATGTCGGTGATCAGGCCGGTGACATGGGTCGTCCGGATTTCGGCATTCGAGATCTTGGTAACCAGCGCATTCTGCAGGCCCATCACATAGCACAGCAAGGCGGCGGTCAAGGACAGGTCGACGAGTTCATGCATCTGCAGGTGCGCGCCCATCAGCCCGAACACCAGCAGCAGCACGGCCTCGGTCAGCAAGGGCGGCATGTAGATATTGGCGCCGGTATTGCGCCGGGCGTAATTGACCATGAGCGCGGTGGTGGCCGCACCGCACGCAAAGGACAGGATGGACAGCAAGGCAGTCACCACCAGCGGAATCTGTCCGAGCACGAGGTTGTCGGCCGCCGACGACAGCATGCCCGTCATGTGGGACGTGTACTGCCCGATGGCGAGGAAACCGCCGGCATTGAGCGCGCCGGCGACAAAGGCCAGGGAGACGCCGAGGTGGAGGTTGGCGCGCGCGGTGCGTTCCGGCGCGGTCAGTGAGGCGAGATAGTTGATTGGCATGGAATTGCTGCGACGTCCTGATGATGTGCGTGCCGCATGACGGTCATCGCCTGGATGAACGACGGCTGCAATCATTTTCCGTCATTCCCCCACCCGTGCCAAAACCTTCCGCTTCCCTGCCGCGCAAAAAATGGGAGAGGCAGCTGGCTGCCCCTCCCGAAGGCTTGGAGACAATGAGAAACCGGCGCTCCCGCAGAGAGCTCCTGTTCACACCAATTGACCGCGACTGCCGCCGCGGCGAACAAATAATGACAAATTAACGACGTTTTATCAACTAAATATTTGTATAACAAAAATAATTAATGGATAATCCGTCGAAATCTTGCGGCGTTCGATGCGCCGCAAGGCAGCCGGCAGCGAAGAGAGACGGGGCCGGCGCGCCGGATTCGCGAACGAAGGAGCGGGATATGCCCGGGCAGGCTGACGGGCTCCGTGAAGCGCACGCGATGGACCGGACTGCCGAGGCGCGCCAAGGCAGTCCGGACAAGTCAGCAGGGCCGCGATGGCATCCATGCTGAATGCACACACCTCAGCCACACACTTACGGGAGAGAGTTCACAATGAAAAAATCCATTCTTGCGCTGGCAGTCCTCGGCGCCATGGCAGGCACGGCAGCCGCGCAGTCCTCGGTCACCGTCTACGGCATCGTCGACGCAGGTTTCGTCGCCGAGCGCGGCGGTGCTGCCGGCTCGGTCAACAAGCTGACCAGCGGCATCGCATCCGGTTCGCGCATCGGCTTCAAGGGCACGGAAGACCTGGGCGGCGGCTTGTCCGCGCTCTTCCTGCTGGAAAACGGCTTTAACGTCGACGGTGGTTCGCTCGGCCAGGGCGGCCTGTTGTTCGGCCGCCAGGCATTTGCCGGCCTGAGCGGCGGTTTCGGCACGGTCACCCTCGGCCGCCAGTACACGCCGCAATACCTGACGCTCGCCTTTGTCGATCCGTTCATCACCGGCATGCTGGGCGATGCCGCCAACATCATGCCGAACACGGGCAACGGTGCCAGCCGCATGGACAATGCGATCAAGTACGCGACCAAGGACCTGAGCGGCTTCTCGGCTGAACTCGCCTACGGCTTCGGCGAAGTCGCCGATGACAATTCCGCCGGCCGCCAACTGGGCGCCGCCATCGCCTACAAGGGCGGTCCGCTGGCCGTTCGCCTCGGTTACCACAACCGTAACAACGACACCGCCACCGTGAAGAACACCTCCGACGGCAAGAGCACCCTGCTGGGCGCTACCTACGACTTCGGCATCGCGAAGGCGCACGCAGCTTACGGCGTGAACAAGGGCCTCAACAGCTCGCCGCTGCGCAATACCAGCAATCCGTACGGCAGCCTGGTGGCACCGACCGCTTCCACCAAGAGCGATGACTGGCTGTTCGGCGTGACCGTCCCGCTCGGCGTGCACACCATCCGCGCGTCCTACGTGCACAAGAACGACAAGACCGCGGCCAACCAGGATGCCAGCCAGTGGGGCCTCGGCTACCTCTACGCCCTATCCAAGCGTACCGATCTGTACGCATCCTATGCGCACATCAGCAACAAGAATGGCGCAGGATATACGGTCGGCAGCGCGATCGAAGCCGGTTCGGGCGACAGCGCGGTTGCGGTCGGCGTGCGTCACGCGTTCTGATCACCGCCTGAAAATCATGTAGGGAAAAGGGCCGGGCCGATGTCCGGCCCTTTGCACGTCTACGTGCATGTCGGTCACGCATGAAAAAAAGGAGTGGAGACTGCGTGATCTCCACCCCAAACCTCAGGAGACACTGAGGAGAGACATCGTGTGCATGCCCACCTTCTGGCAAAGGAAGACCGATACTCACGTGATTGCTACTCATACCCGTGAGCCTTAGGGCCTGCCATCAGTTGGTTTGGGAGATGCGTTCATGTCAAAACGCGTGCTGCGGGTGGCGCGTGGCGACGCAAAGGCTGGGGGCCTTTGCTAGCCATGCAACGCCCGTAGCGCGCGTTTTGGCATGAACCCTCCGGGAACGGGCCGTATGCGTCGCATGCCGGTGTTGCGGCTCCTTGCCGTAGCACCGCTACGACGCGTCGCCGCGCCTAGGCCTGCAACGCATACGACCCGTTCGCACTCCCAAACCAACTGATGGCAGGCCCTAAGCCCACGGAATGAATGTATCAGCCATCGGACAAGAGAAAATCCGGAAAGATGGGAACTCCATCTAAGAAGATTCAGCGGACGATGCGCAGAAAAAGACCTGTCGGAATAGGTGGACGATCAGTATCGTGTAGGAAACACAACATGCCAGCGCACCGGTTTGCAGCGCGGATTGACTGCAGAATTACTGCCTGGGTGCCGGCTGACCTTGCGGCACGCTGGTCGCCTGCTGTCCCGCTGGTGCAGTCGAAGCCGCCGGCTGTTCGGCAGTTGCAGAAGCACCGCCCTTCTCTGCTGCCGCCTTCGCCCGCTGCGCGTTTTCTGCAGCAGTCACAAACGCCGACGAGCAAGCCGCCCTGAGCTCCTGCTCGAACACTGGAGCGAACAAGGTCTTGCTCTTGGATTTGCTCAGGCGCGTGGCCTGCGGCAGCAGGTAATCGCCGGACGGGTTTTGCACGCGCAGCCATTGCAGGCCGCCGTTGTCCTTCTTCATCTCGACGCGCACCTTCACCGGGGGCATCACGCGCGTGCTCGTCGCCACCACCATTGCTGTGCCGTCGACGATTTCGCCGATCACGGACGGCGCCATGCCTTCGTCAACGCGCTCGGCGCCCGCGGTCGCGAAGAAATGCGCGCCGCACAGCTGGTCGTCCTTTTGATGCAGCTCCAGGACGAAATTGGAACACTTGCCCGATTCACGCTGCACGCCGCTGGGGCAGATCCATGCCACCCACGCACCGCTGAAGTCGTCCACCGCCAAGGCCGGTGCAAACGGAACGGACAGGGACATGGCAATGAGCGTGTGCAATCGCATGGCAGTAAGGTCCTCGATGAACGCCCCATGGCGGGACGTGCTACAGATTTACCAGAGAGGACACAGCGCTTCTTGCGTGGCCGCAAAGGACGAGGTTTCGCCCCTGCGGGGAGATCAATAATCGTTTTCCGGGAGCACGAGGTTTTGCTTCAGGAATTCGAACAGCAGCTTCACCCGTTTCAGGTGCCGCGTATCCGGGTGCGCCAGCATCCACAGGTCGGTCTGCAATTCCTCCACCGGCCCCTCAACGGTCCTGACCTGCGGGTGGTCCTTGAGCAAGAACATCGGCGCCACGCCCACACCCAGCCCCCAGACCACACTGCCGGCGACGGACAGCACGCTGTTGCAGCGATAGCGCGGCTGCACCTTGGGGTAGCGCTGGCGGCGCCAGCGTACGGACGGATGTTCGGCAAGCGATTCGTCGAGGGCGATCCAGTCCGCCTTTTCCAAGTCGATCGCACCGCCGCTGCGGTCGAGGTATGCCTGCGACGCAAACACCGCCGACGTCAGTGCACCCAGCTTGCTGCCGACCAGGTGCTCGGGCGGCTTGCGCGTGGCTCTGATGGCGACGTCGGCATCACGCTGGCTGAGGTTGGCGAGGGTATTGGTGGCGATCAATTCCAGGTCGATCTGCGGGTGGGCCGAGGTGAACTTGCCGAGCACCGGCAGCAGCAGGCCATTCAGCACCGTATCGGTTGTGGTGATGCGCAGCACGCCGGCCGGTTCGGCGCCGCCCTTGGCCGCCGCTTCGCGCGCTTCCTGCAGATGCGACTCGATGCGTTCCGCATGGCTGGCCAATTCCCGTCCTAGCTCAGTCGGCAGGTAACCCTGGCGGCCGCGCTCGAAAAGCAGTTCACCGATGTCCTTCTCGATGCGCTTAATGGAGCGGAAGACGGTGGAGGTATCGACCTTCAGCCGTTCCGCCGCGCCCTGCAACGATCGGCCGCGCACCAGCGCCAGCAGCAGTTCGAGGTCGGCGAGGCCGAGCGTCGATTGCATTTTTGCATACGATGATTTCATGGATGCCTATTTTCATTGTGTCGATGCAAATCTACATTACCACCGTCGCACCTCACTTTGAAGGAGTTTCATCATGATTGACCAGAATCTTTCCCCTTATGCCGCCACCCTGCTGCGCATCAGCCTTGGATCAATGTGGATCTCGCATGCGCTGCTGAAGCTGCTGGTGTTCACCATCGCCGGCTTCGAAGGCTTCCTCGCAAGCCACGGCATGCCGACCTTCGTCGCCTGGCCGGTGGTGCTGCTGGAGATCATCGGCGGCACGCTGATCCTGCTCGGCTGGCACGGCCGCATTGTTTCGCTGGCGCTGCTCCCCGTTCTCGTCGGCGCCATGGCTGCTCACATCGGTAACGGCTGGGTATTCAGCAACGTCAATGGCGGCTGGGAATATCCGCTGTTCCTGATCGCGGTGTCGGTGGTGCACGGCTTGCTCGGCGACGGTGCCTTTGCGCTGTCGGCCGGTCGGCGCGCCCATCCAATGAAGCTGAAAACCGCCTGATCCCTCACCCTCATGAAAGGAAGCATCATGAAACTGTACTACTCCCCTGGCGTCTGCTCTCTCGCCCCGCATATCGCACTGCGCGAAGCCGGCCTTGCCTTCACCCTGGAAAAGGTCGACAGCGCCACAAAGCGCACCGAACACGGTGCGGACTACCTGACCGTCAATCCGAACGGCTATGTGCCGGCACTCGAGATCGAACCGGGCGTGGTCCTGACGGAAGGACCGGCGATCATGCAGTACATCGCCGACAAGGCGCCGCACGCGAAGCTTGCGCCCGAGGTCGGCAGTATGGAGCACTACCGCCTGTTGTCCTGGCTGAACTTCATCACGTCGGAAATCCACAAGGGTTTCTCTCCCCTGTTCAAGCCGGGCATGCCTGCGGAAGCGAAGACGCTGTTCAGGGAACAGCTGGCGCAACGCTTCGATGTGGTCGAGCGCCGGCTGTCGCAGCACGACACCCTGCTCGACAGCGGCTTTTCCGTTGCCGACGCCTACCTGTTCGTGACAACCGGCTGGTCGGGTTTCGTCGACATCGATCTGAAGAAATGGCCCGCCGTCGGCGCCTTCCGCGAACGCCTGTTAAAGCGTGCATCCGTGCGCGAGGCAATGCGCGCCGAAGGTCTGCTCAAGTAACCGCAAGGCCGGGCCGCCGCGCCCGGCTGCTTCCAGAGAATTCCGAATGAAACTGCCCCTGATCAGCCATGTGCTTTGCCCTTATGTGCAACGCGCCGTCTTCGCATTGAAGGAAAAGCGCGTGCCTTACGAACGCATCGATATCGACCTTGCGGCAAAGCCCGCCTGGTTCCTCGATGTCTCGCCGCTGAGCAAGACGCCGGTGCTGAAGGAGCGGTTCGCGCAAATGGAACAGGTGCTGGGCGACGGCCCGTATTTCGGCGGCGGGCAATTCAGCTTGGTGGATGCGGCGTTCGCACCGGTGTTCCGGTATTTCGATGTATTCGCCCCAGTGAGCGGCGTGAGTTTCTTCGAAGCTGTGCCGTCCGGCGCTGCTCGCAAACTTCGTCAAACGGCAGGGTGGCGTGTTGGGCAGGCGGCTCGCGGCCTGAGGTTCAGGCGCGCCGGCGCAGGCGCTGCATGCGGTTCTGCCGCATGCCGGTAACGCCATGCCGGAAGTTGACGACATTGTGTCCGACGCGCCGGCAATGTCATGATGGCCTCGGCGGCGTCGGCGCTGACGTCGATGCGCAGCAATTCGACCTGGCCGTGCCGACCGACTGCCAATTGTGCGATCAGCGCGCCGCCATACACGGCCTCGATGTTTTCGGTGTCCTCGGTCAGGTCGTTCCAGCGAATGGTATAGGCAACGTCGAGCTGTTCCTGTTCACCCAGCACGGGTACTTCCAGGATCGTGGTTTCCGCGTCATCCGCCTGCGCTGCTGCGTAGGCGCGCGCCGCGCGGTGGAACGCGAAAGCGCGTTCGTCGCGGTATCCGCTGGCGTACTGAGCGATCACGACAAATATCAGCATGACATCCCCACTGTTATTGATACTCGGACAAGGTTTGGCGCCGATCAGCCTGTTTCCTGCTTGCCGGTGCCTGCTGCATGGCAAAAGGATTTCGCTGCGAGTAGGGGAAGGGGAAAGATCAGACCAGGTTCAGTGGACGATGACTCTCATCCATCGATGTTGCGGCACTGACATGATGCTGCCTCCCGGCATCCCGCACTACTCATGAACATGGGATTCTTACGAGGAAACACCGGGGCCGTTGTGATAAAAATCAATCGACCTTCCGCAGCGTCGCGTGGCGGAAACACTCTACGCAATGGTCGTTGACCATACCGGTGGCCTGCATGTAGGCGTAGATGATGGTGGAGCCGACGAACTTGAAGCCGCGCTTGGACAAGTCCTTGGATATGCGATCCGACAGCGGGGTCTTGGCCGGGCAGTCGCGCGAGTGCTTCCACGCGTTCTGGATCGGTTTGCCGTCGACATAAGCCCAGAGGAAAGGCGCGAGCCCGCCGCAATCGCCGCGCAAGCGCAGGTAGGCCTGCGCATTCGAAATCGCTGCGGCGACTTTCAGTCGGTTGCGGATGATGCCGGGATTGGCCAGCAGTCCGGCGACCTTGGATTCGTCATAGCGCGCGATCCTCTCCGCATCCCAGTTGTCGAACGCGGCGCGGTAGTTGTCGCGCTTGTTGAGTACGGCCTCCCAGCTCAGGCCCGCCTGCGCGCCCTCGAGGTTGAGCATTTCGAACAGGCGCGTCTCGTCGTGGCAAGGCACGCCCCATTCTTCATCGTGGTAGGCAAGGTAGCGGGGATTGGCCGGATTGGCCCAGGAGCAGCGGATCGGCATGGTATCGACGCGTATTGTTGACGCGTCGATTCTATCTGCTTATTTGACGTTGTACTTCAGCTTGATCCAGCGCGCGATGCCGATGATGATCGCGATACCGGCCAGATCGGCCAAAGCGCTTTGCTGGCTGACCTCGAAACCCGCCAGCCCCTTGAGGCCAGTGACGATCATCCATGCGCTGAGCGCCGAGAGGGCCACGCCCGCGAGCGGGCCGGAGTATTGTTTCGCAAAGCGCGTCAGCAGGTTCGGCCCGGCCTTGTCGTTCGTATGCTTGTTCATTGGGTATCAGGGTCCGGTGAGTGCGGAAGTAGCCGGCATGGCCGGAGTGTTCGATACTGCGGCGGTTACCGGACGGCTCTCGTCGATCCAGACCACGTGGTCGTCGACCGCGTACAGGCGGCACGGCTGACTGCTGTTCTTCTGGCAGTCCTGCAGCGCCTGCGCGACCGGATCGTCGCCGTCCTCGGCCCAGCTCCACGCGCCTGTCGGCGACACGGCGAAGGCGCGCGGCGTCGACTTGCTGAGGAAGACCCGGTATTGCTCGCGTGCGCTGCCCTTCAGGTAGGGAATCGCGTTGACGTCGTCGATCGCCGCGTATTCGGTTTTGGGCACCTTCACTTCATTGTTCAGCGCGTACACGGTGTCAGTGGGCATGCCGAGCTCCTTCAGGAACTTCTCGGTTTCCGGCCACCAGATCTTGACGCCGTCGCGGCTGCCGCTCATGCCGTGCGCGTCCTTCTTGAATGCGCCGTAGGCGATCAGCTTCGCGTTGCCGCCTGCCTGGATGTACGCATTGTGCAGGCGCGCCGCCAGATCGGGGCCGAAGTGGTTGTCGTTCTCGCCATAGAACCAGATGCTGGGCAGCGTGCTTTTTGCACCGTAATGGGCAAAGGCCTGCACCAGCGATTGCTGCCACCGGCAGTCGCCGCCGTGCATCTTGAGACCGCCCGCGAAATTGATCAGACCCTTCACGCCCGGGTAATGGCGGGTGCCGAAGGCCATTGCCGTCAGGCCGCCGTAGGACTGGCCGGCAACCAGCACGCGTCCGGTATCGGCCCAGTGCTGGGTGTGCAGGTAGTCGAGGGTGTTTTGCAGGTCTTCCGCCTGGGCAAGTCCATGGGCGGTCATGTCGCAGCCGCGGTCGATGTAGTCGCCGCTCGACTTGGAGAAGCCTTTGCGCATCGGGATCACGACCGCATAGCCGCGCTTGACGAACTCACGGCTGAGCACGATGAAGCGGTCGCGGCTCTGGTTGCGCGGGTTGCCCAGGGCTTTACCGTGGTTCATGACAACCACCGGGAACGGACCTTCGCCCGCGGGCTTGAAAATCGTGGTTTCGAGCTCGACAGTCTTCGAGCCGAAGGTCGCGGGCACCATCACGACCTGCTCGTTGAGCGCGGCATCGAGAGTGACAGCCTGCGCGGGCACGGCACCTGCAAACAGGCTGGATGCAAAGGCAACGACACCGAGAACAGATGAGATGGTCCGGCTTTTCTTCTGTATTGGGAGAAACTTCATACATCCGATACACGTCGAATTGCAAACACATCGGTCCGGCACGCGAACCGTCGTCTTGCACGGTGCCAAGTCCCGGCGTTCCAGGTACTTGACACAGCACAATGTTGCCCATTCTAAAGAGCGCATTTCCGCGGTTCAATACGCGTTTATGCAACTCGGCATGTTTTTTTTCGAAAGCTTTGCAAGGGAACAAGGCTTTTTCAGCCTTTCCTTGCCAGAGAGGAAACGAGAGGGGAATTACCGGTCGAAAGCTGCCGGTAGGGATGCTGCGTCGCGCAACCTTTACGATGCCGAAAGGTCAATAGCAGACGAGCTTTTTGTGTGAGGACGAAACCATGAAAGTTGACGTTTACAAACGCCCGGAGCGGGAAGGCATGTATTCCTACCTCGCCGTCCCGGAAGGCCGCCCCATTCCCGAAGAAGCAACCAATATCGATTGGGAAACCGAAGAGAACAGCATCGACCTTGATGAAAACAACGAGCCCGTGCACGGCTTTTCTGCCGACGATGCACTGGCCCAGATCAGCGACAAGGGATATGCGATCACGCGAACGCAGACCCAGAAAATGAGGATCGGGCCGAACGTCTGACCTGAGGCCGGCATTCGCATCTTTGCCGGCCTTGTCATTTTTACTTCACAAAAGGATGAACTTGCCCGCCTGCAAACGGCGGGTTGGTACCGTTCGCTCTCACGCGGGTCCGTGCGCGGCGCCCGCCGTCCATCCTTCCACCGGATCCATGGCCAGGGGCATGCCGTAGTTCGGCTGGTGCGCCGCCCATGCGGCCGCCACCGCGCATAACACCGCGTCCAGCCAGTCTGCCGTGCCATCGGCGATCAACCGTTGGCGCAGGGGTTTGTTCATCTGCAACGTCACCCCGAGAGGATGCGCGCCGTTTTCAAGCGCGGTGACAATCGCCGTCCTCGCCACGCGGCGTTCGGGCGTCTGCCTGGGGCGTTCGTCGCTCTTGTAGGAAGCCCGCGTGACCAGGCGCGCCACCAATCCCGGATAGCCCTCCAGTGCGATGCGCCGCGGATCACCGGGGTGCAATCCGAACACGGTCACGCCGGCCTGCAGCAGACGCCGCGTGCCTTCATGGAACATGTAGGCCACGGGCGGATTCACCCATTTCATGGAGGGGCTGGACCCGGCCGGCCGGTCCGTCGCGCGATGCGCGAACTTGTTGCCGACAGGCCGCGCATCGCAGAAGGCCTTGAAGACGGCGCGCAGTTCGGCCCGCGGCAAGGTCGCGCAATGTTCCACCAACGCGGCCCATGTCTGCGGCCAGTCGAGATGCTCGACCAGTTCCCGCGACAGGCCGAAAGGAAAATCGAAGGCACCTATCCATTCATCCGGCGAAGCGAGCCAGGCTTCGTAGGTGCTCCAGTCGGTGTAACTGTCGACGCGCTCGATGTACAGCATCGTGCCGCAGAGCTGGCCATGCGCGACCGTGATGGGCTTGGCCCGACGCGGGGCGGAAGTGAAATCGACGCCGACGATATGCATGGCGGCCAGTGTAACAGGCAAGAATTGTTGCCGGATGACCAGCCCTCGAAGCATACGGCGATGTTTATTTGCGCCATGTCGTTTCCAGTTCGAATAATTCCCCCCGTGACGGAATTCACCGAGGGAAAAGCTGTTCCAACACAAGAAAGACCCTGAACAACAAAAACGACCGAGTGCATGGAATGCGAAACCTGCTTGCGCGATTCATTTCGATGGGCGGCGTGCGTCGCGTACTCGCCATCCTGGCAGCCGCTGCCGTCACCGCTTGTGCCAACCTGCCGGACGTACGCTACCTGAGCGATCGCCAGTACGTGCCGGACAAGGAACCGACCATCGTCGCCGCACGCGGCGAACTGCCTGATTCGCGCAAGCACGCCCTGCTCGACCGGCTCGAGAACAAGGCCGGCCCCACCGCCATCCTCGCCAGGCATGTCGCGGCTGAGGAAGCGATCAGCGGCCGCCCACTGGTCGCGGGCAACAAGGTCGTCCTGCTCGACGACGGCCCGGCGACGATGCGCGCGATGCGGGCGGCGATCGAGGCGGCGCGCGACCATGTCAACCTCGAGACCTATATATTTGAAGCCGACGAAGTCGGCCTTGCCCTTGCCGACCTGCTCATCCGCAAGAGGAGCGCCGGCGTCGCGGTCAACCTGATCTACGACAGCGTGGGCTCGATCGACACACCGGTGGAATTTTTCGACCGCTTGCGCACGGCGGGTATCAACGTGCTTGAGTTCAACCCGATCAATCCGTCACGCGCACGCGGCGATTGGGACATCAACCAGCGCGACCACCGCAAGATCCTCGTGGTCGATGGACGCATTGCATTCACCGGCGGCGTCAACATCAGCAAGGTGTACGGCAAGAGCTCCTTCCTCCAGAGCAGCCGCCGCGATCCGCCCAAGGATGCGAAGGACGCGGCTTGGCGCGATACGCACATGCAGATCGAGGGGCCGGCAGTAGCGGAATTCCAGAAACTTTTTCTCGACACCTGGCAAAGAAAGACCGGCACCCCATTGCCCGATGCAAATTATTTTCCGTCGCTCAAGCCTGCCGGCGATGCACTGGTGCGGGCGATCGGAAGCACCCCGGAACACGGTGACTTCGCCGTTTACAAAACCTATATTTCCGCCTTCGCGCACGCGGACAAGACCATCCACCTGACCACGGCCTACTTTGTTCCCGACCGTCAGGTGGTGCAGGCAATGACCGATGCTGCGCGCCGCGGCGTCGACGTGCGCATCATCTTCCCCAGTTTTTCCGACGTCGGCGTGATGCTGCACGCCGGCCGCTCGTACTACGACGAACTGCTGGCGGCAGGCATCAAGGTCTACGAGCGCAAGAGCGCGATGCTGCATGCGAAGACCGCCGTGATCGATGGCGTGTGGTCAACCATCGGCTCGACCAACATTGACATGCGCAGCTTCCTGCACAACGACGAGGTAAACGCAGTCGTCCTCAGCACCGAGTTCGCGGCGCGCATGGAAGACCTGTTCGAGCGCGACCTGCGTGAATCGGTCGAGGTCACTGCCGAACAATGGAGCAGGCGCGGCCTGCGCAACCGCGTGCGGGAGTGGATGGTGCGCATGTTCGAGTACTGGCTCTGAATCTTTCTTCGAAAGATTCCGGCGTACCCAACGGCTTCCGCCCTTTCGTGTTGTAATTCACGCACCATGCCGCCCGGCATGGGAGGAGACCCTACATCAAAGAAAGGAAGTACATGAAGAAGACTCTCGCATTCGCCCTGTGCGCAATCGGCTTGGCCGGCGCCTCCACCCTCTTTGCCCAGCAAGCCCCGAGCGGCGGACTGAAGCGCACGTTGGTGCACAAGGCAGACGTGTCGGTGCCCAACCGCGAAGCCGTCGTGGCGCGCGTCGAAGTGGAACCGGGCGTAATGGCCGGGCGCCACACGCATGACGGCGATGAAATCGCGTACGTGCTGGAAGGCGAAGGCGAATTGCTGATCGACGGCGAGGCGCCCCGCAAGCTGAAAGCCGGTGATGCCTTCGTCGTCCCGGCGGGCAAGGTACACGACGCGAAGAATACGGGCAGCGGTCCGTTCAAGCTGGTCGGCGTGTATGTAGTCGAAAAAGGCAAGCCGCTGGCGACGCCGGTGAAGCAATAACAGCGAGCAACGACAGGCCACACAGTTGCAGACTCTTAGAACCTGATCGGTGTCTTTTTGACAGGTGCGCAGCCCCGAGAACCGGCCGCATACTAGGCGCGGCGACGCGTCGTAGCGGTGCTACGGCAAGGAGCTGCAACAACGTAGGCGGCCGGTTATCGGGGCTGCCCTCCGGGTTCGGGCGAGAAGGGACGCAATGCGGTGTTGCGACGCGTGCGCAGGCGCCCAGCCAGAGCGGCGCGCCGCCCCCTGCACTGCATCCCTTCTCGCCCGAACGCACCTGTCAAAAAGACACCGATCAGGTTCTTACAGTCGGCGACTGTGTCAAATTTGAACCAAATTGACATTCCCGCATCACATCAGGCGTGACGATTGACATAAAGAAGCGCCGATAGAGGAATGACTTTTTCAGTTGAAACTGCGTCCCTCAGCCTGAGGCTGTGGGCGCCGCTGTTGACGGTAACAGCATTGTTCGGACTAACAGGATGTGGCAGTGGCGGCGGTGGCGGCAGTACAGCAACCCCTGCGGCAGCGCCGGCCACGCCAGTGACAGCCCAGGCGGCTGCGGCAGTCACGGTGCGCAGGCTCGAGGTGCCGGCCGCGCTTGCCGATGCCCCCTTCGACAGTGAACGCAATCTCTCCGTGCCGCCCGGCTTCGGCATCCGGCTGTGGGCGCGCGTGAACAAGGCTAGGTTCATGGCGCTGGCGCCGAACGGCGATGTACTGGTATCGGTGCCAAGCGAAGGCAAGATCGTCCTGTTGCGCGAACGACCGAACAATGTGCCCGAGGCCTTCGACTACATCACCGGCTTGCGCAATCCGCACGACATGGTCTTCCATGCGATCGGCACGACTACCTACCTGTACATTGCAGAATCCCACCGCGTAAGCAGGAGCGTTTACCGCCCCGGCGAAACCGCGCGCGACGCCAGTGAAGTCGTCGTCGACAACCTGCCTGACGCATCGACGCCCGAATTGCAGGGCAGCTACGGCCACCAGTTGAAGAACATCGCGCTGTCCCCCGACCACAAGCTCTATGTATCGATCGCCTCGACGTGCAATGTCTGCACCAGCGATACCGTGAGCAATCCGGTACGCGGCGCGATCTATCAGTACAGCGCGGACGGCAAGGAAGGCCGGCTGTTCGCGCGCGGCTTGCGCAACGCAGAGGGGCTGGACTTCCTGCCGGGCACCGGCACGCTCTGGGTCACGGTCAACGGCCGGGACGACATACAATTGCCGGTCGATGCCGACATCGACGGTGACGGTGCCAGCGACCTGGGAAAAATCATCCCCTCTTACGTGGACCAGAACCCGCCGGAGTTGTTTACCTCGGTGCGTGACGGCGGCAACTACGGGTGGCCGTTCTGCAACCCGGTAACGAACGCCGTGATGGCAGTGCTCGACGTGCTCCCCGACCAGGAGATAAACCCCAACGGCAGCGTGTTCAGTTGCGCCGCCGTCGATCGCGCATCGAAGGGTATACGCGCCCACGCCGCGCCACTCGGCTTCAGCTTCCTGCATGCCAGCGCCTTGCCTCCGGCCTACCGCAAGGGCGCCGCCATCGCGCAGCACGGTTGCTGGAACTGCACCCGGCTCGATGCCGGATACAAGGTCAGTTTCTTCCCCTTCGATGATGCGGGCAATGCCGGCGCGGAAGTCGACTTGATCAGCGGTTTCGTCACCGACCCCGACCAGCGCACGGTATGGGGCAGGCCGGTGGACGCCATTGCAGACGCAAGGGGAACCCTGCTGGTTTCCGACGACCTGGCCGGCGCGATCTACCAGCTGTATCCGCTGCCTTGAGAGTGTGATGGACAGCCATGCCGCTTTCCTGGCCCCGCCCAAGCGGCTCAATTGGGCCGGATACCTGCTCGGCTTTTCCTTCGGCGGCTTCTTCGACGGCATCCTCCTGCACCAGGTCCTGCAATGGCACCACCTGCTGAGCGGTGTGGAGACGGCCCCGTTCACCGACCTGCGTGTGCAGATCCTCGCCGACGGCCTGTTCCATGCGGCGATGTACGCCGTGGCCGCGCTCGGCATCTGGAAACTCCTGCAGGCGCGCTACCTGCTCGTGGACCGCGCGTCCGACCGCCTGCTCGCGGCCGACCTGTTGATCGGCTTCGGCCTGTGGCATGTGGTCGATGCCGTGCTGTCGCATTGGATACTCGGCATCCACCGGATACGCATGGACGTGCCGAATCCAATCGTGTGGGACATGGCTTGGTTCGTGCTGTTCGGCGTGCTGTTTGTCGCGGCCGGGTTGGTGCTGCGGCGCCGGCCGCCGTCCGATCGTGGTGAGGATAGGCGCAGCAAGGCGCGCTCGACCACCATCCCGGCGCTGATTGCCGGCGTGCTCAGTGCAGCGCTGCTCGCCGCTACCGGCACCCGCGGCAATGATACGGTCACAGTCCTGCTGCGCCCCGGCGAGGAACCCGTGCGACTGCTTGCCGGATTGCAGGAGGTCGACGGCCGCGTGGTGTGGAACAACCCGCGCGGCGACGTGTGGGTGTTCACCCTTGCCCCCGGGGCGAATGCCTCGCGGTTGTACGCGCACGGCGCCATGCTGGTAAGCGGTACTCTGCTGCCGGCCGGATGCTCGGCTTGGGTAAGAACCTGATGCGCGAACTGTTCACCCGTTTCCGCCGCATCCGCGGCGCCGTCATGGCGCCGCTGCTGGGCGCGGTCGCGATTGCGGGCGGCGGAGCCGGCATCGGTTACATGACCGCGATGCCGGGCGAGTCCTTCCGCGGGCCGCCGCCGCTGTCGGCAGAAGAAGAACAGCTCGCGCGCCGCCTGCGCGAGCACGTGGAGAAGATCGCGCGCGAAGAACACAACACGGCCTTGCCGGGACAACTGGAAGATGCGGCTCAGTACATCGAGGGCGTCCTGGCCGGAATGGGCTATACGGTGAAGCAGCAGATGTTCAGCGTCGACGGCAGCCGCGTGCGCAATCTCGAGGTCACCGTGCGCCCACCCTCTTCCGCCCCGGACAAGCCGCGCATCATTGTTGTCGGTGCGCACTACGACTCCGCGCGCGGCACGCCCGGCGCCAACGACAACGCCACCGGCAGCGCAGCCGTCATCGAACTGGCGCGCGCCCTGCAGCAAATGCGCCCCGTCCCCGGCCACGAGGTCAAGCTGGTGCTGTTCGTCAACGAGGAAGCACCGTACTTCAAATCGGCCCACATGGGCAGCTACCTGCATGCGCGCGACCTGTACGCGCGTGGCGAAAACGTTGCCGCCATGCTGTCGCTGGAAACCATCGGCTACTACTCGGACGAAAAAGGCAGCCAGCGTTATCCGCCGGCCATCGATGCGCTGTATCCCAACACCGGCAACTTCGTTGCCTTCGTCGGTGACCTCCGCACCCGTGAGCTGGTGCGCAACACGGTCGCATCCTTCCGCCGCCATGCCCGCTTTCCATCGGAAGGCATCGCCGCGCCCGCCACCATCCCCGGCGTCGACTGGTCCGATCACTGGGCCTACCGGGAGCATGGGTACCCGGCCCTGATGGTCACTGACACCGCGCTCTACCGCTATCCGCATTACCACACCGCGCAGGACACGCCGGACAAGGTGGATTACGAAAGGCTGGCGCGGGTGGTCAAGGGGATTGAAATGGTGGTGCGTGATCTGGCGGGGCCGGATTGAAAAGTAGTACGTCGAAGGAATTGCGACAGGCCCCACTCCGCGGCAAATCCTTCTCCGCCGGCCAGGCCTTCGACGATACGCCGGCGCAGTACGGATTCAAACAACTCCCGAAATGCATCGCTTTCACGAAAGCGGCCGTGACGATGCCTGGAGAAGGTGGAGTGGTCCGGTACTCGCTCATGGATGCCATGGCGGCAGAACCAGCGATATGCCAGGTTCAAGTGAATTCCTTCGCATAGCCTTCGCTCGGAGAGGATGCCGCAGCAATAGCCGATGATGATCGGGGCATTTTCCTGCGGCACGCCGTCGTTGCTTATCGATGCGGCTCAACACCCGAGATCACGCGGCCTTCTCGAAGGCCAGCTCGCCATTGCGCACATCGACCACAATGGTGTCTTTCGGCCCGAAGCGCCCTTCCAGGATGGCCTTGGCCAGCGGAGTCTCTATCTGCTGCTGGATCGCCCGCTTGAGCGGACGGGCGCCATACACCGGATCGAAGCCAGCCTCGGCAATCTTTTGCAGCGCGGCGTCGCTGATGCGCAACGACATCTCGTTCTTCGCCAGCCGCGCTTCCAGCCCCTTCAACTGGATCTTCGCGATCGCGCCGATGTTCTTTTCATCGAGCGCGTGGAATACCACAATCTCGTCGATGCGGTTGATGAACTCCGGACGGAAATGCGTCTTGACCTCGGCCATCACCGACAGCTTGATCAAGGCGGGATCGCTGCCTTCCATCGACTGGATCTTGTGCGAGCCCAGATTCGAGGTCATCACGATCACCGTGTTCTTGAAGTCCACGGTGCGGCCCTGGCCATCGGTCATGCGCCCATCATCGAGCACCTGCAGCAGCACGTTGAACACGTCGTGATGCGCCTTTTCGATCTCGTCGAGCAGGATCACGCTGTACGGTTTGCGCCGCACCGCTTCGGTCAGGTAACCGCCCTCTTCATAACCCACATAACCCGGCGGCGCGCCGATCAGTCGCGCGACCGAATGCTTCTCCATGAACTCGCTCATGTCGATGCGGATCAGCGATTCCTCGGTGTCGAACAGGAAAGATGCCAAGGCCTTGCACAACTCGGTTTTACCCACACCGGTCGGCCCGAGGAACATGAAGGAACCATACGGGCGATTCGGATCGGCGAGACCAGCACGCGAACGCCGGATCGCATCCGACACCGCAGCGATTGCCTCATCCTGGCCGACCACGCGCTTGTGCAATTCCTCTTCCATGTGCAGCAGCTTGTCGCGCTCGCCCTGCATCATCTTGGAAACCGGGATGCCGGTAGCGCGTGACACGACCTCGGCGATTTCTTCCGCGCCGACCTGGGTGCGCAAGAGCTTGCGCTCGGCCGTCTTGGTGGTGCCGGTATCGGCTTGCTTCAGCTGCGCTTCGAGTTGCGGCAATTTGCCGTACTGCAGCTCGGACATTTTCTGCCAGTCGCCCTTGCGCTTGGCTTCCTCCATCTGCAAGCGCACCTTCTCGATTTCTTCCTTGATGTGCTGGCTACCCTGCACCATCGCCTTTTCCGCTTTCCAGATTTCTTCCAGGTCCGCGTATTCGCGCTCCAGCTTGCGGATTTCTTCCTCGATCAGGCCAAGTCGTTTTTGCGACGCTTCGTCGGTTTCCTTCTTCACCGCTTCGCGTTCGATCTTCAACTGGATCAAGCGGCGGTCCAGCTTGTCCATCACTTCCGGCTTCGAGTCGATTTCGATCTTGATCTTCGAGGCTGCCTCGTCGATCAGATCGATCGCCTTGTCCGGCAGGAAGCGATCGGTAATGTAGCGATGCGACAGTTCGGCGGCGGCAACGATGGCCGGGTCCGTGATATCCACGCCGTGGTGCACTTCGTATTTTTCCTGCAGGCCGCGCAGGATCGCGATGGTCGCCTCCACGCTCGGCTCATCGACGAGGATCTTTTGGAAGCGCCGTTCCAGCGCCGCATCCTTTTCAATATATTTGCGGTATTCATCCAAGGTGGTGGCGCCCACGCAATGGAGTTCGCCGCGGGCCAAGGCGGGTTTCAGCATGTTGCCGGCGTCCATTGCTCCTTCCGCTTTGCCGGCGCCCACCATGGTGTGCAATTCATCGATGAACACGATGGTCTGGCCCTCATCCTGCGCCAGTTCCTTGAGCACTGCCTTGAGCCGTTCCTCGAATTCGCCGCGGTACTTGGCGCCGGCCAGCAGAGCGGCCATATCGAGCGACAGCACGCGCTTGCCCTTGAGGCTGTCGGGCACTTCGCCATTGACGATGCGTTGCGCCAGGCCTTCGACGATAGCCGTCTTGCCCACGCCCGGTTCACCGATGAGCACCGGATTGTTCTTGGTGCGGCGCTGCAAGACCTGGATGGCGCGGCGAATTTCATCATCGCGGCCAATGACCGGGTCAAGCTTGCCCAGGCGAGCCCGCTCGGTGAGGTCAAGCGTGTATTTCTTCAGCGCTTCGCGCTGCCCTTCGGCCTCCGGGGAATTGACATTGCCGCCGCCGCGCACCGCGTTGATCGCGGCTTCCAGCGCCTTGCGCGTCAAGCCGTGTTCGCGCGCGGCGCGGCCAGCCTCGGACTTGTCTTCGGTGAGGGCGAGCAGCACCATTTCGCTGGCGATGAACTGGTCGCCATGCTTCTGGGCTTCCTTGTCGGCCAGGTTCAGCAGCGCGAGCAGCTCGCGCCCGATCTGCACTTCGCCGCCGGTTCCGCTGACCTTGGGCAAGCGTTTGAGCGCGCTCTCGAGCGCCTTGGTCAAGCCGCCGATATTGACATTGGCGCGTTGCAGTAGTGACCGGGCGCTGCCATCGTCTTGGTTGAGCAAGGCGATGAGCAAATGCACCGGGTCGATGTACTGGTTGTCATTGCCCACGGCCAGGCTTTGGGCATCAGCCAGGGCTTCCTGTAATTTTGTTGTGAGTTTATCGAGACGCATCTTGCACGCTCCTTGAAGGTCGGGAGGATAGGAAACTCAAGAGTGATATTGCTTGCCGCGAACAGGCTCAACCTTTTGAGCAACATTCAGTTCTGGCGCAGCTGTGTCGCCTGCCTGGATGCTGCATCCAGGCAGGCGCGGGCGAACACCAGCACCTGTGCTTGGCTCAGGGCCACTTCAACTTCATATTCCGGTTGTTCGAAGAACTCCAGGGAGTCGACCGCAACGGCTTCTATCTGTTCATCGGTCCGGCTGCATTGCTGTTTCATTGTCTCTCCTTGATATCGCTGGACTCTGGCAGAGCAGGGACATTCGTCCCGTCCATCTTTTCGACCATCACCGCCAGGTTTCATCCACGCAGCATCTCGGCGCCTCCCCGCGCGTTTGCGCCAGGGTCGGGTAGTCGGTATATCCTTTCGCGCCGCCGCCGTAAAAGGTGCCGGGGTCCGGAGTATTCAAGGCCGCGTGCTGGCGGAACCGCTCCGGCAAGTCGGGATTGGACAGGAAGCTGCGGCCGAATGCGATCAGGTCGGCCTTGCCCTGGGTAAGCCATTCATTGGCGCTGCCGTGGTCGAAACCGCCGGCCAGAATCAGCTTGCCCCGGAATGTCCTGCGGATCATGTCAAGCATGCGCATGGCGGCGGGGTCGGGTGCGACACCCTTTTCGAGCGCGGCGGCGGCCGGGTTGATGACATGCAGATAGGCAGGGCCGAACGCATCCAGCCGCTCGGCGATATGCCCGAACGTGGCCTCCGGGTCGTCGTCGCTGACATCGTTGAAGGTACCCAGCGGCGACAGCCGCACGCCGACCCGATCGCGGCCCCAGACCTCGCTGACAGCCGTCATCACCTCCATCAGAAGGCGCGCCCGGTTCGCGGCTGATCCGCCGTACTGGTCGATACGCTGATTGGTCCTGGAGCAGATGAACTGGTCGATCAGGTAACCGTTGGCGCCATGCACTTCGACGCCATCGAAGCCCGCTTCCAGCGCATTCCTGGCGGCGCGCAGGTACTGGCCGATGAGATAGGGCATTTCCTCGGTCTGCAATGCGCGCGGCGTCACGAAAGGCACCAGTTCGCCTTCTCCCAGGTCATTTTCGATGAAAGCCTGGCCGCTGGGACGGATCGCCGATGGCGCGACCGGCAGCATGCGGTCCGGCTGCAGCGCCGGGTGCGAGATGCGGCCGACGTGCCACATCTGCAGGAAGATCCGCCCGTTGGCCGCATGCACCGCCGCGGTAATCACGCGCCAGCCTTCGATCTGCTCCCGGCTATGAATGCCCGGCGTCCAGGCATAGCCCTGTCCCTGCATGGAAACCTGGGTCGCCTCGCTGATGATGAGGGCGGCCGAAGCGCGTTGCACATAATAGGCGGCGTTCAGAGGGGACGGGACATTGCCGGGCTGGCGCGCGCGGGAGCGGGTCAGCGGCGCCATGACGATGCGGTGAGGCAAAGTGTAGGGCCCCAGCGTGACGGGCTGAAACAGCGGCTCCGAAGCCGCCGGGGAAGCTTCCCTGGCCGGGGCGTCTTGCGTGGATGTGGACATGATATTGGTCTCCTGAAATCGCGGCGTGATGGGTCAATGCGGGGTCAATGTGGGATCAATGCGGGGAGGATTGCCTGGCGCCCGCCATCGCGCCATCCGCGAGTTGCGGCAGTATCTCCTTGCCGATCTCTTCCAGGACCGTGCCGGCATCGCGTGCCCCATACTTCAGATTGAGGATGACGTGGTTAACCCCGATCGCCTGCAGCGCATCGAGAAAACGCAACACGAAATTGCGCCCGCCCCGAAAGCCCAGATGAATCGGTGTCGGCGGCTGGTCGGGATTGTCGCTGAGATCGACATAGAAGGATTGGACGAAAGGTTTGAATGTGCCTGGCGCGGCGGTTTCCACCGCGGCCCGCCAGTGCGAGGCCACTTCCATCTGCCGTTCAATGCCGCGCGGATAAGTGATCCAGCCATCGGCGTGCTGCGCAATCCAGTCCAGGCGCTGTCCGCTATGGCCGGTGACCAGCATCGGCAGCCGGCCCGTCGGCTTGGGCACCAGGTCGGCGGTGCCATACAGTTCGCCATAGGATGAACGCAGCGTCGGAAATTCTTCGGTCAGCACGGTGCGGATCACGTTCAGGTTTTCGCGAAACAGGGCGGAGCGCTGCTCGAAGTCGACGCCGAACGCGGGAAACTCCACCGGCCGGTCGCCCGAGGCGATGCCCAACACCAGGCGCCCGCCCGATAGCTGATCCACCGACGCGGCCGCCTTTGCCGTGTGCAGCGGATGGCGCAGCGGCAGCACGAGGGAACCGGTGGCCAGCGCGATCTCGCGGGTCTGCGCAGCAATCCAGCCGAGATAGACCCAGGGATCGAACACCTGTCCGATATCGCCGAAGCTCGGGTCGCGCAGTGGCACATCGCGAAACCACAGCGCGGCGAAACCCAGTTCCTCGGCACGGCGGGCAAGGTATTCCTGGTGCTGCATCGACGGCTGGTCGCGCTCGAACGCCTCGATCGGAAAGAAGACGCCCAGCGTAAGCCGGTCTGGCGCGAACATGCGCCGGAAACCCTCCATATCGCTGTGCTTGGCGTTCCTGTTCGGGCTCAACATGTTGGCGGTCGCCATCTCTTTCTCCGCTCTGAGTGATGATTGGGTTTCGCTGTATAGAGCAATTCGCATGCCGCAGGCGTTATGCGGCAGCGGGAAGGATGCATGGCCATGCGGCAGTGATGCGCCGGTCCGAATTTTGCAAACAGGGCTCGTAGATCAGAGCGTGTTATGAACCATTTCATGGGTCGCGTTCAAGCGAGAAGGGATGCAGTGCAAGGCGCGGTGCGCGGCGCAGGCTGGGTGCCTGCGCCAGCAGCGCAACGCCGCAATGCGCCCTTCTCGCTCGAACCCTCCGGGCAGCCCCGGGAACGGGCCGCCTGCGGTGTAAGGGGGACGCCGAGTCCTCCTTGCCGTGGAACCACCACGACGCGTCGCCGCGCCTTGCATGCGGCCCGTTCCCGGGGCTGCGCGACCCCTGAAATGGTTCATAACACGCTCAAGGATCTGCACTGTTCAATCGGAGCGCCGCTCCATTTTTCCTAGGAGTCAGTCATGAATTTAGTCAGACGTGATGGTCCGCATGGTTCGCATGCTTCGGTATACCGGCCCAGATCGCTCGACGAACAGGTGGGGCGGATGGTCGAGGATATGTTTGAAGACCTGTTTTCTTCTACGCTCATGCCTTATTCTCCGGTATCAAGAATCGATCAGGATGTGATCACTCCGCGGGTGAACCTGAGAGAAACGGACCAGGCATATGAACTCGAAGCGGATATACCCGGTGTCGAAAAAGACGACGTCAGAATTTCGATCGAGAACCGGCGCGTGACGATCGAAGCGGAAGAAAAAATGGAAGCGATGTCGCCACAGGGTGAGAGCAAAGCACAGTCGGATCAGTCCGCGCAATCAGGGCAGTCCGCACAATCGGGACAGTCCGCGCAATCGGGGCAATCAGGACGGCAGGGGCAGCCGTCCCGAATGGAACGCTACTACAGAAGATATGCTGTCAGTTTCATGTTGCCCGCGGAGGTTGATGACAGCAGCGCGCAGGCGAGGCTGGAAAATGGGGTATTACGCCTGACCCTCCCGAAAAAACAGGCGGCACAGGCCAAGAGGCTTACCGTTCAGTAACCGGCTGTTCGAGTCGCCGCAGGGACAGGGAGGATGATCATGGACCGTCAGCAAGTCGAATACAAGGGATATACCATCCTGCCGGCAGCCATCCCCGAAGGGGAAGACATGTACTTCGGAGGATATGAAATCTCGAAAGATGGCAAGATCGTCAGCGTGCGGAAAAACATCATGCCGGGATTTTTTTATCGCGATGCGGCGCTGATAGATAGCATCGAGCACGCCAAGCTCGAAATAGAAAACCTTGTGGCCATGCGTGGGCATGCCAATTGATATGGATTGACATGAAAACCGCGGCCCGAACGGCGAACGCGGGACTGTCAGAATTTCCGTGTTTCAAGGCTGGTTGATATTTACACGGATGGCC
>CBIHRW010000031.1:0-45737 GCA_966212545.1 uncultured Noviherbaspirillum sp.
AGCCGGTGGAGGCGCCGGAGGGCACGGCTGCGCGGCCCATGACGCCGGATTCCAGCAGCACGTCGCATTCGACGGTGGGGTTGCCGCGCGAATCGATCACTTCGCGGCCGATGATATCTACGATGGCACTCATTCAAAATCTCCCAGAGAAAAGAAAATTCCGTTTGGCGCGGAGGGCGCCGAATTCTGCATCATTATTGTCAAGCGGTGCGCATCCACCCCGGAAAATCGCAAAACCGATTACGAAAAATCGGTTTCCAGGAAGCCCGCCTTCTTCACGGCGCGGTCGAGATCGACCAGCGTGGAGAGCAGGTCTTTCATGCGGCCGAGCGGGACGGCATTGGGGCCATCGGACATCGCTTCTGCCGGCTTCGGATGAGTTTCCATGAACAAGCCGGAAATGCCGACCGCGACAGCTGCACGCGCCAGGACCGGCACGAACTCCCGCTGGCCGCCCGAGGAAGTCCCCTGCCCGCCCGGCAACTGCACGGAATGCGTCGCGTCAAAGACGACCGGACAGCCGGTTTCGCGCATGATCGCGAGCGAACGCATGTCGGATACGAGATTGTTGTAGCCGAAGGAAACGCCGCGCTCGCAGGCCATGAAGTTGTCCTGCTCGAGTCCGGCTTCCTTCGCAGCCGCCCGCGCCTTGTCGATGACATTTTTCATGTCGCCGGGCGCAAGGAACTGGCCTTTCTTGATGTTCACCGGCTTGCCGGACTGTGCGCAGGCACGGATGAAATCGGTCTGACGGCACAGAAAGGCCGGCGTCTGCAGCACGTCGACGACTGCCGCCACCGGCTTGATCTCGTCGATTTCGTGCACGTCGGTGAGGACCGGAACGCCGATCTGCCTCTTTACTTCCGCCAGGATTTCCAGGCCCTTTTCCATGCCCAGGCCGCGGAAGGACGAACCAGACGAGCGGTTCGCCTTGTCGAACGAGGACTTGTAGATGAACGGAATGCCTAGTTCGACGGTAATTTCCTTCAGGCGGCCCGCGGTGTCGAGTGCCATCTGTTGCGACTCGATCACGCAGGGACCGGCGATCAGGAAGAACGGCCGGTCGAGTCCTGCTTCAAAACTGCATAACTTCATGCTGCTTTCCTCTCGGACGACGCCTGCTTGTGCGCCAGTGCCGCCTTGATGAAGGAAATGAACAGCGGATGACCGTCACGCGGGGTCGATTTGAATTCGGGGTGGTATTGCACGCCGACGAACCACGGGTGAGCGTTGTCGCCGGTACGGGGCAATTCCATGATTTCGCACAGGCCTTCATTCGGCGTACGCGCGGAAACGACCAGGCCTGCCTCTTCGACGCGGGTCAGGTAATGGTTGTTGGCCTCATAACGGTGGCGGTGACGCTCGGTCACCTTGTCGCCGTAGATCTCGGCTGCAATCGTGCCCGGCTTGACCGAGCAGGTCTGGGCGCCGAGGCGCATGGTGCCGCCAAGGTCGGAATTCGCATCGCGGCGCTCGATCTTGCCGTCGCGGTCCTGCCATTCGGTAATGAGCGCGACGACCGGCTGTTCGGTGTCCGGATCGAACTCGGTCGAGTTCGACTTGGTCAGGCCCGCCTTGTTGCGCGCATATTCGATCAGTGCAACCTGCATGCCGAGGCAGATGCCGAGGTAAGGCACCTTGTTTTCACGTGCATAGCGGGCCGCGGCAATCTTGCCTTCCACGCCGCGCTTGCCAAAGCCGCCCGGAACCAGGATCGCGTCGTACTTTGCGAGATCGGCGATGCCCTTCGCTTCGATTTCCTCGGAGTCGAGGTACTCGATGTTGACCCGGCTCTCGGTGTGGATCCCGGCATGGCGCAGCGCTTCTGTCAGCGACTTGTAGGATTCGGTCAAGTCGACATACTTGCCGACCATACCGATGGTGACTTCCGCCTTCGGATGCTCCAGCGCATACACAAGCTTGTTCCAAACCGACAGGTCGGCGGGCTTCGCCGTAATGCCCAGCTTTTCGCAAATGATCCTGTCCAGGCCCTGGTCGTGCAGCATCTGGGGAATCTTGTAAATGGTGTCGGCATCCCATACGGAAATGACGGCATCTTCGCGTACGTTCGAGAAGAGCGAGATCTTTGCACGCTCGTCATCCGGGATGCGGCGATCCGCACGGCACAGCAGCGCGTCGGGCGAAATACCGATCTCGCGCAGCTTCTGCACGCTGTGCTGGGTGGGCTTGGTCTTGAGTTCGCCGGCGGAGGCGATGTACGGAACCAGAGTCAGGTGCACGAATGCAGTCTCGTTGCGCCCGGCGCGCAGGCTCAGTTGGCGCGCGGCTTCCAGGAACGGCAGCGATTCGATGTCGCCCACCGTACCTCCGATTTCGACCAGCGCGACATCGAAACCTTCGGCCCCACGGTGGATGAAATCCTGGATCTCGTTGGTAATGTGCGGAATCACCTGCACCGTCTTGCCGAGATACTCGCCGCGACGTTCCTTGCGGATCACGGATTCATAAATCTGGCCGGTGGTGAAATTGTTCACCTTCCTCATCTTGGCCGTGATGAAGCGTTCATAGTGGCCGAGGTCGAGGTCGGTTTCGGCACCGTCGTCGGTGACGAACACTTCTCCGTGCTGGAACGGGCTCATCGTGCCGGGATCGACGTTGATGTACGGATCGAGCTTGATGAGGGTGACTTTGAGGCCGCGCGATTCAAGGATCGCAGCGAGGGACGCGGCTGCAATCCCTTTGCCCAGGGATGAAACAACGCCGCCAGTGACGAATACAAACTTGGTCATTGCTGAGATGTGCCGGACGGCACGTGCGGGAAATTCAAATTATAACCTAAACCGCCAACTCGCTCCCTCGTTTCAGAGTTTTCATGTCAAACCGTACATTCCTGTTACGGCGTATAGGAAAACTGCATATGCACGTAATTTTGTGCCCCGGCCGAATCCGGTAAGTCCCTGATTTCATTACTGCGACGGACAATCGCCAAGGTCGCGGCAAACGGCCCGTAGTCCCAGGCGATGCCCGCCTCCGCACTACCGACAAAGCGCTTCGGGTCCACCGTATGGGGATTGCCGTTTGAGAAATAGCCGCCTTGCAATGTGGCGTTATACCCGACTGCGCGGACCTCGGTGCGCAGGTATGCGTGAATCGTGGATTGGGCTGGAAGCGTATTCAGCTGTCCGGCACGCAGGCGCAGTCCCGCCCCGGCATCCGTAAAGATATTCCCGAAACGGGCATTCAGGATGGGCGTAATGTCGATCGATGAATCGGGCATCCATCGCACCGGCGCGATTTCACCGTAGAGTACGACGCCCGCCTCGTTTTTCACCTGCTTGCTCCATCCGCGCGGCAAGGGTTGGTTGATGATCCGGTGGAACTGCGTTTGGGTCCATTCGCCGCCGGCACATGGCCCCAGGCAGCCAATATCGATCCCCAGTCGCGTGTGCGTGCCATCTGCCCGGCGCAACTCCCTGAAAAAGCCACCATACAGCCAGCCGGCATAGGGATGGTTCGGTGGCCCCACCAACTCCGGCGGAACCTTGATGTCGGACGCCGTATAGAGCTCCTGGCCGATACGCCAGCCGAAAACCGTGGCTCCGCCGCCGTCGCGCAGGGTACTCGTCTGCGTGTAACGCATGCCGCTGGTGTAGAACCCGTCGTTCCGGTTAAGCAGCAAAGTATCGTTGTCGATCTCGACGGCGTGTGAAATGCTGCCCTCAGCACGGGAGCGCCCGTACTCGGCGAACAGGTCTCCGGCGTTCGCGTTCCAGGCGGTCCCCATCATCAGGCCGGCGAACACTTTCAGGAAGGGATTGCGCATCGTCGCTCAGGTAGAAAGAAGATTATCAATCATCGCATGCACGGCCTTCGCGGCCGCTGCCGGATGCTCCATCGGGAAAAGGTGACCGCCGGGAATCTGCACGAAATGCCTGCCCACCAGCCGCCGGGTCGCCTGCAGCCCGGCCTGGCGGCATTCAACTGAATCCGTCCCGCCGATAAATCCGACCGGGACAGGGAATGCACGGCGAACGAGTCTGCCGATATGGTGCGGCAGCGTTCGGTATACCGCCGTTTCGGTCTCTCGCGTGAAGCGCAATGTCACGCCATCCGGATGCGGCGCCAGTCCGTGCGTGACATAGTCGCGCAGCACTTCCGGCTGCCAGGCGGCGAACATCGGTTTTGCCGCGTAGTGTTCATACGCGGCTTCGGCGTCGGGCCAAAGATTGCGACGCTTTTCAGAGAACTGCGCGGGCGAGAACCGTTTGTCGACACCAAACCGTTTCGCTACGCGCAAGAGTATTGCACGCCATCCGGCGACCACCGGTGAATCCAGCAACACGACACAGCGCACAAGGTCCGGCCGGACCTTGGCGACCATAAGGCTGAGCATGCCGCCCATGGAGTGCCCGACCAAAACGACAGGCTGCGCATAGCGCGAAGTGAGCTCGTCGATCAGTTCCTGCACAAGCGCAGGCCAGCCGTTGCTTACCGGGTAGGTAGGATTGTGTGCGTGCATGGGCAAAGCCTGCACATCGTAGTGCCGGCGAAGATGGTCGAAAAATACCCGGTATGTCCCCGCCGGATAACTGTTGGCGTGGACAAAATGGAGAATCGGTCGCGTCATGTGTCCCTGTGAAGCCCTCGTGCTGGACGAAGGTCGCTTTTATAAGAATGACGGCAATTGTAATTCGATTGGATGCAATGAGCGTGATCGCGCAGCGCACGCACAACAGCTCATCGACCGTACCAGTATCTCGCGTGCTCGCTCCGGTACTCTTTCACGTCAAGCTGGCTGCCGAAATACAAGCTCACAGCGCCCGAGTCGTCCGAGCGCACACGCTGGATGCCCAGCCTGCCATAACGTTCGAATACTTCTGTCTTGGGATGACGGTAGCGGTTGCGGTATCCGATCTGGAACAACGCGATTTCCGGCTGTACTGCCCGCAGGAACGGCAACGTGGATGAGGTGCCGCTTCCGTGATGCGGCGCGACGAGCACATCCGCACGCAAACGCTCGGGATCGTCCTCCACCAATGCCGTCTCCTGCGGCGACTCGATGTCGCCGGGAAGAAGGATTGCCCGTCCGCGCATGGTGACCTTGAGCGTGCAGCTACGCGCATTGGGCTTCCATTTCGCGCTTTCATAGCTCTCGGGCGTCGGATGCAGCATCTCGAACATGGCGTCGTCCCAGGTCCATGCCTGCCCCGCCACGCACCGAACGTGTCTTGGCGATTTCGCGACGATCGGATGATCATCCGGGAGCGACGAATGCACGGACGCGACCTCAATCTCGTCAAGAATCGACAGTGCCCCGCCGGAATGATCGTTGTCGCTATGCGAAACCACCATTACATCGAGCGCGCTGATTCCCCGAGCTCTCAGGTAGGGAAGAATGACCCGATTGCCGCCGTCGGACTCGGCCGAGTATGCAGGACCAGTGTCGTATAGCAGTCGCCGGTTTGCGGTTTCCACCAGCAAGGCCGTCCCCTGTCCCACGTCGAATGCGGTGACCCACATTTCGCCGTCCTTCGGATGGGACGGCGTGTTCAGGAACAAGGAGAACAGGCCGGCGAGTCCCAGCCAACGCGCCGGCCACCCGGCTGGTGCCAGCAGCCACAATGTGCCTGCCAACGCGGCGACGAACATCCACCACGCAGGAATCGGCGCAGTCCAAATGGCGACCGGTGAATCGCTGAGCCATTGCAGCACCCATGCCAGCCCCTCGACAAGCATATGCGCCCCACCAAGCGTCCAATTTGAAAGCGGCGCAGGAAGCACACTCCCTGCCAGCGACATCGGCGTAACGAGGAAACTGATCAAGGGAATGGCAATGGCGTTGGCAAGCGGCCCGACGACGGAGAACTGGCCGAACAACAGCATCGTCATCGGAATCAGGCCGATGGTCACCACGTACTGCGTGTGCGTGGCGGTTTTCAGTCCCGCCAACCATCGTTTGGGCCCCGATGCCTGCTCTCCAGGCACCTGCGCACGTCCAACCGATGCATACAAGATAATGGCCACAGCACCAAACGAGAGCCAGAAGCCGGGCCAAAGCACTGCCCATGGATCAAGCAGGATCACGACGGCGAGCGCAGCGCACAGCACGTGCGACACGTTCGTGATGCGGCCGAACCAGACAGCAGCCGCAACGACACTCAGCATGTACAGGGTCCGCTGCGCGGGTACACCAAAACCGGCCAGCAGGACGTACACCAGCGCCATCGCAACGCCCGCAATCGCTGCCGCTTTCTGGGCAGGCAATACGAGCGGCAGGTGCGCATTCGTAAAGAATGATCGTCGCCACAGGGCCAGCACGATTGCGGCAAACAGGCCGGCAACCATCGTGATGTGCAGACCGGAAATCGAGATGAGATGCCCCACCCCGGTGCGATTGAACACCTTCCAGTCAGACTGGCTCACCGCGCGCTGATCGCCGATAACCAGCGCAACAATGACACCGGCATACGCCTTGTCCGGGAGTGCATCCTGTATCCGGGCGCGCAGCTGGGCGCGCGAGCGCTCGACGACGTTCCCGAAGCCTGGCACGAATTCTTCCAGCCTCTCGTTTTTGAGCAACGACCGCTGGTCCGGCCGGACATAGCCGGTCGCGCGCAAGCCTTGTTCGAGCAGCCAAACTTCGTAATCGAAGCCGAAGGGATTGGCGTTGCCATGCGGCCGGCGCAAGCGTACCGTCAATTGCCAGCGCTCACCCGGTTGCACTTTCCCGACAGCCTGCATGTCGTCCGGACGAAACGCTGAATACCATGACAAAGCGAGCCGTTCCGGCAAGCGAGGCAAGGCCTCACCTTCTTCCGTGTCGGCGGCCACTACCCGCTCGACGGCAAAATTGAAGCGCACGCCCTGTTCGAAGTAATACGGAAGGCTGTCGATAGTTCCGACTAGCGTAAGATCACGGCCCTCCCACTTTTTCGGAAGTTCGGCCGACAAAGTGTGTTGCGCAATGAGTCCCGCCCAGCCAAAACCGAACGCTGCGCCTGCAATCAACAGCAGCGAAATGCGCGAAACGGGCCGTTGCAAACGCCGCGCCAAAAGGGAGACTGCTAACGCCAGGGCAAGCAAAAGCAGCAGCCACGTGATTTCGGGCAGTACGGCCTGATTCTGCAATAGGGCCGCGCCCGCGACAAATCCGACGACCAGACTGCGCATCTGCCTAGTTCAAACGAGGCAGCGCGCTGCGCGCATTTTGGGAAGTGAGTGCGGCAACGCGATCGACAGGGATACCGCGCAGTTCCGCCAATACCTGGCCGATGCGCGGCAACTCTTCGGGATTGTTGCGACGCGGGTGCAGCCACACCGGTGAGATGTCCGGCGCATCCGTTTCAAGAACGATGGCAGACTCGTCGACGCCGGCGGCGAGGCGGCGGATCTGCAGCGCCCGCGGAAAGGTCATGGCACCGCCAAACCCGAGCTTGAAGCCGAGCCGGATGAATTCCTCCGCCTGCTGGAAACTACCGTTGAACGCATGCGCAATACCTCCTGACACGTCGATCCGGCGAAGGTACTTGAGAATGATGTCCTGCGAACGCCGCACGTGCAGCAGGACGGGCAATCCGGCATCGCGGGCGATCTTCAGTTGCTCGCTGTAGAAGAATTCCTGCTTCTCACGCAGTTCACCCTCGCCGAGGCCCGGCACGAAGAAATCGAGTCCTATCTCGCCGACGGCAACGAAGAGCGGGTCATCCATCGCATCGTCGATCGTGCGCCGCAGTTCGTCCAGGTCGCCCTCCCCCGCCTGGGGCACGAAGATGGGGTGAATGCCCAGTGCATAGGCGCAATTCGGCTGGCTCTTTGCGAGCTCCTGGACGGTCCTGAAATTGCTGCGCGCAATTGCCGGTATTACGATCCGCGACACACCGTTGTGTGCGGCCGACAGCGCGACGGCTCCGGGATCACTCCCGAATTCCGCCGCATCGAGATGGCAATGGGTATCAATCCACATAGGGATGCAGCCCATCCTCCGACAGTCTCAGCACACGATCGCAATGGCGGGCGAGTTCGATGTCGTGCGTAACGATGACGAAGGCGGTGCCCAGCGTTTTCGACAGTTCGAGCATCAGGTCGAAGGTCTTGTGCGCCGTGACGCGGTCGAGGTTGCCGGTCGGCTCATCCGCCAATACGCATGCGGGTTGGGTGACCAGTGCACGTGCCAGCGCGACGCGCTGGCGCTCGCCGCCCGACAGTTCACCGGGCACATGCGTGACCCGGTTGGCAAGGCCGACGCGCGCAAGCACCTGCTGCGCTGCTTCGTGCGCCTCGGCACGGTTCTTCCGCCGAATCATCAAGGGCATGCCGACATTGTCGAGGGCGGAAAACTCCGGCAGCAGGTGATGGAACTGGTACACGAAACCCAGTGACGAATTGCGCAGGTCGCCCCTGGCTTTCTCGTTCAGACTGGCAATATCCTGGCCCTGCAGGGTCACGCTCCCGGTCGTCGGCGTATCGAGGCCGCCGAGCAGGTGGAGGAGCGTCGATTTGCCGGAACCCGAAGCGCCGACAATGGCTACTCGCTCTCCCCGACTGACGTCGAAATTAATCCCGCGCAAGACATCCACCGAATACTTCCCCTGCGTGAAGGTTTTTGCAAGGCCGCGGCAAGACAGTACGATCTGATTCATCGTCATCCTATTCATAACGGAGCGCTTCTGCCGGCCGTACGTTGGCTGCACGCCAGCTCGGATACAGGGTCGCCAGGAACGCGAGGACCACGGCAACACTGCCGATGGTCCACACGTCGGGCCAGCGCAGATCGGACGGCAAGGCCGTGATCAGGTAGATGTCCTTGGACAGAAACTGCACGCCCAGCATGCGTTCGATGAAGGGCACGATGACATCGATGTTCAGCGCGACGGCGACGCCGCCGGCCACGCCGAGCGCCGTACCAAGGAGTCCGACCAGGGCACCCTGGATGATGAAGATCTTCATGATCGAGCCAGGCGATGCGCCAAGGGTTCGCAGGATCGCGATGTCCGCCTGCTTGTCGGTCACCGTCATGACCAGGGTCGACACAAGATTGAACGCCGCCACGGCGATGATCAGCGTAAGGATGATGAACATCATCCGCTTCTCGGTCTGCACAGCGGCGAACCACGTACGGTTCTGCTTCGACCAATCGAGGATGAGCAGGTTGCCGCTGAGGACGCGTGACAGCATCAGCGCGACTTCGGGAGCGCGCTGCATATCGGCGATCCGCAGGCGCAGGCCGGTGGGCGCTTCCAGCTTGAACATGCGCATCGCGTCGTCGATGTGGATGAACGCCAGGCTGGAGTCATACTCGTTGTGCCCCGCCTCGAAAATGCCGCCGACCGTATATTGCTTCAGACGCGGCAGGACGCCGGCGGGCGTCACCTGCCCCTGCGGGGCAATCATCGTGACCTTGTCGCCAACGACGACGCGCAGCGCACGCGCCAGGTCCTTGCCGAGCACGATGTTGAATTCGCCGGACTTCAGGCTGTTGAAGCTGCCGTCCCGCACCTGGTCGGCCACGTCCGAGACCTTCGGCTCCTGCTCAGGCAGAACGCCGCGGATGACCACGCCGCGGACGGAATCGTCGCGTGTCATCATCGCCTGCGCCGCCACATAGGGCGCCGCGCCCTTCACTTCCCCGACCTGAAATGCTTCCCGAGCCGTCTCCTGCCAATGGGGCATGCTTCCGGTGGCGTCGAAGACTTCGATGTGCGACAGGACCGACAGCATGCGGTCGCGCACTTCCTTCTGAAAACCATTCATGACCGAAAGCACCACGATGAGCGCTGCGACGCCCAGTGCAATGCCGGCCATGGAAATGAGTGAAATAAAAGAAATGAAACTGTTCCGGCCGCTTCGGCGGCCAGCTCGGGTGTACCGCATCCCGACCAGCCACTCAAAGGGCATGTTTTTTATGATGCTCAATAGAAACTCCTGAAGGCGCTTGCCGATACCGCCGCAACTTCCTTGACTAGACTGATTGGCAACATCCGCAGACCGGAGTTTGCCATACCGGGCTTCTCCACGACAAGACTTTTCTCAATCAAATCAAGCATTTATAGAATATCGACATGCAAGGGATACAGCACGATCGATATTGCCATCCTTTGAAATCAATGACTTACGGCACGCTTTTCGGCGCGTGCGTGATGCTGCATGGCGCGAATCAAACTTGGGGTCCTCTCACTGCCGGCGTTCACGCCGAATGCGGATGGTCAACATCAATGGTGTGCACCAATTCAGCCACGGCGCGGCCAAGCTCCTGAGTACTTGCCTTGCCGCCGAGATCAGGCGTGCGCGGACCCGTTGCCAGCGTCATTTCAATTGCCCTGAGGATTGTGTCGTGGGCTCGTGCATAGCGTTCGTCGCCCTGCATTGCCGGGTCCTTACCCAGGAAATCGAGCATCAGTGCACCGGACCAGATCATTGCGATCGGATTGGCAATGCCTTTGCCATAAATATCCGGCGCGGATCCGTGCACGGGTTCGAACAAGGACGGGAAGCGCCGGTCCGGATTCAGGTTCGCCGAAGGGGCGAGGCCGATGGTGCCCGCGCATGCCGGTCCGAGATCGGACAGGATGTCGCCGAAAAGGTTGGAGGCAACGACAACATCGAAGCGTGTCGGCTGGAGCACGAAACGCGCGGTCAGGATATCGATATGCTGACGGTCCACGGTAACATCCGGATACTGGCGTGCCATCGCGTCAGCGCGCTCGTCCCAATACGGCATGCTGACCGCAATCCCGTTTGACTTGGTCGCGACGGTCAGGTGCTTTCGCGGCCGCGACCGGGCAAGCTCGAATGCGTAGCGCAGCACGCGATCGGTGCCGGTGCGGGTGAATACCGCTTCCTGCAGCACGAGCTCGCGCTCGGTCCCTTCGAACATGCGGCCGCCGACCGAGGTGTACTCGCCTTCGGTGTTCTCGCGCACCACGAAGAAGTCAATGTCGCCGGGCTTGCGGTTGGCCAACGGACAGGGCACGCCCTCGAACAGCCGGACCGGCCGCAGGTTGATGTACTGGTCAAAGTCACGGCGGAACTTCAGCAGCGAGCCCCACAACGAGATATGGTCCGGCACTTTCGCCGGCCATCCCACCGCGCCGAAGTAAAGCGCATCGCAATCCCCGATCTGTTCGCGCCAATCGGCAGGCATCATGCTGCCTGTCTTTTCGTAATGGTCGCAACTCGCCCAGTCGATGTGCTGGAATTGCAAGTCCAGGGAAAAGCGTGCCGCGGCCGCTTCGAGGACACGCATGCCTTCGGGCATGACTTCTTTTCCGATGCCGTCGCCCGGGATGACGGCAATCTTGAAGGACTTGTTTTGCTGAACATTCATCGCAAAATTCTCGGATATCGAAAGAGTGGCAATCCTACCTCTTTCCGAACGATCAGGCAGGATACGCATCCCTGTCTTCCGAACGCATCCGCAGTCCACGCTGCCGAACTTGCAGCCGGAAACGGGTTCAGCCCGACGGCTCCTGTCTGGCATACAATCCCGGCATGACTGAAATAGACATTCTCCTGCCATTCGGCTTGCCGCCGGGGGAACTGGCGCGCGACCTGTTGAAGGAATTGAATGCACCGGCCCTCGCCCTGCTTGCATCGCGAGCAACATCCGAAATTGAAAACACCGACGAGTTCCAGCGCGCGCTTCCGCACGAACGCTGGATTGCGCGTCAGTTCGGCATGGAGCATGCGATGCAAGAAAGCGGGAGTCCGCCGGTTGCCTCGCCCCTCATGCGAGTCATGGACATACCACCGCAGACCGGTACGTGGTTTGTCTTGCAACCGGTCCACATCCACATTGCACGCGACCACCTGGTCCTGACCGACCCACGCCAGCTCGCGCTTTCCGAAGCAGAATCCCGGGCGCTGTTTGACATCGCGTCCCCCCTGTTCCATGAGGCCGGAAAACGCATCACTTACGGCGATACCGGCACATGGTTTGTCGAAGCCGGCGACTGGGCCGGTTTAGAGACGTCCACCCCGGATGCCGCCAGCGGACACAATATTGATATCTGGATGCCGAAAGGCCCGGGGGAGCGCGACTGGCGCAAGGTACAGAACGACGTGCAAATGCATTGGTTCAATCACCCCGTCAACGAAGAACGCGAAGAAAGACGACTGAAACCGGTGAATTCAGTGTGGCTGTGGGGCGGACCGTCGCGGGACAGCGAGGCGCCGCAGCGGCTCTATGACAAGACGTTCAACCTTTCGGGGTGGATCCGCGCATTCCGCCATTTCGTGCCCGATAACGCGCACGCTGCAGATGCGGACGGCATCGTGCCGTTGCTCGGGAAACAAAACCTGCTGGTGCTCGACAACCTGCTCGAATCCGCCTTGTCGAACGACTGGGGACGCTGGCTCGACGGCATGCGGCAACTCGACGAAGAATGGTTCGCCCCGTTGCTGCAAGCACTCAAATCCGGCAAGCTTGACCGCATATCGCTGATCACCACCCACGACTCCCGCATTTCCCGATTCACCGCCACGCGGTCGTCGCTGCGAAAATTCTGGGTCAAACCCACTTTGGCAACACTATGTCCGTGACCCGCATCCTTACCCGCAACTACCCGTTCCGTACCGCCGAGGTGTTGCGCCAGCAAGGCATCCATCCGGTGCTTGCACGCATTTACGCTGCACGCGGACTGACCGGGACCAGCGAGCTGTCCAGCGATCTGACCGCGCTTATTACGCCATCCGGGCTGCTGCACATCGATGCGGCTGCGACCTACCTTGCCGATGCCATTGCCGCGAAAAAGAAGCTGGTCATCGTGGCCGACTATGACTGCGACGGCGCCACCGCCTGTGCGGTTGCCTTGCTTGGCTTGCGCGCACTGGGAGCCCGGGTTGACTACATCGTCCCGAACCGCTTCGAGTATGGCTATGGCCTCACGCCGGAAATCGTCGAACTGACCATCCGCGAGAAATCGCCTGACATCATCGTCACTGTCGACAACGGCATCGCCAGCATCGACGGTGTGGAGGAAGCCAAACGCCGCGGCATCGACGTCGTCGTCACCGATCACCACCTGCCCGGCGACAAACTCCCGGATGCACGGGTCATCGTGAATCCCAATCAGCCGTCCTGCGGCTTTCCCAGCAAGAACCTGGCAGGCGTCGGCGTGATGTTCTACGTGCTGCTTGCGCTGCGCGCCGAAATGCGCAAGCGCGGCGTGTTCGATGCGCAAACGCAACCGAAACTGGATGCCCTGCTCGACCTGGTCGCGCTCGGCACCGTTGCCGACGTCGTCAAGCTCGACGCCAACAACCGCATCCTGGTCGCCCAAGGCCTCAAGCGCATGCGGGCGGGCCGCATGCAGCCCGGTATCGCCGCCCTGTTTCGGGCCGCCGGCCGCGAGGCGCGCCGTGCCACACCCTTCGACCTCGGTTTTGCTCTCGGTCCGCGCCTGAATGCTGCTGGACGCCTGGCTGACATGTCGCTCGGCATCGAATGCCTGACCACCGACGACGAAGGCCGCGCGTGGGCCATCGCGCAGCAACTCGATGCCATCAATCGCGAGCGGCGCGACATCGAGGCCGACATGCAAGACACAGCCCTGACGCTGCTGGACAGCTTCGAACCGCACAACAGAACAACGATCAGCGTGTTCGACGAATCCTGGCATCAGGGTGTGATCGGCATCGTTGCTTCCCGCCTCAAGGACAAGTTCTACCGGCCGACGATCACCTTCGCCCCGGGCGGCGAAGGCCTGATCAAGGGATCGGGGCGCTCGATCGCCGGCTTCCACCTGCGCGACGCGCTCGACCTCGTGTCCAAGCATGCGCCCTCGGTCATCACCAAGTTTGGCGGGCACGCCATGGCGGCCGGCCTGACCATCCGCGCCGATGCCTTCGACGCCTTTGCCGCCGCCTTCGAGACGGTCGGCCGAGAATGGCTCACCCAGAACCAGCTGGAACGCGTGATCGAAACCGACGGACCGCTCGAGGAAGCCTATTTCACCACCCACTTCATCGAATTGATCGACAGCCAGGTCTGGGGCCAGGGATTTGCGCCTCCCGTGTTCTGCGACGAGTTCCGTGTGCTGAACCAGCGCATCCTGAAGGAAAAGCACCTGAAATTGCTTTTGGAAAAGAACGGCAAGCGCTTCGACGCAATCTGGTTCGGCCATGTCGAAGACCTGCCGGAGCGGGCGCTCGTGGCGTACCGGCTCGACGCGAATGAATACAACGGTGTTACCCGGGTTCAACTCATGGTGGAACACGCACAGGCGGCATAGCATTTTTGCATCAGCTGGAGGCCCAAATCCGGCTAGGTGTGCGGCTCCACTGCGCCTCAGTTGGGGCAGCGTCGGGTATAATGGTGGGTTTGATTGCACAAGAGTTTGCCATGGAAGCCGAACGCCTAAATTCCCTCTCCTCGCTGCTTGCGGACCTCTCCACCCGCACGGCCGAACTACGGAGGTATCTTTGACTTCGATGTGAAGTCGGAGAAACTCGAACAAGTCAACGCCGAACTGGAAGACCCCAACGTCTGGAACGACCCGAAGCGAGCCCAGGACCTCGGCAAGGAAAAGAAATCGCTGGAAGCGATCGTCCTTACCCTCACCAAGATCGACGCCGACCTCGCCGACGCCCGTGACCTGTTCACGATGGCGCGCGAAGAGCAGGATGAAGACACCCTGCAGGCGATCGAAGCCGATACCGAAGAACTGAAAAAGCAGGTCGAAGGCATGGAGTTCCGCCGGATGTTCTCCAATCCGATGGACCCGAACAACTGCTTCATCGACATTCAGGCCGGCGCCGGCGGCACCGAGGCCCAGGACTGGGCATCGATGCTACTGCGCCAGTACCTGCGCTATTGCGAACGCAAGGGCTTCAAGACCGAGATCCTGGAGCAGTCCGACGGCGAAGTCGCCGGCATCAAGACTGCGTCCATCAAGGTCGAAGGCGAATACGCCTACGGCTTCCTGCGCACCGAAAGCGGCGTGCATCGCCTGGTCCGCAAGTCGCCCTTCGACTCCGCCAACGGCCGCCACACCTCGTTCTCCAGCGTGTTCGTCTACCCGGAAGTGGATGAATCGATCGACATCGACATCAACCCGGCCGATGTGCGCACCGACACCTACCGCGCCTCCGGCGCCGGCGGCCAGCACATCAACAAGACCGACTCCGCGGTGCGACTGACCCACATCCCGTCCGGCATCGTCGTGCAATGCCAGAACGACCGCAGCCAGCACCGTAACCGCGCCGAGGCATGGGCAATGCTGAAATCGCGCCTGTTCGAGGTTGAACTGCGCAAGCGCATGGCCGAACAGCAGAAGATGGAAGACGCGAAGACCGACATCGGCTGGGGCCATCAGATCCGTTCCTACGTGCTCGACCAGTCGCGCATCAAGGACCTGCGCACCAACCACGAAGTCGGCAACACCAAGGCCGTGCTTGACGGCGACCTCGACGATTTCATCGCCGCCTCGCTCAAGCAGGGTGTATAACAAACGCGCCTCGCCATTCCACCATTGACCGCTGAATGTCCATGACCAACCAACACGAACAAATCGCACCGGCGCAAGACGAAAATTCCATCATTGCCGAGCGCCGCGCCAAGCTGGCGGCCCTGCGCGAACAAGGCCCGGCCTTCCCCAACGATTTCCGTCCCGAGCACAAGGCGGCGGATCTGCACGCGCAATACGGCGAACTCGACAATGAGCAGCTCGAAGCGCAGCCGATCAAGGTGTCGGTCGCCGGCCGCATGATGCTCAAGCGCGTGATGGGCAAGGCCTCGTTCGCGACTTTGCAGGACGCATCGGGCACGAAGGCGGACGGCCGCATCCAGCTCTACATCACCAATGACAACGCCGGCGAGGAAACGCACGCTCGCTTCAAGCACTACGACCTGGGCGACATCCTCGGTGCCGAAGGCCTGCTGTTCAAGACCAAGACCGGCGAATTGTCCGTCAAGGTCACCGGCCTGCGCCTCCTGACCAAGTCGCTGCGCCCGCTGCCGGACAAGTTCCACGGCCTGAACGATCAGGAAACCAAGTACCGCCAGCGCTACGTCGACCTGATCATGAGCGAAGAGACGCGCCGCGTCTTCCGCGAACGGACCGCCGCGATGTCGTCCATGCGCCGCTTCATGGCCGACCACGGCTTCATGGAAGTCGAAACTCCGATGCTGCACCCGATCCCGGGCGGCGCCGCGGCCAAGCCCTTCATCACCCACCACAATGCACTCGACATGGAAATGTACCTGCGCATCGCGCCGGAACTGTACCTGAAGCGCCTGGTGGTCGGCGGCTTCGAGCGCGTGTTCGAAATCAACCGTAATTTCCGTAATGAGGGCGTGTCGCCGCGGCACAATCCGGAGTTCACGATGATGGAGTTCTACGCGGCCTACGTCGACTACAAGTGGCTGATGGACTTCACGGAAGCAGTGATCCGCCAGGCGGCGATCGATGCGCATGGCACCGCGTCCCTGACCTATCAGGGACGCGAACTGGATCTCTCCAAGCCATTTGAGCGCCTGACAATCGTCGGCGCAATCAACAAGTACGCGCCGCAGTACACGCACGAGCAGTTGCACGACGAGGCCTTCCTCAAGGCCGAACTGAAGAAATTCGGCGTCGAGCCGCACATCATTTCAGGCCTCGGTGCGCTGCAGCTCTCTCTGTTCGAAGAAACGGCGGAGTCGCAATTGTGGGACCCGACCTACATCATCGACTACCCGGTCGAGGTGTCGCCGCTGGCCCGCGCTTCCGATACCGTTCCCGGCATCACCGAGCGCTTCGAGCTCTTCATCACCGGCCGCGAAATCGCCAACGGCTTCTCGGAGCTGAACGACCCGGAAGACCAGGCCGCACGTTTCCAGGCCCAGGTAGCCGCCAAAGATGCCGGCGACGAAGAGGCGATGTTCTTCGACGCCGATTACATCCGCGCACTCGAGTACGGCCTGCCGCCTACCGGCGGCTGCGGCATCGGCATCGACCGCCTGATGATGCTGATCACCGACTCGCCTAATATCCGCGACGTGATCCTGTTCCCGCACCTGCGCCGGGAAGACTGAAACATCATGCTTTGCTGATAAAAAACGGGACCGGAGACGGTCCCGTTTGTCTTTATGCATCCTTTGCGCATGCAGGATTTGACACCCTGCAAAGGCCGTTACAAAGGCTTACAGGTGACACATTAATCGCCTTTATTTGCCGAGGCTTACCTCTGATAATCGTCTCAAGCATTTCATGGACGATGTCCAGCAAAGGAGGTAACAATGGAAAACAATTCCCCCACCCGAATTCATCCGCTCGTCGCCGGCGCGGCGATTTCCGTCATGCTGGTCAGCCTGACCGGCGTCGCTGCCATTACTGGCATCATCCCCAACTCGCACAGCACGGCAGCACCTGCCGGAACCCCGGTTGCCGCGACTGTCGGTAGCGCGACTGCGGCTTCCTCACCGGCTGCGCTGGTTGAAAGCAAAGCTGACAGCAAGGACGACGACCAGCGAGCCAAGGCCGCCAAATCCGAGCCCGCGGAAAAGCGTTCCTATGCACCGCGCACTGCCGAAGCATCCCATCCGCAGCCGCGCCGCACCTACAGCGAACCGGCACCGCGCGTGGCCCAAGCCCCGGCAGTCTGCCATAGCTGCGGCCGTGTGGAATCGGTACAGGTCGTCGAGCAGCAGGCCCAGCCTAGCGGCGTCGGCATGGTCGCCGGCGCAGTCCTCGGCGGCGTGCTCGGCAACCAGGTCGGCGGGGGCAACGGCCGCAAGATTGCCACCGTAGCCGGCGCAGTGGGCGGCGGTTATGCGGGCAACGAAATCGAAAAGCGTACGCGTTCGACCGCAACCTACCAAGTCCGCGTCCGCATGGAAGACGGCGACGTCCGTACCTTCCCCTACGCCCAACAGCCCGGCTGGAGCGTAGGCGATCGTGTCCGCGTCGTCGACGGCAAGCTGACTGCGCGGGCCTGATCAACCAATCGTTTCACCCTCCCTGCATGGCGGCCTTGTGCCGCCTTTTTTCTTTGGACAAAAGCAAAGCGTCCTTTTTGGCGACCTTCTCTAAAGAACAACACTGGTCTTGCCATGGCTGGTTAGTGGCCGCATACTTGCCATAATTGCATCATTGTTGGAGTCAAGTGCTTGTGGAATTCGACGACAAACAGACGCCAAGCCAGATTTCTGCTTCCAATTCGGTACTCGAACGCGCCCGGCTGACTGACAGTCGCTTGGCCGAGGAAGGTACGGGTGCGTCCGAGCCTCTTTTCTATCTGGACAGCACGGACGTTGAATCGAATGGCAATCCGGCTGAATTCCGCCACAGTGGATTTGCTGTCGAAGCGGCAGTTGCGCACTATGCTGATCTTTATGACAGCGCCCCAGTCGGTTATTTCCGGTTGGACAGACACGGCCTCATTCTGGAGGCCAACCTGACGGGTGCCGGTCTTCTCGGCATGACGCGGGCGTCACTGCAGCGGCGTCGCCTCGAGGACTTTATCTCCCTCAACATGCGTACGTCGTTCACAAGCTTCCTGCACCGCGTCTTCCGAAGCGATTCGAAGGAAACCTGCGAATTGATGTTTCTCGACACGGACAAAAAGCCGTTCTTCGTCCATGTCGAGGCGAACGCGGACAAGACCGGGCAAACCTGCCGCTTGATCCTGTGCGACATCAGCAACCGCAACCATTCAGAATTGAGCCTCATCGAAAGCGAGGAACGTTTTCGCCTGATGGCCGACTCCGCGCCGGTGTTGATCTGGATTACCGGTCCCAACCGCGACTACCTGTGGTTCAACAAGATGTGGCTGGACTTCACCGGCCGCGCGCTTGAAGACGAACAGGGCAACGGATGGACCGAGGGCGTTCACCCGGATGACCTTGCCGCATGCATTAATGCGCATGCGTCTGCTTTCTTCGCACGACAACCGTTTACGGTGGAGTACAGATTGCGCAGCCGTGACGGGAACTACCACTGCATGCTTGCGCATGGCGTGCCACGTACTTCGCCGTCAGGCCGGGTACTCGGCTATATCGGTACCTGCACCGACATTTCGGAGCGCAAGAAGATGGAGGAAGCCTTGCAGCAATCCCGCCAGATGCTGCGCCATCTCGTGTCGCATCAGGAACGGGTGCGTGAGGACGAACGCAAGCGCATTGCCCGAGAGCTTCACGACGACCTCGGTCAGAACCTCCTCGCACTGCGGATTGATGTTGCCATGCTACATAACCGGACAGGAATCTCCCATCCGAGATTGAATGAACGCGTACAGATGGCGCTCAGTCATATTGACGCGACGATGAAGGCGGTGCGCGCTGCTATCAACAACCTGCGGCCGACGGTGCTCGACCTCGGACTGAATGCGGCGATCGAGTGGCAGGTAAAGGAGTTCCAGCGACGCGGCAACATTGCGTGCGAGCTGGTCATGAAAGACGATATCGTACTGGATGACAACCGCGCGACGGCGCTGTTCAGGATCTTGCAAGAGTCCTTGAACAACGTCATTCGCCATGCGAAGGCAACCAGGGTGCAGATCGAGCTTTCAAGCGGCGACAACAATGTCTGCATGAAGATTGCAGACAACGGCATCGGGATCTATCCCGACTGCAGGAGAAAGGCGAACTCCTTTGGCCTCGTCGGGATTGAAGAGCGCATCAATGCGCTCGGCGGATCGCTCGAGATCACGAGCGATGAGAACAGTGGGACAACACTGATCATTTCGCTCCCTGTCGACTCGCACTGATCGCCTTCGGGCGAGTCGATGGTCGCTTGGTTACTTCGCCTCTTCGATCCAGGCCATCTGGATGGCCTCGAGGACTTTCTCTCCGCCGCGTTTGTGGTCATCGTCGAAGTCTTCCAGTCCGACCACCCAATTGTGCAGATCCGTGAAACGGATCGCCGTCGGGTCGACGTCCGGATACCTGTCATGAAGCTCCTCCGCAATGCGGGTAATTTCAGTCCACTTCATGATGTCCCCCGTCAGTGATTCTCGCTGACCTGATTGATGGTGTATTTCGGAATTTCGATCACGAGGTCTTCGTTGTCGACAATGGCCTGGCATGAAAGTCGGGAGGTCGCCTCCAGTCCCCACGCACGGTCCAGCAGATCCTCTTCCTTCTCTTCCGGTTCACCGAGCGAATCAAAGCCTTCGCGGACGACCACGTGACAGGTGGTGCAAGCGCATGACTTTTCGCAGGCATGCTCGATCTCGATGTCGTTTTCCAACAGGACGTCGCAGATCGACTTGCCGGAAGGCGCTTCGATCACGGCGCCTTCGGGGCAAAGCGTGGCATGGGGAAGAACAACGATTTGGGGCACTTGGTTTTCCTCGACAATATGTGTTTTCTAATTCGGGTCTGTCACACGACCTGATCAAGCTTCTTGCCCGCAAGGGCAGCGCGCACACTGCGGTCCATTCGCCGCGCGGCAAACTCTTCGGTACCTTTTGCGAGCGCTTCCACGGCGGCCTTGATCGCGTCGTGGTCTTCGCCTTGAGCAGTGGTACGCAGGATATCCATCAGGGTAGCAAGTTCAATCCTCTCCTCATCCGAAAGCAGGTCGCCATCCGCGTCCAGCGCAGACTGGGTTGCCAGCAGGATGCGCTCGGCCTCGACCTGCTCCTCGCGCAAGGCGCGCAGTTTCATATCGACATCGGCCGACTGATAGGAGTCCTGCAGCATCCGTGCAATTTCATCGTCTCCCAGCCCGTACGATGGTTTCACCGCAATGGACGCCTCGACACCGGAGCGCTGCTCGCGCGCGGAGACCGAGAGTAATCCGTCGGCATCGACCTGGTAAGTGACGCGAATGCGCGCAGCACCCGCAGCCATCGGGGGGATGCCGCGCAATTCGAAGCGGGCAAGCGAGCGGCAATCACTGACGAGCTCGCGTTCGCCTTGGACGACATGGATCGCCATGGCGGTCTGTCCGTCCTTGAACGTGGTGAACTCCTGCGCACGCGCGCACGGAATCGTGGAGTTGCGGGGAATGACCTTCTCCACCAGCCCACCCATGGTCTCGATCCCGAGCGATAGCGGAATGACATCGAGCAGCAGCCAATCGTCCCCGGGCGCGCGATTTCCTGCGAGGAGGTTGGCCTGGATGGCCGCACCAAGTGCGACCACCTTGTCAGGGTCAATATTGGCCAGCGGCGTGGACTGGAAAAATTCTCCGACTGCCTTGCGGATATGCGGCATGCGTGTTGCACCGCCGACCAGCACCACGCCGTCGACGTCATCGGCAGTCAGGCCTGCGTCACGCAGGGCCTTCCTGGTCGGCGTAATTGTCTTGTTCACCAGATGCTGGGTAATCTGCGCGAAGGTAGCCGCCGTGATCGTGAGGTGGACCTCTTCCCCGGAGTTTAGTACGGCATCGATGTGCGTCTCCGACTGCGTGGAAAGCAGTTCCTTGACCTCGCGTGCCTTTACCATCAGGATGCGCATGTCCTTTTCCGACAGCGGCGCGAGATTCGACTGTTCGATCATCCAGCACATCAGGCGATGGTCGAAATCATCGCCGCCGAGAGCGGAATCGCCGCCGGTAGCGAGCACTTCAAACACGCCCTTGGTCAGCTTGAGGATGGAAATGTCGAAGGTGCCGCCACCCAGGTCGTACACGGCATACACACCCTCCGAACCATGGTCGAGGCCGTAAGCAATCGCCGCAGCCGTCGGTTCGTTCAGCAAACGCAGCACGTTTAAGCCGGCGAGCTTGGCCGCATCCTTGGTCGCCTGGCGCTGCGCATCGTCAAAGTAGGCGGGAACGGTGATCACCGCCCCCACCAGTTCATCGCCGAGCGCATCTTCCGCGCGTTGCCGCAGCGTGGCGAGGATTTCCGCCGACACCTCGACCGGGCTTTTCACGCCGGCCACGGTTTTGAGCTGGACCATGCCTGGCGCATCGACAAAGTCGTACGGGAGGTTTTCGGCATAGGCGATGTCCTTGAGCCCGCGCCCCATGAAACGCTTGACCGAGACGATCGTGTTCTTCGGATCCGTGGTTTGCGCCGACTGCGCCTTGTAGCCGATGTTTGCAGTGCCGTTCGGCAGGTAGCGGACGATCGACGGCAGCAGGGGATGCCCTTCCTCATCGACGAGAACTTCGGGAATGCTGCTGCGGACCGTTGCAACCAGCGAATTGGTCGTACCCAGGTCGATACCGACCGCCAGCCGGTGCTGGTGCGGCGCGGTGGACATGCCGGGTTCGGAAATTTGGAGTAGCGCCATATCTATCTTCAGTCTGTCGTCGCGACGTCGGTCGTTCCATGACGACCCGCCGCTTCCCTGTCAGTCGTCTTCTTCTCAGCCTTCAAGCTTTTCGAAAACGGCGTGAACTTCGTTCCCGAACTTCTCGAGGAACATCAATTGCCGCACGCCCTTCGCCGCCGCTTCGTAGTCCTTCGTGTCCAGCAGGTTTCCAATCTGCTCGATCTCGGCATTGCGCGCGTTGCGCAGCTCGCTTTCCAGTCTGTCGAGGGCGTCAATGTCCTTTGCGGCCTTGGCGTCTTCCAGCGCCTCGCGCCATTCCATCTGCTGCATCAGGAATTCGCGCGGCATGGCAGTATTGGATTCGGTCTGCAGGTCGATGCCGTTCAGCTCGCACAGATAGGCAGCACGCTTGAAGGGGTTCTTGAGCGTCTGGTACGCCTCGTTCGCGCGCGTAGCCCATTGCATCGCGACGCGCTTTTCAGTGTCCGTGGCATTGGTGAACTTGTCCGGGTGGACGCGGTTCTGCACTTCGCGATATGCCTTGTCCAGCGCCTCCGGATTGACGGCGAAGCGCTGCGGCAAATGGAACAGCTCGAAGTGGTTTTGCATGGTCATTTAAAACAAAAGCCTGTTCATACTTCAACAGGCTTGGGATGCGATATGAAATTCCAGCCCCCTCAGCGGAGGGGCGTGCCGGAACCGGTCAGATACGGAAGCTTTCGCCGCAGCCGCACTCGTCCTTCACATTGGGATTGTTGAACTTGAAGCCTTCGTTCAGTCCCTCACGCGCAAAGTCCAGTTCCGTCCCGTCGATGTACGGCAGGCTCTTTGGATCGACGAATACCTTGACACCGTGCGATTCGAACACTGCGTCGTCCGCCGCGCTCTCGTCCACATACTCTAGCTTGTATGCCATGCCCGAGCAGCCGGTGGTACGCACGCCGAATCGCAGACCGATGCCCTTGCCGCGACGCTCCAGGTAACGGTTGATATGCTTTGCCGCTTTTTCAGTCAGTGTAATTGCCATGACGCTTACGTTTCATCTCCGGATCGACCCGGCAACAGCCGGGCCGAAAAATCAGGCCGCTTCCTTCGATTCGGATTCGGCGCCGTGCTTGGCCTTGTAGTCCTGCACAGCAGCCTTGATTGCATCCTCGGCGAGGATCGAGCAGTGGATCTTCACCGGCGGCAGCGCGAGCTCTTCCGCGATCTGGGTGTTCTTGATCGTGAGCGCCTGGTCAAGCGTCTTGCCCTTGACCCATTCGGTCACCAGCGACGATGATGCGATCGCCGAACCGCAGCCATAGGTCTTGAACTTGGCGTCTTCAATCACGCCATTGGCGCCGACCTTGATCTGCAGCTTCATGACATCGCCGCAAGCCGGGGCGCCGACCATGCCGGTACCTACCGTTTCGTCGCCCTTTTCAAACGAGCCGACGTTGCGCGGGTTTTCATAGTGGTCGAGAACTTTTTCCGAATAAGACATGTTGATGCTCCTTTACTTTGTCAGTGCCGCGCCGCTCAGTGCGCAGCCCACTGGATAGAGTTGAGATCGATGCCGTCCTTGTACATTTCCCACAGCGGCGACAGTTCGCGCAGCTTCGACACCTTGCTCTTGATCAGGTTGATCGTGAAGTCGATGTCCTCTTCGGTGGTGAAGCGGCCGATGGTGAAACGGATCGAGCTGTGCGCCAGTTCATCGCTACGGCCGAGGGCACGCAGCACGTAGGACGGCTCCAGGCTGGCCGAAGTGCAGGCCGAACCGGATGACACGGCGATATCCTTGATCGCCATGATCAGCGATTCGCCTTCCACGTAGTTGAAACTGACGTTGAGGTTGTGCGGCACGCGGTGTTCCATGTCGCCGTTGACGTAGACCTCTTCGATCTCGGTCAGTCCCTTTGCAAGACGATCGCGCAGCGCCTTGATGCGCGCGATCTCGGTGTCCATCTCTTCCTTGGCGATGCGGAAGGCTTCGCCCATGCCCGCGATCTGGTGCGTCGGCAGAGTGCCGGAACGCAGGCCGCGCTCGTGGCCGCCGCCGTGCATTTGCGGCTCGATGCGAACACGCGGTTTGCGGCGGACGTACAGCGCACCGATGCCTTTCGGACCATACGTCTTGTGCGCAGTGAAGGTCATCAGGTCGACCTTCCACTTCTCGAGGTCGATGTGCACCTTGCCAGTTGCCTGGGCGGCGTCGCAGTGGAAAATGATGCCCTTCGAGCGGCACAGTTCGCCGATTTCCGGAATCGGCTGGATCACACCGATTTCATTGTTCACCAGCATGACGGACACCAGGATCGTGTCCGGACGAATCGCTTCCTGAATTTGCTCAAGGGTGATCAGACCATTGTCCTGCGGCTGCAGGTAGGTCGCCTCGAAGCCCTGGCGCTCCAGTTCGCGCACGGTGTCGAGAACGGCCTTGTGCTCGGTCTTGACCGTGATGATGTGCTTGCCCTTGGTCTTGTAGAAATGCGCGGCGCCCTTCAGCGCGAGGTTGTTGCCTTCAGTCGCGCCTGAGGTCCAGACGATTTCACGCGGATCGGCATTGACCAGGGCTGCGACGTGCCCACGGGCCTCTTCGACGGCCTTCTCCGCCTCCCAGCCATACATGTGGCTGCGGGATGCAGGATTGCCGAACTGCTCGCGCAGATACGGAATCATCTTGTCGGCAACACGCGGATCGATCGGGGTGGTTGCCGAGTAATCCATGTAAATGGGGAAATGCGGTGCCTTGATGGTATCTACCAGGCTTTTTTCCAATGGGGCGTTCATACAGTGACTTACTCCAATCAAGCGGCTACGTGCGGGCGCGGAACCACCACGACGTTGTGTTCGGTGTTCTTTTGACGCTGCTGGTCGACCAGATCCTTCAGGGATACGGAGTCCAGGTACTCGACCATCTTCGCGTTCAGCGTTGCCCACAGGTCGTGGGTCATGCAGCGGGAACCATGCTCGTGACCGGGGCTGTGACAGTTTTCCTTGCCGCCGCACTGAGTGGCATCCAGCGGCTCGTCGACAGCGATGATGATATCGGCCACGGTGACGTCTTCGGCACGGCGAGCCAGCGTATAGCCGCCGCCGGGGCCGCGCACCGATTCCACGATCTCGTGGCGGCGCAGCTTGCCGAACAACTGCTCCAGATACGACAGGGAAATTTCCTGCCGCTGGCTGATCGCGGACAACGTGACGGGCCCCTTGTCCTGGCGCATCGCGAGATCGATCATCGCGGTCACTGCAAAACGGCCCTTGGTAGTCAGACGCATAGACTTCAACTCCAATATGAAACTTTATTCAAGTTCACTTTAATATCCCCGATTCCCGAAGATTTTGGTCAAGTATATCAAAGTTGAGTGATTTTGTCAGGTATTCGCATTTCTGCGAGCATGCATTGGAAAACAGGCAGTAGTATGGTGGCAGGGGGGAATTCGAGCCGTCGAAGCCCGCGGGAGATTGTTTGCTTCAGAGCAACGGCATTATTTCACATTTCGCATGCACTCGCCGGGACGGCAGGCACGAGCCATGTGCAGGGATGCTTACTGAAGCTTGACCCGGATAAACATCATATATGCCGTGGGGCCGGAGCCATAGGACGGCTCCATATTCGAAGGCACGAAGTGGCGGGCGATGAAGGCGCCGGCATCCAGGCTGAGCGAACTGCTGACGCGCAGATCCTGCGAGTAGCCGAGCGTGAATTTGTTCATCTTGAAAAGCTGGCGCTGCATTGACTCGTTGACACGGGAGAGCTCGTCACTGCCCACCTGCTCGATCCGGCCGAAAACCGTATGCACACCATCGAAGCGGAATGCCGACTCGACCAGATAACCGACCGTGGGCTCACGAAATTTCCTCGAGTTCCGCCCCCATGCGAGCGTGGTTTCCCAGTCCCCCTCTTCGAACGACCGCTTGTATGCCGCTGATACCGCCGTCCGTCGAACCTCATCACCTGCGACGAGATGATCCACGCCGCTGACCGTTCCGCGACTTAACCGGACGACCCAATCGGCGGCCGGAGAAAATGACAGCCGCGCGGAACGTGAGTCGATCCGCAGGCTACCCGGGCGCCCGGGCACTGCACTGCCGCTCTGGCTCGAATACGCCGAACTCTCAAAGATCATCCTGCGGGCAGGTTCGACCGCAAATGTTTGCGCGAGTCCATGGTTCTGCGCCAGCCACCGCTCGGGAGAAATCAATGGCCGGGCGTCGATGCCGGTCTGCTGCTGGATGAAGGAGGCAGATGAGACTGCGGAGGAAAAGGATCGCACGCCGATCGTCGCTGGGAGCGCGCCAAACAAACCCAATTTGAGCGGGGCATACGAGGCGGTCGACCCGCAACCATTTGAACGCGCTGCCGAGTCAGCCGACGCCGCTTGCCGTCGTTCCGCCACACACGTCCCCGACAATTCACCTTGTCCCTCCGAAGGGACAAGGTCGGAAAGATCGGCATCTGGCGTACCGGCAAAGGCCAAACCGGCAACCAGCCACCCCATCAATGCAATCGCCAACCTTAACGTGTCCATGATGCCTGCCAACTCGACAAAACATGCTTACGCGGAGCCTACGCAATCTCCATACCAACCGTATGGATTTAGCTTCTCCCTGTACTGCAAGCCTGTCAGTCTCACACTCGGCCGAGTGCAGACGATCTTTTACATACTGCGACAAGTAGTTTTTACACGACGAAGTAGACTTTGCAGCAAACGGCACGGTCCCTGCTACATGCGGGGATTCGACGCTCGCAGCGGAAACGCCCATGTGTTGGAATGAACATTCAACTTTGTATGCGCCTTCCATAGCGGCCGCGACACATCCACCGCCTCAGTGGAAAGCACTTCCAACAATCCCTTGCATGCATCTTCAATCGAATCGAGCACGAGATCGAAATCACGGGCGCTGCGGTAATACGGATCATGGACGATCGTTGCCCTCCGGCCGCGCGCATATGGCATCAGGAGCCCCATCTTTGGCTCACATTCCGGCGGGCAGACGCCCTGCAGGCTCGCAAGATTATTGAAATCCATTGCCAACACCAGGTCGAACCGCTCGAAATCCGATGCCTCGACCTTTCGCGCCAGAAGCCCTGACAGGTCATACCCCCGGCGGCGTGCAGCCGCCTGCGCGCGCGGATCGGGCGCTTCGCCGACGTGATAATCATGCGTACCGGCGGAGTCGACCAAAATTTGCCCACCCATCCCCAGATCGTCGACATATTTGCGCATGACGCCCTCTGCCGTTGGCGACCTGCAGATGTTGCCCATGCAGACGAACAAGATTTGCGTAGCTTTCATAAGATCCCCTGAGGACAGAAGGCCGGCAGAAGCACCGGCGCGCATGGAGTATCTTGGATGGTTACAGCATCGGCAGACAAAAACCATGAGATTACGCAATGTTTTGTCAAAAAAACAAATGCATAGATCGTCCGAGTATATAAAGCGTCTTATCGCGCGTGATGGAAAGACCGAAAAACAGATGCGCTTTCCGGCCCAGGCGGCGAAGCCAGTCCGGAAGTCCCGCGAAAGGAAGATTCGGCGTGCACGACGGAACCCGATTCGCGGCCAATGAGCTTTATTTAACGCCGTAACACAGGCACATGCGCTAAAAATCCCAGACCGGTAAAAAACGGCTCATTGTCCCGACGATTGCTTCTGCAGCAGTTGCATCGGACCGAAAAGCGACTGCATCACACCGTTCCCAATGAACGAGAGGTTGTACGGATGCTCCGAGACAGCCTTCGGGAATTGCCCCACGACTTGGAGGGCATTCAATTGTTCGGCAATCTTTCCCCACAAGACGAGCACAGGCAGTCCCGACTCGCGCCCCGCCTCGCTTTCAGCGAGCGCTTGCAGCACAGTCGCAAGGAACGGTTGCCAGGCCTTGGCATCCTTTGCAGGCGGAACATCGGGGCGAAAGACGAGCGAAGCATTCAGGAGCAGGAAGCCCCGGCGGGTCAGGTTTGCCTGCAGTTCAGTCAAGGTCTGGATAAATGGCGATCCGATGGCACGTGCTTTCAGCGAGATGTGCGCAAGTGCATCGCCGGAAGTGCTCTGCTCTGACACCATGCCGTCGGCCACCAGCAGCATCTTCATGAAATTGCGCAGCGAGGTTGCCCGGTTGACCTGTTTGGACAAGCCCTTTTCAGACCAGAGCGACTCCACGGCGCCATCCATGAAGCACACGCCGGTCGCGCTCTGCTCCCTCGGGTATGGCCCCTCCCCCACCAGCACGTAGCGCACGTTCTGCAATGGCTGCATGAAGGCCGCGAAAATGCGTCCCTGTGTCGGGAGATAGACACTTTGAGCCAAGGCAGGAAGATATCCCGGGTCGGCGGCATGCACGGCGTCCAGCCCGCGCATCAATATCGGCCGCCAGGATGGATCGGCCAGCGCAAGCGCATCGAGGATTGGCTTCGGATGAGTATCTGACATGGGCGCGCAGGGACAGGAAAGGCACAGGAAGGCGGATTGTACCCTTTACGCCCGCAACCGCCCCTCCCCTACTTGCCCGTCAGCGATACAACATTGTCCGTCCCCGGCGCACCGAACAATTGCTGCTTCAGCGTATGTAACTGGTCGCGCACTTGCGCCGCTTTTTCGAACTCGAGGTTCTTGGCGTGCTCGATCATGAGTTTTTCCAGACGCTTGATTTCCTTGCTGACCTGCTTCTCGCTCATCGACTCGTACTTCGCCTGCTCCTGCGCGACCTGCAGCTCCAGGCGCGCTTCCTGCGGGCTGTAGACGCCATCGATCAGGTCGCGGATTTCCTTTTTTACGCCGGCAGGGGCGATGTTGTTGGCCTGGTTGAAGGCGATTTGCTTGGCACGGCGACGCTCGGTTTCGCCGATGGCGCGGCGCATGGAATCGGTGACCTTGTCCGCATACAGGATGGCAGTGCCGTTGAGATTCCGCGCGGCCCGGCCGATCGTCTGAATGAGACTTCGTTCGGAACGAAGGAAGCCCTCCTTATCCGCATCGAGGATAGCCACCAGCGAGACCTCCGGAATATCCAGGCCCTCGCGCAGCAGGTTGATCCCAACCAGGACGTCGAAGGTACCAAGACGAAGGTCGCGAATGATCTCGACCCGCTCCACGGTATCGATGTCGCTGTGCAGATAGCGCACCTTCACACCGTTATCGCCGAGGAATTCCGTCAACTGCTCGGCCATGCGCTTGGTCAGCGTCGTCACCAGCACGCGCTCGTTCTTCTTCACGCGTTCGGTGATTTCCGACATCAGGTCGTCGACCTGAGTGCTTGCCGGTTTTACCTGAATCATCGGATCGACCAAGCCGGTGGGTCGAACCACCTGTTCGACGACTTGTCCCGCATGCGACGCCTCGTACTCCGCCGGGGTTGCGGAAACAAATACCGTCTGGCGCATTTTGTTTTCGAACTCCGCGAACTTCAACGGCCGGTTGTCCAGCGCGGACGGCAGGCGGAAACCATAATCGACCAGGTTGACCTTGCGCGCACGGTCTCCGTTGTACATGCCGTTAAGCTGACCGAGCAGCACGTGCGATTCATCCAGGAACATCACCGCGTCCTGCGGCAGATAATCCACCAGCGTTGGCGGCGGCTCGCCGGGCTTGGCGCCGGACAAGTGGCGCGAATAGTTTTCGATGCCCTTGGTGAAACCGAGCTCCTGCATCATTTCGAGGTCGAAGCGCGTACGCTGCTCAAGCCGCTGCTCCTCGACCAGCTTGTTTTCCTTGCGGAAGAATTCGAGACGTTCTCGCAATTCCTCCTTGATGGTCTCGATCGCCCGCAGTACGGTAGCCCGCGGAGTGACATAGTGAGAGCCGGGATAGATGGTAAAGCGCGGGATCTTCTGCCGCACACGGCCCGTCAGGGGGTCGAACAACTGCAAACTCTCAATCTCGTCGTCGAACGTTTCTATGCGCAATGCCAGTTCCGCGTGTTCGGCCGGGAAGACGTCGATCGTATCTCCACGTACGCGGAAAGTGCCGCGCCCGAAATCGATCTCGTTGCGCGTGTACTGCATCTGGATCAGGCGTGCGATCACGTCGCGCTGGCTGACCTTGTCCTTCGCGCGCAGCGTCAGGATCATCTGGTGGTATTCATTCGGATTACCGATACCGTAGATCGCTGACACCGTTGCCACGATGACTACGTCGCGGCGCTCCATCAGCGACTTGGTGCAGGATAGGCGCATCTGCTCGATGTGCTCGTTGATGGACGAGTCCTTCTCGATAAACAGGTCGCGCTGCGGAACGTAGGCTTCCGGCTGGTAGTAATCGTAGTAGCTGACGAAGTACTCGACCGCATTTTGCGGGAAGAACTCGCGGAATTCGCTGTAGAGCTGCGCCGCGAGCGTCTTGTTCGGCGCGAATACGATGGCTGGCCGTCCGAGACGAGCGATTACGTTCGCCATCGTGTAGGTCTTGCCGGAACCGGTGACGCCAAGCAAGGTCTGAAAAGACAAGCCGTCTTCGATACCCTCTACCAGCTTTGCGATGGCAGCGGGTTGGTCACCCGCAGGCGGGAACGGCTGGTACAACCGGTAAGGCGAATCGGGAAAAGTAAGGATTTTCGATTCGTCGATGGTGCTGGACACCTGGGATAAATCTGCCATCTGCTTTCGACCTTTGGTAGAATAGAAAGTTGCACATCGGTTCCAGCGTTCTTGTGTGGAACTGACCACAACCCGTCTGCAAACGCCCGCTTTTTCAGTCAACTTTTCATGTTATCACGATGAGCCAATCCCATCCTGCCTCTCTCCTGAGCGCCATCGAAATGGCGCCACGCGATCCGATCCTTGGAATTACCGAAGCCTTCAACGCCGACAAGAACCCGAACAAGGTCAACCTCGGCGTCGGCGTTTATTACGATGACAACGGCAAGGTGCCGCTGCTCGATTGCGTACGCAAGGCGGAATCGCAGCTGATGGAAAAGGCATCGCCACGTACCTACCTGCCGATCGAGGGCTTGGCTGCCTACGACAAGGCGGTGCAAGAACTGGTATTTGGCGCCGATAGCGCCGTCGTTCAAGAGAAGCGTGCGATCACCGTGCAGGCCCTGGGCGGCACCGGTGCGCTGAAGCTGGGCGCAGACTTCCTGAAGCGTTTCTCTCCGAATGCGCAGGTATGGATCAGCGATCCGAGCTGGGAAAACCACCGTGCGCTCTTCGAGTCCGCAGGCTTTACCGTCAACAACTATCCGTACTACGATCCCGCCACCCGGGGCGTCAATTTCGACGGCATGTTGAAGGCATTGAAAGAAATGCCGGCCGGCTCCGTCGTCGTGCTGCATGCCTGCTGCCACAACCCGACCGGTGCGGACCTGACCGAATCGCAGTGGACCGACGTGATCAAAGCTGTTGCCGAGCGTGGCCTGGTTCCCTTCCTCGACATGGCCTATCAAGGTTTCGGCGACGGTATCGCGGAAGACGGCAAGGTAGTGCGCCGCTTTGCAGAAGCAGGCGGCCCCCTGTTCGTCTCGAACTCGTTCTCGAAGTCATTCTCCCTGTACGGCGAACGTGTGGGTGCCCTGAGCATCGCCGCCTCCAGCGCAGAAGAAGCATCCCGCGTGCTCTCCCAGCTGAAGCGCGTTGTGCGCACCAACTACTCCAACCCGCCGATCCACGGCAGCCAGGTTGTCGCCACCGTTCTGGCAACTCCGGAACTGCGTCAATTGTGGGAAGACGAACTTGCTGGCATGCGCGTGCGCATTCGCGAAATGCGCCAGGCGCTGGTGCAGAAACTGAAGGACAAGGCCCCCGGCCAGGACTTCGACTTCGTGATCAAGCAGCGCGGCATGTTCTCCTACTCCGGCCTGACGAAGGCACAAGTCGAACGTCTGCGTAACGAGTACGCCATCTATGCAGTGGACACCGGGCGTATCTGCGTCGCTGCACTCAACTCGCGCAATATCGACGCCGTAGTCGATGCGATCGCGAAGGTGCTGTAATCCTGCATGCGGATGACACAATGAAGCCGTCGTCCGCAAGTGTCATTGATTCACCCCAAATGTTTTGACACGGATAGAAAAATCAGCCTATAATAGCGTTTCTGCTGTTCCCTGATAGCTCAGTCGGTAGAGCGACGGACTGTTAATCCGCAGGTCCCTGGTTCGAGTCCAGGTCGGGGAGCCAAAAAATTCCAAAGGGCTTACGTGAAAACGTAAGCCCTTTTTGTTTTGCTTGAGTGTAGCGCGTCCCTGCCCGGCCTCCTTACACCGTTTTCCTCTCCTCGCGCTCGAATATCGTTTCCGCCCCCGCATTACATGCAGCCTCGCTACATGCATCGGGCGCATCTTGCAGCTCCATTGCGCCGAAGAATGCTTGCGAAAAGTCAAATTTGTCCGCTGAAACACTGCTAGATTGAAATCAGTTGCACAATAGAAAAATCGAGGATTTCTGTGCCGCAAATCCTTCACAGACGTTTCGCATCTACCATCTGCAGACGTCCTGTCAAAACGACGGACGGTCAATTCACTTTACCTGTTTCCTCTGCATTTCCCGACCACACCTCACCATCTCCGTACCCGTCGCCGGGATCCGGAGCGACTCATGCCATTCACTTATTGAATCTGCCAGCGGAGGCTGATCATGAAAAGCGCAGCGTCGCATTCTACGAAGACGGTTTCGGCTCCATCGACAGACCTCCTTCAGCTTGCGTGTCTCGCAGCAAGCCCGGCAGCCGTACAAGCCGCCATTGATAACGGAGCAGACTGGGTGCGTATCCCGAGCCGCCAGATCGGGGTGGCATTCATGAAAGAGTTACAGGAATTCATTACTGGCAGGCTGGCCAAAGCCATCCGTTATGCCCATCATGAACGACGCAAGGTCACGCTGGACCTGAACCTTCCCGTGACGCCGGCAATGTGGCCGCATTTCCGGAAGACGATAGCCTGTGCATACGACGAAGGTGTGGATGCTCTCATGCTGTCCGATCCCGCACTCGCCCTCTACTGCGCGGTCCACCATCCAGGAGTGGCATTGCATTTTATTGCTCCAGCAACAGTAACTAGCACAGGTGCGCGGCAGTTGAAGCTGCGGCTTGGCGCTTCCCGGCTCCTGCTTCCGGCAACAGCCTCGCTTTCCCGGATAAGCCAACTTGCCGCCGTCAGCGGGCTGGAACTCGATGTACTTGGATTCGGTGCAGGCCATCTGCAATTGCAACAGCAAGAAGAGAACAATACGGCGGACGATGAACCTGAGATCGCGTCCAACGACGCCAGTTTCTCCCCCGGAAAGCTCGCTTTCGGAGCTCTGCGTCAGTTGCCGAGACTCGCCGAGCTGGGAATCCGTGCGATCCACATTGAACCTCGAATCGAGGCGCCTGGCGAAGTTGCGCAGGTGACGAGGGTATGGCGCGCGGCCATCGATAAATGCCTCGATGATTCGACGCACTATGTCGTTAATCCCTCCTGGGTCAGGCAGCTCGACGCCCTGCGCGGGGCAAGATAGCAAGTACAGGCTACCGCGGCTTGACAGGCAGGTTGCGCTTGGAGAGGGTTTGGGCGGCGACGAAAATTTCGCGCAATAAATACACGAAACTTCCGATCAGCGAGAACATCCCGATCACAAAACAGAGTGCTATGAAGTTCGCGAGCGCAAGATTGAGCGCATCGCCAATGAACAGTGCGGCGATCACCACGCAGACGAGCAGCCCGCACGAGGTGCTCAAGGTAATGGCACGGTTGATGAGGTGCATGCGCTTGTACAGACTCTGGAGTTCTTCATGCGCTTCCGCCAGTTCTTCCCCCGACCGGCTGCCCAATCTGTCCTCCAGAACGCGTGACCGATCGATGATGCGGGCGAGGCGGTTGGTCAGAACCGCCAGCTTCGTCCCCACACCCGTCAGGAGAAATACCGGCGCAATGGAAAGCTGGATGATATGACTGATATCGCTGAGATGAATATCCATGGTCGTTGCTCGCTTGCGGGGACGCTGTACGGAAGTGCCGGCTTCGCGTGCGATTGAGGCTATTCGCGTCAGCGCCCCCTTTCGTAAAGCGGGGTAGTGTACCAGCAATATCTGCACATTCTTTCCTGCAATCCCCCGCCCGGGATCAATGCCGGAAACCGGTGAAGTAACCGTGTTTTCGACGGTCTCCAGCCCCGTGCTGCCGCGCTTCATTGAGCAATCGCAAGGAGCTCAGTACCCGCCGGGAACCCGCAGGCGTTTTGCTTACCATATCGCAATCGGCCGGTTGTTATTTCTCAATCCGGCTTCAATTTGGTCTGTTAATTTGAGCTGGTCACGGTCTTAGTTGATGTACGGGGCGATCGTCACGGCGTGCAGAATACCGATGGCTGCGACCACCGGGACTCTTCCCGCAGCATCGACACTACAGCCTCGCGCCGGGAATCAGCAAAGCATCCCCATGCCCACACATGCAATCGCTCTACCGAAGCATTCATGCAGTTGGCGCTCCGGGATATGCGCTTCCCCAAGGTCGGAAACGCACAATCGATTTAACGGTCAACCCGTGTCGTAAAGAGACCGCTCATGAGCATGTATGACTGGGAAGCGGGCATTGGCAACAGAGAATGGCGATGACCACACAATTGGAATACAGCACGGGCACACTGCCGAACTTCATCACCTCGCTATCGCGCTTCCCTGCCGCCAAGGTCGGATCGTCCCTGCTTTCGATCATTCACTCGGCGATGGATGGCGTGGTCATCGTGGATGCGATGCGGCATATCGTCCTGGTGAACCAAAAGATCGAGCGGATGTTCGGCTACCCGGCAAAGCACCTGCTGGAAAAGCCGCTGGATGTCCTGATCCCGCCGCGCACCGGCAATGAGTCGCGCAGGCACATGGACCGGCTCTCGGCTGCACGGGTTTCCGGCCGCAGGAGCAAGCTGGAGCTCAAGGGATTGCGTGCGGACGGCCAACCGCTCACTGTCAATGCCAGCATTTCGCGTGTGACGGTGCACGGCGAACTGTTCCTCGCACTGGTCCTGCATGAACCTGGGGGCCATCAGGGCGAGCAGGAAGCGAAACATCGGCTTATCCGGACTCACGACCTGCGGCGACGGGCTGTGTCGTCCCAGCAGGCGACCGAGATCGAGAAGAAGCGGTTTTCACGTAAGCTCTACGACGATATTGGCCAGCGTCTCAGCGTACTGAAACTTGACCTTGATTGGCTGGAAAACAGTCTTCCGGAGACGGACGACGGGCTGCCGGCGCGCCTGGCCCAGATGCAAGGCTTGCTCGACAACGTCATCACCATGACCAAGAGCATGGCTTCTGCCCTCCGTCCTCCGCTGCTGGATGACTTCGGATTGCTGCCGGCGGTGGAATGGATGGCCGAGAATTTCCGCAAGAAAACCTCCATTTCGATCACGGTGGATAGCAGCGGCATGACGGGCAAGCTGGACGATCCGATTGAGTCGGCGGTGTTCCGGGTCGTGCAGGAGGGGTTGTCAAACATCGAGAAACACGCGCATGCCCGCAAAGCAAGAATCATTTTCGAACGTACCGAGAACCAACTCGATGTTATGATTCAGGATGACGGCATCGGCATGCCTCCCGGCAGCGAGTACAAACCCGGCTGCTACGGACTGATTGCGATGCAGGAACGCATTTTCGTTTTGGGAGGTACAATCAGCATCGAAAACGTGGCGCCCCATGGTTTGGCGATCCGTGCTTCCATCCCGATTGAACCCATTTTCACCACAGAGCAGAACTCTCACCCGCCGACGACACATCCATGATCCGCATTGTAATCGCCGACGACCACACTATCATGCGCGAAGGCTTGAAGCGCATTCTTGATGGAGCCGACGACATCCAGGTCGTGGGCGAGGCCGTCGACGGTTTCGAAGCGCTCGCGCATGTCCGGAAGGGCGGGTTCGACCTGCTGATGCTGGATCTCTCCATGCCTGGCCGCAGTGGTGTCGAGCTGATTCGCCAGATCAAGGATGAAGTTCCCAAGCTGCCGATTCTGATCCTGACCATGCATGAGGAAGAGCAGTACGCGGTGCGTGCCATCCGTGCCGGTGCGCGCGGCTATCTGACAAAGGAAAGCGCGGGAACGCAGCTGGTCAGCGCGATCCGCAAGGTCGCTTCCGGACGCCCCTATATCAGCCTCGAAGTCGCCGAGCAGCTCGCCATGGATGTGATGCCATCCAACGAGGACCTGCCTCACAAGCAGCTTTCCAACCGCGAATTTGAAGTGTTTACTCTCCTGGTCAGCGGCAAGTCGATTACCGAGATCGCAGATCTCCTGCACCTAAGCGCAAAAACGGTCAGCACGCACAAGACGCGCATTCTGACCAAGATGAACATGAACTCCCTCGCCGAGATGGTTCAGTACGCCGTGCAACACCGCCTGCTCGGCCCGCTCAAGAACTAAGCGCTCGGCCTCCTCCACTCTACACGATCCGAAATGCCCTGCCTGAGGGGCAGGCCTGCCTGTACTCCGCTTAATCGACGAGGATTTTGACGGTATCTGGTGCCGCCGGCTACGCTTGGACAGCCTCAACCGGCCCGTCGCCAAGAAAGTCCTATAGGAAAACATCTCGGTGCTTTATAGGTAAATTCCTACAAACCTACCCGCCCACCTACATTTCAATTCAGACCACCCCGATAGCAATTGCCAGTTGCGATTGCGATACTGGTCACTCGAAGCGAACATGCCAAGCGAACAACGCGCTGGTGCTCCGCCAGTTGAAGCGGCCGGGCAACAGCAGCTCGGCGCGCGAGCCGCGACAACGTCAATGTCTTACGCCGTCCCCGTGCCGCCGAATGAACAGACCGAATTACCCTGAATTAGGAGATGCCCATGTTGTCCACGCAAATGACTGACCCCCGCTCCGATGCAACCGCTCCCGGGTTGCATTCGTCCTCCGTGGAAGCTGGCTGGCAGCGCCAAGGCAAGCTCTGGTCCAATTTGAAGGAGCTCTGCGACGTCCTTCGCATTCCTTCGGCGGCGGTCCACACTGATGAAGAACTCCTCTTCCAGCATGTCCAGTTCAAGACCGGGCAACGCATCCATACCATCGGCCAGCCTTTCGACACCCTGTACATCGTCCATTCCGGCTTTCTCAAGACCGTGCTGATCGACGAGTTCGGCAACGAGCAGGTGCTGAGCTTTCCCATGAAGGGCGACCTTTTCGGCGTCGACGGCATCCACACCAAGCGCTATGCGTCGGAGGCAGTGGCACTGTCCAATTGCGACCTGATCCTGCTTCCATTCAAGAAACTCACCGCCCTTGGCCGCGCCCATCCGGAGTTCGAGCACGCCATGTACAGCGTCATGAGCCGCGAGCTGGTGCGTGAGCAGGCGATGGTCAGCATGCTCGGTGCGCTGAGTGCGGAAGCGCGGGTTGCGCGCTTCCTGGTCAACCTGTCGGAGCGCTATGCCGATATGGGATACTCGAGCAAGCTGTTCAACCTGCGCATGACGCGCCATGAGATCGGCAGCTACCTCGGCCTCACCCTGGAGACAGTCAGCCGCACGCTGTCGGCCTTCAATGAAATCGGCCTGATTTCCGTCGACCAGCGCTCCATCGGCATCAAAGACCTCGACGCCTTGAAGACCCTGCGCCGCCTTCCGCCGTCAAGTGCTCGTGCAAAACAGGTCGCATCGAAGAAATCGAAGGCCGCTGCCAAAGAACCCGGTCAGCCGGACAACGACTGGGGTGAGCTGGCCACTGCCTGATTTTTCACCTCGCAAGATATCTTTCCTGCAGGCGTTTCCACTCCAAAACAAAGCCCTGTCCACGCTGGACAGGGCTTTGTTCTTAATGAGCCGTACTTTATGCGCGAGGTGCAGCCAAGGGACTCAGTGGATTACTTCTTCTTGCCTCCTCCGGTGGTCGACTGGCTGCCCCGCTTGTCGTCGGTGGCATCAGCCTCGGCTGCTGCCGCAGCGGCTGCACGGGACATCTGTGTGGCCGCCATAGCAGCCTGGTCCATTCCGCTGGCCGCGGCGTCTTGGTACGCGCCCGCGGCTGCGTCGACGTAGGAGGTCATCTGTTGCGCCGATCGACCGGCCGCTTGTTCAACGGCGCCTCGTGCAGCCACCATATTCTTCTTTGCCAGTTCCGCGACCTCCTTGAACGCCGATTCCCAGACTGAAAACATGCTGGTCATCGGATTGAACACCGTATCGTTCGCCTGCGTCTGCGCGGCTTGAAGCGGGCGGGTTGCACTCGTTGTGGCGTTGGATCTTATCTGCTCCATGTAATCCTGCATCGAGCGAGTGATCTCGTTCTGCATCTCGGCCATGATCCGTACGATTTCCTTCTGGTAGCTCATCGCATCATCCGGATTGCGGCTGAACAAGTTCGATTGCAATGTGGTTCCGACCACGCGCGGGTCGCGTGCGCTGGTGATGGCCTGCGCCCGGTTCAGTTGTTCGTTAAAGACACGCTGGGTCGCCCCTCGCATGACACGGTCTATTTTTTCCGTTCCGGAAAAAACGGCCTCGGCAAACCTGCGGGACGCTTCAATTTGCGTGCTGTATATCGTGAGCAATGGATTCGTTGCATTTTGCATGGTGACTCTCCTGGGAAATGGAGGAAGAGAAAATCCAGAATTCGATTGGAACCCGCCTTGGACGGTTTTTGCCGTCAGTGGATAGCGGCACGGCATGGCTGCGGTCGCTGCGCGCAATGTATGTCTGTTTGCTCTGCGAAGGCGAACCTCGGGCTCCGTATATTCTGTTCGCATTCACCCCACACTTCCACTCGCCCGGCCATGCGTTTGAGGCACATCAAGCGGACCATTCCTTGGCGAACGCCTGTGCTGATGCATGGCGGACAAGTGGAAATGGGATATCAATCGCACTAATGCATGTGTTGACCGCCGTTGATTGCGATATTCGCCCCCGTCAGAAAACCCGCATCGTCCGAACACAGATAGGCGATCAGGGCGGCCACTTCTTCCGGCTCGCCGAGGCGTCCGACCGGTATCTCGGGAATGATCTTCGACTCAAGAATCTCTTGGGGCACCTTCATTACCATCTTCGTACGCATGTACCCGGGCGACACTGTGTTGACGGTAATACCCTTGCTGGCAACCTCGAGTGCCAGCGCTTTCGTGAAGCCGTGCATGCCGGCCTTCGCGGCGGCGTAATTTGCCTGTCCGAATGCCCCTTTTTGCCCATTGACCGATGAAATATTGATGATGCGACCCCATTGCATTTCCAGCATGCCGTGAAGAACTTGCCTGGTCATGTTGAACACGCTGTCGAGATTGGTTCGAAGCACCATCTGCCAGTCCTCCGGCGCCATTTTCTTCAGCGTCGCATCCCGCGTGATTCCCGCATTGTTGACGAGTACGTCGATGCGGCCCATGTCGCCGAGGATCTGCCTGACCGCTTCTTCGCAAGACGCAAAGTCCGACACGTCGGCCTTGTACGCCATGATTTCGATGCCCTCCCGCTTGTGCATTTCCACCCATTCACTGGCGGATCGATTGTTCGGGGAATACGTTACTGCCACACGATAACCTGTACGAAACAGTCTCGTGCAAATTGCGTCGCCGAGCCCTCCCATGCCACCTGTCACTAATGCCACCTTCGCTTCGTCCATGTTGTACCCCTTGCGTTATGTTGACGATGTTTTCCATTGCAGGATGCGTTCCCTACGGGCGAGGGAGCGCCTGGCGCGAGCACCAGACGAATTCGATTCATGCAAAGGTGATAAGTTCGGCGAGCGAATAAATGAACATCGTCCGCAATTGAAACGCGAACATTACACTCTGCCCAGGCTGTTCCTCCACCATCGGTCGAACCCGCACATGCGATAGCTGTCTATAGGCGTGAAACGCATACGCGCGGATGAGTGGTACTGCGCATGTCCAACGCCGGCCGCGAGCCGGCCTCCTTACCGATCAGGCTATGAGTGAATGCAGCCCAAGCTCTACATCTCATATTCACCGGTTAAAGCAGGCTCGGTCTTTGCGCTGTTCTACTACGAGTCGGGCGATGACATATACGGCTGGCACCTAGAGACAAGAGATCACTACTTCTCGGCGGCGTTTTTCGTCATCGAGAATTTCTACCGCCAGAGCGACCCGCGTCTCTATCGCAGTGTGGAAGACGACGTGTACGGTGCATGGACCATCGACCATCCGCCGACAAAGAACAGCATCCGCTGTCCATTAGCCGAGGTGCTGCGGCATGAACTGGAGCGCCAGCAATCGTTATTCGTGGACGACTGGCTGTTCTTCGGGAACGATACCCGCATCGAGTCGGAGCTGGCTGCCTATCAGGTTCAGGGATTGCCGGTGCACGAGGCGAACATCAAGTGGCGCCGCCTGCATCGGCTGAAGAAGGTTGGCACCGAATGGATCCACGCGTCAGCGGGAATGGACATGAATGTGGCGCAGTACCTGCGCAAGTACTGGCGGCTCAACGAGAAAGTGCAGACCGCTTGAGATCTGCGCTATCGCGCACTTCAGACGATGTGCTGAGCGAGCGCGGCATTCCAGGTCGCGATGTGCCATTCGCATCCGACCCGCCCAATCACATTGCCTTCGCTGTCGAGCCCCTCGACCGGACCATGGAACACCGCGAACATGATCGCGCCCTCGGGGCTGACAGGCTGGTGCACGCAACCCGCCGGCTCGAGGAGATACATACCGGCGGTGTAGCGATGTCCTGGATTGTCTTCATAATGAAAACCGCCTTCCAGCACCAGTCCTTCAACGGCGCCAACATGGCGGTGGCGTGGGGCCGCACAATTCTGTCCAAGGCGGATCATCAATGTGAAACGTCCCCTTTCGGGATCGGCGCTCAGGAGTTTGAAATGGGCGCCCGGCATTGCCCACGGTACCCAGGGAAGATGCTGGGGATCTCGAACGTGCAGTTCACCGGTAGAGCGGATGGAGTTGGTCGTGCTTGGTTGCGTCAGGTTTGTCATGTTGGAATTCGCGATCCACAGCGGGTAACAATGCGTCGGGCGCCATCCTAATCGAGAGCAGCGCAATGCGCTACTCCATATCGGAATCGGGATTGTTATCGCCCAGCCACCCCGCAACGCCCCGCGGAAACCGAGCCTCGCGGTCGTGCCTCATAGCTTCCCTTGGTTGCCCGGGTGTGAGCGGGGCTCGTCCGCTATCGTACGGAAAACCGGTGTCAGTCAGATAGATCAGACAGCAGTTCGGGAGCGATGGCCTGCGTGTCCTTGATCGTCTGCAGCACGATATTCGACCGGATATCGAGCACACCGTCGGTCTTGTACAGTTTCTCGAGAATGAATGCGGAAAAATGCTTGAGGCTGCGCGCCCGGATGCGCAACAGGTAATTCGCCTCACCGGTGATGATGTAAGAGCCGACCACCTCCGGCCAGACCTGCAGGGCGGCGGAGAAGTTTTCATGCCAGCGGTCGACGTCACGGCGCATGGTCACCTGCACGAAAGCATCCACTTCCAGGCCGAGCGCGGCCGTATCGAGGACGGCGCTGTAACGGGCGATGATGCCGTTCTCCTCGAGCAGGCGTACCCGGCACAGACAGGACGAAGGCGAGAGGAATACGCGTTCGGCGATGTCCTGGTTGCTCATCCGGCCGTCTTCCTGCAGGAGCGAAAGGATCTTGAGATCGGTGGCGTCGAGGTTCATTGAAATTTTCAGCAATTATTGGCCTTTGTATTCGAATTTTATTCTAAATATTTGCATTTTTGCGCTGTACTTTGCAAGAACTCTTCGCCGATTTCACCTTACACTTCATTCATCCACAATCACAGGACCAAGCGAGACAGATGACAAGACCAAGCCGACTCTGGGACATTACTCCGACCGTTTCGCCGGCCATACCGGTGTGGCCGGGCGACACCCCATTCAGCGCCTCCACCACTTGGGAGATAGGCGATGGCTGCCCCGTGAAGGTCAGCCGCATCACCATGTCCACCCATACTGGCGCCCACTGCGACGCACCTTCGCATTACGATGCGTCCGGCGCATCGATTGACGCGGTCTCGTTGGACGCCTATCTCGGGACCTGCCGCGTAATCGACTGCGCAGACGTGAGTCGGGTGGAGCCGCAGCATGTCAGCCACGCGCTGGAAGCCCTGCCGCCGCGCGTGCTCCTGCGTACCTACGCCCAGGCGCCGACGGAGCGTTGGGACAGCGCATTTCCCAGCGTGGCCGCGGATACCATCGCCCTGCTCGCACGGCACGGCGTGCGGCTGGTCGGTATTGACTCCCCTTCACTCGATCCACAGGAATCCAAGACGATGGACGCACACCATGCAGTACGGAAGCATGGAATGGCAATCCTGGAAGGCATTGTGCTGGATGGCGTCCCCGCTGGCGACTATGAACTGATTGCATTGCCCCTGAAGCTGGCCGGCATGGACGCCAGCCCGGTACGGGCAGTCCTGCGCGAGCTGCCGGAAGGAGTTGCCTGATGCTGACGAGAATGGATTGCGTCGCACTGGATGCACGCGACGAACTGGCCGCCTTGCGCGAGTGCTTCGACCTCCCCGAAGGCGTCATTTACCTCGACGGCAATTCGCTCGGCGCGCGCCCGAAAACGGCGGTCGAACGTGCGAAGGAAGTGCTGGAACAGGAATGGGGCGAAGACCTGATCCGCAGCTGGAACAAAGCCGGATGGTTCGACCTGCCCCTGCGCCTCGGCGACAAGCTTGCGCCGCTGGTTGGTGCCGGTCCGGGAGAAATCGCGGTCACGGACAGCACCTCGCTGAACCTGTTCAAGGTACTGGCCGCCGCCCTGGATATCCAGGCAAGAAGCAGCACGGCTGTCGGACGCAGGACCATCGTCACCGAGCGGGCAAATTTCCCTACCGACGTCTACATGGCACAGGGCCTGACGAACTGGCTCGATCGCGGCTACCGGCTTCGGTTGGTGGATACGCCGAAAGAGCTGGAGAGCGCGATCGATGGTGACGCCGCGGTTGTCATGCTCACCCACGTCAACTACCGCACCGGCCACATGCACGACATGAAGGCCGTCAGCGCCCGCGCGCATGCAAACGGCGCGCTCACTGTATGGGACCTGGCGCATTCAGCCGGCGCGGTGCCGGTCGACCTCAATGCGGACGGGGCGGACTTCGCCGTCGGCTGCACCTACAAGTACCTCAACGGCGGCCCCGGAGCGCCGGCCTTCGCCTGGATCGCGCCACGCCACCAGGCGCACTTCCGGCAACCGTTGTCCGGCTGGTGGAGCCACGCCACTCCGTTCACCATGCAGCCTGAATTCCAGCCCGCTGCCGGCATTCGCCGCGCACTTTGCGGCACGCAGCCGATCGTCTCGCTGGCGCTGGTGGAATGCGGCCTCGACGTGTTTGCAAAAACGGACATGGCAGCGATCCGCAAGAAATCGCTCGCCCTCACCGACCTGTTCATCGAGCTGGTCGAACAACGTTGCGCACGCCACCCGCTCACATTGGCCACACCGCGCGACCACCGCATGCGCGGCAGCCAGGTCAGCATCGCGCACCCGCACGGTTATCCCGTCATGCAGGCGTTGATTGCACGCGGCGTGATCGGCGACTACCGTGAACCGGAAATCATGCGCTTCGGCTTCACGCCGCTCTATACGCGTTTCGTCGATGTGTGGGATGCAGTCGATGTGCTGGAGGATATCCTGGATGGCGACAAGTACGACGTCGACTCGCGTCGCGACGCCGTGACCTGAGCGAGGCAAAAATGAGCTCCGAAAAGACAAACGACTGGCATGGCGCGAAGATGGACTTCAGCCAGGCGATGAGCTATGGCGATTACCTGGGACTCGACCAGGTCCTGTCGGCGCAGCATCCGCGCTCGCCCGCCCACGACGAGATGCTGTTCATCGTCCAGCACCAGACCAGCGAACTGTGGATGAAGCTGATGCTGCACGAGTTGCATGCGGCGCTTCGCCAAATGCATATGGACGAGCTGCCGCCGGCATTCAAGATGCTGGCACGGGTCGCGCGCATCATGGACCAGCTGGTGCATGCGTGGGATGTGCTGGCAACGATGACACCGCCGGAGTACACCGCCATCCGTCCCTACCTTGGGCAATCGTCCGGTTTCCAGTCCTACCAGTACCGCGAGCTGGAGTTTATTCTTGGCAACAAGAATGCGGCACTGCTCAATGTCCACGCATCGTCACCCGAAATTCATGCACGCCTGGAGCAGGCACTGCATGCGCCGTCACTCTATGACGAAGCGATCCTGCTCATGGCGCGCCGAGGTTTCAAGATTGCAGACAACCGCCTGAATGCCGACTGGACGAAACCGGCGGTCGCCGACGAATCAGTGAAAGCCGCCTGGCTCGAGGTGTACCAAGCGCCGGAAAAGCACTGGGAGCTCTATGAGCTGGCGGAAAAACTGGTCGACCTGGAAACCGCCTTCCGCTTCTGGCGTTTCAGGCATGTCACAACGGTGGAACGTATCATCGGCTTCAAGACCGGCACTGGGGGCACCGCGGGGGTCAGCTATCTCAAGAAAATGCTGGAGGTGGTCCTCTTCCCCGAGCTGTTTGCCCTGCGCACCGCCCTCTAGAGCGATTTTCCGCAACAGGACTGGGTTTGAGTGAATAATCGGGGGGATGGCGCGACGGCAACAGGTATAATTACCGGCGAAGCACAGAGCGAGCGGTGAGCAATTGTTCAATACGCTGTAACGATGTCAATGTTCCCCCTCATGTTCGGGCCGCTTTCGATGCGGCCCGTTTCATTTGGCTGGCGGAACATGGTCTTTTGCTCATAGTGCTGCCGCATATACCGATAGCGTTTTATGTCCAAGAATCCAAGCAGCAAACCGATAGAAATCAAGATTTCGACAGTCGTTGCCGTTTCCGTCATTCTCCGCTCGTCCGATCTGACCACGCTGGACGCAGCGATGCAGGCAATGACCGGTGGAGCCTCCGACTATTTCGACAACGAATTCGCGATCCTCGACGTCACGTCCTGTGAGAGTCTGCCCACCGCGATCGAGTGGCCTGCGCTGATTTCCCTGTTCAAGTCCTACAGCCTGAACCCGGTCGCCGTGCGTGGCGCGCCACAGGAAATGGAAGACGCGATCCTTTCCTGCGGCCTGTCCATCGACACTCTCGTGCAGCCGCGTCGTCCGGCCGAGGAGGAGGCGCCCGTGGTCGTCGCGCCTGAACCGGCGCCCGCCCCTGCGCCGGCACCGGTTATCCAGGCAGCACCGGCGGCCGCCCCCGCGGCAATGATCATCGACACGCCGGTTCGCGCAGGGCAGCGCATCTATGCTCGCGGGACGGACCTCGTAGTGAATGCGATCGTCAACGCTGGCGCAGAGCTGATCGCCGACGGCAGCATCCACGTCTACGCCCCGCTGCGCGGCCGTGCGTTGGCCGGCGCGAGCGGCAACAACGAAGCACGTATTTTCACGCTGAGCATGGAAGCCGAACTGGTCTCCATTGCCGGCACCTACCGCACTTTCGAGAGCGGTATCCCCCAGGATCTGGCGAAAAAACCGGCGCAGGTCCGTCTTGCTGGCGACCGGATAGATGTCCTGTCCATTCGCGTCTAGTTTTTTTAAATTCTGAGAAAAAAGGAGTTTGTTTGTGGCCAAAATCATTGTTGTAACGTCCGGCAAAGGAGGTGTCGGCAAAACCACCTCCAGCGCCAGCTTCGCGTCCGGCCTGGCACTGCGCGGACACAAGACCGCTGTGATCGACTTCGACGTCGGCCTGCGCAACCTCGACCTGATCATGGGCTGCGAGCGCCGCGTGGTGTACGAC
>CBIHRW010000032.1:0-44633 GCA_966212545.1 uncultured Noviherbaspirillum sp.
TTCAGCCGGTTCTCGGGGCTGCGCGACCCCCAATCCAGTTCATAACACCCTCTAGACAACCCGATGACCTTTCTCTCCATTCTTTTCGCGCTGCTGTTCGAGCAACTGAAGCCGTTGCGGGCAGACAATCCGATGTATGCCGCGATCAAGCAACTGGCGGCGCGGACGGAGGCATCGTTCAATGCTGGGCAGGAGGGACACGGCCGGCTTGCCTGGATCGTTACCATGCTCGTGCTGCTGGTGCCGACGCTATTGATTTACTGGTTATGCGTGAAGATCAGCCCGCTCCTGGCGCTGGCATGGAACATTCTGGTGGTCTACCTGACCCTCGGATTCCGTCATTACAGTCACTACTTTACTTCGATCCAGCTGGCGCTCAACAGCGGCGACGAGGCTACCGCGCGCAGCCTGCTTGCGGAATGGACCAAGCAGGATACAACCGGCATGAATGTCAGCGAGATTTCCCGTGTCGCAGTCGAAAACGCGCTGGTGACCACGCATCGCCATGTGTTCGGCGTGTTCTTCTGGTTTGCCATGCCCTTTGGGCCGGCGGGCGCCATCCTGTATCGCGTGTCCGAGTATCTTGCTCGGGCGTGGAATGAGCCGGACCACCTCAGGAACGAGGCGTTCGGCCGTTTCGCGATGAAGGCGTTTTATTGTATCGATTGGATTCCGGCTCGCCTGACTGCCATTGCATTTGCCGTGGTCGGCAATTTCGAGGACGCAATTTACGCATGGCGCAACTTTGCCCATCGCTGGCAGGATGAGGCGATTGGCATCATCCTTTGCGCGGGTGGCGGCGCCATGGGTCTGCGGCTCGGAAGCGCGCGAGAGACGGCTGCCGACGTGCCGGCGGCCGACGCAACTACCGTGGAGGCTGCCGGTATCGAACCGGAAACGCCGCCGGGGGAGGAGGCAACGGTCCGCGCATTGCAGAGCACAGTCGGCCTGGTTTGGCGCGCGCTGCTGCTGTGGATGCTGCTGCTCCTGCTGCTGTCATTTGCCGTCTGGCTCGGGTGATTCCTCTCCGCCGGCCTGCACGCCGGCGGCCTTCCTGAAAGAGCTTCTCTTAAGCGCCGGCCCCGTGACATCCTGGGGTGCGGCGACTATTCTTCATTTCATCCTTCCGGTTTTCAGCACGCTGCCCAACCTGCAACCGAGGGGGCAGTGCGCTTGGTGCTACAGGTATTGCCGGATCTGGCGAGGCGGGGGTGTTACGGCACCCGCGCGACATTGCAATTTTTCATATTGCGAGATGTTGTTTCACTTCAAGTCTTCTATAAGATATAATATGTAAGAACTATGAAGGCTTGGCGTCGCATAATGACGCCGAGTCGAAACAGCCGGTTCGTCGATTCGCACAGGCGCGAAGAAGGCGCACCGCTATTTGAAAGAAGCCGAACACATGGCCGATTCCACCACTCCGAAGACCGTTGCACGCGAGTTCTTCATCCAGGGTCTTACCAGCGACGGCAGGCAGTTTCGTCCGAGTGACTGGGCGGAGCGCCTGTGTGGGGTCATGTCCTGCTTTCGTCCGGAGGGGACACGTGGACCCGGTGCCCATCTGCGCTATTCCCCCTATGTCCGGCCGACGGTGCTCGGCGGCGTCAAGTCGGTGGTGGTGAACGAGGCATTGCGTGACATCGAGCCGCTGGCGTACCACTTCGTCGTGAACTTCGCCAAGGACAACGACCTGCAGATTGTCGACGCCTGCCTTCTGCCGGAGCCAGCGGAAAAGAAGGCCTGACCGGTCAGAGTTCTGCACTGACAAACGCGGTTGTAGTTCTCCCACTTTTCCCGCATCTTCTTCAGCGCCTGATCTTTTCAAGCGCTGCGATCGCCTATCACGTCTTCTCCGCGGTTTCCGCCGCCAGCTCCTTCGAGACCACGTGGAATTTCTCGCTTTGAATCCGCATGAGCTTGACCTTGCCCTGCGTGCAAGCCTTGCCGATATCGGTCAGAACGCCTGTGGACCTGTTTGTTCGCCTTGGTCCTTGAGTTGCTGTCGCTGAACCGCTCGATCATGCCGTAATGCTAGGCACTCCCGCATACCAGGCGCCTGGGTACACTCCTGGGAACGCTGTGACTCAGTCCCCGGGCAATTCCCCGTAATACGTATCGACAAGGCGCGCATCCAGCCGGCGGGACAGGCCTTCGCCGCCGCTATGCATCATTGCATGATGGTTGTTGGTGAATATCGACTTCGTGAGCGGCCCGAGTGCGTTCATCCAGGCTTTCGTGGTATGGACCTGCCACTCGTAGCGCACCGTTGTGACGCCGCCGTCCTGCGAAAATGTCCAGCGTCCATAGCCGGACAGGTCGCCATCGACGTCGGCGGCGAGCACGCTCGGCTGCTCAATCCGCGTGGCACGGGCGACGAAGGTGAGGGTGTACGGCAACCGGCCTTTCCAGACATAGCGACGTATGCTTCCAATTCCGTTCATGTCCCCCGGATCCAGCTCTTCGACCTGCTCAGAACCGGGCCACCAGGATGGCCACTCAAGTGAATCGCGTACCGTGTCGTAGACGCGTCGTCGCGGCGCGGCGAGCTTCCAGAGACTAAGCAGTCGATATTCCATGGACGGCGAAAATTGTTATTCCTGCAATCGAGTATGGCCCGGTGCGGCACCTGGCATGTTGCGCGGTCGCAGTCGTGGGCAGGTACAGTGTGTTGAAACAGAACGACAGCCGGCCGCCGGACGTCAGGGATAAGGCGAAAACCTTGATTCATTATTTCCGTAAAGAAATAAAATGCGCTACCCTATATAGGATTCGCCATCCTGGCTCGTATCGCCATTTGACCTATTGCGACGCAAGCCGTTTCTTACCGGAGCTGTCATGCCGCGAGGCCGCTTGCCGTTCAACCTGTCCGCCTCCGCCGTCGTGGCGCTTGCGGCTGGGCTCGCCTGCACGGCCACCCTGTTTGTCGGCATTCGGCAACTCGAGCACGACAAGGCCGAGCTGGATTTCCAGCAGCGAGCCAGCGCACGCGCCATCACCGTACGGCAACAGATGACTGACACGGTGCAGGTCTTGCGGGTCCTGAACCAGCTGTTTGCCACCGTGGAGCCCGTCAGCCGTGAGCAATTCCGCGTATTCACGGAACACTTGCTGCAACGCCATCCCTACATCCAGGCCTTCAATTTCCATCGGTTTGTTCCGGCTGCCGAACTGCCGGGGTATGAGGCAATAATGCGCACGCAATATCCGGATTTCGCGGTGACTCAGCTAAAGGATGGAAAACTCCTTCCTGCGGAGCCGCGCGATCGCCATCTCGTTGTGCATTACATTGAACCGATGGCGGGCAATGAAGCCGCGTTCGGTCTCGACGTGTCGCATAATTTGCAACTGATGGAATCCCTGCAGCATGCGATCGACACCGGCAAGGTGGCCTCGACCGGCCTGCTTACGCTGGCTCAGGGCGGCGGCAAGCTGCGCGGCTTCCTGGTGCTATTGCCCGTCTATCGGCACGGCATGCCGCTCGACACTGCTGAAGCAAGGCGCAAGGCGGCAATCGGCGATACTGCTGCTGTATTCAATGCCCACGACCTGATCCGGAAGATCCTGGACGCGAACAACCTCCTTGATGATGCGGACATCGGCATCAGCGTCTATGGGGCGGCCAGCGTCGACGATCGGTTCCTGGCGTTCCGCAAGGGCCAGGCGCCGTTCCGGGGTGCGGCGCAGTCGTGGTTGCCGATCAAGCTGTTCTATGACCAGCCTGAGGAGCTGGTGCACAACTTCGACATCGCGGGAAGAACCTGGCGCATCGTCGTTTCAGCCGAACCTGTATTCTTTACCCAGCGGCATGCCGGCGCGCTGAACGGATTGATCGCCGGCACGCTATTCAGCATCCTGCTGGCTGCCTTCGTGCAGGTGCTTTCGTCGCGCTCGCGCCGGGTGCACAAACTGGTCGAGCAGCGTACTGCCGAGCTGCGCCAGGCGAACGAATTGCTGATCGAGGACATCGCGGCACGCAAGCGCGCGGAGGATGGGCTGCAACTGCGGCAGCGCGCGATCGATGCCAGCGCCAACGCCATCATCATCACCAGCGCCCTGCCGCCGCACTATCCGATCGAATATGTGAACCCTGCCTTCGAGCGGATCACCGGCTATTCGGCTGCCGACGTGCTCGGACGCAGCTCCAGTCTGCTCTGGGCGGAAGACCATGAGCAGCCCGGTATCCAGGAAATCCGCGCGGCCGTACGCGACAAGCGGGAAGGGCACGCCATCCTGCGCAACTATGCCAAGGACGGCAGGCTGATCTGGTCCGACGTCTACCTGGCACCGGTGCGCGACGAATCGGATGAAGTGAATCATTTCGTCGTCGCGCTGTACGACATCACCGCGACCAGGCGCTACCAGGCCGAACTGGAATTCCAGGCCAACCGCGACACGCTCACCGGTCTTGCCAATCGCAACCTGCTGCAGGACCGCCTGCGGCAGGCGAGTGCCTACGCCGAGCGCTACGGACATCCTGTCTGGGCGCTGTTCCTGAACCTGGACCGCTTCAAGTTCGTCAACGATACTCTCGGCCATCGTGCCGGCGACCAGTTGCTGACGATCGTTGCGGAGCGCTTGCGCGAGTCGGTGCGCGACTCGGACACCATCGCCCGCCTGAGCGCGGACGAATTTGCCCTCATCCTGCCTGAGCGCACAGAAGACAACCTGTCTCCCGCCGTGATCCAGCGCATCATGGACGCGATCGCCCGCCCCATCGTGATCGAGGGCTATGAATTCGTGATGGGATGCTGCATTGGTATCGCCGTTTGCCCAACGGACGGGCGCGATGCGGACACCCTGATCAAGCATGCCGGTATAGCGATGTACCGCGCCAAGGAAATGGGGCGCAACAATTTCCAGTTCTACACCTCCAGCATGAACGACCGCGCGATGGAGCGCCTGCGTCTGGAAGGCGACCTGCGCAATGCGCTGGAGCGCGAGGAATTCGTGCTGCACTACCAGCCGCAGGTCGACCTGAGCACCGGCCGCATCCTCGGGGTCGAGGCACTGTTGCGCTGGCAGCATCCGGTGCTCGGCACCGTGTCGCCCGCGCGTTTCGTCGGCTTGGCGGAGGAAATGGGCTTGATCGTGCCGATCGGCTATTGGGTGCTGCGTACCGCCTGCCGGCAAAGCGTGGCATGGCTGCGTGCCGGCCACGGCCAGGTGCGCGTGGCGGTCAATCTTTCAGCCCGTCAGTTCTACCAACAGGACCTGGTGTCGTCGATACAGGAAATTCTCGAAGAAACCGGTATCGCGCCACACCTGCTGGAGCTGGAACTGACGGAAAGCATGATGATGAACGACGTCGAGCAGGCCGCAGCCATCCTGCACGCCCTGAAGACGATCGGCGTACACCTGTCCATCGATGACTTCGGTACCGGCTATTCCAGCCTCGCGTACCTGAAGCGTTTCCCGATCGACGTGCTGAAGATCGACCAATCGTTTGTGCGCGACATCACGCTCGATCCCGACGACGCGGCCATTGTCCTGTCGATCATTTCGCTGGCCCACAGCTTGCGCCTGAAGGTCATCGCCGAAGGTGTGGAAACCGAAGCGCAGTTGGGTTATTTGCAGCGGCACGGCTGCGATTTCATGCAGGGCTATTACTTCAGCAAGCCGCTGCCGGCGGAGGAGTGCGAGTTTCTGCTCCGCAGCCGACGGCAGCTCCAGTTACCGGCGGATGTGATCCATGCGCACGCTCAGACCGTGCTGATCGTCGACGGCGATCCTGGGACGGCATCTGCACTCAAACGGATCCTGCGGCTGGACGGCTACCATGTGCTGGTCGCCACAAACCCGGACGATGCCTTCGAGCTGCTCGGCCGCTACGAAGTGTCGGTCGTGTTGTGCGACCAACGCATGCCGGCCATGTCCGGCAGCGAATTGCTCGGGCGAGTGAAAACCCTGTACCCGGACACCGTGCGCATCATGATTTCCGGCCAGGCGGCGCTCGACACTGTCATCGATGCCGTCAACCGCGGCGAGATCTTCCGCTTCTACGCGAAGCCTTGGGACGAGGCGCAACTGCGCGATGGCATCCGCGAGGCCTTCCGCCACTACTGGATGCTGCGCGGCGCGAGCCTCAAGGATATGTCGGAGGTACCGGCCGCCGACGTCGGCACCTGAGCGCTTCCCCGGTACCTGCTGAACAAAGCCGCCTTCGCGGTTAACATGTGCGGATACTGAATACGGGGGAACTCAATTGAAAGCCATCCACCTGGACACGCTCGCCATCATCATCAGTGCGGCGCTGTTTGTCTCCTACTACGTTTTCCTGATGGCACGCGTGCGCCGCAATCCGGATTTCACGATCCATGCGATCAACCAGAAGGCGCGCGCGCTGTGGGTCGATGCCGTGATGCGCGACCGCTCGAAGGACATCATGGCGGTCCAGGCGCTGCGCAATTATGTGATGGCGGCAACCTTCAAGGCATCGTCGGCCATCCTGCTGATCATCGGTACGCTCACGTTGTCGGGACAGGCGGAAAGCCTGGCGCGCACCTGGCATGCGCTCAACATGGGCGGATCGCTTGCGCCCGAGCTGTGGATCGTGAAGATCCTGTGCCTGCTCAGCGCGCTGATCGTCGCCTTCTTCGCTTTCGCGATGACGATCCGCGTGCTCAACCACGTGGTATTCATGGTCAGCCTGCCGGCCGCGGATGCGCAGGGGCCGCTTGCGCCCGAATGGGTCGCGCAGAGACTGAACCAGGCGGGCGCGTTCTACACTGTTGGCATGCGTGCTTACTTCGTCACCGTGCCGCTCGCATTCTGGTTGTTCGGACCGGTGCTGCTCGTGCTGTCCACGCTCGGGCTGGTCATGGTGCTGTACAGGATCGATCGCAGTCCGTTTTCGCAGGAAGGATGACACTTCATTTCGGTAGCGAAACTTGTCGCGCGGATGCTGAAGCACATTCGGAACGCAGGCGCCGATTGCCGATCAAACTTCACACGTCATACGGGAGTGAAGAATGAATGCAACGAGAACCGAACGCGATACGTTCGGACCAATCGAAGTTCCAGCCGCCCGCCTGTGGGGCGCGCAAACGCAGCGCTCGCTCGAATTCTTCAGCATTTCGACCGAGCGCATGCCGGCCGAGCTGATCGTCGCGCTTGCCACGGTAAAGCGCGCATGTGCGATCGTCAACCGCGATCTCGGCCGGCTCGATGCCGCCAAGGCAGATGCGATCATCCGTGCCGCCGATGAAGTGATGGAAGGACGGCACCGGGAAGAATTTCCGCTATCCGTATGGCAAACGGGCTCCGGTACCCAGACCAATATGAACATGAACGAGGTGCTGGCCAACCGTGCATCGGAGTTGCTTGGCGGCCCGCGCGGCGAGGGGCGCCTCGTGCATCCGAATGACGATGTCAATCTCGGTCAGTCGTCGAACGATATTTTCCCCACGGCGATGCACGTCGCCGCTGCCTGCCGGATCGCGGACGGCTTGCTCCCGGCTGCGCATGCATTGCGCGCTACCCTCGGACACAAGGCGGCCGAGTTCGCCGATATCGTGAAGATCGGCCGGACGCACCTGCAGGATGCGACGCCGCTCACGCTTGGACAGGAATTCTCCGGTTATGTATGCCAGCTCGATCATGCACGCTCGCTGATCGAGAGCTTGCTGCCATCATTGTGCGAACTGGCCGTCGGCGGCACTGCGGTAGGCACGGGTTTGAACACGCATCCGGAGTTCGGTGAACGTGTCTGCGCCGAACTCGAAAACAGCAGCGGCCTCCCGTTCCGCAGCGCGGCCAACAAGTTCGCGGCGCTGGCCGGACACGATGCAATGGTAGGCGCACATGGCGGACTCAAGACGCTGGCCGCCGCATTGATGAAGATCGCAAACGATGTGCGCTGGCTCGCATCCGGGCCGCGTTCCGGCCTGGGTGAAATCACGATCCCCGAGAACGAACCGGGCAGCTCCATCATGCCGGGCAAGGTCAATCCGACGCAGTGCGAAGCGATGACGATGCTGTGCACTCAGGTGTTCGGCAACGACGTCGCGATCAATATCGGCGGCGCGTCCGGCAATTTCGAGCTCAATGTGTTCAAGCCATTGATCGTGCACAATTTCCTGCAGAGCGTCCGTCTGCTGACCGACGGCATGCGCAGCTTCGATGCGCATTGCGCGCGCGGGATCGAAGCCAATCGCGCGCGCATCGGCGAATTGATGGAGCGCTCGCTGATGCTGGTCACCGCGCTTGCACCGCACATCGGTTACGACAAGTCGGCACAGATCGCCAAACTGGCGCACCGCGAAGGCCTGACGCTCAAGCAGGCCGCGCTCGCATCGGGCTTCGTCACGGACGAGGAATTCGACCGCTGGGTGCGGCCGGAAGACATGACGAAGCCGGCACCGTAAACGGACATCGCCCGCTCATCCTACGGCCAATGCGGAACGGGCATCGAAGGTGGCAGCCGACGTGCGTGCCGAAAGCGTTGCCGGACGCGCGGAGGGGGGGCAGGGACTGCGCCAGATCAGCAATGCGCGCCGGTATCGCTCGAGTGCGCCTGTGAACCAGGCGGCCAAGCCGGTCGCTGCGGCACGACCGCTGCCGACGGCGCCGCGCCGCGTCTTGGCGGCTGCATCGCGATGATGAAGGGGCTGGCAGGATAAAGAGCAGGAACGGTGCCGGTCTTGCCTGGCGCCGTTCCAAACTTATCCCCGGTTGATGAATGCCGGCAGCGAGGCTTCAGCCTTGCTTGCGCGTTTTCTTTGGCTTTGTCAGGTGATAACGCACATAGTCCTGCGCGACCACCAGCACGAAGTCCTTGCCTTCGTCCGGCAGTTTGTCCAGTGCTGCGCTGATTTTTTGCGCGTACCGGTCGGTGTGCGATGATGTGTCCGCCTCGTTCGCATGCTCAAAGAAAACGGTAATGGGAACGCGCAGGACATCGGCAATGTGTGCCAGTTTCTCGATGCTCGGCGTACGCTGCCCGTTTTCGAAGCGGGAAATCGTTTCCGACTGCAACTCGACCGCTTCCGCCAACGCTTCCTGCGTCATGTCGGCAATCTTGCGCTGCGCGCGTATCGCCAGCCCGATTTGTGTCGCCAGTTCCTTGTTTGTTCGCTTCGTTCTTGCCATACCCCACCTGTCCAAGTGGCTTGCATGGTCAGGCCATTCATGCCCGAGAAGAATGACTTTAGTGTCATTGTAGGTTTGACTTTAATGTCAGTATTGAGGTTTAATGAAACCCGAGCGAGTGGCGGCAGATTCTCGGAAGAGCGTACTTGCCGCTGTTCTTTTCTTAACGCGTAGCCGGCTTGGCCGTATCGGGCGGGAGGTCTGTTTCCATGCTTTCCGGGTTTCATTTCCTCGTTGTCGATGACTTGCCCACGGTGCGGTGGATGGTCACTGCGCTACTCCGGGAGATCGGCTGTACCAAGGTGTCCGAGGCGGCGGACGGCGCACAGGCGCTCAAGCTTCTGCTGCCAGGCATCACGCCCGGCACACCGATCAATTTCGTTGTCACCGACTTGAATATGCCTGTGATGAACGGCATGGGGCTGCTCCGCACGATTCGCGCCACCGCCGGGTTGGCACACCTGCCGGTGCTGATGGTCACCGCCGAAGCGGACGCGGGCAGCATGACCGCGGCAACGAAGGCCGGGGCGGACGGTTACCTTATCAAACCTCTCCTGAGCGCAGGGGCGCTCAGGGAATCCGTGGACAAGATTCTCAGAGACAGGGGGTGGATAGCATGAGGCACGTGCTCGAAGAGGTGTCGGGCGGATTGTTGATCCTGGTCTGTGTTTGCCTGTTCCTGTTCGTTGTATGGGCAGGCGTGACATATCTCGGGGAATTCATCTCGTGATTCCGGCAGGCCTGTCCTGCGGACGGTAGGAGAGAAGCGGGCTGTTTCTGCTTTTTTCCACGACCAAGGCTTGGTCCGGGCGGCGTTGTTCGGCGGCTGCAAGATTGCCCTCCTTCAGCGCGGAGTTGGCATCGGCTTGATCGCCCTGATGAACTTGCTGCCGACGCCGGTTCAAGAGGAATCTCAATCCTGTATCGACTCGATCACTTGCTCCCGCAGCCACCGGTTTGCCGGATCGTTGTCCACGTTGGCATGCCAGTACAGGAATACGTCGAAGGCGGGTACTTCCAGCGGGAAGGACAAGATCTGGTTGCCGAATTGTTCGTTGGCGATTTGCGCGTAACGGCCGGGCATGGTGAGCACCATGTCGGTCTCGCTCACGACACGGCAGGCGGCGAAGTAATGCTGGCAGCGCAGCCGGATGCGCCGTTCCAGGCCGAAGCGGCTCAGTTCGAAATCCTCCAGTCCCGGTCCGCGCCGCCGCGAACTCGCGAGGATGTGGTCCTGCTTCAGGTAGGTGTCGAGGTCGAGCGCGCCGTCGATATCCGGATGCCCCTTGCGCGCCACCACCACGGTCGAATCCTGGTAGATGCGGGTGTGCATGATGTCGTTCGGCAGCGGCAGCAGCACATCGATGGCCATATCCAGCGTCCCGGCCGCCATTTCACTCTGCAGCTCGCGCCGGTCGACATGGCTGGCCGCGATGTCCACCAGCGGGGCGCTTTTGCTCACCTGCTGCATCAGTGGCGGCAGGATGGTCGCCTCCAGCACGTCGCGCAGCGCGATATTGAACTTCTTTTCCGTGCTCGCCGGGTCGAAGGCATGCACGCCGTTGAGCGTCACTTCCAGGCTGCGAAGCGACGCGCGGATCGGATCGATAATGCTGCGTGCCAGCGGAGTCGATACCATCGCGTGCCCTTGGCGCACGAACAGCGGATCGTCGAACATCTGCCGCAGCCGCCCCAGCGCATGGCTGATCGCCGGCTGGGTCAGGTTCAGCTTCTGGCTGGCGCGCGTCACACTGCCTTCCGTATAGATGGCTTCAAAGACGGTGAAGAGATTCAGGTCGACCCGGGAAATATGCATGACATTTATAGAATTAGATAATAACTATTCATTTGATCGATTCTAACCCCAGCGATATGCTTTCCTCAACCCGGCAACCATGGAAGGCAAGCGATGGGACAGATCTACCTCGTCCGCCACGGACAAGCATCCTTCGGCAGCACCAACTACGACCAGCTGTCCGCGCTGGGCATGGAGCAGGCGCGCTTGCTGGGTGAATGGTTCGCCAATTCCCATCAGAAATTCCACCGTGTCGTTACAGGCAGCCTCACGCGCCACCGCCAGACTGCTGACGCCTGCATTTCGGTCCTGCCCAAGGCGAACCGGGTCGATACCGACTGGCAGACCGATTCCGGCTTCGACGAATACGACCACCACGAAGTGCTGGTCCGCCATCGTCCGGAATTCGAGAACCCGGAGGAAGTGAAGCGCTTCCTCGCGTCCAGCCCCAAGGCCAAGTATGCCTTCCAGGATATTTTCCAGGCCGCGATGTCGCGCTGGATGAGCGGCCACTACGACGGCGATTACCGCGAACCCTGGCCGGTTTTTCAGCGGCGCTGCGTCGATGCGCTCCAGCGCCTGGTGGAGAGCGCCGACAAGTCGCAGAACATCGTCGTGTTCACCTCCGGCGGCACCATTTCCACGATTTGCCAGCATGTGCTCGGCCTGTCCGATCGCCAGGTGGCGGAGCTGAACTGGACGCTGGTGAACTGCGCGATCACCAAGCTCTTCTACCAGCCCGGTCGCGTCACCCTGAGCTACCTGAACAACTATGCCCACCTCGAATGGCTGGGCCAGCCCGAATCCATTACTTACCGTTAGGAATTCACACATGAGCAACGCAAACCTGTTCGACCTCTCCGGCAAGATCGCCCTTGTCACTGGCGCCAGCCGCGGAATCGGCGAGTCGATCGCCAGGACCCTTGCCGCCTACGGTGCGCATGTCATCGTTTCCAGCCGCAAGGTTGAGAGTTGTGAAGCGGTCGTCGCCGCCATCCGCGAAGCGGGCGGTTCGGCTGAAGCGATGGCCTGCCACATCGGCGAGATGGCGCAGATTGAAGCGCTCTTTTCCGAGATCGAAAAAAAGCACGGTCGTCTCGATGTGCTGGTCAACAATGCCGCGACCAACCCGTATTTCGGCCACATCCTCGAAACCGATGTGTCGTCGTTTCAAAAGACGGTCGACGTCAACATCCGCGGTTACTTCTTCGCCTCCGTCAATGGCGCGAAGCTGATGAAGAAGAACGGTGGCGGCAGCATCATCAACGTCGCCTCGGTCAACGGCGTCATTCCCGGCGACATGCAGGGCATCTACTCCATCACCAAGGCGGCCGTCATTTCGATGACCCAGGCCTTCGCCAAGGAATGCGCGCAATACGGCGTGCGGACGAATGCGCTGCTGCCCGGACCGACCGACACAAAATTCGCTGCAGCACTGGTGCATAACCCGGCCGTGCTCGACAAGATGATGCCGCACGTGCCGATGCGCCGCGTCGCGCAGCCGGACGAGATGGCCGGCGCGGTGCTGTACCTGGCGTCGAATGCGGCAAGCTACACCACCGGCACTTGCATCAATGTCGACGGCGGTTACTTGCTCGGATAAGTTTTTTAGGCAGTGAGAGTGGCTGGAGACAGAAGCAGTAAATAAAAGAAACGGCAGCAGGACGGGCGATCCCCGTCCTGCCAAGCCTCCGCACGACCGACAGGGAGCGCAGGCAAAGAGCCAGGAGAACGATGATGACCACAACCATGCAGGCGCCCAATCCCGCTTACGCAGACACACTGCGCCGCACTGTCCTCGCCATGCCGATGGCCAAAGCCGTCGGCCTGCACTTCGCCAGCATCGAGCCGGGCGAAGTGGAAATCGAAATCCCGTACCGCGACGAGCTGAGCTTTCGCCCCGGGCAAATGCAGGCGACCGCCATCTTCGCTGCCGCCGATTTCGCCGCGATTGCCGCAGCCGGCACGCTGCTGCCGCCGGGCTGGATCAATGCCAGCATCGACTGCACGTTGAAGATCGTCGGTCCCGCCAACGGCGACAAGCTGCTTGCGCGTGGCAAGGTTGTCAATGCCGGCAAGCGCATCACGCTCAGCATGGCCGATGTGTACTCGGTGCGCGACGGGCAGAAAACGCTGTGCGCCACCGCGCTCGCCACCGCACGCAACATCGAGCCAAGACAATAACGAACAAGCATCACACCGCAAGCACAACAACACCAACCCCCGCGTGCGTCAGCGCACACTTTCATGGAGTAACAAATGGATTTCGAGTACAGCAGCAAGGTCAAGGAACTTCAGAAGCGCCTCATCGCGTTCATGGACGAGCACATCTATCCGAACGAGGAAGCGTTCTACAACGAGATCGAGGCCAACCGCCAGAAGGGCAATGCCTGGATTCCGACGAAGATCATGGAGGAACTGAAGCAGAAGGCCAAGGCTGCCGGCCTGTGGAACCTGTTCCTGCCGGAGTCGAAGAACGGTGCCGGCCTCACCAACCTCGAGTATGCGCCGCTGTGCGAGATCATGGGTCGCGCGCTGTGGTCCCCCGAAGTGTTCAACTGCTCCGCGCCGGATACCGGCAACATGGAAACGCTGGAGCGGTATGCCAGCGAAGAGCTGAAGGAAGAATGGCTCAAGCCGCTGCTGGCAGGCGAGATCCGTTCCTGCTTCGCAATGACCGAACCGGCCGTTGCTTCCTCCGACGCGACCAATATCGAAAGCCGCATCGAACGCGATGGCGACCATTATGTGATCAACGGCCGCAAGTGGTGGTCGTCCGGCGCCAACGATCCGCGCTGCAAGGTCTTCATCTTCATGGGCAAGACCAACCCGAATGCAGAAACGCACAAGCAGCAGTCGATGATCGTTGTGCCGCGCGACACCCCCGGCGTCACCGTCTTGCGCCACCTGCCGGTGATGGGCTTCGACGACGCGCCGCACGGCCACGGCGAAGTGGTGTTCGAGAACGTGCGCGTGCCGGTCAAGAACATCCTGCTCGGTGAAGGCCGCGGCTTCGAAATCGCCCAGGGCCGCCTCGGCCCCGGCCGCATCCACCACTGCATGCGCCTGATCGGCCTGGCCGAACGCGCGCTGGAAAAGATGTGCAAGCGCACCTTGAACCGTGTCGCCTTCGGCAAGCCGGTGGCGGAGCAGACCGTCACGCTGGAACGCATCGCCGAGGCCCGCATCCTGATCGACCAGGCGCGCTTCCTCGTGCTGAATGCCGCCGACATGATGGACAAGGTCGGCAACAAGGCGGCGCTGAAGGAAATCGGCATGATCAAGGTGGCGGCGCCGAACATGGCTTGTCAAGTGATCGACTGGGCGATCCAGGCGCATGGCGGTGGCGGCATGGCCGACATGGTGCTGGCGCACGGCTATGCAAGCGCTCGCTCGCTGCGCATCGCCGACGGACCGGATGAAGTGCATCGCAACCAGATCGGCAAGCTGGAACTGAAGAAGTACAAGTAATATGGGAATGCCGGCGCACCGGTTTCTGCCGGTGCGAGGCTTCCCTCCAATCACAGCAGACGGATAAACATGAGCAAGCAAGGATTTACAGAAAAATCGGTCCTGGTGACCGGCGCTGCAGGCGGAATCGGCCGTGCTGCGGCCCTCGCGTTCGCACGTGAAGGCGCGCGTGTGGCAGTCGTCGATGTGGATGCGAATGGCGGCGAAGAGACCGCCGCGCTGATCACGCAGGCAGGCGGCGAAGCCTGCTTCATCAGGACGGACGTCTCGCAATCGGCTCAGGTCGAGGCAATGGTCGCCGGCGTTGTCAAACGTTTCGGCCGCCTGGACTGCGCATTCAATAATGCCGGCATCGAGATCGAGCACCTGCCTCTGGCCGAAGCTGACGAGGAAACCTTCGACCGCCTGATGAGCGTCAACGTCAAGGGCGTGTGGCTGTGCATGAAGCATGAGATCCGCCAGATGCTCAAGCAGGGCGGCGGCGCCATTGTCAACACGGCGTCGGTAGCCGGGCTGGTCGGCGCGCCCTTGCAGCCGCTTTACGCAGGGACCAAACACGCGGTGGTCGGTATGTCCAAGACCGCAGCGGCGGAATACGGCAAGGCCGGTATCCGCATCAATACCGTCTGCCCGGGCATCATCCGTACCACGATGCTCGATCGTGCGCTCGAACGCGAACCGCGCCGAGAAAAGGTCATCGTGAAGGTGCATCCGATCGGGCGCCTCGGCGAGGCGGATGAGATCGCCAATGCCGCCGTCTGGCTGTGCTCCGATGCAGCGTCCTTCGTAACCGGACATCAGTTGGCGGTGGATGGTGGACTGACTGCGATTTGACAGGTATCCCTGACAATGTCTCCCCAGCCGTTCCGGATGTGGAAGCCCGTACAGCTTCCGATCCGGAGCGGCTTTTTTTCTTTTTGACTAAAGGAGCAGACCGGGCATGAAGCGCGACATCCAGTTTCCGTGGATCAAAAACTACCCGCCGGGCGTCCGCTGGGATGCCGAGCTGCCCACCTCGCCCGTGCATCAATTGCTGGACGATGCTGCGGCGAAGTGGCCGGATCACGCGGCGCTCGATTTCATGGGCAGACGCTTCACCTACCGTGCACTGCAGGACCACGTCAACCGCGCCGCCCAAGGATTGCAGCAGCTCGGCGTGAAGCCTGGGGTGCATGTCGGCCTGTACTTGCCGAACACGCCGCACTACGTCATCAGTTTCTTCGCGGTGCTCAAGGCCGGTGGAACGGTCGTCAACTACTCGCCGCTGGATGCCGAGAAGGTGCTCGAGCACAAGGTCGGCGACAGCGAGACCGACATCATCATCACGCTCGACCTCGCACTGCTCTATCCGCAGATGGACCGCCTGCTCGACTGTACCCGGCTGAAGCGGCTGGTCGTCGGCAACGTCGCGGAGATGAGCGGCAATCCGGAAGCGGTGCATGCCCATATGCTCAAGGCCGATCAACTGGCAGTCGTGCCGGACGACGAGCGCCACGTCCGCTTCTCGCATCTGCTCGCACATCAAGGCGACTGCAAGTCGTACCCAATCGGTGACCTCGAGGAAGCAGTCGCGGTCCTGCAGTACACCGGCGGCACCACCGGCCTGCCCAAGGGGGCGATGCTCACGCATGCGAACCTGACGACGGCGGTCAGCCAGATATGCGTGGTGACCGGCGGCGAGAACCGGGTGCTGGAAGAGGGCAGGGAGCGCGTGCTGGCGGTGCTGCCGTTGTTCCATATCTATGCGCTGACGGTCAACATGTTGTTCGGCATTCGCATGGGGGCGGAAATGGTGCTGCATACCAAGTTCGAGATCGACACCGTGGTCAAGGATCTCGCGGCCAAGAAAATCACGGTCTTCCCCGGTGTGCCGACCATGTACACCGCGATCATCAACTACCCCGGCATCGAGAACCACGACCTGAGTTCGCTGAAATTCTGCAACTCCGGCGGCGCGCCCTTGCCCGTGGAAGTGAATCAGACCTTTCAGCGCCTGACCGGCTGCTGCCTGGTGGAAGGCTGGGGCATGACCGAGACTTCGCCCACGGGTACCTTCACGCCGGTATACGGCATGCAAAAGGTCGGTTCCTGCGGCATGCCGACAGTCGGCGTGATGCTCAAATTTGTCAGCGTCGACGACCCTTCGATCGAAGTGCCGCCTGGCGAGCGCGGCGAGATGTGCATCAAGGGGCCGAACGTCATGAAGGGCTACTGGAAGAACCCGAAGGCAACCGCCGCATCGATGACGCGCGACGGCTTCTTCCGTACTGGCGACGTGGCATGGATGGACGACGACGGCTTCGTGTACATCGTCGACCGCACCAAGGACATGATCCTGTGCGGCGGTTTCAACGTCTACCCGCGCGTGATCGAGGAAGCGATCTACGAGCATCCATCTGTTGCCGAGGTGAGCGTCATCGGTGTGCCTGACGCCTATCGCGGCGAATCGCCCAAGGCCTTCATCGTGCTCAAGGCGGATGCGCCGCACTTCACGCTCGAAGAACTGAAAACCTTCCTCAAACGCCGCCTGGGCAAGCACGAGATGGTGCAGGCGCTGGAGATTCGCGACCAGTTGCCCAAGACGCCGGTGGGCAAGCTTTCCAAGAAGGAGTTGTACGACGAGGAAGAACGGAAGCGTAACAAGATGTAGCAGGCCAGAACCTTTCCGGCAGCGCGTATTCAAAAAAGTAAGACCGTTTTCGTTTCTCTTCAGCACGGTCTTGCTTGTGACGTGATCTGCTCAAATGGGGTAGGCATGAAGAAATCAAAGAATAGTCGCAGTGCGCTGGTTTTTGTACTCGCTTTATCCATGAGTGCGCCAATTTGGGCGGAACCGCCCTCCAGCGGCACCAAGGAAACATCGGCATCCGCGAAACAGAAGAAGCATCCGGTCGATCGCTCCGGCAAGGCCCGCAAGGGCAAGGCTTCTTACTACGCAAAGAAATTCCACGGCAGGAAAATGGCCGATGGCACGCCGATGGACCCGAATGCCAATATTGCCGCCAGCAAGACGCTGCCGCTTGGCACCAAGGCCAAAGTCACCAACCTGGAAAACGGGAAGAGTGAAATCGTCGAGATCCGCGACCGCGGTCCCTACATTGAGGGTCGCATTGTCGACGTGACCCCCACGGTCGCGGAAAAACTCGGCATGAAGAAGGAAGGCGTGGCGACCGTCGAGGTCAAGCCGATCGAACTGCCGGATTCAGGCGGCGGCAAGCAGGTGCTGGCAGCTGACGAGACCATAGGCAGTTCGGGGCGATAGGCTATAGAACGCCAAGCGATTGCAGGCACTTCCGCACAATCACCTGGCGTTTTGCCGCGTCCTCGTCCTTGTAGATGTCGATGTTCAGCGCAAAGGCATATACCTTGCCTTCGCGTTCGACCCAGCCGACCATCCAGCCAAGCTCCGCGGGTTTTGATCCCGAGTTCGCCGGCGCGTCTGCGAAAGCCCAACCGGTTTTCCAAAACATCGCGTGGGCCGTGGACTCCTCCTGTTTGAGGATGTCGCGCACGACGGCCTGATTACGCTTGCTGAATGGAAGCTCGCGATGGGCGAGACGTGCGACGAACTTCGCCTGCTCGATTGCAGAGATCGCGAGCGGTCCATCGAGCCAGAAGCGATCCACAACGTTTCCGATCGTCGCATTGCCGTACCCGGCAAGCTTCACGAATCGCGACATGCGCTCCAGCCCGACGCGGCGCGCCACCTCCTGGTAGACCGGCACGTTGGAGGCAGCAATCGCCTCGCGCATTGCCATGTCCTTCTCCCATTCCTTGAAGCGTTGCGGCTTGCCGCCATAGGGCAGGACCTCGTTTTCATCCTTCACCGCGCCGGTTTCGAGGGCGATCAGGCTGTTGAGGATCTTGAAGGTCGAGGCAGGAACGAAGCGCTGCTGAGCGCGGCGACTGTCATGGACGCTGATCCGGTTGGCGGTTGTATCCAGCAGGACGAAGGTGCCTTGCACGCCGCTCGACGTGAAGTGCCGGGCGAGTTCAGGGCGTTCGACCATGCCCGCGGCTGAAGTGCCCAGGCTGATGAACGATGCGGTTGCTGCAAGCACGATGCGAAAGAGTTTGTTCATGTCGTTTCCATGTTGTAAAGGCTTGCATCTTAGTGAGGGGTGGATTTGCGCGGCAAGACTGCCGCATGCGGCACGGGTAACCGGTGTAACGCCTGTCACTTCGCCGGATGGCGGAATGAATTTGGGCAATAATAGGCCGTTACTTTTGTCCTCAAGCCCGATGCCACCGCCGCTCCACATCGAACTCACCGGACCGCAGACCGTCGACGGAAAACGCGCGCCATACCAGTCCTTGTGGTTCCTGGTGCGGCTGTACTATGCGCGCCGCTTCGAATCGTCCTCCGGCATCGTCCGCTTGGCCGAACTCCGGCAGCAGTTCCCCGATGCGCGCAGCCTGCGCATGTTCATCAGCCGTGCCTTCAAAGACTTCGCGTGCTGGGGCGTGCCCGTCGGCTGGGGCGAGGACACCGTTGCCGATCCGCGCTTCCTGAGCCAGGATCGGCGCAGCCAGGGGCCGTTCTGGCTGCCTGCCGGGACGGAAGAACACATTGCCTGCACGGTCGAGGGAAAACCAGCCACGCAGGCGGAGCTGCTGGGTTTTCTCGGCCGTCGCAGCAAGCCTGACGAGCTTCCGGCGCCGGCCCGCTTGCCGCTGCGCGCCGACTACTGGGTGGCGTTCGCGACGGCGCAACAGGACATGCGCCAGGGGCGCCTGCTGTCCGCGCTTGGCGAGGGGCAAGCGAGCGGTGCGCTGGCCGGATTCAAACGGGCGTCGACGCTGGCGGGCAATCCTCTCCAACATGCGCTCGCCGCTCTTGGCGAATCGCAGGTATGGCGTCGCCTAGACGACCTCGATGCGGCGCGCAAGGCGCTGCGGCAGCTGCGCCGGGCAATTCGTGAGGGGCGCACAGACGAGGGGGGCTATCTCGACGCGATGGAGCAGATATTGACCGCATGGTGCGCTTACAGCGAACGCGATTGGACGCTGACCGAGGCACTGCTGGAGGCAATGCGCCGCATGGAGCCGCGTGCAACGATCGTGCGCTTTCATCCGCGCGTGCGCTTCGAGTGGCATAACCTGAACGCGCTGCTCAAGCGCGACCGCGCGCTGGAAAGCAAGGAATTCCAGGAACGCAAGGAGGCGATGGGCGAGGCGATGCGCCATTTCGCGATTGCTCTCGATGCAGCCTTTGAACTGGGATCATTCGATGCAGCGCAACAGGTGATGGCGAACATCGGCATGGCGACCTGGCTCTCTGCATGCGAAGGCGTGGGTGGCGCGAGCCTGCCGGACATGCGGACAGAGGCCTTGCGCTGGCTGTTGTCGAGCGAATGGCTGTGCCATTGTGCCGGTCTCGCGGGGCAGTCGGCATGGAATGCGATTTTCCTGATGCGGATTGCACGCGGCGAGCATCCGCAGACGGCCCGGCCGTCGCTTGCCGCTTTTCGCGCCCTCGATATCCTGTCGCCGAAAGACGCCGCAGCGCAATATGCGCGCGCCGGCTTGACCGCTACACTCCCACCCTTGGCCGTCTCATGGCGCGCGCTCGCCGAGCAGCTTTTAGGACGCCAGAAGCGTGGCGAGATACGCTATGGCCTGCTGCAGCGATGCAGCCTGTGGTTCGAGCATGCGTGGTATGCCGCGTATGAAGGTGACGTGGGCGCAGCAAGCCGCTCGCTTGAGCAACTCGGCGTCGAAATGGCAGGGCTGCCGGCTCGAGACAAGGCGTTTTTCAGCAAGTCGCGCGAGGGCCTTCCCGCAGAACTGATCGCATAGCAGATCCCTGGGTACGCCTACGGTATGCGCGAGGGAATGCCAGTTGGTGCATTGCGAATAGCGCCAGCGTTCGCCTGCGCCCTATGGAATCGCGCTAGGCGCGCAACTTCTTCCCAGCAGGACGCCCTTTCGCGGCATCCCTGTTGAAGGCTTCGAGCTGCCGTCGCACGATCTCCTGCCCATTCTCGACCACGAAATCCTGGAATGCCGCAGCCACTGTCGGGATATGCTGGTCGGCGAGGTGCATCACATACCAGTCCGCTTCCACCGGGCCCTCCGCCATCGGCAGCTTGCCCATCAGTCCGGCCTCGAATTCCAGCGTGCAGGCATGGACCGACAGGAAGGCGACACCCAGACCGGCTACCACCATCCGCTTGATCGCCTCATTGCTCGACAACTCGGAGCCGATGCGCAACGGATAGCCTGCTTCCTTGAACAGCCTCTCGATGGCAGTCCGTGTGCCCGAACCGCGTTCGCGCACCAGCAGGTTCGTGTCCATGATGTTGTCCAATGTGACTTTCTTCTTCTGCATCAGGGGGTGATCGGGGCTCGCGACGAATGCCATCGGATGACGGGCGAAACGCGCTGCATTGGTACGCATCTCCCGCGGCGGCGTTCCCATGATGGCGAGATCGATTTCATGCTTGCCCAACATGTTCAGGATATCGTTGCGAGTCCCCACCTGCAATTTGATGCGTACATCCGGCCGTTCGGTGGTGAACTGCACCAGCATCGGCGGCAACAGGTACTCCGCCGTGGTCACGGCGCCGATGCGCAGGGTGCCGGAGATCACGCCCTTGAGGGCCGCGACTTCATCGACCGCCTCATCCCACAGGCGCAGGATGCGTTCTGCGAATTCCGCCATCACCTCTCCCGCGGCCGTCAGCTGGATGCCGCGGCCGGCCTTTCTTGTCAGCGATGTGCCCGCAGCCTCCTCCAGCATACGCAGCTGCAGCGAGACCGCCGGTTGCGTAACGTGCAATGCGTCTGCAGCACGTGAAACGCTCTCGTGGCGAGCCACCATCAGGAGCGCCTGCAACTGTTTGAAGCTGGCGAGATACATAAGTGTTTCCTTATCAAAGACGCAGAAAAATTAATTTTTCTTTTGGATTGCGTGCGCTTATATTAACAGCCAATGAGACAACAAACAGCGCCAACGCAGTTCCAAGGCGCTCTATTTTTCAGGCGGAATGACATGGGAATCGAAGCGATCACACTCGCGCTCGACGGCGTGATTTTTGACACCGAAGACGCGCACCTGCGAGCATGCAATGCGGCGTTCGAGGCATGCGGCCTCGACCTGAGCTGGTCCTTGCAGCAACTGCGCGCGGCAGAGCGGGTATGGGGTTCGGCCAGCGCTCCGGCATCGATCGCTGAGAAGATGGGCATGCCCGCGAGCGACGAGCGTGTCGTGCACCTGGTGCGGGAGAAGAACCGGTTGTTCCACGAGATGGTGCTTGCCAGTCACCCTGTACGCAGCTCGGGCTGCGCTCAGCTGATGGCCGACGCGCTGGAGAGCGGATGCAAGCTGGCGGTGGTGACCGACATGCCGGTGCAGACGGCGACGGCGCTGCTGGACAACGCTTTCGGCAACGCTGTCACCAATATCTTCTCCGTCGTCGTCAGCGGCGCCGACTTCACGGCGGCCGATGGTAATGGACCGTATGACCTGGCGCTGCGCACCATGGGCGTCGAGGCCGGCAGTTGTGTCGCGATCGACGCTGCCGTTCCCGGTCTGCATGCCGCGCGCCGCGCAGGCATCTGGACCATGGCGGTCACGCCCTACGAAAAGGATATCGCACGTATTTCCGCGGCGGACATCTGGTGTCCGCAGATGCAGGAACTGCGCGACATGATCGAGCGCAGGAATGCGCCCAAGGCACCGCCGGCGCGCTTCGTCACCTTCGATGCGTTGCGCGCGTTCAAGACCGGCCGGCCAGTCATGCCGGTCGTAATGAAACCAATGCAGGTGTCTGCGGCAGTCTGAAGCTGATCATGCGAACCGTGTTTAAAGAATTTTTGTTTACGTTGGAGGCGCGAAATGGAAACCATTGCCATTGTAGGAGGAGGTGCCGGCGGGCTTGAGCTCGCGACCCGTCTGGGAGACAGTCTCGGAAAGACCGGTCGCGCCAAGGTCGTTCTCGTAGATCGCTACCCGACACACTTCTGGAAGCCCCTGCTGCACACCGTCGCGGCGGGCAAGCTCGACCCGCAGGTGCATCAGGTCGAGTACGCGGCCCAGGCGGCCGATCATGGCTTCCAGTTCATCTGCGGTGAAGTACTGCGCGTGGATCGCGGCAACCGCACGCTTGAAATCGGTTCCCTGCGCGGCGACGACGGCGTGGAACTGCTCCCGCCCCGCAACGTGCAATACGACAAGCTCGTGCTTGCCTGCGGCTCCGTCACGAATTTCTTCAATATCCCGGGTGCGGCCCAGCACTCGCTCACCCTCGACAACGTGCAGGATGCGGAATTCTTCCGCAAGCGCTTCCTGGCAAGCTGCATGCAGGCGAGCGGCAGGAGACAGGCCAGCGCGCAGCACGGTGCAGCGGTCAACATCGTGATCGTCGGCGGTGGCGCAACGGGCATCGAGCTGGCGGGAGAGTTGTGCCATACCGTGCGCACGCTGGCGCGCTACAACGTCCATTCGCTCGATCCTGCCCGCGATGTGCGCATCCGAATCATTGAACGCGGTCCGCGCCTCCTGCCTCAGCTGAACGAGCGCCTGTCCGCGCGTGCCGCACGCTACCTGCGCCGCCTCGGGATCGAGGTGTGCACCGACACGACGGTGACCCGCGTTGATAGCGACTCCGTGCACGACAGCGCCGGGGGGCGACATTCCTCGGACATCACGTTATGGGCAGCAGGTGTGGAAGCGCCTTACATTTGCACGACCCTCGGCCTGCCGTTGAACCGTTTGAAGCAGATCATCGTGACGCCGGAGCTGCGCACCCAGGCTGACCCGGCAGTGTTCGCGATCGGCGACTGCGCCAGCTATGTGTGCCCGGTCAACGGCGCTGCCGTACCGCCTCGCGCTCAGGTGGCGCACCAGCAGGCGCTGTATCTTGCCGATATCCTGGCGCGAGGTACAGGCAGCCGGGTGCCGGAGTTTCGCTATCGGGACTATGGTTCGGTAGTGTCGCTCGGGCCCTTTGCGGCGATGGGCGTGCTGATTGGCGGCGGGAAGGGCGGCGCCAACAAGCGCGAGATGCTGGTCGGCGGGGCGGCGGCGCGCGTGCTGTACCGGTTGATGTACCAGAAGCACATCATGTCGCTGCACGGCTTCGTACGCATGGCGGCGCAGTCGCTGGCGCACTGGATACGCGGGAAGATCACGCCGCCGGTGAAGCTGCATTGACGGGACCGTGGGGGGGGCGTTGCGCCCCCATGAAAACGCAACAGGCGCGAAACCCGTCATCGGGATTCGCGCCTGTTTTCTTATCTAGATATGCCGGTGTGATAAGCCGGAGGAAGTGTATTCAAACCTCTTCTCGCGATCCTGCCTAGCGGGGCGTGCCGCGGCGCAGGAGGTTGACGATCGCCAGCAGGATCACCGCGCCCAGGAAGGAAACCAGGAGCGACGAAATGCTGAAGTCGTTCTGATTGATGGTTCCTGTACCGAACAGCGGTGCGAGCAGCCATCCGCCGAGCAGTGCGCCGACGATACCGACGACGATGTTCAGCAACAGGCCCTGCTGGGCATCCGTACGCATCACGAGGCTGGCGAGCCAGCCGAGAATACCGCCTACAACGATCCAGATAATGAAGTTCATGGTTTACCTCCTATGTTGACAAAGTAACTATTTCAATAGACTGGCTGCCGGGGGAATGGTTCAGCACAGGACTTGTACGTCACGGGGTGGTGCTGTCGTGTGCTTTCAATCAGTTGCGCGGACGGCGGATGCCGTCGACGTCGTTAGTCGGGAGAGGCGAAAATCCCTCCTCATCCTCGACCAGGACAGTCGCGTCTTGTCTGGATCTGCTCAGATCAGTGGCATACGCATAGGCATCCTCCTTATCGTCAAACGAAGCAAGCGGTTCGTCCTGCCCCTTCTCCGATACATCCCATCGTCCATTCAGGCCGGGTGACACGCAGATGACCAAGGTGTCTTTCTGATCGGATCCCATGTCGGTATCTCCTTGCCTTCGGGCTGGACTGTCCGCGGTCGAATGGTGGTCGGGAAGTCCGGAACGTCGGACGGTGTGCTGGTCGGGCGGGGGCTTTAAGGAAAAGAATCGGTGGCGCCGACTGCCGGACGATGCCGGGCAAGCGGCGCGCCCGCTCAGTGAAGCGTCCTTTCGAAGCCTGCGATCTGCTTCTCGGCCTCATCGCGGCTGATGCCGTAGGCTTCCTGGATCTTTCCGATGAGCTGGTCCCGCTGTCCCGCGATCATATCGAGCTCATCGTCGGTCAGCTTGCCCCATTGTTCCTTAACCTTGCCTTTGAACTGTGTCCAGTTCCCTGCGACGGTATCCCAATTCATGACAATCTCCTTTGTATCAAACGAGAAATGCTTCGTTGGTGCGACTGAGGCAGTGCAAATCCTGTGCCCGTTGTGCGTCGAGGGCCTGCGTCGCCGCGAGGCCGCACTGATGCTGCAGGAATTCATTTCGTGAAAGTGTACGGGGCGGAATGCGACCGGTTTGGCAATGCCTGCTTGTAAATGTTCCAGTTCCTTTGAAAACAATACAGCGCCGATGTCAAAGGAGGAGGCAGGGAGGACAGAGGGCAACCCCGGGGGCGGCGCAACGCCCGCAGTTGCAGCGTCAATTCTGCATCGCGGTCCGGCGAGGGTGGCCTGCGGAGTGGTTGCTCGCCTGCGCAATAAAAAACTCAATAAATGCTGTTGTTTTTGGAAACTTAATTGAAGTCAAGGTGTCATTTGTTACACCTAAGTACGATAAGTTGAATCTTTATCAGGAGCCAATCATGACCGAACACGCGCTATCCAGCCAGGAAAGCTACGACCCCAATCGCCTTCTGGATACCTTGCTCGAAAGGATGAATCTGAAGAACGATGCAGCACTTTCCCGCATGCTTGAAGTGGCGCCCCCGGTGATCAGCAAGATTCGCCACAGAAGGCTGCCGATCGGCGCTTCCCTGCTCATCCGCATGCACGAAACGACCGGCATGAGCATTCGCGAGCTGCGCGACCTGATGGGTGACCGCCGCACCAAGTACCGCCTCAGCGACGCCCAAGGCAAGCCCAAGGCCCCGCCGGCGGAAGCTGCCCCGAGCGGTGGTGGACAACCCAGCCACTTTCATTGACCCTATGCGGGCCCCGCTTCCGTCCTGGCCGGTTTGATCGGGCAGGGCGGCGGTCGCGCTTTTGCACTTGTGTTGACTCCGGCTTCGCGTCGGAGCGGGCTCTTTTGGTTTCAAGAACGACTCATCAGGGAATTTTCCCCTTCATCCCCCTTCATCCCCCTTTACCGCTTCCCTTAACTACCGATCCGGCCGGAGCAAGCGTTCGCATCCGCCTGCCAACGTTGCACTCTGGCAAAACTTGATCACGATCAAGGTTTTTGTCGGACAGGCTCTCTATCCTCGGTGCCTGTATTGACGGCAGTCAACATCCTGTCTCCGACGTCGCCGCTCGTTCATTCAAACCGGTTGCCATTTGCCAGAGCCGCCAGACATGACATGCGAGATACGGTACGCATCGCATTGCCGGACGAATCGCGGACAGACATCATAGGGGTAGGGCATGTTAAGAAATCCAAGCATCAAAGCACGTCTGATCTTCGTGGTCGGCTTTCTTTCGTTCATGTGCATCATGGGCGCAGTCATTGGCCTGACGAGCTTGTTCGTCGCGAATGATGCGCTTCATACCAATTACGAGCGTCGCCTGGTTCCCATCGGCCAGCTGGACCAGATCATCGGCAAAATCAACCGCAACCAGCTCGCGATTGCGCAGGCGCTGACCGCTGAACCCGCTTCAGTCTCAGCTGAAATGGATGCCGTCGAGAAGCGCATCCTGGAGATCAACGGATTGTGGGACAAGCTGTATGCCGGCATGCAGGCTAACGCAGCCGTGGACGAAAAGGCGCTTGCGGATGCCTTCGTCGCCAACCGCAAGAAGTTCGTGCAGGAAGGGCTGAAGCCGGCGATCGAGGCATTGCGCGCCGCCGATGTGCAGGCTGCGACCAGGATCATGCGGGGGCCGCTGAATGATCTTTTCGTTCCGACTGCCGAAGCCGCCGGCAAGCTCATGCAGTACCAGGAAGAGACCGCGAAGAAAGAGTACGAAAGAAACCAGACGATCTACGTCTGGGTGCGCAACTCCTGCATCAGCGGCATGGTGTTCGCCGTCTTGCTTGGCATTGTTATCTGCATCTGGCTGATGCGCGCGATCGCCCGTCCCCTGGCAGAGGCGGTCGGCATTGCCAAGGCGGTCGCTGCCGGCGATCTGACCAAGCGCATCGAGGTCAAGACGTCCGACGAGACAGGGCAACTGCTCCAGGCGCTGAGCGAGATGAACGATAGCCTGGTGAGGATTGTCAGTGAAGTCCGCGGCGGGACGGAAACGATTGCCACTGCATCGAGGCAGATTGCTGCCGGCAACCTTGACTTGTCGGCCAGGACGGAAACCCAGGCCAGCTCTCTCGAGGAAACCGCCTCTTCGATGGAAGAACTGACCTCGACCGTCAAGCAGAATGCGGACAGTGCTTACCAGGCAAACCAGCTTGCGGCTTCTGCGTCCGAAGTGGCGGCCAAGGGTGGCGCCGTCGTATCGCAGGTCGTCAATACGATGGGCTCCATCAACGATTCCGCGAAAAAGATTGTCGACATCATCAGCGTGATCGACAGCATTGCCTTCCAGACCAATATCCTGGCACTGAACGCCGCGGTCGAAGCAGCCCGTGCCGGTGAACAGGGCAAGGGATTTGCCGTCGTTGCGACCGAAGTGCGTCAGCTTGCGCAACGTTCTGCCGCTGCGGCCAAGGAGATCAAACTGCTGATCGACGACTCGGTCGAGAAGGTCGATGCCGGTGCCAAGCTGGTGGACGAGGCCGGCGCCACCATGCAGGAGATCGTCGAAAGCGTCACGCGGGTAACGCACATCATGAGCGAGATATCGGTCGCCAGCAAAGAGCAGACGGACGGCATCCAGCAGGTCAACCAGGCAATCAACCAGATGGACGAAGTGACCCAGCAGAATGCCGCCCTGGTGGAGGAGGCTGCTGCGGCGGCGTCTTCATTGCAGGACCAGGCCGTCAGCCTGTCGCATGTCGTCAGCATCTTCAAGATCGCCGGCACGCCGGCGTTCGACACGCCTGCCAAGGTCGTTCCGGCGGCAAGCGTGATGTCCCTGCCGAAGAAGGCGACGGCCGCGATTGCGCCGGTTGCGAGCACCAGACGGATTGCTGCAGCAGGAGGCGCCGATGGCGACTGGGAAGAATTCTGAACAGGGTGTGTTCTAGTGGTATCCCTCACCAGGCCCCAGTCGCCCCCGGAACAGCCAGAACACGAACACGAAATACGCGAGGATCAGCGGTATCAGGATCGTCGCACCGATCAGCAAGAATAGCTGCGACGACGGATGGGCAGCAGCCTGCCACAGGGTGACGGACGGCGGGACGAGGTAGGGCGCATTGGAAATCACCAGCCCGGCATAGGCAAGCAGGAACAGTCCGATTGCCGAAGCGAAAGGCGTGATCGCATGGTTCTTGCGGATGCCGCGCCAGCACAGCCAGGCCAGCAACAGCGTCGCCAGCGGCACTTGCGACAGGAAATAGAAGTTCGGGAAGCTGAACCAGCGCTGCGCAATGCGCTCGATTTCCAGCGGAGTCCAGATACTGACCAGCACGATGAATCCGAGCAGGCCGAACAGCAAGGGCGTACCCATGCGCCGCGCCCGCACCTCCACCCTGCCGCTGGTTTTCATCATCAGCCAGGTCGCGCCCAGCAGCGCATAGCCGACGACCAGCGCAACCCCGCACATGATGCTGAAAGGCGTGAGCCAGTCGAGCGCGCCGCCGGCGAAGCGGCCATTCTCGACCCGGATTTCCTGCAGCAGCGCGCCGAGCACGACGCCCTGCGCGAACGCGGCGAGTGTCGATCCCGCCGCGAATGCGACATCCCATTTCCGGTGGTGCGGCTTCGCGACCCAGCGGAACTCGAACGCGACGCCGCGGAAAATCAGCGCCAGCAGCATGACGATGATCGGCAGGTACACCGCAGGCATCACGATCGCGTAGGCCTTGGGGAAAGCGACCCACAGGCCGGCCCCGCCCATCACCAGCCATGTCTCGTTGCCGTCCCAGAAGGGCGCCACGGAATTCATCACCAGGTCGCGCTCCGCTTCTTGCCGGTAGAACGGAAACAGGATGCCGATGCCGAGGTCGAAGCCGTCCAGCACGACGTACAGGGCCACCGAAACGCCGATCAGCAGCGCCCAAATCACCGGCAGCGTGTATTCGAGATTGCTCATCCCGGCTCTCCATCCGGCCGCTGGACGACGGACAGGGGACGGTTCGGCAGGATATCCGGCGCATGCGGCATGGGTGCCGGGCCTTTTGCCAGCATCCGGTACACGTACAGGATGCCGACGCTGAAGACGACGCAATAGACGAGCACAAACATTGCCAGTGACAGCGCGACCGTCGGCGCCGCCACCGGCGACGTGGCGTCGGCAGTGCGCAGCACGCCATAGGCAACCCAGGGCTGGCGGCCGATTTCCGTCACCATCCATCCGGCCAGGATGGCGATGAACCCGAGCGGCCAGCAGTACGCGACGAAGGAGAGGTATCGGCGGTTTTCGAACAGCCGCTTTCTCCACCATAGCACTGCCCCGGCAAGGCCGATGACGATCATCAGCAGGCCGATGGCGAGCATCAGCCGGAAGGAGAAGAACACCGGGGCAACCGGCGGCCGGTCTTCCGGTTTGAAGTTGCGCAGGCCGGGGAAGAGGCCTTGGGGATCATGCGTCAGCACCAGGCTGCCGGCATTGGGAATCGACAGCTCGGCAACATTGCGTTCAGCCTTTTCATCGGGCCACGCGAAGATTACGAATGGCGCGGGTTTGGAGCCGTCCCAGTGCGCCTCGATCGCAGCCACCTTTGCCGGCTGGTGTTCGAGCGTATTCAGGCCGTGGAGGTCGCCGACCACGAGTTGCAGCGGCGCCATGACGGCGACCATGCCGAGGCCCATGCGTACCATGGTTCGCGCTTCGCGATCGAAGCGGCCCGCCAGGATGTAGCGCGCTCCGGTTGCCAGCACCACCAGTGACGTCGTCAGATAGGTGGCGATCATCATGTGGGCGAAGCGGTACGGAAAGCTGGGGTTGAAGATGATCTCGGACCAGTCGAGCGGATAGGCGATGCCGTCGCGCATTTCGAAACCCGCGGGCGTCTGCATCCAGCTGTTGGCCGACAGGATCCAGAATCCCGACAGCGCGGTGCCGAGCGCCACGATGATGGATGACAACGCATGCAGCCACGGCGGCACGCGGTTCCAGCCGAACAGCATCACGCCCAGGAAGCTGGCTTCGAGGAAAAAGGCGGTCAGCACTTCATAGCCGAGCAGGGGACCGATGGTATTGCCGACGGCTTCCGAGAAGCGGCTCCAGTTGGTCCCGATTTGATAGGACAGCACGATCCCCGAGACGACGCCCATTGCGAACGATACCGCGAAGATCTTGGTCCAGAAACGCGCCAGCGTATGGTAATGCTGCTGGCCGTTGCGCAACCACAGGATTTCCAGCGTCGCGATGAAGGCCGACAGTCCAATGGAAAAGGCGGGAAAGATGATATGGAAGCTGATGGTAAAGGCGAACTGGATGCGCGCGAGCAAGGTGGCATCTATCCCGGCGACTGTTTCCATACAGGCGATCTCCGCAAGCTGGGGCAGGGGATAGTAGTACCAGCCCATGCCAATTGCGTGATGAGCAAACGCAAAGTGCTGCCGGTGCGCGTTGCCGCCTGTCAGCAGGACATCAGGACCGGCACGGCCATGGCCACGGCGGCTGCGATCTTGATGCGTTCGCCCGCACGGCTGGATTCGTCCACGTGCACCAGGATGGTCTTGTTAGGCATGTCGTGTTCCTCATCTCGCTGCAACGTGGAGATGCCCGGGTTAGAGCGGCTTGAACGCTGGCAGCAGGAATGCCCTGCCGGAAATTTGATGAGCGTCAAATCCGCAGCGCAGCAACGGCCGTCGGAAGGAATCAAACGAGAAGCAATACGGAGCGTCGCGTGATCGATGCAAGCGCTGCCTTGATTTCAATTGTGCCTCTCATAAAATGAACTTGGGCCGAAGGAACCATCGGGAGAGAAGCAATGCTGGAGATTCATGACGATGTATCCAGGGTTGCCCGGGCCAGCGTTTCTCGGCAACTCGACACGGGAACGACGCTGGGCGATGCAATGATGGATGCGGTCCGGCAATACGCTGACCTCAACCTGAATATGGCAAGGGCAACACTGGAGCAGGGCAATTTCGCGGCCCGGCAATTGATGTCGGCACGTGACTCCAATCAGTTTATCTCCCTCGCAGCCGCACAGGTCCAGCCCAATACCTTGCGCACCTTCGACTACGGGTATTACCTCATCAGCATCGCTGCCAATGCACAGACGCATGTGATCCATGCGACGGGCGGTATCACCGAGGCCAACCGGGAATGGCTGGAACTTGCCGCAGCGGTCGGGGTGCACGGGCCGCATGTGTGGGAAAGCACCCTGGCGTTCATCAAGAATCTGCTGGAGAGCCTCATGCACCTGCAAGGCGAACTGGTCTCTGCATTTCAGCCGATACATCTTGCCGAACCGATGGCCCGCATCCGGGGGAAGCCACGCCTGGTACTTGTCAGCCCGACGAAAACATTCCGATAACGTACCGATAACCGGTTGACGCCTGCATCGTGGCAATCGCCCATTTTCGCTTTTACGCCGAGCTGAACAATTTCCTCGCGCCCCGGTACCGTCAACGCACATTCAGCCATCCCTGTTCACGCGATGCGACGGTCAAGCATATGATCGAAGTGCTTGGCGTTCCGCATACCGAGGTGGAGGTAATCTGCGTCGATGGGGTGTCGGTCGACTTTTCCCATCGGCTGCAGGATGGCGAACGGGTCAGCGTGTATCCGGCCTTTTCCTCGATCGATGTCGCGCCCGTGTTGCGCCTGCGTCCGCCGCCGGCGGTGCCCGGCCGTTTCATCGCCGACGCGCACATGGGTCAGCTTGCCAAGAGCCTGCGCATGCTGGGTTTCGATGTGCTGTACCGGAACGACTACAGCGACGCCGAAGTGGCTCGCACGGCGGCCGAAGAGGATCGCATCGTCCTGACGCGCGACCGCGACCTCCTGATTCGCAAGGAGATTGTGCGCGGCTGTTACCTGCGCGCGGTGGATATCGACGGCCAGATGGCCGAGGTGATCGGCCGCTACGAGCTCGCGCCGCTTGTGCGCGCCTTCACGCGCTGCCTCACCTGTAACGGCGAACTGCGCGCGGTGAACAAGGAAGAAGTGCAACACCGGGTGCCGCACCACAGTCGCCAGTACTATGAACGGTTCTACCAGTGCGCAGGCTGCGAGCAGGTGTATTGGGAAGGTTCGCATGTCGACCGGATGCGCGTACGGGTGGGGGAGATGCTGCGCAACGCCGGCATCGAGTAAGCCGTGCTCCGTTCTGGCGCCCGTTGGCCGGAAACATGCCCAAGTCTTTTCCAAAAGATCGAGCCGGTACGCTATGACAGCGGACCGGCTGCAATACAACAAGGTGATCGATCAGGAGGGATTGCTTATTCCGGCACGATCTTCGCCGCCGCCGCCGTGCGTTTCCAGAGTGCGACTTCGGAGTCGATGTAGCGCGCGAATTCTTCCTGCGTCGTGTGGAAAACCTCGCCGCCGGTGGATTCCACGCTTTCCTTTTCCACGTCGGCCGCCTTGTTGGCGAACTTGTTGAGGAAGGCCACGACTTCCGGTGGCGTGCCCTTGCGCACCCACAGGCCGCTCCAGCTCATCACGTCGTAACCCGGCAGGCCCGCTTCGGATGCGGTGGGCAGGTCAGGCAGCGTTTTCAGGCGTGTTTTGCCGGCGGCCGCCAGCGGCACCACTTTGCCTTCCTTGATGCGCGACAAGACGTTGAAGATATCGATGAACATGACGTCGACATGTCCGCCCAGCAGGTCGGTCAGCGCGGCGGTCGCGCTCTTGTATGGCACGTGCAGCAGTTTCACCCCCGCCAACTCCTGGTACAGCTCCATGCCGACGCGGCCGCCGGAAGTGCCGGCGCCAAAACTGATCTTGCCCGGATTGCGCTTGGCCAGTTCGGTCAGATCCGCCAGCGTCTTCACGTTCAGGCCGGGCCGGGCAACGATCAGCGACGGCAGTTTTCGTGTGCCGCTGACCGGGATGAAATCCTTCAGCGGATCATAGGGAAGGTTCTTGACCAGGAACAGGTTCGCGACATGCGCATTGGACGTTGCGAGCACCGTGTAGCCGTCGGCCGGCGCGCGGGCGACTTCCGCCGTCCCGACCATGCCGCCGGCCCCCGGCCGGTTGTCGATCACCACGGTTTGTCCGGTGGCAGCCGTGATCTGCTGGCCGATGACGCGCGCATTCAAGTCGGTTCCCGTGCCTGCCGACCAGGGCACGACGATGCGGATCATCTTGGACGGATAACCGTCGGCGTGGACGTTGGCGGCGGCGCCGCAAGCCGCCGCCGCAAGCAGGACGGAAAAAGCTTTCTTGATCGAATACAGTTTCATGCATGTCTCCATAGAATTGCGCCTTGCGGCGGCATGATGCCGCCGATGGCGCTATAAATGATTTGCCGATTCGTACCGAGCCTTACGCCTTGACCGCCTCCTGCAGGTAAGGCACCGCGTCGAAGCCCTTGAAGCTGGGTGACACCACTTCGAACTTCGATTCGACCGTGATGTAGTCGAGGTAGCCGATGCGGGCCAGCGGCTTGACCTTCATGATGTCGAGCACGCCGTCGGGCGTGATGAACTCTTCCTTGATATGCACCCCGACCACCTCGCCGACGAAGAGGTAGGTGTTCGCTTCGGGCGTGTTGCAGGGGATGTACATCTGCTGCTTCAGCCTGCACTCGAAGTGCACCGGCGAATCGGCAACCCGCAACGGCTTGACCAGCCTCGACTCGGTGGTCGGAATGCCGAGCGCCTGGAACTCGTCCACGCCGGGCGGCATGTCCTGCGCCGTGGAGACCACCCACTGCCGCAGGTCGTAGGTCGCCATGTTCCATACGAACTCGCCGGTCTCCAGGATATTGGCCGCGGTGTCCTTGAGCGAGCCGTCTGCGCGGCAGTTCACCGCGATCATCACCGTGGGCGGATCCCATGTGACGTTGTTGAACTGGCTGAACGGCGCGATGTTGTGGCGTCCGTCCTTGCTTGTGGTAGAGATCCAGCCGATGGGCCGCGGTACGCAGCAGGACTTGAAAGGATTGTAGGGAAGGCCGCTGCTGGTACGCCCCGGTTCGTAGAACATGTGCTTGTCTCCTCTGAAAGGCCAACCTCGCGACGCTGGCGCGCCGTCCGGTATGTTGTTCCGTCAATCTGTTTCGGTACTCTCGGGGAACAATGTAGTACTATTCTGTCCGATAAACCAACATCGTTTCGATATTCCGAACAATGGACAATAGAGCGGCTTTCACATTGGTGTAGGGGGCGCGTTCGTACCAGAAGGGATGCAGTGCAAGGCGCGGCGCGCCGCTCAGACTGGCCGCCTGAGCAAGCGGCGCAACGCCGCAATGCGCCCTTCTGGTTCGAACCCTTCGGGCAGTCCCGATAACCGGTCGCCTGCGGTGTTGCGGCTCCTTGCCGTAGCACCGCTACGACGCGTCGCCGCGCCTAGCATTCGACCGGTTCTCGGGGCTGCGCGCCCCCTACACCAATGTGAAAGCCGCTCTAAATGCATGCGCGGCTCCCGCGCGACAAGGCTTTCATGATCAAACTCAAAGGTGCTTCCCCGGATGCAAAGCCATCGGCCGGACGCAAGCCGCAAGTGTCGCGGGTCTTGCCGGCCGATGCCGAGTACGAAGGCGACAAGCAGTTCGCCACCACGCTTGCGCGCGGTCTGGCGCTGCTCAAATGCTTCACGCCCGACCAGCCCACGCTAGCCAACAAGGACTTGTGCGCGATGACGGGTTTGCCGAAAGGAACGATCTCGCGCCTGACCTATACGCTGTGCCAGCTCGGCTACCTGCGCCAGGTGCCTGGCTCGCCGCGCTACGAACTCGGGTCGGCGGTGATCTCCATCAGTTACCCCCTGCTGGCAAATGTCGGCCTGCGCCAGGTCGCGCGGCCGCTGATGAACGACCTGGCGGATCATGTGCGAGGGTCGGTGTCGATGGGCATACGCGACCGTCTCAATATCGTCTTCATCGAGACCAGCCGCAGCGCACAGGCGCATTCTTCCAAGCTGGCGGATATCGGCCTTTCCTACCCGATCGCGGCGACCGCGATCGGCTGGGCCTATCTCGCTGCCTGCGACGCCGACGAACGGCAGGCCGTGCTGAACGAGATCCGGGTGAAAGCGCCCGAGCAGTGGCAGAAGCACGGCAAGAACCTGCAGCAAAGCCTGAAGGATTTCGCCCGCACCGGATTCTGCGCTTCCTACGGCGACCTGCGCAGCGAGATCGTGGCGGTGGCGGTTCCGTATCCGCGCCTGGTGAACGGCAGGCATATCGTCTTCAACTGCGCGATGCACGCATTTCGCGTGACGCGCGAGCAGGTCGAATCGGACATCGGCCCCAGGCTTGCTGCGATGGTGCGAAGTTTGCCGGCTTAGTCCGCTGACCTCCCGGCTGATCTTCGTCAACCCGCCGGCTGGATGATTATCAGGGAGGGTGCCGTGTCTGGAAACCCTGTTTTCCATACTTCAGCGGCTATCCGACAATCGAACTGTGACGACCCGGGAGTCGTCAGCTCAGTGCAAATGCAGGTTCGACTGTACCCTGATCAGGTCTTCAAAGTGATCGGCCGACATGGGCGCGCTGAAATAAAAGCCCTGCACTGTATCGCAATCGTTATCACGCAGGAAATCGAACTGCTGCTGGGTTTCCGTGCCCTCGGCGATGACGCTGCATTCCAGGCTGTGCGCGAGGTGGATGATGGCCTTCGTGATGGCCGAATCGTCGCGGTTGAACGGGAGGCCCTGCACGAAGGATTGGTCGATCTTGACGGCGCGGATCGGGAAGCGTTTCAGGTAGGCGAGCGACGAATTCCCGACGCCGAAGTCGTCGATCGTGACCGAGATGCCGCGGTCGCGCAGCTTGCCCAGCACGCCTATCGTGCGTTCGGGATCCGACATCACGGCGCTTTCGCTGATCTCCAGTTCAAGGTATTTCGGGTTGAGCTCGGTCTCCTCCAGAATGGCGTCGACGTTTTCGATCAACCGGGTATCGAGGAGTTGCTTGGCAGACAGGTTGACGGCGACGCGCAGGCGGACGGGGCTGTTGTCCTGCCATTGCTTGTTCTGCACGCAGGCTGTGCGGATCACCCAGTAGCCGATGGCGCGGATCAGGCCGCTTTCTTCGGCGACGGGCAGGAAGCGCTGCGGCGCCACCGAACCCATCATGGGATGGTGCCAGCGCAGGAGTGCTTCCATACCCGTGATGCGGTTGGTCAGGATGTCAATCTTCGGCTGGTAGTGCAGCGCGAACTGACCGAGGTCGACCGCGCGGGCCAGCGCATTCTCCAGTGCAAGACGCTCGGTCGAGCGCAAGGTCATCTCTTCGGAGAAATAGCAGTAGCTGTTGCGTCCCGTTTCCTTGGCGCGGTACATCGCGATGTCGGCCTTCTTCAGCAGGGTTTCCGAGTCGGTGCCGTCGCTCGGGAAGCTGCTGATGCCGATGCTGGTGCTGACCGACAGCGGTTCCCTGTCCCGCATGAAAGGCGGCGCGAAGGCCGCGATGATTTTTTCCGCGATGACGCCGCCGCGGTGCGGCTCGTCGACGTTTTCCACCAGCACCACGAACTCATCCCCGCCCAGGCGGGCGACCGTGTCCGACTCGCGCAGGATGCCTTGCAGGCGGGATGCCGCTTCCTTGAGAACCAAGTCGCCGGTAGCATGGCCGAGGGTGTCGTTGATGTTCTTGAAGCGGTCGAGATCGAGGAACAGGATTTCCAGCGACCGGCCGGGTCGTTCAGCGATCGTCAATGCATGCTCCAGACGCAGATAGAACAGCGTGCGGTTGGGCAGACCGGTCAGGGAGTCGTAATGCGCGAGGTAAGCCATCTGCTCGACGGTTTTCTTGCGTTCGGTGATGTCACGCATGATGAACAGCGTGGCGAACTTGCCCTTGTGCATGAACGGCGATGAATTGACATCGACATCCACTTCGCTGCCATCGAGGCGGGCGAACTTTTCCTCGACCGAACTCAAGGATGCGCCGCGCTGCAGATCGGCAATGCGTTTGCGGGCAAGCGCATGAAAGTCGGGGTGCAGGAAATCGAACAGTGACTTGCAAATGATGTCTTCCATGCGGTCGGCCTTGAGCATGCGGACCGCCGCCGGATTGGCGTAGACGAAGGCGCCGTCCTGCTGGACGAAGATGGCATCGGGCGACAGTTCGACCACCTTGCGATAACGTTCTTCCGCCTCGCGCAACGATGCTTCGGCGCGTTTCGCATCGGTAATGTCCTGGACGGTACCAGCCATACGGGTAATGCAACCATCCGGGCCCCGCAGTCCTTCCCCGCGCGCTGCGACAGTCCTGACGGCACCCTCCGGAAGCCGGATACGGCATTCGGCGTGGAAGGGCTGGCCGGTTTGCCGGCACTTGCTGGCGCATCGGCGCAATACGGCCAGGTCGTCAGGATGGATCAGTTTCTCAACGTTGTCCGCCGTGATCGAAAAGCGTTCGCGGTCGACGCCGAAGATGCGGTACAGCTCGTCCGACCAGGTGATTTCTTGCGTGACCAAGTCCCAGTTCCAGCTACCGACTTGCGCCAGGCGTTGGGCCTCGGCAAGCTGCCGCTCGATGCGTTTGCGTTCTTCGAGATCGTTGATCAGAGAATTCGTGCGGAGGAGGACATGCTGCTCCCGTCCATCGCGCTCTTCGCGCAGGAGGGATTCGGCGCTGCTGCGCTGGTAGACAAGATTGGCCACAACCAGCCCCATGCTGCCGATGACGCCGACAAAGATCAGCACGAGCAGGAGCGAAGCGTTCAGGTCGGTGCTGGCGAACGGTCCGTCGCCGTGCGCGGTATGCCAGACCGCGATGGCGCAGGTGATCGCGGTCGTCCAGGTGACGGCGGCGAGATTGAAGCGGATGGCGGCCCAAAGGAAGAATGGGATGAGCAGGTAGGCAAGCGGCAGCCTTCCGGCAGCGCCGCCGAAAATGACTTGCGCTGCAGTCGTGAGCAGGAGTGCGTAAGCGGCAATTTCGAGGATTTTCCCTGGGCGCCATTCGACGCCCGCGACAATGTTCCAGGCGAGGATTAACGGTACGCCAACGATCATTCCCGTCGTGTCGCCGAGCCACCAGGTGAGCCAGCTTACCGCGAGTATTTCAAGCGACGGATTGTGTGCGATGGCGAGGCCTGCGGTGCCGGCAGATGCGCTAATCATGCTACTCGCCAGCGCGATGGCGATGAAGCGGAATACGTTGCCTTGATAAATGAAATCGCTCCGCGTGCGATACAGGCGCTCGACGAGTGCTGCCGCCGCCACAGCTTCAAGCATGCAGCCGGCGGCGATGATGGTGACCGACGCCAGGGGCAGGCCCATGGGCAGGAGTGCCAGGATCACGCCGACGCCGATTGCCGGTGTAACGCGCATGCCCCAATACAGGCAGCCGCAAAGCCCGACGGCGGACGGGAGCCACAAAGGGCTGACGAAGCCAGGCAATACGGCGAGGTCAAACGAGAGCCACGCGGTGACGCTGTATGCCGCGGTGAGGAGGGAAAATCGCCACAGGAAGGGGGTGCCGTCGTCTGATCGGCGCAGCCAGCGAAGACCGCCTGATGGTGCGAAGAACTTACTGTTGAGCCCCATCCCAAGGCCTTTCGATGACGCGCGGCGCGCTTTGGCTGACATACCGAATATGCCAGTAACCACCCATGCTCCCGTTGAACATCGTCAAAAAGTCACTTGGAAGGGTCTTCATAAGACCGATTCGCAAGGTCCGCGGTTCCTGCCCAAGCCGCGGCCAGCGGCGCCGGCGATGCTGATAAGCACCATCAGAGCGCGTTGCCGGACTTATGCCGCGATACAACAAATGCCTTTGAAAGACAATTTTTCTATTGTCAGTTTAGAAACTTGTTTGATGTAGAGCAAAGCCGTGCGCTATAGTTACTCATTGGAAAAGGTGTAAGAAGTTGTAACGACATTCGTAAAAAAACTGCAGTCTTTCCCCGGCGATTTCCATCACATGAAATATCAACTCTCGCGTCTGATTGCAGGTGCAGCGCTCGCTGCTTCGGCATTTCCCGCATTCGCCGCCGACGAACAGGACCCGATCGGCCGCTTTGAAATTTCCCGGTTTGCGGTCGAAGGAAACACGTTGCTGCCCGCGCAGGACATCGAAAAGCTGCTCACGCCCTATGCCGGCAAGGACCGCAACTTCGGGCATGTGCAGATGGCGCTGGAGGCGCTGGAAGCAGCCTATCACGCGCGCGGCTACAACGTGGTGCAGGTCGGCTTGCCCGAGCAGGAGCTCAACCAGGGGGTGGTGAAGCTGCAGGTCGTCGAAACGAAGATCGGCAAGCTGCGGGTGGAAGGCAACAAGGTCTTCAGCGAAGACAACGTGCGCCGCAGCGTACCCGGGCTGGTGGAGGGACAGACGCCCAACCTCGGCCGGGTATCGTCCAGCCTGAAGCTCGCCAACGAAAATCCGTCAAAGAAAGCCACACTTCAGTTGCAAAGCGGCGACAACGACGACGAAGTCAATGCCATCCTGAAAGTGGACGATGAAAAACCGTGGCGAATCGGCGCCAACGTCGACAACAGCGGCAGTTCGAGTACCGGCAAGACCCAGCTCACCATGCAGTATCAGCACGCGAACGTCATGGATCGCGACCATGTAATGAGCCTGCAATACACCACCACGCTGGAGAATCCGAGCCAGGTGAGCGTGTACGGCGTCGGTTACCACATTCCCCTGTACACACTTGGGGATTCGATCGACCTCTTTGCCAGCTACTCCGACGTGGATTCGGGTTCGGTGCTCGCCGGCATCTTTAACCTGCAGGTGAGCGGTCGCGGCACGGTGTTCGGCGGGCGCTACAACCAGCTCCTGCCCCGCAAGGGTGACTACGAGTCGCGCGTCACCTACGGACTCGACTACAAGGAATTCCAGAACAACGTGGCGCTGCAGGGCGTCCAGCTTGGCAACGACGTTACCGCTCATCCGCTCAGCATTGCCTACACTGGCGTGCTTGGGATGGCGGACAGCGAGCTCAGCTTCACTGTCACCGGCATGCGCAACCTTCCTGGCGGCGACAAAGGCAAGAGCGCCGATTTCAGCCGCGTGCGTGCCGGTGCGCCGGCCGGGTACAGCTTGGTGCGTGTCAATGCCGGCTACAGCCATGCCTTGGCGGCGGATTTCCAGATGCGACTCGCCTTCGCCGGCCAGTACACCAGCGACGCGCTGATCCCCGGGGAACAATTCGGCGCAGGTGGCGCGACCACGGTCCGCGGCTTCGACGAGCGCGACATTTCGAACGACAAGGGCCATCTCGTGAGCGCCGAAGTCTACTCGCCCAACCTGTGCTCGACGCTGCAGACGATTGCGGCCCAATGCCGGGCCCTGGTGTTTTACGACGCGGCAAACGTACGGCGAAACGATGCGTTGCCTGGCGAGATTACCAAAGCCTCGATCGGCAGCGTCGGCCTGGGTATGCGCGTGAGTGTTGCCAAATACATGACGCTGCAGATGGACTACGGCCATGTGGTCGATGGCGGTATCAGCCAGCAGAAGGGCGACAAGAAATTGCATTTCAGGCTGGGCCTGATGTACTGATGATTGGAAGCAGGTAATGGAAACGAATAGCGGCATTGTCAAGGGTGCAGGGCGCACCGCAAACAGTCAGTTCGGGTTGCGGCGGCGCATGCTCCCGTTGCTGGTCGCCGGCTGTTTCGGCACGGCCGCAGCCAACCCGCTCGGCCCGCAAGTGGTCAACGGCCAGGCCAGCTTTGCCAGCCAGGGCAACCTGCTGTCGATCACCAACACCCCCGGCGCCATCATCAACTGGCAAAGCTTCTCGATCAATCCGGGCGAAATCACCCGCTTCATCCAGCAAAACCCCAACAGCGCAGTGCTCAACCGCGTCGTCGGCCAGGACCCGTCGCAGATCCTCGGTGCGCTGCAGTCGAACGGCCGGGTGTTCCTGATCAACCCCAACGGCATCCTGTTCGGGCAGGGTGCACAGGTCGACGTCAACGGGCTGGTGGCCTCGACGCTCAACATCAGCAACGAAGACTTCCTAAAGGGCAAGCTCGACTTCAAGGCCGGCGACAAGGCCGGCAACCTGAAGAACCAGGGCGCGATTTCCACGCCGGCCGGTGGCCAGGTGGTTCTGATTGCGCCGAACGTGGAAAACAGCGGCATCATCACCTCGCCCAAGGGGGAAGTGATGCTGGCAGCCGGCCACAGCGTGCAATTGGTGGATACGCTCAATCCGGACCTGCGGGTGGTGGTCAGCGCGCCGGAGAGTGAAGCGCTGAACCTCGGACAAATCATCACGCAAGGCGGCAAGACCGGCATTTACGGTGCACTGGTCAAGCAGCGCGGGCTGGTCAATGCGGACAGTGCGGTAGTCGGCGAGAACGGCAAGGTGATTCTGAAGGCGAGCCGGGATACGTTGCTGGAAGCGGGCAGCCGGACGACGGCGCGCGGTGCAGGCAAGGGCGGCGAGGTCCAGGTGTTGGGCGAGCGCGTGGCGCTGACCGGCGATGCGCAGGTCGACGCGAGCGGGCAGCAGGGCGGCGGCACGGTGCTGGTGGGCGGGGATTATCAGGGCAAGAATACGGATGTCCAGAATGCGAAGGTGACCTATGTCGGCAAGGATGGAGAAATCAAGGCTGATGCAATCGATAACGGCGACGGCGGCAAGATCGTCGTGTGGGCTGACGGAGCAACGCGATTCCTAGGCAAGGCCAGCGTCCGCGGCGGGAGCGCGGGCGGAAACGGCGGCCTTGCCGAAGTGTCTGGTAAGACAAGCCTCGACATGCGCGGCGAGGTCGACGCGAAGGCGCCACGCGGCCACATGGGAACCGTGCTGCTCGACCCGACGAACATCACTATTGTCGCGGGTAGCCCCGACTTGGACGGGAATGGTACGACGGGCGACGATCTCACCGACGCCGCCGACCTCGACGCGGTCACCGATTTCTCAGGCGCCAGCAGCATCATTACTGCCGGCAGCATGAACAGCCTACTCAATACCGGCAACCTGACGCTCGCTGCGACAAATGACATCACCTGGAATTCAGGCGCAGCGCTCAGCTATACAGGAGCGGCCAGTACACTCACATTGCAAGCGGACAACTCCATCGATTTCCAGGGATCGATATCGTCGGCACCAAATGCACTCAACGTGAACCTCCTGTCCGATAACGATGCCAACGGCGCGGGCGCAATCAAAATTGCCGGGAATATGACGACTGGCGGCGGCAACGTTGTCCTGATGGGAGGTTCGTCCGGCACAGCGCCGGCGTCCGGTACTGCGGCGCTTCCCAATGGCGTCCTCGTGACAAGTACCATCAGCACGGGAGCGGGGAATATCACGATTCGCGGCACAGGTGTCGGAGGTACCACTTCGGCTTCCGGTGTAGCGATTCAAGGCGGCACTCTTCAGACAACTTCCGGTGCGATCCAGTTGGTCGGTTCTGGCGGTGCTGGCACTAGTTACAACAGCGGCGTCGACATTTCGGCGGCCACAGTAAGTACACAGTCGGGTTCGATTTCGATCACTGGTACGGGCGGAACATCGGGAACGACAGGGCCGGGCAACACAGGTGTGACAATCAGCTCAGGGGCGCAAGTATCCTCGACCGGCACCGGCGCAGTTGGAAGCATTAGCATCGTCGGCAACGGCGCCGGATCGAGCAGCAGCCCTGGCGTCAATATCATGTCCAGTTCGCGTGTGCAAACTGTTGACGCGAACGTGACCATCCAGGGGATTGCAAGTAATACCGGTACTGGCGGCATGGACGGCGTGCGCATCCAGAGCAGCGGATCTGCCGGTGCGGCGACCGAGGTCAAGTCGACGGGAATCGGCGTCATTACTATCGATGGTAGTGCCGGCAGCGGCGGCGGAAGCGGCATTGCAATCACCGGAGCGCATGCCAGCGCTCCTGTACTCGTTTCTTCCGCCAGTGGCAATATCAACCTCACCGGCGCCGGTACGGGCAGCTCGGACGCTGGCGTCAGAATGAGCATCATCGATACCGGCGGCAACACGAGCGGGATCACGTCTATCAGCGGAAATATCAGCGTCGTCGGAACCAGTTCCGGCACCGGCTACGGCATTAGTCTTGTCGACTCCACGACCGGCGCCTGGGTGATCGGGAGTACAACTGCAACCGGGAATATCAGATTCAGCGCAAGCACCGCCGGCGCGGACAGCATCAACATTGGACCGCAAGTCACGGTCGCCAGCCTGGGCAACCTGGAATTGCATCCCTCGGCGGCCGCCAACAGTGTCGGCATCAATGGCGGCGCCGGCTTGTTCAACCTGAGTGCGACCGAACTGGCACGCTTCGATACGACGACGGTCGGCACCTTCCCTTCGATCTTTATCGGATCGCCGGCCGGTTCTGGCGTGCTTACCGTCGGCGGCGCCACCGGCTTCGGCAATCGCGACCTGACGCTGCGCAGCCCGAGCGGCGGAGACATTACGGTGAACGGCGCCATCAACACCGGTACCGGCCAGCTTACCTTGAACGCAGGCGGATCGGTGACGCAAACCGCGGCAATCACGACAGCCAAACTGGTGACGGACGGCAGCGGCAACTTCACCCTGACCAATTCCGGCAATGCGGTAACAGCGCTCGGCGCCAATAATTTTGGCAGCCTGGAGTTTTCGCAGGCGGGCAATCTCGTTCTGTCCAACGTCAGCGGAAGCGGTCCGCTGAATGTCAAGCTGACCGGTATTGACGACCTGCTGAGTCTGGAGTCGGCGGCAGTGGTATCGGCTACCAATATAGCGTTGTCGGCGGACCGATTTGCTGCGACCACCGGTGCCATCAACACATCACCTGCCGGTGGTTATGTCTGGTTCAAGCCCTCGACGCAGGCATCGGGTGCAACGCCGCGCGCCGTCCTGGTTGGAGGGACGGACGACAGCAATGCCAGCGGCAAGCTCGAACTTTCCGCAGCGGAGCTCAACCTGGTCAATGCCGGCGCAAGTGGGATTATCGCGATCGGCGATATCCCTTCCGGCACGAACGTTTCGACTGGCGCGATCACCATCTCGGCTGCCACGGCATTGAATTCATCAAACGTGGGAACGCTCGCGTTGTCTACGCCGGCCGGTATCACCCAAAGCGCCGGTCAGGCGCTCACGGTAGGCAAGCTCGCGGTAACTGCGCATCAAGAAGTCATATTGAATGGCGCAAACAATGCGGTGGACAAGATTGCCGCGAACATCGGCAAGGCTGGCGATCCGGCGAAGGAAAAACAAAATTTCTTCTTCAAGGCGAACAGTGATCTAACCGTCGATTCGATCAGCCTATCGGCGCTCGGCTCCGGCTACGGAGTGATAAACGGAATCAGCAGCGCTATCCCGGCCGGTAATTCGTATGATCATGCCAGCAATAGTGGCGGGACGATTTTCCTGGAGTCGGTATCTGGCGGGATTAACCAAACAGCTTCGGCGACACTGGCCGGCGCAGCAGTAGGCGCCGACGCCAACGGGACCATCGATCTGGCAGTGGCGGCGAACCCGACCGGCATCATCGCTGGACGGTCGCAGAGCGGCGGCTATAAGTATAAGTCCGCATCGCCGATCCTGACGTCGACGGTTTCCACCCTTTCGGGCATCGAGGCCAACGGAGGCAGCGTCGACATCGATTCCGCATCCTCGATTACCTTGCACGGCTCTATTTCCGCCGGCGATGGTGCGCTTACCGTTCGGAACGATAGTGGCAATATCATATTGCACAATGCACAGGTGGCAGCCTACGGCGGTAACGCGAATCTTATTGCGGCCGGAGGGATTTCCATCGAAGCGACGTCGAGTGACTCGTATATCGAGGGAAATCCGGACGTCAATCTCACGACCGGTGGCGATATCTCGTTCAGTACGTCCGGCGGTTACAAGGCCTACGTGTCGCCGTCACTGCCGCTTACAACGCACATCACGTTCACCAACCCCGCCGGCAAGATTTACTTCAACGGCACCCGCGCAAGCACTACACACACGTCCGATATGGGCTTTTTCTATCACGGCGGACCGGGGGTGGGCACACCGGCGGTGCTGGACGACAACCTGTACCTGTACGGAGGGGACCAATACAATCTCCAGCCTGCTCCTGCGGCGCCGCCGCCGCCGCCACCGCCACCG
>CBIHRW010000033.1:0-44379 GCA_966212545.1 uncultured Noviherbaspirillum sp.
TCGTTGTCAGCCCTATATGGCAATTGTCATGCCAGTAACTGCAAGTCTTTGATTTGTAAGAAGAAGCGCAAAAACGAGGGGGAAATGCGAGGAATGGAGAGGGGTATTCGAGGCGGGAATATGTCTGACTTTCAGACACATTCAGGTTATATCTAGTTATGTCTTTGAAAAATAACGATTTTACAAAACGTATGCAATTTGAACACGTGTCTATTATTCAGACACTAGGCCGAATTCAACAATCTTCTGATAGAGCGTGGCCCGCGAAATACTGAGCATTCGCGCGGCCTGCGCCTTGTTGCCCCCTGTGCTTTCCAGGGCGGATTTGATGAGGTTCTTTTCCAACTCGGCGACAGCTTCGGCAAGCGGGCGGATGTCTCTCGGTGTATTGCCGTCAGTCGCACCATCGGCGGGTCGATGCATGCCGGCATCCGCGGGAAGAATGGTCGCAAAGTCCTCTGCCGTGAGCGTGATGCTGTCGGTCAACATGCCTCCCTGCTCAAGCGCATTGCGCAGCTCCCGCACATTCCCGGGCCAGCTATACGATGCGAGGAATGCACGCGCAGAAGGCGTCAGCTCCCGTTGCGGCATGCCTGTGCGGGTGGCAATTTGCTCGAGCAGGTGCTCGCACAGCGCATCGAGGTCGCCCAGCCGCTCTCGCAATGGAGGCAACACGATCGGCAGGACATTCAGACGGTAGTAGAGGTCTGAACGAAACTTCCCGTCCGCCACCAGTTGTTTGAGGTCATGGCTGGTCGCGGCAATCACGCGCACATCGACCTTGATGATGGTGTTAGAACCGAGCGGCTCGATCTCCTGTTCCTGCAGCACGCGCAGCAGCTTGGCCTGCACCTGCAGAGGCATGTCGCCGACTTCATCGAGGAAGAGTGTTCCGCCATCGGCAATTTTGAATTTGCCATCCCGCCCTTTTCGGTCCGCCCCGGTATACGCACCCGGCGCAACGCCGAAGAACTCCGCTTCCAGCAACGACTCGGGCACCGCTGCGATATTGATGCCGACGAAGGGTTTTCCTGCGCGGCCGGATGCAGCATGAATACCATGCGCGAGCAGTTCCTTGCCGCTGCCGGTTTCACCCAGCAAAAGTACGGTGGTATCGAGTTGCGCCGCGCGCCGCGCGCGATGCTTGAGCTCGAGCGATACGGGACTGACGCCGACGAAACTGGAGATGGAATATTTGGTGTGGCGTAACTGCGCCAGTTCTTTCTTGGTATTGGCCAGCGCCCATTGCAATTCAGCGAACTTGGACACCAGCGGCTTCAGGCGCTGCAGGCGATCGTAGAGCGCAAAGCCGAGCGCGCCGACGATCTTGCCGGACTCATCCTTGAGCGGAATCCGCATGACCACCAGAGGCTGGTCGCGGATCATCATGATGTCGAGCAGGATGGGCTTCCCCGTCTGCACGACTTCGCGCATGCGGCTGTTGGGAATGACTTCTTCCACCATCTTGCCGAGCGCATCGTCAGGACTCTTCAAGCCAAGGAAGGCGACATACTTGTCGTTGATCCATGCGATCCTTCCCTGCTCATCCACGGCGAGCGTGCCCTCGCATGAGTCGTCGAACAAGTCGAGCAACGACTGCATGCCTACCCGCAGAATGCTGTCTACATCCCAGGATGAAGCCACAGACGTTTTCATTTCATCTCCATCACGAGAGCCTTTCACGCTAACGCACAACCTGCTGCGCCGTGAGCCGATGAAGGGCGATTATAGATGCACTTTTGAAACTCCGTTTGATCGCTCGCATTTGTGGAAAGAGATGCAATATTGCTCCACCCTCGTCGATGCACAAAAAATCGCAGCCGCGCAGATGCTCTAAATCACACGAAGTACAGACATGCTGCATGAACACACTGCCCTGCTTCTGCTCGTTTCGAAAGCAAATATTTTGCTGGCATTCGAAACAAGCATTACAAGGCAAACTGCGTGCGCGAACATATTCTTCCTGCGCCATGTACGGTTCATGTTCACGTGAGTCAGTCGATGAGGCACGCCCTGCACAGCGAATGAAATGCGCGTCAAAGTGAAGCAGGTGCGCGAAGCTCAATAGCGCAGCCGTCACACCGAGTTCCAGTATCGATGATGGTGAAACGGGCCGGGCAAACAGTTCATGATCGCCCGCAGCCATCGCTCGATGTATTGATCGGGGTGGAGGCACTCGGTGGAAAGCGCGTCGAAATCATCGCCGCGTGAAGCAACCGGATATTCGCAAACTACGTCCACATCAAATACGCCGCATTGAATTGGACAAGACTAACGACTTCAACTGCGCAAATAAAAAAACCGCCACAAGGCGGTTTTCTCACTGCGTTCTGTTCGACTAACGCTTCAGCAGATTCAGGATTTCCGACAGTTCGTTGCGGATCGCAACAGTACTGATTTCCAGCGGCGGTAATCCGGCAGTGAGATCGTCAACGGCATGGCCGTTTCCATTGCCGTTAGCCATGCGACTGTCGAGCTTGTTGCGCGCGCCGCTGATGGTAAATCCCTGTTCGTAGAGGAGCTCGCGGATGCGGCGGATCAGCAGCACTTCATGATGCTGGTAATAGCGGCGGTTACCGCGGCGCTTGACGGGCTTGAGTTGTGTGAACTCCTGCTCCCAGTAACGCAGGACGTGCGGTTTGACGCCGCACAGTTCACTGACTTCGCCAATGGTGAAATAACGCTTCGCCGGAATCGGCGGCAATACGACGGCTTCGGATTTGCTCGAGCGATCGTTCATGACTCAACTCACGCCACGCGGGCGAGCGGTTTGTTCCTGGCCGTCTCCACCATGCTCTTGAGTTTCTGGCTCGCATGGAAGGTCACGACGCGGCGTGCGGTGATCGGAATCTCTTCGCCGGTCTTGGGATTGCGCCCGGGACGCTGAGGCTTGTCGCGCAATTGAAAATTACCGAAACCGGAGAGCTTGACGGACTCCCCGCGTTCCAGCGCATTGCGGATCTCGTCGAAGAAGGTTTCAACCATGTCCTTCGCTTCGCGCTTGTTCAAACCCACCTGCTCAAAGAGAAGCTCGGCGAGCTCCGCCTTGGTCAGGGTGGGCAAGTCTTTTTCAGCCTGGGTACGTGCTTGGGACTCTTGTACTGCCCGGCTGAGGTTGGCGGCCAACACGGATTGAAGTTCGGCGGAGTTCACGTCATTCATAGTAGTTATGTCTGCCACGACGTAGCGATACGTTCAATTGCGCAGCTTGGCGCCATGCTTTTTCTCGACGGACGCAATGAAAGCGGCCATTGCAGCATCCACTTTGTCGTCTTGCAGGGTAGTTTGAGTATCTTGCAAGGTGAAACGGAAAGCAAGACTTTTTTCGTCATTTTCCAGTCCCTTGCCTCGATATTCATCAAATAAAACAATGGCTTGCATGATAGCACAGGCAGGGTTGGATTGCCGTTCAGCAAGAAAAGTATCCATCAAATCCTGCATTGGCACCGATTGTTTCACAACAACGGCAATATCCCTTGTAACCGCCGGGAACTTCGAAATTTCCTGGTATACGGGGATGTCGCGCTGCAGGAGCGCCTCGGCGTCAACCTCGAACACCACCGGAGCCAGCGGCAAATCGTATTTCTGCTGCAAGCGCGGATGCAGCTCGCCGATAAAGCCGATCGCCCGGCCGTCGAGCAATACGTTCGCAGAACGCCCCGGATGCAGCGCGGGATGCTCAACCTTCTCGAACTTCAACGTCTTGGGCGCGAACAACGCCTCCAGGTCAGCCTTGATATCGAAGAAATCGACATTCCGCGTCGGCGCCCCCCACTGCTCCTCCACGACCGGACCATAGGCGATTGCGGCAACACGCTTCGGCTGGTCATAGCCAGCCACGGACAACGGCCCGTCCTGGATCGATGGGTTACTCAGGAAGACGGCGCCCACTTCGAACAGGCGAACGCGGTTCACCTTGCGGTTGAGGTTGTAGCGCACGTTCGCCACCAAACTGCCGACCAGCGAAGAACGCATGACGCTCATCTGGCTGGCGATCGGGTTTTGCAGGCGGATCGGATTGCCGTTACCGGCAAAGTCTGCTTCCCATGCGTCTTCCACGAAGCTGAAGTTGACCACTTCCTGATAATCCGCATCGGCCAGCTGACGTCGTACCGCGAACATCGAACGCGTATTTTCCGGTGCAATCCGCATGGTGTTCGGCGCCACCGGCGGCAATGCCGGGATGTTCTCGAAACCGTAGACGCGCGCGATTTCCTCGATCAGGTCTTCCTCAATCTCGATATCGAAACGGTAGGACGGTGGAGTGACGGTGAACAGGCCTGGCTCACGCGTAAATTCCAGATGCAGCCGCGTGAAAATGTCGGCGATCTGATCGTCGCTGATGTCCACACCGATTACCCTTACGGCACGCGCAGTCCGCATGGATACCGGCTTGCGCTGCGGCAGATTGACGACGTGATCATCGACCGGACCGACCATGGTCTCCTTGCCGCCGCAGATTTCGACGATCAGCGCGGTAATGCGCTCGATATGTTCGACCGTGGTCGCATAATCGACGCCGCGCTCGAAGCGATGCGCAGCGTCAGTCGAGAAGTTGTAGCGGCGTGCGCGGCCCTGGATCGCCTGCGGCCACCAGAATGCTGCTTCGAGGTAGATGTTTGTCGTTTCGAGCGATACGGCGGTGGAATCGCCGCCCATGATGCCGGCCAGCGATTCGAGTTCCTTGTCGTCGGCGATCACGCCCACCCAGCTGTCGACCTCGATCGTATTTCCGTTCAACAGCTTGATCGTCTCGCCCGGCTTGCCCCAGCGCACATCGAGTCCGCCGTGAATCTTGTCAAGATCGAACACATGGCTCGGGCGGCCGAGTTCGAGCATCACATAATTGGAGATATCGACCAACGCCGAAATGGGACGTTGTCCGCTGCGCTCAAGACGGCGCTTCATCCAGTCGGGCGTTTGCGCCTTCGCATTCAACCCGCGGATCACGCGTCCGGAGAACCGGCCGCACAGGTCAGGCGCCGACACTTTCACCGGCAGTTTTTCGTCCGTATTGACTGCCACTTTCTTGTAAGTAGGTTCCTTCAGCGGCGTGCCGGTCAATGCTGAAACTTCACGCGCCACACCGAGAACAGACAGGCAGTCGGCCTTGTTCGGCGTGAGCTTGATGGTGAACTTGAGGTCGTTGAGTTGGTAGTAATCGCGGAAATTCTGACCGACCGGCGCGTCATCCGGCAGCTCCAGCAAACCGCCGTGCTCTTCCGACAGCTTCAGCTCACGCGCCGAGCACAGCATGCCTTGCGACTCGACGCCGCGCAGCTTGCCCACCTTGATTTCAAACGGTTTGCCATCCTCGCCCGGCGGCAGCTTCGCGCCTGCCATCGCACACGGCACCTTCATGCCCGGACGCACATTCGGCGCGCCGCAAACGATGTTCAGCAAGGTGCCGGTTCCGGCATCCACCTGACATACGTTGAGACGATCGGCATTCGGATGCTTGGCGACCTCAACGACCTTGGCGACGACGACGTTGGAAAAAGGCGGCACAACCGGCTCGACCTCTTCGACTTCCAGACCGGACATCGTCAACAGATGAGACAACTCGTCCGAAGTCATCTTCGGATCAACCAGGGTACGGAGCCAGCTCTCGGAGAATTGCATAGTCAAGACCTTCAGATTTCATTTTCCCCGCTTCCACAGCGAGGTTGGGTGGCGACGGCAGAGGAAACCTTCTACCGTCACAGCCCGCCATTCAATACAGCGGGAGCCCGGACGTTTTTTAATTGAATTGTTTCAGGAAGCGCAGATCGCCTTCATAGAACAGGCGCAGATCGTTGATCCCGTAGCGCAGCATTGTCAGGCGCTCCAGGCCGGAGCCGAACGCAAAGCCAATGTACTGTTCGGGATCCAGCCCCATGTTGCGTACCACCGCCGGGTGCACCTGGCCGGCGCCGGACACCTCCAGCCAGCGCCCCTTCAGCGGTCCGCTTCCGAACGCGATATCGATTTCTGCCGAAGGTTCGGTGAACGGGAAGTACGACGGACGGAAACGCACCTGCAGATCGTCGGTCTCGAAAAACGCCTTCACGAAATTCAGGTACACACCCTTCAGGTCCGCAAAGCTGATGTTGTCGGCGATCCACAGGCCTTCAACCTGGTGGAACATCGGCGAATGCGTCGCGTCGCTATCAACGCGGTATGTGCGTCCCGGCGCAATGACCTTGATCGGCGGCTTGTTCATGCGCGCATAGCGCACCTGCATCGGGCTCGTGTGCGTGCGCAGCAGAAGTGGCTTGCCCTGTGTGTCGTTGCCTTCGATATAGAAGGTGTCCTGCATCGAACGCGCCGGATGGTTTTCCGGGCTGTTCAATGCTGTGAAATTGGTCCAGTCGGTTTCGATTTCCGGACCGTCGGCGACATCGAAGCCGATCGAGCGGAAGATCTCTTCGACGCGTTCCCAGGTACGCATGACTGGATGGATGCCGCCCTTGCTGCGGCCACGACCGGGCAGCGTGACATCGATTGCTTCCGCGTTCAGGCGTGCCTGCATCTGTGCATTGGCCAGCGCCTCACGGGCTGCGTTCAGGGCGGCCTCGATCCTTTCCTTGGCGGCGTTGATGATGGCGCCCTGAGCCTTGCGCTCTTCCGGCGCCAGCTTGCCCAGGCCCTTCATCTGTTCGGTAATCTGACCGGTCTTGCCAAGGTACTTGGCTTTCGCGTTCTCCAGCGCGGCGGCGTCTGCCGCTTCAGCAAAATCGGCCTGCGCTTGGACGACGATTTGTTCTAGGGAATTCATGCGGCTTATTCGCCCGAAAAAGGTGATCGAAAACGGGAATCCGGAAATGGCGATTCAAAATGAAACGGGGCACAGGTGTGCCACCTCTGCCCCGCTCAATTTCGGTGCCGCCTTCCAGCGGCACCTGCTTACACAAACAATACTCAAGCAGCGATGTTGGCTTTCACCTGGTTGACAATCGCGGCAAATGCCGGCTTGTCCATCACAGCCATGTCAGCCAGAACCTTGCGGTCAAGGCCGATGTTGGCCTTCTTGAGGCCGTTCATGAACACGCTGTAGGTCACGCCATGCTCACGCGTCGCTGCGTTGATACGGGTGATCCACAGGGCGCGGAATACGCGCTTCTTGTTGCGGCGATCACGGTAGGCGTACTGGCCTGCGCGCATGACCGCCTGCTTGGCGATGCGATAAACGGTACTGCGACGACCACGGTAGCCTTTGGCTTGGTCGAGAACTTTCTTGTGACGGGCCCGTGCGGTAACCCCACGTTTTACTCGAGGCATATTAGCTCCTTATGTGAGGTTAAGCGAACGGCATCATCGCGCGGACGGAGTTCATGTTTGTATCATGAACGTCCACTGCACCGCGCAGCTGGCGTTTGGTCTTGGTGGTTTTCTTGGTCAGGATGTGACGCTTGAAGGCTTGACCGCGCTTGACGGTACCGCCCGGACGTACGCGGAAGCGCTTCTTCGCGCTGCTCTTCGTCTTCATTTTCGGCATGACAATATCTGTCCTCTCGGACAGCTCCGTTTTTAACATGATTGCAGGTGGCAACACTTCGTTGCTCTTGGATGCCTGCTTTCACTTGTTATGCGATGGAATCGAGTCCACCGCCATTTGCACCAGCCGTTCGTTTGACGGAACAACCGGTACGAATTCTCTATTTCTTCTTCTTGGGCGCCAGCACCATTACCATCTGGCGGCCTTCCATCTTGGGAAACTGCTCGACCTGTCCATACGGCTCGAGGTCGGACTTCAGTCGCTCCAGCATACGCATGCCGATGTCCTGGTGTGCCATCTCGCGACCGCGGAAACGCAAGGTAATCTTGGTCTTGTCGCCCTCTTCGAGGAACTTCACCAGGTTACGCAGCTTGATGTTGTAGTCACCATCGTCAGTCCCCGGGCGGAATTTGACTTCCTTGACCTGGATGACCTTCTGCTTCAGCTTGGCTTCGTGGGCCTTCTTCTGCTCCTGATACTTGAACTTTCCATAGTCCATCAGGCGCGCGACCGGAGGCGCCGCATTCGGCGCGATTTCCACCAGATCCACGTTTGCCTCTTCCGCCAGGCGGAAGGCTTCAGCAAGACTTACGATACCAAGCGGTTCGTTGTTAACCCCAGAGAGGCGCAATTCCGGCGCATTGATCTCGCCGTTAATGCGATGCGACTTGTCAGTAGCTATTGCAGTTTCCTTTAAAAATCAAATAATTAAGCCGTGCTCTAGCGCTGGGAGTCACCCTTTCAGGCTTTGGTGTCGACCTCATGCTTGAGTCGATCCACCAGTGCATCGACGGGCATTACACCCAAGTCGACGTTGCCCCGCGCACGCACGGCCACTGTTTTCGCATCCCGCTCCTTGTCGCCGATAACAACGATATAAGGAAGCTTCTGAACCGAATGCTCCCGTATTTTATAGGTTATTTTCTCATTACGCAAATCGAGGTGCACCCTAAACCCTTGTTTTTTCAGGTTTTGTGCAACTTCCTGAGCGTAATCAGCCTGCGCGTCGGAGATATTCAGGACGGCAATCTGCACCGGCGCCAGCCAGAGCGGCAGCGCGCCGGCATGGTTTTCGATCAGCATGCCGATGAAGCGCTCCAGCGAGCCGAGGATCGCACGGTGCAGCATGACTGGCACCTTGCGAGTATTGTCTTCCGCGACATACTCGGCCTCCAGGCGTACCGGCATGGAGAAGTCAACCTGGATGGTGCCGCATTGCCACATCCGACCGATTGCGTCCTTCAGCGTGTATTCGATCTTCGGGCCATAGAACGCGCCCTCACCCGGCGAGATCGTGTATTCACAACCGGAGCGTTTGAGCGATTCGATGAGTGCGTTTTCCGCCTTGTCCCAAAGGTCGTCAGAGCCAACTCGTTTTTCCGGTCGAGTTGCCACTTTATAAATAACTTCGGTAAAGCCGAAGTCCTTGTACACCCTCTGCAGGAGCGCGGTAAATGCCACGCATTCGTCTAGGATCTGGTCTTCGGTACAGAAAATGTGGCCATCGTCCTGGGTAAAGCCGCGCACGCGCATCATGCCGTGCAGCGAACCGGACGGCTCGTTGCGGTGGCACTGTCCGAATTCGCCATAACGCAGTGGTAGTTCTCGGTAAGAATGCAGGTTGGAGCGGAAAATCTGAACATGACCGGGGCAGTTCATCGGCTTGAGCGCGTACGCGCGGTTTTCCGACTCGGTGGTGAACATGTTTTCCTTGTAGTTCTCCCAGTGCCCGGATTTTTCCCATAGCGTGCGGTCGAGGATTTGCGGCGCCTTGACTTCCTGATAGCCGTTTTCCTGATAGACGCGGCGCATGTACTGCTCCACCTGCTGCCAGATGATCCAGCCCTTCGGATGCCAGAAAATCAGGCCCGGAGCCTCATCCTGGAAGTGGAACAGGTCGAGCGCACGACCCAACTTGCGGTGGTCGCGCTTTTCAGCCTCCTCCAACATGTGGAGGTATGCTTCCTGCTCTTCCTTCTTAGCCCAGGCGGTGCCGTATACACGCTGCAGCATCTCGTTCTTGGAGTCGCCGCGCCAGTACGCACCGGCCAACTTCATTAGCTTGAACACCTTCAGCTTGCCAGTAGACGGCACGTGCGGGCCGCGGCAAAGGTCGGTGAAATTACCTTCGGCGTAGAGCGAAACATCCTCGTTCTGCGGGATGGACTCGATGATCTCGGCCTTGTATGCCTCACCGATCGACTTGAAGTACGCGACTGCTTCGTCACGCGGCAGCACCTTTCGGGTGACCGGCTCGTCCTTCTTGGCCAGTTCGGCCATTTTCTTTTCGATTGCCTGCAGGTCTTCCGGGGTAAACGGGCGTTTGTAGGAGAAGTCGTAGTAGAAACCGTTGTCGATCACCGGACCGATAGTGACCTGCGCATCAGGGAACAACTCCTTGACTGCGTAGGCGAGCAGGTGCGCGGTGGAATGGCGGATAACTTCCAGGCCTTCAGGATCCTTGTCTGTCACGATCGCTAGTTCAGCATCACGGTCGATCAGGAACGAAGTATCGACCAGTTTGCCGTCAACCTTGCCGGCCAATGCCGCCTTGGCAAGGCCGGCACCAATACTGGCGGCAACTTGCGCAACCGTGACGGGCGCATCGAATTGGCGCTGGGAACCATCGGGAAGTCGGACTGAGACCATTTTGCTCTCCATGTCAGTGGGAATGTTGTGACTGACGCTAGATCAAGTGATAAAAGCTGCGGACGAAAAAAAAACGCGGACTAGCCGCGTTTCTTTCCCACTGCAATGACGAAAAAGATCCCGACTAGCGTCGCACTAAAACCATTGCGGTTGTAGTTCGCGGTGTCATAACCGGGACTGCCTTTCTCGCTCTTACAAATTGTGTTCGTTGGTAGGCTCGATTGGACTCGAACCAACGACCCCTACCATGTCAAGGTAGTGCTCTAACCAGCTGAGCTACGAGCCTAAAGAAGCGAAATTATAGCGGCAATTTTTTGATTCCGCTAGTACTTGTTTGTTTCAATTGATCAAATTTTCAAAATCGATGGTCTTAGCCTACATCGGCCAAACTTCCCCCGCTCCTCCTACCGCACGGGGAACAAGGCCTTGTTTGTATATCCATATCTGCCACCAGCGATTCCTGTACACTCGGCAACTACTCGTTGCATTCTGCCAGTTCGCGCATGCCTCGCCTCCAGGCACTGTCGCCTCACGGTCACATTATGGACAGCAAGCATCACTCTCCGCCATCCAGCCATCTCCACGCGCATCGCGCCGGCGACTCCATGCATCAACATGTCGCCGAAGGCCGAAGCCCGAAGATTCTTGCAAGTGCGGTCTTGCTGACACTCACATTTGCCGCGATCGAGGCGCTAGCCGGATTCTGGTCGAATTCGCTCGCTCTGATTTCCGATGCCGGCCACATGGTGACGGACAGCACGGCACTTGGCCTTGCCTTGCTTGCCCAATACATCGCAACCCGGCCGCCCTCCGCGCGCCATTCTTTCGGCTTCGGACGCGCAGAAGCGCTCGCGGCTTTCATTAACGCGATGGCGATGCTGGCTGTTGTCGGCTGGATCGCGATCGAGGCAGTACGGCGCTTTGCGAATCCGGAGCCAGTCCAGGGCAAAGCAGTTTTCGTTGTGGCCGCAATCGGACTTGTCATCAACCTGATCGTTGCCTGGGTGCTGTCGCGCGACCAGAAGAGCGTCAATACCCGGGCCGCGCTGGTACATGTCCTCGGCGATCTGCTCGGTTCGGTGGCTGCCCTGATTGCCGGCGCGGTGATCTATTTCACGGGATGGCTGACAATCGACCCGCTGCTTTCACTGCTGGTTTCGGGACTGATCCTGAGAACGACCGTCAGCGTCCTGGCCGATTCCTACCATGTGCTGATGGAAGGCGTGCCGCGTGATATCGACTACCTGCAGGTGGGCAAAGACATTGATCAGGTCAAGGGCGTGCTCTCTGTGCACGATTTGCATGTATGGGAAATGTCGGCGGGCCACCCTGCGCTGATCGGCCATCTCGAAATCCGCGACATGCAGGAATGGCCGACGGTCCTGCGGGAGATCAAAGCGATGCTCGTGGCGAAGCACGGCATCGACCACGTCACCTTGCAGCCGGAGACGCCCGGCATGGCAGAAGGAAGCTAAGTTACTGCCGCTGCACGTCGAGCACGCCCTTCACCTCGTGAATGACGCCCAGTGCCTTCTGCAACTGGGCGGTCGATGAGATTTCTGCGGTGAACGACATGCGTGCCTGCCCCTTCGCGCTTTGCGTGCTGACGCCAATTACGTTGATCTTCTCTCGCGAGAAGATTTCGGAAATATCACGCAACAAGCCCTGGCGATCCAAGGCGAGGATGAAGATATCGACCGGGTAGACAGTGTCTTTGACCGGCTCGCCCCAAGTGGTCTGGATCACCCGCTCCATTGCCTTCATGCGCATTTGCGCGAGGTTCTTGCAGTTCGCGCGGTGAATTGAAACGCCCTTGCCGCGGGTGATGAAGCCGACGATCTCGTCGGGAGGTGCCGGCTTGCAGCAACGCGCGAGCTGGGTCAGCAAGCCTTCGGTGCCGACGACCAGAACCCCTGAGCGCGCTCCTTGCGCGACGCTCGAAGCCCGGCTCTTGTTGGGAATGACCGTATCCTCTTCCGCCTTGGTCGCGCCTTTTTGTGCCTCGTCCTCGTGCAGGACGTGCTCGATGTTGCGCAGGCTGAACGTCTCCTTGCCTACCGAAAGGAAGAGGTCGTCGAGCTTGGCAAACCCCAGTTTGTGCGCAAGTTCTTCCAGGTTGATCGCCGTCCTGCCTTCGCGCTGCAGGGTCTTTTCCACCATGCTGCGGCCATGCGCAAGAGTTTCTTCCTGCTCTATCGCATTGAACCAGGCGCGAACTTTCGCGCGCGTGCGTGCACTGACGACGTAACCGGGGCCAAGCCAATCACGCGATGGTCCGGCGTTCGTCGCACTCCTGCCGGCGGTGATGATTTCGACCGTCTGTCCGTTCTTCAGCGGCGTGTTCAGCGGCACCATCACGCCATCCACGCGCGCACCCCGGCAGCGGTGGCCGATATTCGTGTGCAGGTGATAGGCGAAATCGATCGGTGTCGCGCCATTGGGTAATTCGATCACACGAGCCTGCGGCGTCAGGACATAGATACGGTCATCGAGTGCCGCGGACTTGAGTTTCTGCACCCATTCGCGCTGGATGTCTTCCTGCCCCACGACGGCGTCGGCGACCTCGCTCTTCCATGCCAGAAGCTGGCGCAGCCAGGCAATTTTCTCGTCGTACTTCTGCGCCGAAAAGCTCGATCCGCCGGCCTCCTTGTAGCGCCAGTGCGCCGCGACGCCGTACTCGGCGAAGCGATGCATTTCATTCGTGCGGATCTGCACTTCCATTGCACGGCGGTCCTCGGCAATGACGACGGTGTGCAGAGACTGGTAGCCATTCGGTTTGGGCCGCGAGATGTAATCGTCGAATTCCTCGGGAACGGGCGTCCAGATGTTGTGGATGAGACTCAGCACCGCATAGCAGGCACGAATGTCCTCGACAATGACGCGGAAAGCCCGGACGTCGTACAGCTCCGAAAAATCCAGCGACTTGCCTCGCATCTTGTTCCAGATACTGTAGATGTGCTTCGGTCTGCCGCTCACCTCGGCCTTGATGCCGGCCGTCGCAAGCTCGGACTTGAGACGCGCAATCGCCGCTTCCACGAAGCTTTCGCGCTCCAGCCGTTTTTCCTCCAGCATCTTCGCGATGCGCTTGTAGGTTGCCGGCTCGAGAAAACGGAAAGCGAGATCTTCGAGCTCCCACTTCAACTGCCAGATGCCGAGTCGGTTGGCCAGTGGCGCATACAGATCGAGGGTCTCGCGCGCGTACTGGTGCGTGCGCTCGTTCTCGAGCTTGACGTCGGCAAAATAACGCAGGGTCGTCACGCGCGACGCCAGCCGCACAAGGACGACGCGCATATCGGACGCCATGGAGAGCAGCATCTTGCGCAGGGTTTCCAGCTGCTCGGCCGCCTGCTGCGGCGCGTTCTTCCCCTTGGTGATTTCCTGGTAGCCGAAGGTCTGCTCATGCAGGCGCATCAGCTGGCGGATATTGCCAACCAAGTCGGCAATATCCGGACCGAAGCGCGATTCGATCGACTCGGCCGCCTTGGGGTCGACCACCGGCAGCTCGAACAGTAGACCGGCGATGCGCGTATCCGCATCGGCATTCAGCAGTGCGAGCGTGGTCGCCGCACCTTGCGCGAATTCGAATGTATCCTGGCCGGTCGGAACTGTCTTGCCCCGGTATATCGGCTCGATGAACGCCAGCGCGTCCTGTACCCGAGCACCGTCCTCCGCCGACAGCCCGGCTGTCAGCTGAACGTGCGCTTCGCTTGGCGTTGCTACAATCGAGACCATCGTTGATTACTTTTGTGCAGCAGTAACCACCATCTCCACCAGCCACTCGGGCTTAGCAAGCTTTGCTTCGACCGTTGCGCGAGGCGGGGAGTTGCCGTCCGCGACCCATTCGTTCCAAGCCGCATTCATGCCGGGAAAATCCTTCATGTCCGCAATGTAGATCTGGCACATGAGGATGCGCGACTTGTCGCTGCCCGCTTCCGCCAGCAATCGGTCGACGTGACCGAGCACTTCGCGCGTCTGGCCTTCGATATTCTGTGTGAGGTCTTCGGCGATCTGTCCGGCAAGGTAAACCGTGCCATTGTGGATGGCGACTTCGGACAACGTTTTCCCGACATGCAGGCGCTTGATTTCCATGTATTCGACTTTCCTTGATTATTGAAGCAGGAATTCACTGACGATCGCGATCTGGTCTGCATGCTGGAAGGTTGGCGCGTGACCGACACCTGCGATTTCCACCAGCTTCGCTTTAGGCCCGCGCGCGGCCATCGCCTGCGCGACTTCGTGCTTGAGCAGGTCAGATTCCGCGCCGCGCACCAGGAGGGTAGGACAGGCAATTGCGTCATAGGCCATCCAGAGCATGACTTCGGCGCGCTGCATCATCTCCGGCGTCGTCGCCTTGATCGGAACCGCAAGACCCGGGTCGTAATGCAGTACCCATTGACCGTCCTTGTCCTGCTTCAGCACGTCGGCGGCCAGCTTGCGCCACTCGTCGTCCGTATGCGGGCCGAACGGCAGGGAGATATCTTTGACATAGCGCGCCGCCTCGTCAAACGTAGCGAAACGTACATCCTTGCCGACGTAATCGCCGATACGGGCGATCGCCTCCGGATTGATCACCGGGCCGACATCGTTGAGCACGAGCTTGCGGATCGGGCTGCCTTTCATCGAGGCCAGTCCCATCCCTATCAGGCCGCCCATCGATGTTCCAAACCAGTGCACAGTCTCCGCATCCAGCCGCGCGAGCAAAGTCACCATATCGCTCACATACTGCGGCACCTGGTAATGCTGTGGATCGCGCAACCAGTCCGAGCGACCGCGGCCAACCACATCCGGGCAGACCACGCGATACTGATCGCACAGTGCCTTTGCCATGTTGTCAAAATCATCCGAAACCCGTGTCACGCCGTGCACGCATACCAACACCTTGGGATTTTTCGGATCGCCCCACTCTTTGTAGGCCATCTTGTGCAGTCCTGAAGGGGACAGGCACTGGACCGTCCTGATTTGATGTTGAGTCATTTTGCCGGGATTTTGTTGCGAATCAGTTTATCCGATTGCCATTCTCACATTTTACTGTTCGTTCCGCTTAAAATCTCTCGCAGGTTCGTCGCCTTTCCAAATTTCATTCGCAGAGGACATCATGCAAGGCAATATGCATAAAGGGAAAACTGCCCTGGTAACAGGCTCCACCTCGGGCATCGGCTTGGGGATCGCGCGAGCTTTCGCGGCCCAGGGCGCGAACATCGTTTTCAATGGCTTTGGCGACCTCAAGGAAATTGAAGCGCTGCAAGCCCAGGTGCGCGACGAATTCGGCGTCCAGACGGCCTACCACAATGCCGACATGTCCAAGCCGTCAGAAATCGAAGCGATGATGAAATTTGCCGCGGAGCGTTTCAGCGACGTCGACATCCTGGTCAACAATGCGGGCATCCAGCACGTGGCGAATGTCGAGGATTTCCCTGTCGAGAAATGGGATGCCATCATTGCGATCAACCTGACCTCTGCATTCCACACCACCCGCCTTGCCCTGCCTGCGATGAAGGCCAAGAACTGGGGCCGCATCATCAATGTTGCCTCGGTACACGGACTCGTGGGTTCGGCGCAGAAATCGGCTTACGTTGCAGCCAAGCATGGCATCGTCGGATTCACCAAGGTGACGGCCCTGGAAACAGCCCATACCGGCATCACCTGCAATGCCATCTGCCCGGGTTGGGTGCTGACGCCCCTCGTACAAAAGCAGGTGGATGCGCGTGCGTCGCAGCAAGGGCTGTCGAATGACGATGCCAAGAAAAGCTTGCTCTCGGAAAAACAACCTTCGGGCGAGTTCGTCACGCCGGAGCAGCTCGGCGAGCTGGCGGTGTTTTTCTCGAGCGATGCCGCAAGTCAGGTGCGCGGCGTGGCATGGAACATGGACGGAGGCTGGGTCGCGCAATAAGTGCTTCGCCTGCGGTCCCCGCCTGCCGGCGACCGCAGCAGCAACAAAAAACGGCGCCTGTGGGCGCCGTTTCCATTTGCCTCGCAAACGCGGTCAGTGTACTGCGCTTACATCCAGCTCGGCACCCGTTTTTTCGAGCACTTCTTCCTTGGTCACACCCGGCGCCAATTCGATCAGCTTCAAACCGGTTGGAGTCACGTCGATGACGCCGAGGTCGGTGATGATGCGGTTGACGACACCCACGCCGGTCAGCGGCAGGTCACACTTCTTCAGGATCTTGTGCGACGTCGTGCCATCCTTTGCCTTGGCGACGTGCTCCATCAGCACCACGACGCGGCCCACGCCGGCCACGAGGTCCATCGCGCCGCCCATGCCCTTGACCATCTTTCCCGGGATCATCCAGTTCGCCAGGTCACCCTTTTCGCTGACCTGCATTGCGCCCAGGATGGCGATGTTGATCTTGCCGCCGCGGATCATCGCAAAGGAGTCCGCCGAGCTGAAGAAGGAGGAGCCCTTCAGCGCGGTGACGGTCTGCTTGCCGGCGTTGATCAAGTCAGCGTCGACCTCATCCTCGGTCGGGAACGGACCGATACCGAGAAGGCCGTTTTCCGATTGCAGCCACACCTCGATATTTTGCGGCACATAGTTGGCAACCAGGGTCGGCAGGCCGATACCCAAGTTCACATAGAAGCCATCCTGCAGTTCCTTTGCTGCGCGCGCAGCCATTTCATCACGAGTCCATGCCATGTTCGTTCTCCGTCTTACTTTGCACGCGTGGTGCGTTGTTCGATACGCTTCTCCGGGTTCGCATTGACGACAATGCGGTGCACGAAGATGCCCGGCGTGTGGACCTGGTCAGGATCGATTTCGCCGGCTTCGACCAGCTTCTCGACTTCGACGATGGTGATCTTGCCGGCCATGGCGACGTTGGGGTTGAAATTGCGCGCGGTCTTGCGGAAAACGAGGTTGCCGACCTTGTCTGCCATGTAGGCCTTTACCAAGGAGACGTCCGCAACGAGGGAGCGCTCCATCACGTACTTCTGGCCGTCGAATTCACGAACTTCCTTCTCGTCCGCGACGATCGTGCCCACACCAGTCTTGGTAAAGAATGCCGGGATGCCGGCGCCGCCTGCGCGCAGCTTTTCCGCCAGCGTGCCCTGGGGCGTGAATTCCAGTTCAAGTTCGCCGGCAAGATACTGGCGCTCGAATTCCTTGTTTTCGCCAACGTAGGAGGAAATCATCTTCTTGATCTGCCGGGTGGTCAGCAGCTGGCCGAGGCCGAACCCGTCGACGCCCGCATTGTTGGAGATCGCGGTAAGGTTCTTGACGCCGGAATCGCGGAGCGCGGCAATCAGCGCCTCGGGAATGCCGCAGAGGCCGAAACCACCGACGGCAATGGTTTGCCCGTCCTTGACAACGCCAGCCAGCGCACTGGCCGCATCAGGATAAACTTTATTCATACCGACCCTCTTCTATTGGAAATTGCCTAAAAAGGCTGTTCTAATGTGCCTGCCAGCATAAGTTGGTGGACTATACGGCGCAATACCGTAAAAATACGAATTTTAGCCATCCCAAAGGCAAAAAAAATCTATGAACGCTCCCTTGGCGATCGATTACGAAACCATCTTCCGCAATGCCCCGGTCGGGATGTGCGTATCCCAGCACCGCATCATCCACGCCTGCAACGACGTACTGGCGAGCATGTTCGGTTACAAGCCGGAGGAATTGGTCGGCCAGTCGTTCCGGGTACTCTACCCCACGCTGGACGAATTCGAGCGCACCGGCGCCCGTATCGTTCCGATCATGAGCGCCAAAGGACACTATTCCGACGAGCGGATCATGAAACGCGCCAACCAGGAGCTATTCTGGTGCCATGTGACCGGCCGCTCCTTGATCCACGACGACCCGCATGCAGCGGGGATCTGGACCTTCGAGGATTTGAGCGCAAAACGGCCGGTGACGGCGGAACTGACGCCGCGCGAGCGCGAAATAGCGGCGCTGCTCGTGGAAGGCAAGACCAGCAAGCTGATCGCACGCCAAGTGGGCCTGAGTCCGCGTACGGTAGAAATGCACCGTGCCAAGCTGATGAAGAAATTCGGCGCCGCGACGTCCAGCGAACTGGTGCATCGCCTGGTCGGCGTCAGCGGCTGACTGCCGCCGGCTCGGTCGCTGGCAGGAGCGCACGGATGCGTTCCGGCAAGGGCGCCGATTTTTCCGAAGGAAAATCGACCCAGACGACCTTCGCCCCACCTTCCGAACAAAGTACGTCGGGTCGATCGACACGCCTGATCTCGTGGTACATCTCGAAACTGGACCGCCCCGGTACACCCACGTAAGTGCTGACCTCAATCTCCCCCGGATACTTCAGTTGCTTGATGAAGGTGCAGCGCGCGTTGATGATAACGGGGCCTTCTCCATTGGGATCCGGATCGCAGCCCGCTTCGGTGAACCATTCGATGCGGGCTTGCTCCAGGTAGCGAAAATACACGGTGTTATTGACATGGCCCATGGCATCCATGTCGCCCCAGCGGATCGCCATGCGGCTCGTATGGACAAGTCTCCTCAACGTCATGCGCACGGCACCTCAACGGACTTCAGAAGCATGCTGCTCACTGCGCACTCATGCCGTCGTCGGCGGTGATGATGGCACCGTTGATGAAGCGGGACTCTTCCGATGCCAGCAGCAGGAGCAAGCCATCCAGGTCTTCCGGCTGGCCGAGCCGCTTGCGCGGGAGCATGTTGATGAGCGCACGTCCCTGCTCGGTTTCAAAATGCGTCTCGTTGATTTCGGTGCTGATATAGCCAGGGCAGATCGCGTTCACGTTAATGCCGTAACGGCCCCACTCCACCGCCATCGACTTCGTCATGTGCACGACAGCGGCCTTGCTCATGCAGTAGATCCCGATCTGCGGCAGCACGCGCAGGCCGGCGACCGATGCGATATTAATGATGCGATGCTGCTTCTTCGGATCGCCCTTGGCGCGGGCAATCATGCGCTTGGCGGCCTCCTGTGCAACGAAAAATGCGCCGCGCTGGTTGGTGTCCATGACAAAGGCATAGTCCTCGGGTGTGACATCCACCAGCCGCTGTGTCGTCGAGACGCCGGAGTTGTTGACCAGGATATCGATCGGGCCTGCCTCGGTTTCGGCATGTGCGATTGCCGACTTGATGCTGCCGTAGTCGGTCACATCGAGCGAAACCACGTGTGCCGCCCCGCCGTCGGCCTCGATTTCGGCGCGCAGTTCCTTCAGTCGCTCGACGCGGCGGGATGCCAGCACCACCTGTGCACCGGCTTGGGCCAGCACCTTCGCAAACCGCTCACCCAAACCGCTCGATGCCCCAGTGACGAGCGCAATCTTGCCCTCGAAATTGACTTCAATGCCCACGGATATCTCCTCTTTATTTGTCTTGCGTTTGACTGTGCCGCCCGTCGTTGTGACGTTATGATTACACGTTTAAACACCCTTTAGAGTGTTGAATCTAGCATTCTCAAGCAAAATCCACGACAATTAGCACGTTCGTTCGATAATATCACTTTACGGTGGGAAGACCATGACGCAGACCCAAAGCATCCTAGAACAATACGGCCCGCGCGACTCGATGGAGTACGACGTAGTCATCGTCGGCGCCGGCCCTGCCGGCCTGGCTACCGCAATTCGCCTGAAACAGCTCGCCGCAGAGCAAAACAGGGAAATCTCGGTTGTCGTGCTGGAAAAGGGTTCTGAGCCCGGGGCGCACATCCTGTCCGGTGCCGTCATGGATCCCCGCGCAATGAATGAGCTGTTCCCGAACTGGAAGGAACTGGGCGCCCCGCTGAACCAGCCGGTTACCGGCGACGACTTCCTGTTTCTCTCAGAAACCGGTTCAAGTCGCCTCCCCAATTGGCTCGCGCCACGCAACTTTCACAACGATGGATGCTATGTTGTCGCGCTCGGCAACGTAGTCAAGTGGATGGCGCAGCAGGCCGAAAGCCTCGGCGTGGAAATCTTCCCCGGCTTCGCCGCGGCGGAAGTGCTGTACGACGATCAGGGGCGGGTCAAAGGCGTTGCGACCGGCAACATGGGCATCGGCAAGGGGGGCGAGCCAACTGAGAACTTCCAGCTCGGGATGGAGCTGCTGGGCAAATACACGATCTTCGCTGAAGGCGCACGCGGCCACCTCGGCAAGCAGCTCATCGCGAAATATAAACTCACCGAAGGCAAGGATCCGCAGAGCTTCGCCATTGGCATCAAGGAATTGTGGGAAATCGATCCGGCAAAAGCCAAGCCGGGCCTAGTAGTGCACACAGGTGGCTGGCCGATGACGGACAATACCTTCGGCGGCGGATTCCTCTACCATCTCGAAGGCAACAAGGTTACGCTCGGTTTCGTGATCGGCCTGGACTACCAGAATCCGTACATGAGTCCGTTCGAGGAAATGCAGCGCTGGAAGACCCACCCATCCATCCGCGCTCATCTCGAAGGCGGCAAGCGTCTGAGCTACGGTGCGCGCGCGATCAACAACGGCACGCCCCAAGCACTCCCGAAAACAGTTTTCCCCGGCGGCGCACTCGTCGGCTGCGACGCCGGCTTCCTGAATGCAGCGCGCATCAAGGGCAGCCACGCAGCCATCAAGACCGGCATGATGTGCGCAGAAGCGATTGCCGATGCACTGGCAGCAGGCCGCGCAAGCGATGAACTGACCGCCTTCCCGGAAGCCTTCGAAAAGAGCTGGCTGAAGGAAGAGCTCGACCAGTCGCGTAACTTCAAGCTCTGGTTCAAGAAGGGCAAACTCGTCGGCAATATGATGACGGGTATCGAACAGTGGCTGCTGCCGAAGATCGGCGTCAAGAATCCGCCCTGGACGCTGCACGCAACCAAACGTGACCACGAATGCCTGCGCCCGGCAAGCGAGTTCCAGCCGATCACCTATCCGAAACCGGACGGTAAGCTCACTTTCGACAGGTTGAGCAGTGTCTTCGTCAGCAACACCAACCACGAAGAGAACCAGCCGGCCCACCTGACGCTGAAGGATGCGTCCGTACCAGTCAAGATCAACCTGACGAAGTTTGCCGGACCGGAGAGCCGCTACTGTCCGGCGGGCGTCTACGAGTTCGTTAATGACGGCAGCGGAGAGCGCCTGCAGATCAACGCCCAGAACTGCGTGCACTGCAAGACCTGCGACATCAAGGACCCGACTCAGAATATCGTGTGGGTGACGCCGGAAGGCGGTGGCGGCCCGAACTACTCGGGGATGTAAAACAAAAAAAGCCGCGCAAGCGGCTTTTTTATTAGCTAACGGTAGATTGGCGTCCGCGGCACGGCCCGCACCAACGTCATACCTTTCAAACCTTCCACTGTGCCGCGGCAAGCTTCTCCAGCCAGAAGGTACCGATCACAGTCTTCACATCGGTGATCTTCCCCTCTCTGACCCAACTCAGCATTTCAGGGACAGTTGCGGTAAACGTTTCCAGGAACTCCCCGTCATCGAGCTTGCGTTCGCCGGCAATTAGGCCACGCGCAATAAAAATATCGAGGTGTTCGTCCGAGTAGGCAATGGCGTTGTGGATGGTACAGACATACTGCCAGTCCTTCGCCGTGTAACCCGTTTCCTCCTGCAATTCCCGCTTTGCACAATCGAGCGGGTCTTCGTTCGGATCGATTTTACCGGCCGGGAATTCAATGAAGACGTCATGCAGCGGATAGCGGAACTGCCGCTCGAGCAGGATCGAACCGTCATCGAATACCGGCAGGATCACAACCGCGCCCGGATGCTTGATGTATTCGCGCGACGACTGCTTCCCGTCCGGCAGGCGCACGGTGTCTTTCTGGACTTTCAGGAAATGCCCGTCGTAGACCACCTGGGTATCGATTTGGACTTCAATCAAATGGGGATCCATGCAACTACTCCATTTTGCAAGGGAAATGGATGTATTTTACTGCGACAAGTCGGCGCAGCCTTACAGGACATCAACCGTGCCGCTTGCGCAAATAGCGGAACACGAAGCCCGGGAATGCGAGCACGAGGAACAGGCAGGCCGTGATGGCGTAAAACTCCCAACGCTGCGGGAAAACATTTCCCATTCGGGCTTCGAGGAGATATGCCACGCCGCGCACCACAAAGTAGAGAACAACCAGTTCGAGCAAACGCAGCCATAGGGATTTGGCCGGCCGCCCAAGCGGAACAAGAGCGAACAAACGCTCATTGAAGAAAGGTGTGTTGGCGGCAAATGCCGCCAACAGGATCACAAACCAGCTTGCGAGAGAAACATCCACGCTTGAACCGTCACTGTCTTCGATCAGCCTGCCAGGGTCTTGACAATCGCGGTGCCGCACACTGCCATCAGCGGACCGGGCAGGATGCCAAGTGCGAGGACGGCTGCACCGTTCAGGCTGAGAACCACGCGCATGTCATTCGTCGATTCGATCTTCGTCGTGTCGACCGGCTCATCGAAATACATTACCTTGACCACGCGCAGATAGTAGAACGCCCCGATCAGCGACAGCAGCACGGAGACAACGGCAAGCCACACCTGGCCGGTAGCGAGCACCGCCTGCAGAACTGCGAGCTTGGCATAGAAGCCAACGGTCGGCGGGATGCCAGTCAGCGAGAACATCAGGATCAGCATCACGAATGCGAACCACGGGCTGCGCTGGTTCAGGCCCTTGAAGTCATCGATATTTTCCGCTTCGAAGCCGGACCGGGCCAGCAGCATGATGAGGCCGAACGTACCGAGGGTCGTGAGGACGTAAGTCACCGAATAGAACAGCGCGGAGCTGTAGGCATTGCCGGCAGTCGCCACGTTGCCGTCGACGACACCGGAGAGCATGCCGAGCAGCATGAAGCCCATCTGGCCGATCGTCGAGTACGCCAGCATCCGCTTCAGATTTGTCTGCACGATTGCAGTAATGTTTCCGACAGCCATGGACACCACGGCCAGCACGGTGATCATCTGCTGCCAGTCGATGGCGAGCGGGAACAAGCCCTCCACGAGCAGGCGGATCGTGATTGCAAACGCGGCCAACTTCGGTGCGGCACCAAGCAGCAGAGTCACTGCGGTCGGCGCGCCCTGATACACATCAGGTACCCACATATGGAACGGCGCGGCACCAAGCTTGAATGCAAGGCCGGACACGACAAACACCACGCCGAATACCAGCACCGTCTTGTTCACCGTACCCGATGCGGTCGCTTTCGCCACCTCAGTCAGATCGAGCGAGCCGGTCGCGCCGTACAGCATCGACAGGCCATACAAGAGGAAGCCCGAGGCCAGCGCACCAAGGATGAAATACTTCATCGCAGCCTCGGTCGAAATGGAATGGCCGCGGCGCAAGGCAACGAGTGCGTACAACGACAAGGACATCAATTCGAGGCCGAGGTATATCACCAGGAAGTTGTTACCCGAGATCATGACCATCTGGCCGAGCAGCGCGAACAACGCGAGCACATAGAATTCGCCGCCGAGCGTCCCGCCAAGCATGCCGCGCTCCGTCGCATACTGGCGCGAATAAACCAGCGTCATGCCGACAGCGATGTAGGAGAACACCTTCAGCAGGTTCGACATGGCGTCGGACACGAACATGTTGTTGAACGTGTAGACCGTCGGGCTATCGAAATCGGCAATATTCATCCAGGCCAAAACGATCAGCGTCGCGATCGACAGCATGAACGTGATGTGGCGCTTTGCCTCCGTCAGGAACATGTCGATCAGCAGGATTGCCGAAGCAGCAATCACCAGGAAGATTTCCGGATACACCGGTGCGAAATTGATTTCGTTCATGTTGTCGTCACTCTAAAGCCATACAGGCTGGACCTTGCCGAGACTGGAGCCTCATGCAAGGCCCGGTAATGCGCCCCATCCGGATGGGCGCATTCACTAATTCACTTTCGAAATGGCCACATGCTTGAGCAGGTCATCAACCGATGTCTGCATCAGGTCAGTGAACGGCGCCGGGTACACGCCCATCGCGATGACCGCAATTGCCAGGATACCGAGCATCGCGAACTCACGTGCATTGAGGTCCTGCAGTTCCGCGACGTGCTTGTTACCGACAGCACCGAACACGACTCGCTTCACGAGCCACAGCGAATAGGCTGCGCCAAAGATCAACGCAGTCGCAGCCAGCATGCCGATCCAGAAGTTGTACTTGACGGCGCCAAGGATGACCAGGAATTCGCCGACAAAACCCGAGGTTGCCGGCAGACCGCAGTTCGCAAGCGAGAACAACACGAAGAACGCAGCAAACTTCGGCATCGTGTTGATCACCCCGCCGTAATCGGCGATCTGGCGCGAATGCATGCGGTCATACAGCACGCCGATGCAAAGGAACATGGCGCCGGATACAAAGCCGTGCGAAATCATCTGCACAATGCCCCCCAGCGTCGCCATATCGTTAAACACGAAGAAGCCGAGCGTCACGAAGCCCATGTGTGCAATCGAAGAGTACGCAACGAGTTTCTTCATGTCTGCCTGGACCAGAGCCACGAGGCCGATGTAGATCACTGCAATCAGCGACAGTGTGATGATAAAGCCGGCGAGAGAATGACTCGCGTCCGGCGCGATTGGCAGAGAGAACCGCAGGAATCCATACGCACCCAGTTTCAGCATGATCGCGGCCAGCACGACAGAGCCGCCTGTCGGCGCTTCGACGTGGGCATCGGGCAGCCACGTATGCACCGGCCACATCGGCACCTTGACTGCGAACGCCATCAGGAATGCGAAGAAAATAATCACCTGCACATCGAGCGGCAGCGGCAGCTTGTGCCAAGCCAGGATGTCAAAACTGCCGCCCGCCTTGAAGTACAGGTAGATAATGGCGACCAGCGTCAGCAGCGAGCCAAGCAGCGTATAGAGGAAAAACTTCATCGCCGCATATACACGGTTCGGACCGCCCCATACGCCGATGATGATGAACATCGGGATCAGCGTCGCTTCGAAGAAGACGTAGAACAGAAGACCATCCAACGCGCAGAACACACCGATCATCGCGCCGGAGAGAATCAGAAAAGCGCCCATATACTGCGCCACCCGTTTCTCGATCACTTCCCATCCCGCGATCACGACGATAACCGTGATGAAGGCGGTCAGCAGGACAAACCAGACCGAGATGCCGTCAATACCGAGGTAGTAATTGACGTTGAAGCGGTCGATCCAGGCGGCCTTCTCGACGAACTGCATGCCATGCGCAGACTTGTCGAACTGCGCAATCAACGGCAATGTCACCAGGAAGCTGATGATGGATCCGATCAGCGAAATCGATCGGACCATGGCTGGGTTCTCGTCACGGCCGAATGCCAAAACGAACAGGCCAAACGCGATCGGACACCAGATTGCGAGGCTCAGGAGAGGAAAAGTTGACTGCATCATGATTGTTGTTTGCTTTGCTTCGCCAACTTATTTGGCAAACGACGGGAACGGCATAAAGTAAATCAGGAACAGCAGCACGCCGAAGATCATTACAAACGCATAGTGATAAATGTAGCCAGTCTGGAAGTGGCGAATCAGCGCAGAGAACCACCCCACTACCTTTGCGCTGCCATTGACGATCAGACCGTCGATCAGGGCACGATCCCCCCCGCTCCACAATCCGCGGCCGAGCAGGACCGCCCCTTTGCCGAACACGACTTCATTGATCTTGTCCATGAAGTACTTGTTGTCGAGGATCGTGTAAATGGCGCGGAACTTGTTGTAGAACCACCGAGGCACCTTCGGGTTAACCATGTAGCAGTAGTAGGCGGAAGCCACGCCTGCCAGCGCGAGCCAGAACGGCGCCGTCTGCAGAGCATGCACTCCCATGGCGAACGCGCCATGGAACGCCTCATGCAGTTCCTTCATCGCAGGATGCTTTTCGCTGACGAAAATGACGCCCTTGAAGAAGTCGCCGTGCAGCATCGGGCCGATGGCGACGAAACCGATCACGACTGAAGGAATCGCCAGCAGCATCAGCGGCACAGTCACCACCCAAGGGGCCTCGTGCGGCTTCTCGCCCGGGCCGAGGCCATGATGCGCTTCATCGCTGTGCTCATCGTGGCTGTGATCCTGATGCTCGTCGTGCGGTTTGCCAAAACGCTCCTCACCGTGGAACACGAGGAAATACATGCGGAACGAATAGAAGGCAGTCACGAATACGCCCGCCAATACTGCGAAGTTCGCAAAACCGGCACCGGCAATGTTCGCCGCATGAACCGCTTCAATGATGCTGTCCTTCGAATAGAAACCGGAGAAGAACGGCGTGCCGATCAGTGCCAGCGAACCGAGCAGCGAGGTGATCCAGGTAATCGGCATGTACTTGCGCAAGCCGCCCATGTTTCGGATGTCCTGGTCGTGATGCATGCCGATGATGACCGCACCAGCGCCGAGGAACAGCAGAGCCTTGAAGAAGGCGTGCGTCATCAGGTGGAATACGGCGACGGAGTAGGCCGAAGCACCGAGAGCCACCGTCATGTAGCCAAGCTGAGAAAGCGTCGAATACGCGACCACGCGCTTGATGTCGTTCTGGATGATGCCGAGGAAGCCCATGAACAGTGCGGTAATCGAGCCGATCACAAGAACGAAGGAAAGCGCCGTGTCGGACAGCTCGAACAGCGGCGACATACGCGCGACCATGAAGATGCCTGCGGTCACCATTGTTGCTGCGTGGATCAGCGCGGAAATCGGCGTCGGGCCTTCCATCGAATCCGGCAGCCACACGTGCAGCGGGAACTGTGCAGACTTACCCATCGCGCCAATAAACAGGCAGATACATGCGACGGTCAACAGCATCCAGTCGGTGCCGGGCAGAGTCAGTCCAGCCAGCTCTTCACGCTTGGCAAACACTTCGCCGTAATTCAAGGAACCGGCATATGCCAGCAGCAGGCCGATGCCGAGGATGAAACCGAAGTCGCCGACGCGGTTGACCAGGAAGGCCTTCATGTTCGCGTAAATCGCGGACGGACGGGTGTACCAGAAACCGATCAGCAGGTAGGACACGAGACCCACAGCTTCCCAGCCGAAGAATAGCTGCAGGAAGTTGTTGCTCATGACGAGCATGAGCATCGAGAAGGTGAACAGCGAGATGTACGAGAAGAAGCGGTTATATCCCTCATCCTCAGCCATGTAGCCGATCGTGTAGATGTGCACCATCAGCGACACGAAGGTCACTACGCACATCATCATCGCCGTCAGGCTGTCGATCAGGAAGCCAACCTCCAGCTTCAGCCCCATCACCGTCATCCAGTTATAGATGGTGCCGTTGAACGTCGCCCCATCCATTACCGCCAGCAGGGTCTGAAAAGAGATGATGAAGGAAATCAGGACACCGAGGATCGTCGCTGTATGCGACGCCGCGCGCCCGATCTTGTTGCCGAAAAACTTGGTTCCGAACAGGCCCGCGATCGCGGAGCCTGCGAGAGGTGCCAGCGGCACAGCCAGTAGAAGGTTAGGGTTGAGTTGCCCCGCCATGATGGACCTTGTCGTTATTTTACGTGATTAGCCTTTGAGAGCGTCGAGGTCTTCGACATTGATGGTGTCCAGGTTACGGAACAGCACCACCAAAATGGCGAGACCAATCGCGGACTCCGCGGCAGCCACAGTCAGGATGAAGAAAACGAAAATCTGGCCAGCAGCGTCGCCCAGGTAATAGGAGAAAGCGACGAAATTCATGTTGACGGCGAGGAGCATCAACTCGATGGCCATCAACAGGATGATGACGTTCTTGCGGTTCAGGAAGATGCCGACGACGGAGATCGCAAACAGGATTGCTCCGAGGATCAGATAGTGTGCGAGCGAAAGTGCCACGTGCTTCCCCTTATTGTTTTTCTGCGGATTGCGCAGCCGGTTGCACGCCGTTGGCACGGTCGGACTCGGCCTTCATGCTGACGATGCGCAGGCGGTCATTACGCTTGACCTTCACTGCAGCGGCGGGATCGAAGTACTTGCTATCCTTCCGGCGACGCAGGGTGAGCGCCACAGCAGCGACGATGGCGACCAGCAAAATTACTGCCGCGATTTCGAATGCGTAGATGTATTCCGTGTAAATCAGCTTGCCCAATTCCTTGGTGTTGCCGATACTTGCGGAGGCTGCTGGGACTTGCGATTCCAGCGCCCAGAAGCCGTGCAGCAGCACCGCCGCCATCTCGAGCACGATGACAACGCCAACGGTCGCTGCAAGCGGGAAGTATCCCCAGAAGCCCTCCCGCAGCTTGTCCATGTTGATATCCAACATCATCACGACAAACAGGAAGAGCACCATGACTGCGCCCACGTAGACCAGCACCAGCACGATGGCGAGAAATTCGGCTTTCAGCAGCAGCCAGACGCCTGCACCCGAGAAGAAAGACAACACCAGGAACAGTGCGGCGTGCACCGGGTTCCGGTCCGTGATGACGCGCGTGGCGGCGAACACGAGGATTACCGAGAACGCGTAGAACAAGAAGGTTTTAAATTCCATAATGGGCCAAGAGAGTCAGCTGTATGCGGGCGAGATCAATCAACGATACGCGGCATCGGCCGCACGGGCGGCGGCGATGTCCTTTTCATAACGGTCGCCAATCGCAAGCAGCATCTCCTTCGTGTAGTAGAGGTCGCCGCGCTTTTCGCCGTGGTATTCCAGGATGTTGGTTTCGACGATCGAGTCGACCGGGCAAGACTCTTCGCAAAATCCGCAAAAGATGCACTTGGTCAGGTCAATGTCGTAACGGGTGGTGCGGCGAGTGCCGTCCTCACGTTCTGCCGATTCGATGGTGATCGCCATTGCCGGGCAAACGGCTTCACAGAGTTTGCAGGCGATGCAGCGCTCTTCCCCGTTCGGGTAGCGGCGCAACGCATGCAGGCCGCGGAAGCGCGGCGACAGCGGCGTCTTCTCTTCCGGGAACTGCACCGTGATCTTGCGGGCGAACATGTAACGGCCGGTCAGGGCGAGGCCCTTGATCAGCTCTCGGAGCATCAGGCTGCCGAAGAAATCTTTAATGGCTTCCATGTTGTTCAGCCTCTAATCCTTACTTCCAAATATTCCAGGGTGTCTGCATCCAGGCCGCGACAATCACCAGGTAAGCGAGCGTCAACGGGATGAATACCTTCCAGCCGAGACGCATGATCTGGTCATAGCGGTAACGCGGGAACGAGGCACGCGCCCAGATGAACATCGACACGACCACGAAGGTCTTGATGCCTAGCCAGATCCAGCCCGGGATGAAGTCGAGAAACGCCACCGGCGCTGCCCAGCCACCGAGGAACATCAGCGAGGCCAGCATCGAGATCAGGATCATGTTCGCGTACTCGGCGAGGAAGAACATCGCGAACGACATGCCGGAGTACTCGACCATATGACCGGCGACGATTTCCGATTCGCCTTCCACCACGTCGAATGGGTGACGGTTGGTTTCCGCAATGCCCGAAATCACGTAGATCACGAAAATCGGCAGCAGCGGCAACCAGTTCCAGGACAGGAAGTTCAGCCCCTTGTCATAGAACATGCCCTTGTTCTGCGCATTGACGATGTCGATGAAGTTCAAGCTTCCGGACACGAGCAGAACGATCACCAGGGCAAAGCCCATTGCGATTTCGTAGGACACCATCTGCGCAGATGCGCGCATCGCGCCGAGAAACGCGTACTTCGAGTTAGACGCCCAGCCGGCAATGATCACGCCATAGACTTCCATCGAGGTAATCGCCATCACAAAAAGGAGACCGGCGTTGACGTTTGCCAGGACGGTCTCCGGTCCGAACGGGATCACAGACCATGCGGCAAGCGCCGGCATGATGGTCATGATCGGCGCAATCACGAAAAGAGCTTTGCTGGCGCGGGCGGGAACGACGATTTCTTTCAACAGCAGCTTGAGCGCGTCAGCGATCGGCTGCAGCAATCCGGCGGGTCCGACACGGTTCGGGCCGAGGCGGATATGCATCCAGCCGATCATTTTGCGCTCCCACAGCGTGAGATAGGCAACGCAACCCATCAGCGGAAGCACCACGACGACGATCTTGACCAGCGTCCAAACCAATGGCCAAACACCGCCGAACAGGCCCTGTCCGGTTGCGTTGATGGTCATGAGCATTTGATCCATTACGCTTTCTCCACACTGATTGCGCCGAACATTGCGCCAAGGCCGGCGGTCGATTTATGTGCGGCGGAAACGCGCACGGCGTTTTCCGGCAGCTTGGGATCTACCACAGCGGTCAGGACCGCACTGCCCTGCCCTTGCGTGACCTTGATCTGCGCACCGTCGACAGCGCCGAGCTTCTGCGCCAGCGCAGCGGAAATCGCGGCCTTCGGCGCATTGGCGTCCGTCGTCTGCTGCAGCGATTCTGCACGGCGTACGATTGCGTCGGTGAAGTAAATCGGTACATCCGCCACGCGCTCGACCTGACCGGTGGCCGCCGATTTGGCTGCCTGCAGCTGGACATTTGCATTGTTGTTCAGGCGCGGCATGAGGTCGGCCTCTTCAGCCTTCTTCGTACCCAGCAGCTCCACGCGGATATCTTCGGACGTCTCGTAGCTGAAACCAACGAGGTCCAGCATGTTGCCGAGCACTCGCAGGACCTTCCAGGCCGGACGCGTCTCGCCGAGCGGCTTGACGGTGCCATTGAATCCTTGGGCGCGGCCTTCGCAGTTGACGAAAGTACCGGACGTTTCAGAGAAAGGTGCGATCGGCAGCAACACATCCGCGTAGTCGGCGGCATGCTTGAACGGGGACATGGCGACGACCATATCGGCCTTGCCCAGTGCGGCCCGGGCCGCTTGCGGATCGTAGCAGTCGAATTCCGGCTCGGCGTGCAGGAGGATGTAGGCCTTGCGCGGCTGGGCAAACATCTGGATCGCGTTCGCTCCCTTGCCAGGGATCGCATTGGCGATATAACCGCCGACGGTGTTCGCGGCTTCAGTCAAGTAGCCAAACTTCGCATCGGTGTTCTGTGCAATCCACTGCGCTGCGGCATGCAGTTGCGACGCCTGCGGGTGCTGGGCTGCGGCGTTGCCGAGCACAACCACCTTGCGCTCGCCAGACAGCAGGCTGGACGCGATACCTTTGGCAATTTCGCCGGCCACGATGCCTTCGAAGCCGGCCGGCACTGCAATATTCTTTGCCTGTGCAACTGCTACCACCACTTCGCTCAAGCCCGCCAGCCACTCGGACGGTGCCTTGATCATGCGGTTGGTCAGCGAGATCAGCAGTTCGTCGTCCGTCGCATGCAGGAGGCTGATCTTTGCACCGTGCCTGGCCGATTGACGCAAACGCGCGGCGAGCAGCGGATGATCCTTGCGCAGGAAGGACCCGATCACGAAAGCACGGTCGGCTGCGCCGAACTCATCGATCGACATACCGAGCCACGGCGTGATCTGGCCATCGAGGGCGAAATCGGACTGGCGCAGGCGGAAGTCCACATTGTCGGAACCAAGGCCGCGGACCAGCTTCTGCAGCAGTGCCAATTCTTCCAGTGTGGAATAAGGCGCAGCCAAAGCGGCGATCGCATCTGCGCCGTGATCCTTGCGGATGTCGGTCAGGCCGTGCGCCGCATACTCCAGCGCAGTCTGCCAGTCGGTCTCGATCCATTTGCCGTCCTGCTTGATCATCGGGACGGTCAAGCGCTCAGGGCTGTTCAGGCCTTCATAGGAGAAACGGTCCTTGTCGGACAGCCAGCATTCATTGACGCCTTCATTTTCAAGCGGCAGCACGCGCATCACCTTTCCGCCCTTGACCTGAACAATCAGGTTGGCACCGAGGCCGTCATGCGGACTCACGGAGCGGCGGCGGGACAGCTCCCAGGTACGGGCGCTGTAGCGGAACGGCTTGGAGGTCAATGCACCGACCGGGCACAGATCGATCATGTTACCGGACAGTTCGGAGTCGACTGTCTTGCCGACAAAAGTCGTGATTTCCGAGTGTTCGCCACGGTTCAGCATGCCGAATTCCATCACGCCGGCAATTTCCTGGCCGAAGCGGACGCAACGCGTGCAGTGAATGCAGCGTGCCATTTCGCGCATGGAGATCAGAGGGCCTGCATCCTTCGGTTCGACGACGCGCTTCTCTTCTTCGTAGCGCGAAGCGGCCGGGCCATAACCGACAGCCAAATCCTGCAACTGGCACTCACCGCCCTGGTCGCAGATCGGGCAATCCAGCGGGTGATTGATGAGAAGGAATTCCATCACGCTCTTCTGCGCCTTGACTGCCTTGTCGCTGGCGGTGCGCACGATCATGCCGTTGGTCACCGGCGTCGCGCACGCGGGCAGCGGCTTCGGCGCCTTTTCGACCTCGACCAGGCACATGCGGCAGTTGGCCGCGATGGACAGTTTCTTGTGATAGCAAAAATGCGGGATGTAGGTGCCAAGCTTGTTGGCAGCGTCCATCACCATGCTGCCTTCTTGTACCTCTACCTTTTTGCCGTCAATTTCGATTTCAACCATGGCTTTTTGCCTAAGTATTATTGGGCGCGTGGTACGCGCCTTGTCATATCAACGTGTGGGCAAGTGCGCCCTACATCAAACGTACGCGGGGACGATGCAGCGCTTGTGTTCGATGTGGTATTCAAATTCTTCGCGGAAGTTCTTCACGAATGCGCGAACCGGCATCGCAGCAGCATCACCCAGCGCACAAATGGTGCGGCCCTGGATGTTGTCGGCGATCGAGTTCAACATGTCGAGGTCGTCCGCGCGGCCCTTGCCGTGCTCGATGCGGTGGACCATGCGGTACAGCCAGCCTGTGCCTTCGCGGCATGGGGTGCACTGGCCGCAGGATTCCTCAAAGTAGAAGTACGACAGGCGCAGCAGCGACTTGACCATGCAACGCGTTTCGTCCATCACGATGACCGCACCGGAGCCGAGCATGGAGCCGGCCTTGGCGATGGAGTCATAGTCCATGTCGGTATTCATCATGACTTCGCCGGTCAGTACCGGCATCGACGAACCACCGGGGATAACCGCCTTGATCTTCTTGCCGTCGCGCATGCCGCCGGCCAGTTCCAGCAGCTTTGCGAATGGCGTGCCGAGTGGTACTTCATAATTACCCGGTCTGGCGACGTCGCCAGACATCGAGAAGATCTTGGTGCCGCCATTATTCGGCTTGCCCAGCGCTGCATAGGCTTCACCGCCCATGCGCATGATGAAAGGTACCGCTGCAAAAGTTTCGGTGTTGTTGATTGTGGTCGGCTTGCCATACAGGCCGAAGCTGGCCGGGAACGGCGGCTTGAAGCGCGGCTGTCCCTTCTTGCCTTCCAGGGATTCGAGCAACGCCGTCTCTTCACCGCAGATGTAGGCGCCGTACCCATGGAATGCGTGCAGCTGGAAGCTGAAATCGCTACCCATGATGTTGTTCCCAAGGAAGCCGGCGGCACGCGCCTCTTCCAGGGCCTGTTCGAAGCGCTCGTACTCCGCCCAGACCTCACCGTGGATGTAGTTGTAACCGACGGTGATGCCCATCGCGTACGCACCGATGGCCATGCCTTCGATAAGCGCATGCGGATTGTAACGAATGATGTCGCGGTCCTTAAATGTGCCCGGCTCACCTTCGTCGGTATTGCAGACGAGGTACTTCTGGCCAGGGAACTGGCGCGGCATGAAACTCCACTTCAGGCCCGTAGGAAAGCCAGCGCCGCCACGGCCACGGAGCGAGGAAGTCTTCAGCTCGGCAATCACCTGTTCCGGTGCAATTTTCTCCGTCAGGATGCGCTTCAGCGCTTCATAGCCACCGCGCTTGACATAGTCGGCGAGATGCCAGTTGTTTCCATCCAATCCAGCCAGGATCAGCGGATTGATGTGACGATCGTGCAGGCAGGTCATTTTTTCAGCTCCTCCACCAGCGCGTCGATTTTTTCCTTCGACATGTGGCTACACATGCGCTTGTTATTGACAAGCATGACCGGTGCATCGCCGCAAGCGCCCATGCATTCGCCTTCGATCAGCGTGAACTTGCCGTCAGCTGTGGTTTCCTTGTAGTCGACGCCCAGCTTCTCTTTCAGGTAGTGCGCAGCGCGCTCGCCGCCCGACAGGGCGCAAGGCAGGTTGGTGCACACCGAGATCTTGTGCTGGCCGACCGGCCTGGTGTTGTACATGTTGTAGAAGGTCGCCACTTCCTGCACGGCGATCGGCGCCATGCCGATGTAGTCGGCGACATCCTTCATTACTTCCGGCGACAGCCAGCCCTTTTCGTCCTGGGCGATGGCCAGGGCTGCCATGACAGCAGACTGCCTCTGGTCAGCGGGGAATTTCGCGAGTTCGCGATCGATTTTTTTGTACGCTTCTTGACTTAACAGCATGATGTCAGCCATTCGTGCGCGATGGTATCGCGCGGGTTATCGGTCAATCTCACCGAACACGATGTCTTGCGTGCCGATGATTGTCACTGCGTCGGCGATCATATGGCCCCTCGCCATCTCATCCAGACCCTGCAAGTGCGCAAAGCCGGGCGCACGGATCTTCATGCGGTACGGCTTGTTGGCGCCGTCCGAAATCAGGTAGACGCCGAATTCGCCCTTCGGATGCTCGATGCCGACATACGCCTCGCCCTCGGGCACATGGAAGCCTTCCGAGAAGAGCTTGAAATGGTGGATCAGCTCTTCCATGTTGGACTTCATGTTCACGCGCGATGGCGGTGCAACCTTGTGGTTGTCGGTCATCACCGGGCCGGGATTGTTGCGCAGCCACTCGACGCATTGCTTGATGATGCGGTTCGACTGGCGCATCTCTTCGACTCGGACCAGATAACGGTCGTAGCAGTCGCCGTTTACGCCGATGGGAATGTCAAAGTCCAGCAGGTCATAGACTTCGTACGGCTGATTCTTGCGCAGGTCCCAGGCGATGCCAGAGCCGCGCAGCATCGGGCCGGTGAAACCCATTGCCTTTGCGCGCTCGGGCGAAACGACGCCAATACCGACCAGTCGCTGCTTCCAAATACGGTTGTCGGTGAGCAGAGTTTCGTACTCGTCGACATAGCCGGGGAAACGATTGGTGAAGTCTTCGATGAAATCCAACAGGGAGCCCTGACGGTTTTCATTCAGCTGCTTGATCGCTTTCTCGCTGCGGATGGACGAAGCCTTGTACTGAGGCATGGCGTCCGGCAGGTCGCGATAAACACCGCCCGGACGGTAATAGGCCGCGTGCATGCGAGCGCCGGACACGGCCTCGTACATGTCCATCAGATCCTCGCGCTCGCGAAACGCGTACAGGAACACCGCCATCGCGCCCACGTCGAGGCCATGCGCGCCGATCCATAGCAGATGGTTCAACAAGCGGGTGATCTCGTCGAACATCACGCGGATGTACTGTGCGCGCAGCGGCACTTCAATGCCGAGCAGCCTTTCGATCGCCAGCACGTAGCCGTGCTCATTGCACATCATCGACACGTAGTCGAGGCGATCCATGTAGGGCACGGACTGCAGGAAGGTCTTCTGCTCCGCCAGTTTTTCGGTAGCGCGATGCAGGAGGCCGATATGCGGATCGGCTCGCTGGATCACCTCACCGTCCAGCTCGAGCACAAGGCGCAGCACGCCGTGTGCAGCCGGGTGCTGCGGACCGAAGTTCAGGGTGTAATTCTTAATCTCAGCCATTATTTCATCCCGTATTTCTCTTCGCGAATTACGCGCGGAACGATTTCGCGCGGTTCAATCGTCACGGGTTGGTAAATCACGCGCTTCTGTTCAGGGTCGTAGCGCATCTCGACGTAGCCCGAAACAGGGAAGTCCTTGCGGAAGGGATGGCCGATGAAGCCATAGTCCGTGAGAATGCGGCGCAGGTCGTTGTGACCTTCGAAGAGGATGCCGAACAGGTCGAACGCTTCTCGCTCGTACCAGTTTGCGGCGGGCCAGATGTCAGTGACAGACGGAACGACGGGAAGTTCATCGTCGGGGGCAAATACCCGCACGCGGACACGCCAGTTGTGGGTCACCGACAGGAGGTGCAACACTGCGGCGAAACGCGGCCCCTCCCAGACGCCGTCGCCGTAGGTCGAGTAATCCACGCCGCAGAGGTCGATCAGCTCTTCGAAACGCAGGTCGGCATGGTCGCGCAGCACACGCATTGCCGACAGGTAATCGGCATGGCCGACGACTATCGTGACTTCGCCCAGTGCGACTTTCAGATTTTGGATCTGGCTACCCAGCGCATCGTTGAGGGCGGCTTCGAGGGTTTCAATTTTCGTCGTCATAGCTTTCTAAGCGCCCCTCTCAGCGTGCGATCGTGTTGGTACGCTTGATCTTGTTTTGCAACTGCAGGATGCCGTACAGGAGAGCTTCGGCAGTCGGCGGACATCCAGGCACGTACACGTCGACGGGCACGATGCGGTCACAACCGCGGACAACGGAATACGAGTAGTGGTAGTAGCCCCCGCCGTTTGCGCAGGTTCCCATCGAGATCACCCAGCGCGGCTCGGCCATCTGGTCGTACACCTTGCGCAGTGCCGGTGCCATCTTGTTGCACAAGGTGCCGGCAACGATCATGACGTCAGACTGACGTGGCGAAGGACGGAACACGATTCCGAAACGGTCAAGGTCGTAACGCGAAGCACCAGCATGCATCATCTCCACGGCGCAACATGCGAGACCGAAGGTCATCGGCCATAGTGAACCGGTGCGAGTCCAGTTGATCAGCTTGTCCGCCGTCGTGGTGACGAAGCCCTCGTTCAATACACCTTCAATAGACATGACTTACTCCCAATCCAGAGCACCCTTCTTCCAGATGTACCAGAAGCCCACCACGAATTCGGCGATAAATACCATCATCGTGATGAACCCCTGCCAGCCGAGCTCGCGAGCCGCGACACCCCACGGGAAGAAGAAAGCGGTTTCCAGATCGAACAAAATGAACAGGATGGCGACGAGGTAGTAGCGCACGTCGAACTTCATGCGTGCGTCTTCAAACGCCTCGAAGCCGCACTCGTACGGAGAGAGCTTTTGACTATCCGGCTTGTGCGGCGCCAGAACGCGACCGAGAACCTGAGGCACGACACCGACGCCGATACCAACGAGAATAAAGAGAAGAACGGGGAAGTAATTTTCGAGGTTCACGATGCGGGCCCTAGTTGAATGATTTGCAAATCAAACCAAGATTCCTCGATAAAAAGCCAGCTTGGGCTTACCCCTCGCTGGCCTCATTTGTTGGTGCCGACGGCGAGACTCGAACTCGCACAGCTTTCGCCACTACCCCCTCAAGATAGCGTGTCTACCAATTTCACCACGTCGGCTAAAGACTTATATTTTACCCTGCTTTAGAGCGTTTGTTCAATGCACAATTGCCCCACATAAAGACGCGGGTGAATTATTTAGGTATCTGGCTCGCCTGCCCATTACCGGCCGGCGCTGGGGGTACTGGCGTGTTTGCAGCCGGGGCATTCTGCGCAGGCGCAGTGGGCATTGCCGGTGCCGCAGGCAGGTTCTCCATCACACCACCACTCGCTGGGGCGCGCTTGTTACCGATAAATGCGAGCGCCAGTGTCGCAGCGAAGAAAATGGCTGCCGCGATCCCAGTCGATTTCGACAGGAAGTTCGACGAACCGGTAGCACCAAAAAGGCTACCTGAAGCTCCGGAACCGAAGGCCGCTCCCATGTCAGCCCCTTTGCCGTGCTGCAGAAGCACGAGACCGATAATCGCCAGGGCGGACAGCACCTGAATCACGACGATGAATGTGAACATTGCGCTCATTGCATGCTTTCCAATCTAAGGTTAATTCCGTTTTGCGCTCATGCAGCACGAACGATCGCAAGGAAGTCGGCGGCCTTCAAAGACGCGCCACCGATCAGCCCGCCGTCGATATCCGCCATGGCCAGCAACTCGCCGGCATTCTCCGGCTTCATGCTGCCACCATAAAGAATTTGGACAGTCTCGGCGGCAACGGGGTTCTTTACACGGAGACGGGCACGCAGCATGGCATGTACATCCTGAGCCATCTGCGGCGTGGCGGTCTTTCCGGTGCCGATTGCCCAAACAGGTTCATACGCGATCACGATCTTTGCAAGGTCGTCCGGCGCAACAGCAGACAGCACCGCGTCAATCTGCCCACCGACTACCGATTCGGTTTTACCGGACTCACGCTGTTCGAGCGATTCTCCGACGCATACGATGGGAATAAGGCCCGACTGAAGCGCCCTTGCTGCTTTTTTCGCTACCAGATCATCGCTTTCACCGTGATAGGTACGACGCTCGGAATGCCCGACAATCACGTACCTGCAGCCAAAATCAACCAGCATGGATGCCGAAATCTCGCCGGTGAAAGCCCCCGACTCGTGGACGGAAAGGTCCTGACCGCCCCACGCGACAGGGCTGCCTGCCAGCTCGGACTCGCATTGCGCCAGATAAGGCGCTGGAACACAGACGGCGATCGCGCAGACCGGCTGACCGAGGCCACTCTTAATGTCATTCAAGAGTGCAGCATTGGCAGTCTTGCTGCCATTCATCTTCCAGTTTCCGGCGATAAGTTTGCGGCGCATAAGGGACCTGAATTTGCGATAACCCTTAATTTTAGCGCGCCGCACCAATTTCGGTCAAACCGCGCAACTCGGCTTCGACGTCGGACACTGCATGAGGTTCCGCAGTGCTCGAAGGCCGGAACAAGGAATCGGCAACTTTCATAAGACCTGGAGTACGCGCCTTTGCGACGTGCATGCTTGTTTTCCTCAGCACGTGCGCCCGTGGCGCTGCGCGCAGGGGAGGCACTCTGTAGAGATGATCGACTTAATAGCCCCGATGTGCGGCCAGCCTGTCGCCTGCAGGATTGCTGCAATGGCCGCAATGAAATCCACGGAACGCAGCCGCAGGGTCGAACGGTAATCATGAGCCGGCGGCGTACGAGTTGGCCGGGGTCGACGGTCGCCATGGAGCAACCAAGCAGCGCAATGATAGCCAGCCATCGGTCACCGGCAAAGCATTCGCTCTCTCGCGCCATATAGACGCCCCGCCCATGTCCAGAATCACGTCCGTATCCTTGCCGCGCGTTTCCGCCTCTACGACTTCAACAAAATCTTCGATGCGGTAGTTGATCGCACGAGTTGCGCCAAACGATGCACACGTACGGCATTTTTCGTCGCTTCCGACGATGGCAAAAAAACGATGACCGTAGATAGTCTCCGCCCTGATCAGAAATGCATTGCGCGCTGGGCAAAAAGAGAACTTTCACGGCAACGCATGCCGCGTCGAAACATTATTGATGGCACGCAACACAAGAAACTATGCGTGCGAAACAATGGATCGGAGCCGCCTTTCGCGTCCGACTTGTGAACTGTAACAAGACGACATTCCAAAGTTACAAAAAAACGGGAACTAATCATCTTCCTAAATTTCCAACAGGAAAATGATTTCGTTTGGGCAAATACAATGCATCCGAAACCTCTCAAGTCGAAGAAAAAACATGGTGGAGCGCATACCATGCATCTGTCGGCAATGAACAAGCGCCTCAATCTGGCACTCGAGGGCTCGGAGCAGGTCGCGTTCGACTGGATCATTCCGGACGACCGCTTGTATTTCAGCGGCAACCTTGCGGGAAATCTCAAGGGTTTGATGCTGGACACGACGAGAACGTGGCACTCAAGCGCCCTGCCCGCAATCATCCATGAGGCAGACATGCCGGCGTTTCGTGCACAATTGCATGAGGCGCTCAAAGGCCAAGGAAACGGGGACGACGCATACTACCGTGCCGAAGTGCGCCTGCGTGACGCGACGCGCGGTTGGCGATGGGTGTGTATCAGCGGTCGAATCGCCGAACGAGACGACGCCGGCCGCGCAATGAGAATGGTGGGCACATTTTCCAATATCGAGGAGCGCAAACTGGCGGAATGCAGGGTCGCTCGCCTGAAGGATCTTTATGCGGCGGTCAGCCAGACAAACCAGGCAATCGTCCGCATTAGGGAACGCGACGCATTATTCCAAGAGATTTGCCGTATCGCCGTCGAGCATGGCCGATTCAACCTTGCCTGGATCGGAGTGATCGATCATGAGATGCGCGTAGTCGCCCCGTGCGCGTTGCATGGAGAATCGACCGCCGGGCTCGAAGCGCTACACATTCCGCTCGACGCATCCGTCCCGCCGCAACATGCAGCGATTGCGGCCGCCATCCGCGAAGGCCGTACGAACATTTGCAACGATCTGCTCAGCGAATTTATTTCAAAGGAGCCAAGCGAATCAATTCCGGGATATGGATCGATCGGCTGCTTCCCTTTCTCCCTCGACGGGCAAATTCTCGGTGTATTGAACCTGTACTCGAGCGACACCAATTTCTTTGATGCGCAACTGGTCGGACTGCTCAAAGAGATGAGCCGTGATATCTCATTCGCCATCGACAACATTGCCCGCGAGTCCCAGCGCAAATCCGTCGAGTCGGCACTGGCGGACAGCGAACAGCTCAAGAGTGCGATCCTCACCGCCGCACTCGATAGCATCGTTTCCACGGACCAGAACGGTACGATTGTCAGCTTCAACCATGCCGCCGAGCGGACCTTTGGCTACAAGAGCGCCGACGTCCTCGGCAAAAATCTCGCCGACATCATCATTCCACCCGAATGGCGCGAGCGGCATCGGCAGGGTGTCGAACGCTACCTCGCAACGGGGGAAAGCTTTGTCTTGAATCGACGCATCGAACTCACTGCAATGCGCGCCGACGGTTCGGCCTTCCCGGTGGAGCTCGCCGTCGTGCCGCTACGAGTGCGCGGTGAACGCATGTTTACCGCGTTCATTCGTGACATTTCCGACGTGAAACGCAACCAGGCAATACTGAAGGACAGTGCGATGCGCTACCGTCAGCTCGTCGAGTTATCGCCGGAAGCGACCTTCGTCTACCATGACGGGAAAGTTGCCTTGTTCAATCAGGCGGGCAGCAGACTCCTCGGCGTTCGCGATCCGAGGGAATTGCTAGGACGCAGCATCTTTGATTTCATCCATCCAGACCATCACGCATTGTTCCACGAGCGCGCCCGCCTTCAGCCGCACGAGGCTCAACCTACTCCGTTCGTCGAGCAGATCTGGATGCGGCAAGATGGAAGCATATTCAATGTAGAGGTTGGTGCGACCAATCTGATGTATAACGACTTGCCATCAGTGCAGATTGTCGTTCGTGACATTACGGAAAGAAAGCGCGCGGAAGCACTGCAGCTTGGCCAGAACCGGATTCTCAACATGGTCGCGACCGGTGCATCACTGCAAGACATCCTCACGGCGATCGCTCGATTCGTCGAAAGCCAATCCGGCAAGGGACTTTGCTCCATCCTGCAGACCGCCGGCGACGGTGTAACGCTGGCCGATCGAATCGCCCCCAGTTTGCCTGCAGACTACCTGGCAAAAATCGGCGACGTCTGTGTCGGCCCCTGCCAGGCATCCTGCGGTACGGCAGCCTATCGCGGGGAACCGGTGGTCGTCACAGATATCGCCTCGGACCCACTTTGGGAAGCGCGGCGCGATATCGCACTTGAATTCGGATTGAAAGCCTGTGCGTCGTGGCCGATCTTCGGGAAGCACAAGAAAATTCTCGGCACCTTCGCCCTCTACTTCCGCGAGACAACCGCACCTACCGACAAGGACCTGCAATTGTTTGACATCTGCACCAACCTTGCAGGGATTGCAATCGAGAGCCGCGCTTCCGAGGAAAAAATCCGCTACCTGGCCCACTACGACGGACTGACATCGCTGCCAAACCGTTTCCTGTTCAAGGAATATCTCGATCTCGCGCTACGCAATGCGCGACGTCACGGAAACAAGTTTGCCGTGTTGTTCCTGGACCTGGACAAGTTCAAGGAGATCAACGACACGATGGGCCACGACGCGGGCGATTTCGTCTTGTGTGAAATGGCCAAGCGCCTGCGCAACTGCCTGCGGCACACGGACAAGATTGCGCGCATGGGCGGCGACGAGTTCTATGTGTTGATCGAGGAGCTGGACGACAGCCGCTATACAGCCGACGTGGCACAGAAGCTCCTGGAAGCGGCGTCGCGCCCCATCGAAATCGGCGGCAAGGAATGCCATTTGAGTGTCAGCATCGGTATCGCCATCTATCCTGATGACGGCGGCGATGGCCAGGCCTTGTTGAAGAACGCGGACAATGCGATGTACCGCGCAAAAGAGATGGGGAAAAATGCGTTCCAGACCTTCTCGCCGCTCGAGAAGCACGACAACGGGATCGCGCCTCAATGGAATACGATGCAGACCATGCAGTTCGCGTTATTGAGCTGACGCGTACAGCGCCGGTGTTTGCCGCAATACCTTCAGATAACAGAAAAGCCGCCCAGCTTGTCGCTTCGGGCGGCTTTTTCTTTGCAGGCGAGCTACGGTAGCGCGAGCTTATTGCTGTTGCTGTTGCGCAGCTGCTCCGCCCTCTTCTGCTGCGGCGGCTTTCATCGACAGTTTCAGGCGGCCACGGTCATCGGTTTCCAGAACCTTGACACGAACCTGCTGGCCTTCCTTCAGATAGTCAGCCACGGCGTTGACGCGCTCGTTGGCGATCTGGCTGATGTGCAGCAAGCCGTCCTTACCCGGAATGACCTGAACGATCGCGCCGAAGTCGAGCAACTTGAGCACGGTGCCTTCATAGATCTTGCCGACCTCGACAGACGCTGTCAGCTCTTCGATGCGACGCTTCGCTTCCTGGCCAGCAGCAGCGTCGACAGATGCAATCGTCACCGCACCTTCATCGGTGATGTCGATCTGCGTGCCGGTTTCCTCGGTCAGCGCGCGAATCACGGCACCACCCTTGCCGATCACGTCGCGGATCTTCTCGGGGTTGATCTTGATGGTAATGAGGCGCGGCGCGAAATCAGACAGCTCGGCCTTGCCGGTCGGCATGGCTTCCTGCATCTTCGCGAGGATATGCATGCGGCCTTCCTTGGCTTGCGCCAGCGCGACCTGCATGATTTCCTTGGTGATGCCCTGGATCTTGATGTCCATCTGCAGTGCCGTAACGCCTGCAGCGGTACCTGCCACCTTGAAGTCCATGTCGCCCAAGTGATCTTCGTCACCCAGAATATCGGTAAGGACCGCGAACTTGTTGCCGTCCTTGATCAGGCCCATCGCGATACCCGCAACGTGCGCCTTCATCGGCACGCCCGCATCCATCAGCGCGAGGCAGCCACCGCAGACCGATGCCATGGACGACGAGCCGTTGGACTCGGTGATCTCGGAGACCAGCCGGACGGAATAGCTGAACTCTTCCGGCGCCGGCAGCGCGGCTTGCAGCGCGCGCTTGGCGAGACGGCCGTGACCAATTTCACGGCGCTTCGGCGAGCCGACACGGCCGGTTTCGCCAGTTGCGAACGGCGGCATGTTGTAATGGAGCATGAAGCGATCGGAGTATTCGCCCATGAGTGCGTCGATCTTCTGTTCGTCACGCGCGGTGCCAAGGGTCGCCACGACCAGCGCCTGGGTTTCGCCACGGGTGAACAGGGCAGAGCCGTGGGTACGCGGGAGCACGCTGGTGCGGATCGTGATCGGGCGGACGGTACGTGTATCGCGGCCGTCGATACGCGGCTCGCCCTCGAGGATCTGCGAGCGAACAATCTTGGCCTCGAGATCGAACAGGATATTGCCGACGTCGACGGAATCCGGAGCGGACGTACCACTGGCTTCTGCTTCTGCGGCCAGCGCAGCATTCACTGCTGCGGAGACGGTGTTCAGCATGGCGGTGCGCGCCTGCTTGTCCTTGGTCTGGTACGCTTCGCGCAGCTTGCCTTCGGCGAGCTGCGTCACGCGGGCGATCAGGGCCTCGTTCTTGGCAGACGGCGCCCATTCGACTTCCGGCTTGCCGCCATCGCGCACGAGTTCATGAATAGCGTCAATCACAACCCTCATCTGGTCGTGGCCATACACCACTGCACCCAGCATCACTTCTTCGGAGAGCTGGTTGGCTTCCGATTCCACCATCAGCACGGCCTGTTCGGTACCAGCGACAACCAGGTCCAGCTGCGACTTCGCCATCTGGGACGTGGTCGGGTTCAACACGTACTGGCCATCGATATAGCCGACGCGTGCTGCGCCGAGCGGGCCGCTGAACGGGATGCCTGCGACGCAGATCGCGGCGGATGCGCCGATCATGGACGCAATGTCGGGATCGATTTCCGGATTAACGGACAGGACATGCACGATGACCTGCACTTCATTCATGTAACCTTCCGGGAAGAGCGGGCGAATCGGACGGTCGATCAGGCGGGAGGTCAGCGTCTCCTTCTCGGACGGACGGCCTTCGCGCTTGAAAAAGCCGCCGGGAATACGACCCGCAGCGTAGCTCTTCTCGACATAGTCGACGGTCAGCGGGAAGAAATCCTGGCCAGGCTTGACGTCCTTCTTAGCGACGACGGTAGCCAGCACTACGGTATCTTCGATCGAGACGACCACTGCGCCGGATGCCTGGCGGGCGATCTCGCCGGTTTCCAGTGTGACGGTGTGCTGGCCATACTGGAAGGTCTTGGTAACTTTATTAAACACGGTGTTTCCTTTCTATTTTTGCC
>CBIHRW010000034.1:0-43963 GCA_966212545.1 uncultured Noviherbaspirillum sp.
GCCTGTACCAATCCGGCGCAGTCGCTGCCCGACCAGAAACTGGTGCGCGAAGCGCTCAAGAAGGCCGAGCTGGTGATCGTCCAGGAGGCGTACAAAACGACGGCGACAGTCGACTATGCAGACGTGCTGCTGCCCGCCACGACCTGGGGCGAGAAGGAAGGCACGGTTACCAATTCCGAACGCCGCATCACCCGCTTCAAGCCCGTACTATCCAAGCCCGGTGAGACCCGCCATGACTGGGAAATTGTGATCGATTTCGCGCGCAGGCTGGAAACGCTGATGGGCAGGAGCAACACGCTTTTCCCCTACAGCGGCCCGGAAGAGATCTGGAACGAGCACCGTGAATCGACACGCGGCCGCGACCTCGATATCACCGGCTTGTCATACAAGATCCTCGAGGAGCAGGGGCCGCAGCAATGGCCTTTCCCGGAAGGCGTGAGCGAAGGGAAAAAGCGCCTGTATGAAGACGGCATCTTCCCGACTGCAAGCGGCCGTGCAAAGTTCGTCAACACGGTCTACAAACCGGTAGCCGAGCCGGTCGATGCACGTTTCCCCATCCGCCTGACCACTGGCCGCCTGCGCGATCAGTGGCACGGCATGAGCCGCACGGGCACTGTCGCGCAACTGTTCTCGCATGCGTCCGAGCCTGCGGTCATGATGGCAAAGATCGACATGGATCGCCGCCTGATCGCCGACGGGGACCTGGTGCATGTGACCAGCAAGCGCGGTTCGCAGATCTTCAGGGCGGTGGCGAGCGACGACATCCGTTCCGGCCAGGCCTTTATCGGCATGCATTGGGGAGAGGAGTATGTGTCGGGACGCGGTAATGACGGCAACGGCACGTTCGGCGTCAACGCACTGACCCTTCCGACCTTCTGCCCGAGCTCCAAGCAGCCGGAACTCAAGCATGTTGCGGTCAAGATCCTGAAGACGGAGCTGCCGTGGCGCTTCCTCGTATTCGGCTGGATCGACCAGGACAAGTCACTGGCCTTGCAGTCGGCGCTGCGGCCTTATATGAAACGCTTCGCCTATGCATCCAGCACACTGTTCGGCCGCGAAAAGACGGGTGTGCTGTTCCGCGCGGCGGACGACTATCCGGCCGACGCGGAGCTGCTGAACGAAATCGAGGCATTGTTCGGCATCGCCGGCGTCGAGGTGCTGCGCTACGACGATGCCCGTCGCGGCAATTCGCGCCATATCCTCGTGCGCGATGGCAAGCTCGCCGCCGTGTCGCTTGCCGGTGATACCTCCGCCGAGCACTGGCTGAAGGAATACCTGGAAGGCGACCAGCCGGTTGCCGCGCTCGGCCGCCTGCTGCTGATGCCTTCTGCCAAGGCGCCGCAGGGATTCAAGGCGCGCGGCCGCATCGTGTGCAACTGCTTCAATGTCGCCGAAACGGAAATCGGCGAAGCGCTGGCGAAGCAGGACTGGGTCAACCAGGGAACGCCGGATGCGGTCTTGGCATGCCTGCAGGGGCAGCTGAAATGCGGCACGAATTGCGGGTCCTGCGTGCCGGAGATGAAGAAGATCATTTTGACGCACACGCCGACTGCGCGGGCGGCTTGAAAGCAGAACAACGAAACTTGAAGGGAGACCTCCATGCCTGAAGCATCATTGGCATTCGGCAGCTTGATCGCATTCGCGTTTTTGTTCGGCCTGAAGCATGGGTTCGATGCGGATCACCTGGCAAGCATCGACGGTGTGGCGCGTTTGCAGTTGCAGCGCGGGGAGGACGGGCTTGCGCGCTGGGCCGGACTGATGTTCTCGCTCGGACACGGCATCGTGATGCTGGCGGCGGCATGGACCTTCGAGAGGCTGGGCGTGGGGCACCTCCCGCAGTGGCTGGATCCGCTCGGTGCCTGGATCTCGATCTTCTTTCTCGGCTGGATCGGCATTGTCAATTTGCGCAACGCTTTGCGCCCGGCCGACAGCGTGCCGGTGCAGTCGCCGCTCGTACGCTGGGTAATGCGCCTGCCTTTGCCGCGCGGCGCCGGTGGCGGCCTTCTTGTGGGGGCGCTGTTCGCAATGTCCTTCGATGCGATGTCTGTGGCCGCCTGGTTCGGATTCGCAGGGGCTCAACACCCGGCCGGCACGCTGCTGCTGGCTCTTGCATTTGTGACAGGCATGGTATTGACCGATGCAATCAACGGCCTCGTGGTTGCCAGCCTGATCCGGCGCAGTCAGTCTTTTGTACAGCGCGCCGGACGTGTGTTTTCGATGCTGGTTGCCGGCAGCGCCTTGCTGGTCGCTGCTTTTGGATTGTCAAAGTTTGCATCCGAGGCCATCGACGGGTGGGCGGACGGCAAGGAGCTCACTTTCGGCCTGCTGGTGCTGGGAATGATCCTTGGCGGTTATGCGCTCGCGCGCCGCCTGCATCGGGCAGCGCCGCGCACGGCATGATCCTGAGTTGATGGCGTGGCGGCGGGCGGCGATGATGGGCGCCGCCGAAGGGATTACAATATCGTTCCCTTTTGTCCGTCCACCAAGCAAGCACTCCCTATGGCCGTCAATCTTCCCCTGCCCATCGCCGCCAACCTGAAACCAGTCGCCGGCATCGAACTCGGCTTTGCCGAAGCCGGTATCCGCAAGGCCAACCGCAAAGACCTGCTGGTCATGAAACTCTCGCCTACCGCCACGGTTTCCGGCGTGTTCACCAAGAACCGTTTCTGTGCAGCACCGGTACAGGTGTGCAAGGCGCACCTGGAAGGCGTGCGCGTGTCGGGCACGCCAATCCGCGCGCTCGTGGTCAATACCGGCAATGCGAATGCCGGCACAGGCGACACCGGCCTTGCCAATGCCAACGCTACCTGCGCGGCGCTGGCCGAACTGCTCGGCTGCGAGCCGGCGCAAATCCTGCCGTTCTCGACCGGCGTGATTCTCGAGCAATTGCCGGTGGACCGGATCAAGGCCGGCCTGCCGAACGCAGTCGCCAACCTCAAGGCGGACAACTGGTACAACGCCGCCGAGGCGATCATGACCACCGACACCCAGCCGAAGGCGGCCTCGCGCACGGTGACCATCGCGGGCAAGCCGGTGACGCTGACCGGCATCAGCAAGGGCGCCGGCATGATCAGGCCCAACATGGCGACCATGCTCGGCTATCTCGCAATGGATGCAAAGGTGGCGCAGCCTGTCCTCGACCATATGGTCAAGGGGGCGGCCGACAAGTCGTTCAACTGCATCACCATCGACGGCGACACCTCGACCAACGATTCCTTCATGGTGATCGCCACCGGCGCCGGCCAGCTGGAAGTCAATGACACGACCTCGCCGGAATACGCGGAACTGGCCGCGGCCGTCACCTCAATCTCGCAGGAACTGGCGCAGATGATCGTGCGCGACGGCGAGGGCGCGACCAAATTCATAACCATCACGATCGAAGAGGGCGCCTCGGTGGAAGAGTGCCGCAAGATCGCCTATTCGATCGGCCATTCGCCCCTGGTGAAAACGGCCTTCTACGCCTCCGACCCCAACCTCGGCCGCATCCTCGCCGCGATCGGGTATGCCGGCGTCGACGATTTGGATGTAGGCAAGATCAACCTCTACCTGGACGACGTATGGGTGGCGAAGAACGGCGGCCGCAATCCGGACTACAAGGAAGAAGACGGCCAGCGCGTGATGAAGCAGAGCGAGATCACCATTCGCGTCAAGCTTGCCCGCGGCAACGCGTCGGCCACGATCTGGACCTGCGATTTCTCGCATGAATACGTGAGCATCAACGCCGACTACCGTTCCTGACATGACGCAACTCGATCAATTCCTCGAGCGCGCCGAGGCGCTGCTCACGCGCCTTGAAGCCTTCCTGCCGCATGCCGCCCGCGATGTCGACTGGAACGTATCCCACGCATTCCGCTGGCGCAAGCCCGGCGGCAAGGGCAGCCGCGGTTACCTGCAACCGGTCAGCCATGTCGCGCGCATTGCATTTACCGACCTGCACAACATCGACCGCCAGAAAGAGCAGATCGAGCAGAACACCCGGCAGTTCGTCGAAGGCCGTCCGGCCAACAACGTGCTGCTCACCGGTGCCCGCGGCACCGGCAAGTCTTCGCTGATCAAGGCCTGCCTGAACCAGTTTGCAGCGCAAGGCCTTCGCCTGATCGAGGTGGACAAGGATGATTTGAGCGACCTGCCCGACATCGTCGACCTCGTGGCGGGGCGTCCCGAGCGCTTCGTCATTTTCTGCGACGATTTGTCTTTCGAAGAAGGCGAGGGCGGCTACAAGGCGCTGAAGGTGGCGCTCGACGGCGGTTTGACGGCGCAGTCGGACAACGTGCTGATCTACGCTACCTCCAACCGCCGCCACCTGATGCCGGAACGCATGTCCGACAACGCGACCTATGTGCATACCGAGGACGGCGACCTGCATCCGGGCGAAACGGTCGAGGAAAAGATTTCGCTGTCCGAGCGGTTCGGATTGTGGGTGTCCTTCTACCCGTTCAAGCAGGACGATTACCTCGACATCGTCGCCCACTGGCTTCGCCATTTCGGCTGCAATGCACAGCAGATCGAAGAGGCGCGCGCCGATGCGCTGCGCTGGGCGCTGCAGCGCGGTTCGCGTTCCGGCCGCGTCGCCTGGCAGTTCGCCAAGGATCACGCCGGCAAGATCCGGCAGTAACCTCTGGAGGGTGTTATGAACTGGATTGGGGGTCGCGTTCTTGCGAGAAGGGATGCAGTGCGGGGGGCGCCGAGCCCGCGGCGCGCCGCTCAGGCTGGGTGCCTGAGCAAGCGCCGCAACAACGCAATGCGTCCCTTCTCGACCGAACCCTTCGGGTAGCCCCGATAACCGGTCGCCTGCCGTGTTGCAGCTCCTTGCCGTGGAACCACCACGTCGCGTCGCTGCGCCTAGCATGCGGCCGGTTCTCGGGGCTGCGCGGCCCCCAATCCAGTTCATAACACCCTCCGGGTTTTCCCGCATGTCGAAACCTTCCGCTTCGCCCATCGATGTCGCCGTCGGCATCCTCATGAAACCCAACGGCGACGTCCTGCTTGGCCAGCGTCCCGAAGGCAAACCCTACGCCGGTTACTGGGAATTCCCCGGGGGGAAAGTGGAGCCGGGCGAAGCCATCCTCGATGCACTCAAGCGCGAATTCGTCGAAGAGCTCGGCGTGCAGGTGCTGTCGGCCGAGCCCTGGTGCGGTGTCGAACACGTCTACCCGCATGCGCATGTGCGCCTGCATTTCTACATCAGCCGCGAATGGGCTGGCGAGCCGCAAAGCCTGGAAGGGCAGGCGTTTGCGTGGCAAGGCAGCTTGGGCGTCGAGCCGCTGCTGCCGGCCACGATTCCCTTGATCGAGTGGCTGGATAAGCTCCGGTACGCTTGATTCCATAGAGCCAAGCACCCGCCTTGGCGGCTGTATTTATTTTCATACACTGTATGGATTTTTGTACAGGTCCGAGATTCTTATCTAACTCCTTGATTTTTCAAGGGTTAGATGTTGGTCTTATATTCACTGTACATATTTTTGTACACTTCTTCTTTCCCATTTTTCCCGCTCTTTAGTGCTAACTCATTGATTCAATTGAGTTAATTCCCTTGGCACGCCAGTTGCTGAACCGATACGAAACAAGACCGGTTCAGGCATGGCCTCCGGTCCATGACACAAAGCGAGGGGACAATGACGGATCGGGAAAAACATGCCGGAGCAGTACTTGCGATCGACCTGCAGGCGATTCGCGGCAACTATCGCTTCTTGCGTTCGAAACTGGCAGGCGCATCCTGCGGGGCGGCCGTCAAGGCCGATGCCTACGGGCTCGGTGCTGTTCCCGTTGCACAAGCCTTGGCCGCCGAGGGGTGCCATCACTTTTTTGTTGCGCATCTTGATGAAGGTATCGCCCTTCGCCCCCATCTTCCGGCAAACGCCAGTATTTTTGTGTTGCACGGCCCGCTCGCCGGTACCGAACAGGAATTCGTCGAGCATCGCCTGGTTCCAGTGTTAAACAGTCTGGAGCAGGTGGCAGGTTGGCGCCGTGCGGCCCTTGCGGCCGGTCGCGCCCTGGCGGCCGTTGTGCAGATCGATTCCGGCATGTCGCGCCTTGGATTGTCTCCGGCCGAAGTTGACATCTGGCTGCATGATCCCGACTTCCTGCGCGGCATCGAACTGCGCTACCTGATGAGTCATCTTGCTTGCGCGGAACAGCAGGATCATCCGATGAACGCCTCGCAGCTTGCCGCATTCAATGCGACCCGCGGCAAATTGCCGCCCTGCCCGGCCAGCTTCGCCAACTCATCCGGCATCTTCCTCGGTTCCGCCTACCACTTCGACCTCGCCCGGCCCGGCGCCGCACTCTACGGCATCGCGCCCGTCCACGGCGCGCCGAATCCGATGCAACCGGTCGTCCGCCTGCAGGCAAAAATCATCCAGACCCGCGAGATCGAGCGTGGCGATTGCGTCGGCTATGGCGCCAGTTACCGCGCGTCCGGCCGCCGCCGTATTGCCACTATCGCCGCCGGCTATGCGGACGGCTTGATGCGCAGTCTGAGCGGCCGCGGCTTTGCACTGGTCGATGGTGTGCGCGTCCCGTTCGTCGGCAGGGTGTCGATGGACACCTTCGCGCTCGACGTCTCCGACATTCCTGCAGACCGTGTCCATCCCGGCGCCCTCGTCGACCTGATGGGCACCGAGCAACGCGTCGACGACTTCGCCGCGCAGGCCGGCACGATCGGCTACGAAATCCTGACCAGCCTCGGCAGCCGCTACCACCGCGAATACATCAACCTGCCGCAACAGGAAAACCCGGCCGAAGCGCAAGAAGCAACCGAATTCAGTGTTTGACCACCTAGTAGAGGGACTATCGTGAAAGTGATCGTATTGGGAAGCGGTGTCATCGGTACCGCATCGGCGTATTACCTGGCGCAGCAGGGCCATGAGGTCACCGTGATCGACCGCCAGCCGGCCGCCGGCCTGGAAACCAGCTATGCCAATGCCGGAGAAGTATCGCCCGGCTATTCCGCACCCTGGGCCGCGCCGGGCATCCCGGTCAAGGCAATGAAGTGGCTGCTGATGCGCCACAGCCCGCTGGTGATCCGCCCGAGCGTGGACCGCGACATGTGGCGCTGGGTGTTCCAGATGCTGCTTAACTGCACGTCCGCCCGCTACGAAACCAACAAGGGCCGCATGGTCCGCCTGGCCGAATACAGCCGCGACTGCCTGATCGAACTGCGTGACGCCACCGGCATCAGCTACGACCACCGTACGCAGGGCACGATGCAGCTGTTCCGCACGCAGAAGCAGCTCGACGCCTCTGCCAGCGACATCGCCGTCCTCAAACAGTACGGTGTTCCCTACGAAGTGCTGGACCCGGCAGGATGCGTGCGCGTCGAGCCGGCACTGGCCCATGTGCGGGAAAAGTTCGTCGGCGCCCTGCGCCTGCCCAACGACGAAACCGGCGACTGCTTCAAATTCACCCAGCAGCTTGCAGCCATGGCCGAGCAGGCCGGCGTGACGTTCAAGTACGGCGTGGCTATCCAGCGCCTGCTTACCGACGGACGCAAGATCACCGGTATCAAGACTGCAGAAGGCGAGCTGACGGCCGATACCTACGTGCTCGCCCTCGGCAGCTATTCGCCGCTGCTGCTGCGCGACATCGGCATCCGCATCCCGGTCTACCCGATCAAGGGTTACTCGATCACGGTGCCGATCCACGACGCCGCGCACGCACCGGAATCGACCATCATGGACGAGACCTACAAGGTCGCGATCACCCGCCTTGGCGACCGTATCCGCGTCGGTGGCACGGCGGAAATAGCCGGCTATGACCTCGCGCTGCGCAACGCACGCCGGGAAACGCTGGAGCATTCGGTGGTTGACCTGTTCCCGATGGGCGGCGATGTGGCGAAGGCGGAATTCTGGTGCGGCTTGCGCCCGATGACGCCGGACGGCACGCCGGTTGTGGGGCCGACGCCGTACCGCAACCTCTTTCTCAATACCGGCCACGGCACACTCGGCTGGACGATGGCATGCGGCTCCGGCCGCCTGTTGGCTGACCTGGTATCCGGCAAACGGCCGGAAATCGATACGGAGGGACTGTATATGGATCGTTATGGCAAGGCCAACAGCACGGTTTCTGTTCCACAAGAGGTCCGTACATGAACGCCCGCGTCACGGAGCCGCTTCCGATCCCCGAGTTCATTTTCGGCGACCAGCAGCTGCATGTACGATTTTCCGTGGCTATCGAGCTATTGGCGCGCATCGTCATTGCCAATCCTCGGCCGATGACGGCAACGACGCTATCCGAAGCGCTCGGGCAGCCACTGCGAACGATTCGCGCGCTTCTGGGCAGCCTGCACCAGTCGGGCCTGCTGTGCCAGGACGACAAGACCCGAGACGCGTGGTACTGCGCTGCGCCGCTCGGCGGAATCACGCTTGCAGACGTATTCCGCAGTGTCGCCGGTCCAGCGCCGGAGTCCTCGCGCAAGAAAAAGTCCGAGCCTCAGGCGGCCGAGGAGCCCCGCTCAGCCGCGCAGCAAAGCGTCGACCTGCTGCTGATGCAGGCCACCATGGCGATCAACCAGGTCGTGCTGCAGCATCTGCAGGCATTCGACCTGGGCAGGCTGAAGGCGGTCCGGTCGGCGGGCGGACTGCATCCTTTCCATTCGACGCGCTCCTATATCGCTGAGCCGGTGTAGCAGGCAGTTGAATAGCTACTGCGCGAGCCGATCTTGATACCCGCGATGCTTGGCGTACTGCTCGTTTGCTTGCGCTTCTCGACACCAATATCGACGCGCTCGCCATGTTTTTCAACAGGCTGCCAGCTTGTCGCGCAGTCCGCGCACGGGTAAAGTCTTCATGAACGGCGCCCATCCGGGCTCCGACCTCTTTGCCGCCGATTGAGACAAGCCCCATGCGAATCGATGTCCAGTTTGCCGACCGTGTCGGTATCGCGCACGAAATCCTCGCCGTGCTGGCATGTCGCAACATGAACGTGGTCGCGGTGGAGGTCGATTCGTCGGACGTGTTCATCGATATCCCGGAACTGACGGAAAGTCTTCTGCCTTCGCTGCACGCCGACTTTATGCGCATTACCGGCGTGCTCGACGTCAAAGTAGTAAATGTGCTGCCGGGCGCGCGGCGCCGGCTGCACTTGGACACCCTGATGGCCGCATTGGCCGATCCCGTGATGGCAGTGGATGCGGATGGCCGGATCGTCGCCGCCAATGCCGCCGCAGCGGCGGTGGCCGACATGAGCGAAAGCGAGCTCCACGGTAAGTCCTTGTACGACCTTTTCGGCGAGACCAGCCTGCAGACCGAGCTGCTGGAAAGCCGCTTCCAGGCGCCGTCACGAGAGGTGCGACTACACGGCGCACCCTTCTTGCTGGAGGTGACCCCCGTGTCGGAGCCGATCGATTCGGCGATCGGCCAGACCATCGGCGGCGTGATCACGCTGCACGCGCCGCGGCGCTTGGGCGGACGCATTCACGCGCTCCAGCATGGCGGCGGAGGCTTCGAGTCCATCATTGGCGAGTCCGAACCGATCCGGGCGCTCAAGGCGCGTGCTGCACGGGTAGCGGTCGTCGACGCACCGCTGCTTATCGCGGGCGAGACCGGCACCGGCAAGGAACTTGTCGCACAAGCCTGCCACGCCGCCAGCCCGCGCAGCAGCGCGCCCTTCCTCGCCCTCAATTGCGCAGCGTTGCCGGAGAGCCTGGCGGAGAGCGAGTTGTTCGGCTACGTATCAGGCGCTTTCACCGGCGCCCAGCGCGGCGGCAAGCCGGGCCTGATCGAGATGGCAGACGGCGGCACCGTGTTCCTGGACGAAATCGGCGAAATGTCGCTTTACCTGCAAGCCAAGCTGCTGCGCTTCCTGAATGACGGCCGGTTCCGTCGTATCGGCAGCGATCGCGAGATCAAGGTTAACGTGCGCATCATCAGCGCGACCCACCGCAACTTGCGCAAGATGGTGGCCGAGGGTGCGTTTCGAGAAGACCTGTTTTACCGGCTCAACGTACTGCACCTGGAGGTGCCGCCCCTGCGCGAGCGTCCGGACGATATTCTCCTGTTGGCGCGTCACTTCATCGAGCGCGCCTGCGCACAGGCGCAGAAGCCGATCTGCCGCCTGAATGCCGAGGCGTGCGCTGCACTCGTGGGCAACAGCTGGCCGGGCAATGTGCGTCAGCTGCAGAACGTCGTGTTCCGCGCCATCACCATGACTGACAAGCGCATCCTCGACACCGCCGACCTCGACCTGGCCGAGGGCAGCATCATGACCACTGAGGTGTCTGTCCATGGCCACGAAGGACAGGACTGGGATTCATCGGTCGAGTCCTTCGAGCGCGCATTCCTCGAGCGCCTCTATCCGCAATATCCGTCCAGCCGCAAGCTGGCGGCGCGGCTGAAGACCTCGCATTCGATGATCGCGAACAAGCTGCGCAAGTACGGGATACCGGGTTCGAACCGGTAGGCGGAAGGGATCCTGCGGGGGGGGGCTGAGCTGGCCCCTCAGTGGGGAAGGTCTTCGTCAGGGTCTTTGGGAGGATTGACGGCGGGGATTTTGTACTTTTCTTCCGCCCACGCTCCCAGATCGATCTGCTTGCATCGTTCAGAACAGAACGGACGATACTTGTTCGCCTCGGTCCACTCGACCTTTTTGCCGCAAGTCGGGCAATCAACCACGGTCGCCATCACACACCTCAGAAATTACACAGGGCCAGCTCGAAAGGCACATCGTTCTCGAACGACTTCGGCTTCATGTCGCCATCCTGCGACATGAACCGCACCCACAGCATGTATTTGTTGGCGGAAATCTCGGGAATCGCACCCAGCGCGTCATCGATTCCAAGACGCAGCATCTGGTACGTCTTGCCTTGCAACATTTGCTGGTAGCTGCCGGCCTGCGCAATAGTTTTCGTAGAGCGGCCCGATTCGCGCAACAGGTTCAGCACCAGGGTAATCGCTTCGAATAGCGGAACCATCGGCGCGAACCAGCCTGAAATGTCGTTGAAGCGCTGCTGCGGCGATCGGTGCTGCCATGCGTAGTAGGAGGGCAGGTCGAACTCGCAGGCGCCGCCCGGAATGATGGTGCGGCCGCGGATGCTCATCAACCATTCATTGTCGCGGATGTTCTGTCCGGTCTTGCCCTGGGAGTTCATCAGCGCATTCAGGCTGCTGTCCACCCGCGACAGGATTTCATCCAGGCGATCCGATGCCACGTTGGGATTCGATTTGAAACCGAGCAGCGTCTGCTTCTGGCGTTCGAGTTCCTGCAGCAGGTCCGACTTCAGGTCAGCACGTCCCGCGACCTCCAGCATTTCGAAGATCGTTGCCAGCGCAACGTGATGTTGCTGCGGATGTTCCTGGTGCAGGAAAAAGTCGAACTTCTCGTAAAGATCTTCCAGCCGCAGCAAAGTGCGAATACGCTCATTGAAAGGGTATTCGTAGATGATCAAAATGGCGTCCCTTTAGCAATAAAGGTTGGGCTGGAAATTAATTACGTGATTCTGAACGAAGCCATAGAAAAATACAAATATTGCAGATAAAACAAATCTGCGCGCTGCGCGTTTTGTCAGCATTGCACAATCAGCCGCTCGCCGTCGATAGCGAAGTGTACAGCGCATGGATCCGGTCGACTTGCGGTACCAGCGCCATCACATCGCCATCATTGTCGATGACGTCGTCCGCTGCTTCCAGACGCTGCCGACGCGAAGCCTGCGCTGCCATGATGGCACGGATCTGTGCGTCGGGTAGTCCGCTGCGGCTCATTACGCGACGAACCTGGGTCTCCTCTGAACAATCGACCACCAGCACGCGCGAAACGCGCTGCTTCCACGTGCCGGATTCCACCAGCAGCGGCACCGCGAACACCAGGTAGGTTCCCTGTGCCTGCTCGGCAGCCCGTTCCGTCTCGATGCGGATGAGCGGGTGCAGGATGGCTTCCAGGCGCACCTTGGCGCTCGGTTCCTCAAACACGTAGGTACGCATCTTCGCGCGGTCCATAGCGCCCTCGGCGGTCAGAAATGCCTCGCCGAACTGGGCGTGGATTTCCGGAATCGCCAATCCGCCAGGGGTGGTCAACTCGTGTGCAATCCGATCGGTATCGATAATGGCTGCGCCGCGTGCCGCAAGCATGTCGGCTACCGTACTCTTGCCGCTGCCGATCCCGCCGGTCAATCCGACCGAGAACCTACGGGCGGAGCCTTGGACCTCAGACATATTAGACCGGGAACCCGAGATAGGTTTGCGCAAGCGGTTTACCGTAGAGCAGGGCGATCATTCCCGCAGCCGCCAGATATGGTCCAAAGGGGATCGGATTGTTGCGGCCATGCCGCGCAAACAGGATGAGCGAAATGCCGACGACGGCACCGACCAGTGACGACAGCAGGATGATTATCGGCAGCATTTTCCATCCCAGCCATGCACCGAGCGCAGCCAGCAGCTTGAAGTCGCCATATCCCATACCTTCCTTGCCGGTTGTCAACTTGAACGTCCAGTACACGGCCCACAGGCTCAGGTAGCCGGCAGCTGCGCCGATAACTGCCTCCTGCAGGGGGACGAACGTGCCGTTCAGGTTGACCAAAAGCCCGCACCACAGCAGGGGCAGGGTCAGGTCGTCGGGCAGAAGCTGCGTATCGGCATCGATGAAGGTCATCGCGATCAGCATGTAGGCAAACAGCATCGACGCCAAGCCCGTAATGCCAGTTCCGAAACGCCAGGCGAGGAATGCCGATAACGCGCCTGTCAGCAGTTCGACCAGCGGATAGCGGATCGATATCGGTGTCTTGCATTTGATGCATTTGCCGCCGAGGAAAACGTAGCTGATGACCGGCATGTTTTCCAGCGCGGAGATGCGGTGCGCGCACTGTGGACAGGCGGACCGCGGCACCATCAGGTTGTAGCGGTCGGTATGCGGCAAATCCTTCCCGCTTTCGTGAGCAACGTAATTGTCCGATTCGCGCTGCATCATTTTCGGCAGGCGGTGGATCACCACGTTCAGGAAGCTGCCGATCATCAGGCCGAATACCGCGGCAACGGACGTCGGCACAACGCTTGCGGGTGGTGCGGAAATGAGCAAGTCGAGCATCAGACCACAGACCCAAGTTTGAAGATAGGCAGGTACATTGCGACCACCATGCCGCCGATCAGGACGCCGAGAATTGCCATGATCAGCGGCTCCATCAGGCTGGAAAGCGATTCAACGGCTTCGTCGACTTCCGCTTCGTAGAAATCTGCCACTTTCCCGAGCATCTGGTCGAGCGCGCCCGATTCTTCGCCAATGGCGACCATTTGGGTGACCATATTTGGAAATACGCCGGAATTTATCATCGAGTTTGTAAGGCTGGTGCCGGTACTGACCTCGGTCTGAATCTTTTTTGTCGCCTCGAGGTAGAGGATGTTCCCGGACGCGCCACCGACGGAGTCGAGAGATTCGACCAACGGCACACCTGCGGCAAACATGGTTGACAATGTCCTTGTCCAGCGGGCGACGGTTGCCTTGCGGATCACGTCACCGAAAATGGGTGCCTGGAGCAGCAGCTTGTCCATCACGCGCTGGACCTTCGGCGAGCGCCTCCATGCCTGGAAGAACAGATAGAGACCTGCAAACAGGCCTCCGAAGATCAAGTACCAATAGGCCACGAAGAAATCGGAAATGGCCATGACCATAAGGGTGGGGGCCGGCAGATCGGCCCCGAAGCTCTTGAAGACATCCTTGAATGCGGGCACGACCCAGATCATGATGACGGCGGTCACGACAAAGGCCACGACAAGAATCGAAATTGGATAGAACAGCGCCGACTTGATCTTGCCCTTGATCGCAAGGGTTTTTTCCTTGTAGATCGCCAGCCGGTCCAACAGGCTTTCAAGGATACCAGCCTGCTCACCCGCCGCGACCAGGTTGCAGAACAAGCTGTCAAAGTAAAGCGGATACTTACGGAACGCTTGATTCAGACTGCTACCGGTTTCGATGTCGGTCTTGATGTCCTGCAGTAACTTGGCTACGGAAGGATTGGAATGCCCTTTGCCGACGATATCGAAGGACTGCAGCAACGGAACCCCAGCCTTCATCATCGTTGCCAGCTGGCGCGTGAAAAGCGTAATGTCCTTGTCGGTGATCTTCTTGGCGGTACTGAAGGACTTTTTCTTCACCTTGGTGACGAGAATGCCCTGTCTGCGCAGCGTTACGTTCACGATGGTTTCGCTGCCCGCGCGCAGTTCGCCCTTGACGATCTTCCCTGCCCGGTCCTTGCCTTCCCATGTGAAGATAAGTTCTTTTGTGCCCGCCGCTGTCTTTCCTGCACCCGTTGCCATGTTCTACCCCTAATAAACTATGCGTTGGTACAGCCAAGCACTTCCTCAAGACTCGTCAGTCCCGCCTTGACCTTGACGAGGCCGGATTCGCGCAACGTCTTCACGCCTTCGCGTTTGGACTGCTGCTCGATTTCCAGCGCCGTGCCGTGTGCCAGGATGATGCGCTCGATTTCTTCCGAGATCGGCATGATCTGGTAGATACCCACACGTCCCTTGTATCCGCTGCCGTTGCACCGGTCGCAGCCCACAGGCTTGTACGGCATCCAGGTGCCGTCCAGTTCTTCTTCCTTGAAACCGGCCTCGATCAGAGCCTCGTCCGGGATGACGGTCGGCTGCTTGCAGGTACACAGCCGGCGGGCCAGGCGTTGCGCGGTGATCATGATGACCGATGACGCAATGTTGAATGGGGCGACACCCATGTTCATCATGCGGGTGAGCGTCGACGGCGCGTCATTGGTATGCAGTGTCGAGAACACCATATGGCCGGTCTGCGCGGCCTTGATCGCGATGTCTGCAGTTTCCAGGTCGCGGATTTCGCCGACCATGATGATGTCCGGATCTTGGCGCAGGAAGGCTTTCAGCGCCGCCGCGAATGTCAGGCCGGCTCGGTCGTTCACGTTGACCTGGTTCACGCCCGGCAGGTTGATTTCCGCCGGATCTTCGGCCGTCGAGATGTTGATGCCCGGCTTATTGAGAATGTTCAGGCAGGTATACAGCGAAACGGTCTTGCCCGAGCCGGTCGGACCGGTCACCAGCACCATGCCGTAAGGACGTTCGATCGCCTTGAGCAGCAGCTCCTTCTGGTCGGGGTCGTAGCCCAGCGCATCGATACCCAGCTGCGCCTGCGATGGATCGAGAATACGCATCACGATCTTTTCGCCGAACAGCGTGGGCAGGGTGCTGACGCGGAAGTCGATGGCTTTGTTCTTCGATACGACCAGCTTCATGCGGCCGTCCTGCGGGACGCGCTTTTCGGAGATGTCCAGTTTGGAAATCACCTTGATACGGGACGCCAGCTTTTCCTTGATCGCCAGCGGCGGCTGCGCCATTTCACGCAGTACGCCGTCGATGCGGAAACGAATGCGGTAAAACTTCTCGAACGGCTCGAAGTGCAAGTCGGACGCGCCCATGTTGATCGCATCGAGCAGGATCTTCTGAAGGAAGCGGACAACCGGCGCATCATCGACGTCGGCGGCAGCGACGGCGTCGCTCTGGGGTTGCGCCGTCATCTCCTCGTCGCCGAAGTCAATGTCGGAATCGTCACCAATCAGTTCATCGAGGTGCTGCTCCGCGCTCTGGCCGAACTTTTCGATCAACTGCAGAAGCACCGTGTGCTCGACGATCACCGGTTCCACTGTCAGTTCAGTCTGGAACTTGATCTGGTCGAGCGTATGCGTATTGGTTGGATCGGAAATCGCGACCGATACCTTGTTCCCTCGCTTGGCCAGCGCAATCACGCGCTCCTTCTGCATCAGCTTTGCGTCGATGATGTTTTCGGGCAGATAGCTGAGGTTGTATGCCGAAAAGTCGACGATCGGATAGCCGAAAGTTTCGGAGCAGAAGGTGGCCAGAGAGCGCGCATCAATACTGGCGCTGGCCAGCAGGACATCGATGAAAGGGGTTTTCTCTGCCGTGGATTGCTTGTGGATCGCTTCCGCTTGTTGCGCGGACAGACGCCCGGCTTGCACTAACGCACGTGCAAGGCCGGACATCGCAGAACCAGTCGTCTGATTGGGGAGAACCGCCGCCATTGAGTAAGCCGGATTTTTGGGTCAGAATCGTCCAAGTTGCATTAGATAATGCCTATAGGCATCTGATTTGTAAAGATATTGTGACAAAGAGGCATCATCATTCGTCGCAGGTGTGACGCGGGTGAAACGGTCGCCTGCGAATTAGGTGGCAAAACGGCGGTGTCAGGTCCGAATCAGCTTGACGACCTTGATGGCCTGATTCTGCGTTTGGACGATCTCGATGATGCAGCCTTCCATCTTGAGGCTGACGTTGGCTTCGGGTATGTCGCGTAGTTCTTCCAGCAACAGGCCGTTGAGCGTCTTGGGCCCATTCAGCGGAAGGTTCAGGGTAAGTTGCTTGTTGATTTCCCGGAGAGGGGTGGCGCCTTCAAGCAAGCACTCCCCGCTTTCGTCCCAGCTGAACGAGTCCGCGCGTGTTGCGCCCGGCATGGATGTCGTGAATTCGCCGATCATCTCTTCGATGATGTCCTCCAGCGTCACCAGACCCTGCACTTCACCGTATTCGTCGACGATGATGCCCAGCCGTTCGTGGTTCTCCTGGAAATACTGCAACTGCTTGAACACGCCCGTATCCTGGGGAATGAAATAGGGCGGGGTGAGCAGCTCGCGAAAATGTTCGGCCGTGAGTTCATCCTCTTGGTTGAGCAGCGCGATGGCCTTGCGCACGTGCAGAATGCCGACAACGCGGTTGATTTCACCTTCGTATACCGGCAGCTTGTTGTGGTAGCAGGTTGTCAGCTGCTGCACGATCTCCTCGACCGGCACCGCCAGGTTGAGTGCCTCTATCTGCGAACGCGGCGTCATGACGTCCTCGACGGAGATCTGTTCCAGTCCGAACAGGTTCAGCAGGATGCTCTTGTGCTTTTGCGGGATGAAGTTCCCGCCTTCAAGCACAATGGTGCGCAGCTCTTCGGCAGAAATCGCGTTCTCGGCCGGCTTCTCCGGTACGCGCAGCAATTGCAGCAGGCGTTTGACGACGATGTTGGTCAGCCATACCAGCGGCCTCATTACGATCGTCAGGAAGCGCAGGATCGGCGCGATCAGCAGGGCGATGCGCTCCGGGTAGGTCGCGCCGATTACCTTGGGCGTCAGTTCGGCGAAGATGATGATCGCAAATGCCACGGCGGTCGACGCGATCGCGAGCGCATACTCGTTTTCGCCGAAGTAGTGGATGGCGAAGGTCGCGGCCAAGGCGGACGTGGCGGTGTTGGCGATGTTGTTGCCGAGCAGGATTACACCCAGCAGGCGTTCGGTCTGCTCAAGCAGGTTCAGGACAAGCTTCGCACGACGGTTGCCGGCGGATGCGAGGTGTCGGATGCGGTAACGGCTCAAGGCCATCATCGCCGTTTCCGAGATTGAAAAAAAACCTGAGATCAGTAACAGTAAGACGAGCCCGAGAACCTGAGCCCATATGGGAACGGCATCCAAAGGGTCACCGTGTGGAAATTTGCATACAGGAAGTTTGGATATGCAAGTGTGGTCGGGGTGAGAGGATTCGAACCTCCGGCCTCTACGTCCCGAACGTAGCGCTCTACCAGGCTAAGCTACACCCCGATTGCATGTCATCGGCGACCAGAATCCTGCTAGTGATTCCGATGAACTGCGAAAGCGCATAATTGTAGCAAAGAATCCTTGAAAGCGCTACCCGGCATCGGGGAAATTGCATTTGCAGCGCGCGCAGCTGCTTTTTCGGCAGCCTGCATCGTGTATTCAAGCGCGCCGGAGCTGGTAATGGTGCGCAGGATTTCGTCGAAATGCTGCTCGTCGCCGTTCTCGATGCAGGCGCGCACCAGGTTGCGCTGAGTCGGCGTGCCATTTTGCATCAGGTAAATCAGGGGTAGCGTCGGTTTGCCTTCGCGCAGGTCGTCGCCGACATTCTTGCCGATGTCCGCGGCATTGCCCGAATAATCGAGCACATCGTCGACCAACTGGAATGCTGTGCCGATCGAGCGGCCGTATTCGGCCGCCGCTTCGATTGCATCATCCGATGCTCCTGCAATCAGAGCGCCCAACTGTGCGGCGGCTTCGAATAGCTTCGCCGTCTTGGAGCGGATCACTTGCAGGTAGCGTTCTTCGGTCACATCCGGGTCGTGCATGTTCAAGAGCTGCAGCACTTCGCCTTCGGCGATCACGTTGGTCGCATCCGCGAGGATTTGCATGACACGCATGTTCTTTATCGCGACCATCATCTGGAATGCGCGCGAATAGACGAAGTCGCCAACCAGGACCGACGCCGCATTGCCGAACAGTGCATTAGCGGTCTTGCGGCCGCGGCGCATCGAGGATTCGTCCACGACATCGTCGTGCAGCAGCGTCGCCGTGTGAATGAATTCGACGACCGCAGCCAAGTCGTGGTGGTGCGTGCCCTTGTAACCGTATGCGTTTGCGATGAGCAGCACCAGCACCGGCCGGATCCGCTTGCCGCCCGCGCTGATGATGTACTCGGCGATCTGGTTGACCAGCGGGACGTCCGAGTAGAGTTGGCGCCGGATAACCGCATTGACGGCTTCCATGTCGGTCCCGATCGGCTGGATGATTGTGTTCTGGGAGGCGGTTTGAAGGGCGGCAGACAAGATGAAACCTGCGGGAATCGTGAATGTTGTGAATTATACGACGACAAGGCAATGCCGCTGTCATGGTCGCAGCAGTTAAAAATTCGACAATTTGTTCGAATCCGCGGTTCCTCAAGGGCGAATTCAGGCTTTGACCGCAACGCTAAGTCTATGTATAATTGGAGGTTTTCCCGATTCCGCCTGGCCTCCCAAGTGGGATGGTGGAGAAAAAAGTTTATTCACATTCATTCGATGAGGTTTCACATGTACGCGGTCATAAAAACCGGCGGCAAACAGTACAAGGTTGCTGCTGGCGAAAAACTCAAAGTAGAACAGATACCGGCTGACATTGGTTCCGAAATCACTCTCGATCAAGTGCTCGCAGTGGGCGCTGGTGACAGCATCAAGTTCGGTGCTCCGCTGGTCGATGGTGCCAAGGTCCAGGCCAAGGTAGTGGCGCACGGTCGCCATGACAAGGTGAAGATTTTCAAGATGCGCCGCCGCAAGCACTACCAGAAGCGTCAAGGCCATCGCCAAAATTACACCGAATTGCAAATCGTCTCGATCAACGCTTGAGCGTATCGAGTTAACCGGATACCAAGGAGTCTGAAATGGCACACAAAAAAGGCGGCGGCACTACGCGCAACGGTCGCGATTCCGAGTCGAAACGACTGGGCGTCAAGGTTTACGGCGGCCAGGCTATCAACGCAGGCGGCATCATCATTCGTCAGCGCGGCACCCGCGTTCATGCTGGCGAGAACGTCGGCATGGGCAAGGATCACACCCTGTTTGCGCTGGTCGACGGCAAGGTGCAGTTCACCACCAAAGGCCCGCAGCAGCGTCACACTGTGATCGTCGTTCCGGCGTAATGCGGACCTGACATCGCAGCAAAGGCGAAAGCCTTCCACTAAAAGGCTCTGCCGATGGTAGGGCCTTTTTAGTTTGTAGCATCACTTTTATTCCGATCTCTTACGCGCCTTTTGGCGGCAAAACATGAAGTTCATCGACGAAGCAAAAATTGAAGTCATTGCTGGCGACGGCGGTAACGGCGTCGCGTCGTTTTGCCGCGAAAAATTTCGCCCGTTCGGCGGACCGGACGGCGGCGACGGCGGCAAGGGCGGCAGCATCTGGGCGATTGCCGACCGCAACATCAACACTTTGGTTGACTACCGGTACTCGAAGCTGCACAAGGCGCGCGACGGCGAAAACGGACGCGGATCCGACTGCTACGGCAAGGGCGCGGACGATATCGAGCTGCGCATGCCAGTCGGTACCCTGATCAGCGACATGGAAACGGGTGAACTCATCGCTGACCTGACCGAACACGGCCAGCGCGTGATGCTGGCCAAGGGCGGCGAGGGCGGCTGGGGCAATATCCACTTCAAGTCGTCCACCAATCGGGCACCGCGCCAGAAAACCGATGGCAAGCCAGGCGAGCGCCGCGAATTGAAGCTGGAGCTGAAAGTGCTCGCGGACGTCGGCCTGCTGGGCATGCCGAATGCGGGCAAGTCGACCTTTATCACCGCCGTGTCCAATGCGCGGCCGAAGATCGCGGATTACCCATTCACGACGCTGCATCCAAATCTCGGTGTGGTCCGCGTCAGCCACGAGAAGAGCTTCGTCATTGCCGACATTCCGGGGCTGATCGAGGGCGCCGCGGAAGGCGCCGGCCTCGGTCACCAGTTTCTGCGCCACCTGCAGCGTACGCGCGTACTGCTGCACATCGTCGACCTCGCACCTTTCGATGAGAAGGTCGATCCGGTCAAGGAAGCCAAGGCGATTGTGAAGGAGTTGAAGAAATACGACGAATCCCTCTACGACAAGCCGCGCTGGCTGGTCCTGAACAAGCTGGACGTGGTGCCGGAAGACGAGCGCAAGAAGCGCGTCAAGGATTTCGTCAAGCGCTTTGGCTGGAAGGGCCCTGTATTCGAGATTTCGGCGCTCACGCGCGAGGGTTGTGAAGACTTAATCATCGCCATCTACGAATATCTTGCCGAACAGCGCCTGCAGGAACATCGCGCAGAAGAAACAAAGATGGCGGAGGAAGCGCGCGGCATCGTGTCGATCGATCCGGACGACCCGCGCTTCAAGGTCATCGATTAAGATGCGTATCAAGTCCGGTATGGGCTTGATACCAACAGGAGCAGGCCTCGCCATCCTCTGTCATGATGGCGGTTTCCCGTAAAGAATAATGAACTCCGTCATTCAAAAGGCCAAGCGCCTCATCATCAAGGTCGGCTCCTCGCTCGTGACCAACGACGGCAAGGGGTTGGATACCGCCGCTATCGCGAAGTGGGCGGAACAGATCGCCCAGCTGCGGTCCCTGGGCAAGCAGGTCGTACTGGTCAGCTCCGGAGCCATTGCCGAGGGCATGCAGCGTCTGGGTTTCGACAAGCGCCCGACGGGCGTGCATGAATTGCAGGCCTGCGCAGCAGTCGGCCAGATGGGACTGGCACAGATCTACGAAACCAGTTTCCGCCAACACAACCTGCGCACGGCGCAAGTGCTGCTCACGCACGCGGACCTCGCGGATCGCGAGCGCTACCTGAATGCACGCTCGACACTCTTTACGCTGTTGCATCTCGGCGTCGTGCCGGTTATCAACGAAAACGACACTGTCGTGACTGACGAGATCAAGTTCGGCGACAACGACACGCTCGGCGCCTTGGTGGCGAACCTGATCGAAGGCGACGCACTCATTATCCTGACCGACCAGAAGGGTCTGTACACCGCCGATCCTCGGAAGGATCCAACGGCGACGCTCGTGCGTGAAGCCAAGGCGGGCGATCCGGCGCTGGAGGCGATGGCGGGCGGTGCCGGTACGGGCATCGGGCGCGGCGGCATGCTGACCAAGATTCTCGCAGCCCGTCGGGCTGCAACTTCCGGCGCACATACCGTGATCGCCTGGGGGCGGGAAGATAGCGTGCTGACCCGGCTTGCGGCTGGCGAAGCGATCGGCACCCAGCTGGTTGCACAGACGGCGCACCTGACGGCGCGCAAGCAATGGATGGCTGACCATCTGCAAACCGCTGGCAAGGTCGTGCTGGATGCGGGCGCCGTGCAGAAACTCACGGCCGAGGGCAAGTCCCTGCTGCCGATCGGGGTGGTCGAAGTCGCGGGCGAATTCGGCCGCGGCGACGTCATTACATGCACCGATGAGGCGGGGCGGCCGGTCGCCCGAGGCATGAGCAATTACTCAAGTTCCGATGCGCGCCGCATCATGCGGAGGCCGTCAACAGAGATTCTCTCGATTCTCGGCTTCGTCGAAGAGCCGGAGCTGATCCACCGGGACAACATGGTCCTGCTGTAGACCTGGAAGGCCGGGCAACTGCCACGGCCGGGGGACTACCGATTGTTTTGCGGCGCAAGCGTGCGGTTGTAGCGCAGGCGCGTAATCATGTCCTTCGCCGTACCGGCTACCGTCTTTTCCTCACAAAAGAAATCCTTTGCCAGGGCGGCATGCTGGCGGTTGCTGGCATGCGAATTGATTCTTTCCCACTGGTCGCGCCGCGAGCGAGACCAACTGCCGTCGCTCTGGCCGAACGCGTACAGCTTCTTCTCGTAGGTGGCACAACGGATGCCTTCGTAGCTGACGTTTCGCGCGCCGGCATCGCTGACGGAGACCAGGGTGTAGCGGATCACGCCGTCGGTGCCGACGGTCAGGGCTTTCGTATCGATCGAAAATGTCTGCGTCGCGGTGGCGCTCACATAGAACGGTACCAGGTTTTCCTGGAGCGGAGCCGCGGGCAGTTGAACCGCCACTTCCTGCCAAGGCTTGTCCTGGTCGTCGAAATCCTCTTCGAAGCGCGATTGCGCATGGGCAGCCGTCGCGACAGTGAGCACGGTCGCGACGACCGGTAAAACGGCTGAGCGCCGGAACATGCGCTCAGCATTACGCAAGGTGGAGAGGAATTGTTCTCGCATCAGGATTCGGTCTTCGGTTTGGCGGCTGCCGGCTGCGCGACAGTGCTGGTGCCGGCATGCCGTCCGCCATGATTCTGCCGGAGGTAGCGGGCGCCGTTGCGCTGTGAGTTGCCAGACGGGCGGGTCAGGAAGCGAGACAGCTCCTGGAGCGCCTTCTGATAGACCTCACGCTTGAACTCGATGACCACATCGAGCGGCACCCAGTAGTCGTGCCAGCGCCAGGCGTCGAACTCGGGATGATCGGTACCGCGCAGGTTGATGTCGCAATCCCGGCCGACCATCCGCAGCAGGAACCAGATCTGCTTCTGGCCGCGGTAATGTCCGCGCACTTCGCGCTTGATGAAACGATCGGGGACTTCGTAGCGCAGCCAGTCGCGCGTGCGTCCGATGATCTTGACGTGCTCGGCCTTGAGGCCGACTTCTTCTTCGAGCTCCCGATACATTGCCTGCTCGGGGGTCTCACCGAACTTGATACCGCCTTGCGGAAACTGCCACGAATGTTCCCGTACCCGCTTTCCCCACCAAACCTCGTTATTGGCGTTAAGCAGGATAATGCCGACGTTCGGGCGGAAGCCTTCACGATCCAGCATGTTGCACCTCAAAACTTTCTGCGGCTAGACGATCCTCATCGTTACAAATTTTGCACGCGTACCCACACGCAGCCATCATCCGGCACCACTTGTCGGGCTCCGGTCTGAATCAAAAATGTCGGGAAAGGATGCATCAGCCAGCTAATCCTTTAAAATTGAGTCGATTATAACCCTCTCTTTTTAAAAAGAATTACCGCCATGCGCGCATCACGTTTTTTTATTTCCACACTCAAGGAAGCCCCGTCGGACGCTGAAATCATCAGCCACAAACTGATGATGCGCGCGGGGATGATCAAACGCCTCGGTTCCGGCATCTACACCTATATGCCGATGGGGCTGCGGATCATCCGCAAGGTGGAAAACATCATTCGCGAAGAAATGAACCGGGCCGGCGCTGTCGAGCTGCTTATGCCGGTCGTGCAACCCGCCGAGCTGTGGCAGGAAACCGGCCGCTGGGACAAGATGGGCCCGGAGCTGATGCGGGTCAAGGACCGCCATGGCCGCGATTATGCTATCCAGCCGACTTCCGAGGAAGTGATCACCGACGTTGTGCGGACCGAGATCAAGTCCTACCGCCAGCTGCCGATCAACTTCTACCACATCCAGACCAAGTTCCGTGACGAGCGCCGCCCGCGTTTCGGTCTGATGCGCGGCCGCGAATTCACGATGAAGGATGCCTATTCCTTCGACCGGGACGTGGCGGGGATGCAGAAGTCCTATCAGATCATGTACGACGCCTATGTCGCCATCTTCAACCGCTTCGGCCTGCAGTTCCGGGCGGTGGCGGCGGACAACGGCGCCATCGGTGGATCTGGCTCGCACGAATTCCATGTGATTGCCGATACCGGCGAGGATGCACTCGTGTACTGCCCTAACTCCGACTTTGCAGCCAATATGGAGGCGGCAGAAGCCGTCGCCCTGAACTCCACCCGTCCCGCGCCCAGCCAGTCTCTGGTCAAGACGCCGACCCCGGGCAAGGCCAAGTGCGAAGACGTGGCCGAGCTGCTCAAGCTGCCGCTGGCGCAGACGGTCAAGTCCATCGTCCTGGCCGTCGACAAGGAGGGGGCGGAGACCGAAATCTGGCTGTTGATGCTGCGCGGTGATCATGACCTGAATGAGGTCAAGGTCAGCAAGGTGCCGGGCCTGTCGACTTTCCGTTTCGCCAGCGAGAGCGAAATCGTCGAATGGTTCGGCACCAAGCCCGGCTACCTCGGCCCGATCGGCACGAAGAAGCCGGTCAAGGTGGTCGCCGACCGCACCGTCGCCAACATGGCGGATTTCGTCTGCGGCGCGAACGACGAGGATTATCACTATACCGGCGCAAACTGGGGCCGGGATATTCCGGAGCCGATGGTTGCCGACATTCGTAACGTCGTCGCCGGCGATCCTTCCCCGGATGGCAAGGGCAGCCTGGCCATCCAGCGGGGTATCGAGGTCGGCCACGTATTCCAGCTCGGCACCCGCTATTCCGAGGACATGAAGGCGACCTACCTGGACGAAACCGGCAAGCCGCAGCTGATCCAAATGGGTTGCTACGGCATCGGCGTCACCCGTATTCTCGGCGCCGCGATCGAGCAGAATTTCGACGACAAGGGCATCATCTGGCCGACCTCGATTGCGCCGTTCGAAGTGGTGCTGTGCCCGATGGGCTACGACCGCAGCGAGGCGGTCAAGGCAGAGACCGACAAGCTGTACAACGCGCTGGTGGAAGCCGGCGTGGACGTCGTCCTGGACGACCGCGGCGAGCGTCCGGGGGTGATGTTTGCGGACTGGGAACTGATCGGCGTGCCGCATCGTGTGGTGATCGGCGACCGTGGCCTGAAGGAAGGCAAGCTGGAGTACCAGGGGCGTCGTGATACCGCCGCGACGGCGGTTTCCGTGCCGGAAATGGTCGGCTTCGTCAAAGCGCGCATCGCCGCCTGAGGGACATCCAAAACGTGATGTTCCGGGCTGCAAAGGGCGGCATACTCGCCGCCGCATTGGTGCTGGCCATAGATGCCCACGCGGGCAACCAGAAGGAAGAGGCGCTGGCGGACGGAGTCCGGCTGGCGCTGGCCGCCGCCATTGCCGATGCCCGGCCGCCCAAGCCCCAGTTCGCCAATATCGAGGAGCGCATCAAGTACCTGCATTGGCTGGGCGAGATGTCGACCCGCCTCAAGAGGCGCCTCCCGGACTTGCAGGTCAGGCGCGAATTCCTTGAAACAACGTGGTACGAGGCCAAGCGTGCGGGTCTCGATCCTTCGCTCGTGCTGGGCCTGATCCAGGTCGAATCCGCCTTCCGCAAGTACGCCGTGTCGCCGGTCGGGGCGCACGGCTACATGCAGGTCATGCCCTTCTGGACGCGCGTCATCGGCGACGGCGATCGCCGCAAGCTGTTCCACATGCAAACCAACCTGCGCTATGGCTGCTCCATCCTGAGGCTGTATCTGGACATGGAGAACGGCAACCTCTTTCTTGCGCTGGGCCGTTATAACGGCAGCCGAGGCCGTCCGGAATACCCGAATGCGGTGCTGTCCGCGTGGAAGCAGTGGGAGTTCCAGGGATCGGCTGATCCACGCTGATTTTTCGGACTGTCTGCTATCTGTGAGGCAGGTCGCAGGAAGTACTCAATTTATCCCAGTGGTGGAATAAACTGCCTGCGTCCTCCGTATATTGCATACATCCCCAACCATACGGAGGCCTCAAAATGAAGATGACCCTGGTCGCATGCATGCTGGCAATGCCCCTCGCTTGCCTCGCTCTGGATACGGAAACCACGCCGCAGTTCAATGCTCAGAACAGCGATTTCGTGACGGGCAAGAAGGCCGTGGAGGGCAAGAACTGGCAGGCGGCCGTGGATGCATTCAGCCGCGCCGTCAAGAGTGATCCGCGCAATCCGGATATCCATAACTACCTCGGCTATTCCTACCGTCATATGGAGCGCATGGAGGACTCCTTCCGCCACTACAGCGAGGCGTTGAAGCTTGATCCCAACCATCGCGGGGCGAACGAATACATCGGCTGGGCTTACCTGAAGACGAATCAGCTGCCCAAGGCGGAGGAGCACCTGTCCAGGCTGGAGCGGATCTGCGGGAAGGGATGCGAGGAATATGAAAAGCTCAGCAAGGGCGTCGCCGATTACAAGGCGAAGAACAAGTCCTGAGCGAGATCAAGTTCGGGAGGGGTGTCTGTCGTCCCGGGGATGGCAGGCTTCGGCCAACGAGACGACAAGGCCATCCCGAACAGCCAAGGCCAAAACAAAAACGCCCGCGCGATGCGGGCGTTGTTGTTTTGGCGTCGGGAAGAATGCTTTTTGGCGGTGATTGTAAAAGAGCTTGGTGATTTGGGACATCGAGACGTGCTTCTTTCCGCCAAACACAGCTTTGAGCTTGTCATCGGCATTGATCATGCGCTTGTTAGCCTGGTCCTGCAGCTTGTTCTTCTTGATGTAGTCCCAGACCTTCTTGGTCACTTCCGTGCGCGGCAGCGGATTTGCACCGATCACTGCACCCAGGGTCGCGGACGGCGTCATCGGCTTCATGAACGCTGCGTTCGGCTTACGCGGGGTCTTCGGCTTTGCTACCTTCTTGGCTGCCGGCTTCTTGGCGGCGACCTTCTTTGCAGGAGCGGCCTTCTTTGCCGCCGGCTTTGCTGCTGCCTTCTTTGCTACAGGCTTAGCTGCTGCCTTCTTGACTGCCGGCTTAGCTGCTGCCTTCTTTGCTGCCGGCTTAGCTGCTGCTTTCTTTGCCGGTGCTGCTTTTTTTGCTGCGGGCTTAGCTGCTGCCTTCTTAGCAGCGGGCTTCTTGGCGGCTGCCTTGGCCGCGGGTTTTTTGGCTGTTGCCATCTTCGAGCCTCCTTCACAAAATGTGTTGGGAAATTGCGTCATATCACGCACCGCTAATAGTGGTGCGGTTTTCATAGGGATGCAAGTGTTTTTTGAACGTTTTTGCATGTATTTGTGTGCTCCGTGCGACGCGTTCTTCATAGGAGAAAAGGGGTGAAGTCCCTTTGTGACCACGCGAGCTTCCCTCTGAAAAGGTCCGTCTCATCCTTCAGGTGCCGCGCTCGCAGAGAGCCGAGTGTCCTTCTTCGCGCATCGCCATAAAAAGGTTCATCGGCCGGAGAGCCTTGCTGGCATTGGTTCTCTGGCCAATGTGGTGTTTGTGAGAAGCGCGCCGTTGCATTGCCGGCGGGCCCTTGTTGACGTCTTCAGAGTGGCGAATGTCGTCTCTCGAGATGGCCCGCAGACGACGGGACTGGATACCGTCCTCGAGAGTGAGAGGCAGCGGACTGTCGGAGTGACTGGGAGTGGCGCTTTCGAGACAGGGAGGGAGTTCAGGCCCCCTCTGAGAGGCGGCCGCCCGATGGTGCGGCCGCGCAGGAGGGTGTAGCAGGGGCGGTTAGCGCGTGCCGGGCAGCATGCCCTTCATGCTGCGCATCATCTTCATCATGCCGCCGCCCTTGAGCTTCTTCATCATCGACTGCATCTGCTCGAACTGGGAGAGCATGCGATTGACTTCCTGCACCTGGACGCCGGCGCCAGCTGCGATACGGCGCTTGCGCGAGGCCTTGATCAGCTCGGGCTTGGCGCGCTCCTGGGGCGTCATCGAGTTGATGATGCCTTCCATGCGGCGCACCTGCTTCTCGGCCTGGCCCATGTCGGCGTTGCCAGCCGCCTGCTGGAACTGCGCCGGCAGCTTGTCGAGCAGGCCGGACAGACCGCCCATTTTCTTCATCTGGCTCAACTGGGCCTTGAAGTCGTTCAGGTCGAACTTGCCGCCGCCCTTGATCTTCTCTGCCAGGCCCTTGGCCGCCTCGACGTCGACCCCTTTCCGGGCTTCCTCGACCAGGGCCAGGATGTCGCCCATGCCGAGGATACGGTTGGCCATGCGCTGGGGATCGAAAGCTTCCAGGCCGTCGAGCTTTTCGGCGACGCCGGCGAACTTGACCGGCTTGCCGGTGACGTGCCGCACCGAGAGGGCGGCACCGCCGCGGGCGTCACCATCAAGCTTGGTCAACACCACACCGGTCAGCGGCAGGGTGTCATTAAAGGCCTTGGCGGTATTGATCGCATCCTGGCCGAGCATGGCATCGACCACGAACAGGGTCTCGATCGGCTTCAGGGCGGCGTGCAGGGCGGCAATCTCCTGCATCATCGCTTCATCGATGCCCAGACGGCCGGCAGTGTCGACGATCAGCACGTCGTGGTAGTGCTTCTTCGCGTAATCGAGGGCCGCCAGGGCGATGTCCACCGGCTTGTCGTTGGGCGACGAGGGGAAGAAGTCGGCGTCGACCTGCTTGGTGACGGTTTCCAATTGGCCGATTGCCGCCGGGCGGTACACGTCGGCGGAGACGGTCAGGACCTTCTTCTTTTTCTGTTCCTTCAGGTACTTCGCCAGTTTGCCGACGGTGGTCGTCTTGCCGGCGCCCTGCAGGCCGGCCATCAGGATGATCGCCGGCGGCTGGGTGGCGAAGTTGAGCTGGGACGCCTCCGGGCCGAGGTCCGCGCCCATGAGGGAGGCGAGTTCGCGTTGGACAACGCCGACCAGTGCCTGGCCGGGAGTGAGCGAACCGATTACTTCCTCCCCCAATGCCTTTTCCTTCACGCGGGCAATGAATTCGCGTACGGCGGGCAGGGCGACGTCGGCTTCGAGCAGTGCGAGGCGCACTTCACGCAGCATTTCGGCGGTGTTGGATTCGGTCAGACGCGCTTCGCCGCGCATCGTTTTGACGACTTTCGCCAGTCTTTGGGTCAGGTTGTCGAGCATGGATGACGATGTATCAAGAAGTGGGGGAGGGCCAGTGCGGGAAGCCTGGCCGCAGGGACAGCCACCATTTTACCCGATGCCGCCAATGCTTCCCGGACTTAGCCTGCGGGGCGGAAATCCGGAAAGAGAGCTGTGATCCGTCCGGTTTTTCGCGCGTTTTCCCTGCGGGCACGCAGCCATGCAACGCGAAAATCAAGGGATTCAGGCTTGGGCGGAAGGTGGCATGGAGACTGCATGAGCCACGGCAAGCTTATTTTGAGGCGAACCGTCCGGCATGTTTGGTCCGTCTCGTTCCGGTTGGACAGAAACTTCGCGAGGAAAATTCCATGGCAAGACACTGGTCAAAGGCCTTCATCGTTGCCGCGTTTGCCATCTGCGCGATGGCCGCACGGGCGGAAGATGGCGTGACGGACAAGACGATCCTGATCGGGCAGACGGTATCCATGACCGGGCAGGTGGCCGGTGCCGTCAAGGAGATGAACGAAGGCGCGCGCGCCTATGTCGACTCGGTCAACCGGAGCGGCGGCGTACATGGCCGCAAGATCGAAGTACGTACGCTGGACGACAAGTTCGACCCGGAAACGGCGGCGGCGAATGCGGTAAAACTGGTCAAACAGGACCGGGTATTCGCCCTGTTCCTCAACCGGGCGACCCCGCACACGGAAGCCATCCTGCCCATCATCCGGTCAGCCGGCGTGCCGCTGGTCGCGCCCAGTACCGGCGCGGCGATTTTCCACATGCCGGTCAATCCCTTGCTGTTCAATGTACGTGCGAAATACCAGGACGAGGTAGCCAAGGCAGTCGAGCACTTCGCTACGGTGGGGATGCGCGAGATCGGCCTCCTGCACGTGGATGATTCCTTCGGGCGGGATGCGCTGGCGGGATTCAAGCAGGCAATGGCAGTGCGCAAGCTGACGCCGTCGATCATGACGACCTTCGATCGCGCCAAGCCCGACATCATGGCAACCGTGCGCGCCGCGCTCGATGCCAAACCGCAGGCGGTGATCATCGTCGGCACGGCCACCACCACAGCGGACCTGATCAAGGGCATCCGTGCCGCGGGCAGCAGGATGCAGGTGATGACGCTGTCGAACAACTCCTCGCAAGCCTTCGTCAAGAGCCTGGGAGCAGATGGCCTCGGGGTCATCGTGTCGCAGGTCACACCGGCGCCGCATCTGGTGTCCACCCCGCTCGGCCAGGAGTTCAAGGTCGCGGCCAGCGCCTCCGGGGCGACGGTGTCTTATGCCGCGATGGAGGGTTTTGTTGCCGCAAAAGTGCTGGTCGAAGGGCTCAGGCGCGCAGGCCGGAACCTTACGCGGGAGTCTTTCATTCGGGCGCTGGAGTCGATGCAGAAGGTCGACCTGGGCGGGTTGCTGATCAGTTACTCCCCCAATGACCATACCGGCAGCGAATTCGTCGAACTGACGATGATCGGCAAGGATGGCCGTTTCATCCGATGAAGGCGGCGGGAGCGTCGCCTTGCGCGTTTTCAGGGAGTAATATTACGGTCGACAGCAGCGTTTCCAGCCGCGGGCTGGACCTGCATTCCTATCCCAATGAGGACGGCGCGGCAGCGTGCCCGGAAGATCGAATGTTCAGCAAACGACCAGGCCTCGTCAGTCTTGCCATCGCATGCGCCGTCGTGGCCGTTATCCTTGCAGTCTACTTGGTGGCGGCCCACAGGGCGCGTGTCGATGTGCACGACGCGGGCGACCGCCAGCTGCAGATCATCGCCCTCGACCTCGAGTCGGTGCTGGAAAAGTTTGAAACCCTCCCGTTTACCCTTGCCTATCATCCCGATGTGCCGAACCTGCTCGAACGGCCCGCCGACGGCGAGCGGGCGCACCGCCTCAACCTGACCCTGCAATCCATCCAGCGGCAGGCCAAGGTCAGCGCGATCTACCTGATGGATCGAAACGGCATGACGCTCGCCTCCAGCAACTGGGACCAGCCGCTCAGCTTCGTGGGCAAGAACTTCGCGTTCCGGCCCTACTTCCGCGACGCGATCGAGGGGCGGGCAGGGCGCTTCTATGGCATCGGCAGCACGACCAGCGAGCCGGGCTATTTCATTTCCAAGCCCGTCTATCCGCTGGAAGAGTCGCGCTCGGTGGCGCCGATCGGCGTGATCGCGGTCAAGATCAGCCTGGCCGAATTCGAGGAGACATGGCGCAGTAGCGAGGAACCGATTGCGCTTGCCGATGCCAGCGGCGTGGTGTTCCTCAGCAACAGGATGCCTTGGCGTTACCACAGCATGCGGCGGCTGGACGACAAGGAGAGGAAGTATCTAGAAGGGACGTTACAGTACGCCGGACAGAACATCCATCCGATTGCCTCGCTCCCCCGGGCGCAGCAGGCGGGCTTCGGCGAGCACGTCGCCAAGCCGGTCGGCAGGCTTGGCTGGCAATTGATGCTGTTCCCATCACAGGCGCGCATCCAGCGCTCGGCCACGCTGTCCGCTCTCGCGGCAGCGTTGCTGATGGCGGTCGCCGCGATTTCCTTCTGGGCCGTGCTGCAGCGGCGCCGCCACATGGAAGAACGGCTGGCCTCGCGCAAGGCGTTGCAGCGGGCGGCGGAAGAGCTGGACAGGAAGATCGCGCAGCGCACCGAGGAACTCCTGCAAGCCAACCAGACGCTGGAAGGCAAGTACGCGAAGCTGAAGGAAACCGAACACATGCTCCGCACAACGCAAAACGAACTCGTGCAGGCTGGCAAGCTGGCGATGCTGGGGCAGATGGCCGCAGGCGTGACGCATGAACTGAACCAGCCGCTCGCCGCCATCCGCGCCTTCGCCGACAATGCGGTGACCTTTCTTGCGCGCGGCCAGGGCGAGAAGGCGAGCGAAAACCTGGCGCAGATCAGCGCAGCGAGCGCCCGCATGGGAACGATCATCGGCCAGCTCAAGGGCTTTGCGCGCAAGAGCCATGAAACGGTATCGATGGTCGACCTGGCGCAAGCGGCCAAGGCATCGGCCTTGTTGCTGGAGAGCGATTTCCGTCGACAGGATGCGCAGCTCAAGATGGATATCAGGGATTCAGTGCAAATCGTCGGCGATGCAGTGCGCACGGAACAAGTACTGATTAATTTGTTACGCAATGCGCTCGACGCAGTCGAGTCCGCGCACGAGAGGAAGGTGGAGGTCACACTAGTGCGCGAGGGGAGCGAGGCAGTGGTGCGCATACGTGACAGCGGTTCAGGCATTCCTGAACAGGTGGCGCAGCATCTGTTCGAGCCGTTCTTCACGACCAAAGCGTCGGGCAAGGGATTGGGGCTGGGGCTGGCGATTTCGTCGTCCATCGTCCAGGCAATGAACGGGCAATTGACGGCACGGAACCATGAGGATGGTGGCGCCGAATTCATTGTCCGCTTGCCGGCGGCCACGGATGCGAAGAATTCCGAAGGAGAAAAATTTGTCAGTGCATGACATGCCGGGGGAAGTCATCCTGGTCGAGGATGAACAGGCGGTTCGCATGGCGACCGTGCAGACGCTCGAGCTCGGGGGATTCGAGGTGCGCGCTTGCGAAAATGCGGAGCAGGCGCAGCCTTGGCTGCACGCGGATTTCGGCGGCGTGCTGGTGACCGATGTCCGCTTGCCCGGCCGCTCCGGCCTCGACCTGCTCGCCGATGTGGTGGCGGGCGACCCGGACCTGCCTGTCATTGTGGTGACTGGTCATGGCGACGTCAGCATGGCGGTGGATGCGATGCGCGCCGGCGCGTATGACTTCATCGAGAAGCCCTTTTCCGCCGAGCGGCTGGTGGAAACGGTACGGCGGGCGCAGGAAAAGCGGCGGCTGGTGATGGAAAACCGCCGGCTGAAAGCAGCCTGGTCGTCCCATCCTGACATGCCGGCCTTGATCGGCCAGTCGCCGGCGATCGAACACGTCCGCACACTGATCCGCTCCGTGGGCCCGACGCCGGTGGATGTCCTGATCAATGGCCAGACCGGCACCGGCAAGGAAGTTGTGGCGCGTCATCTTCATGCGGCCAGCGGCCGCAAGGGTCCCTTTGTCGCCATCAACTGCGGGGCGCTACCGGAAAGCGTGTTCGAAAGCGAGATCTTCGGCCATGAGCCGGGCGCTTTCACCAGTGCGCAGAAGCGGCGCATCGGCAAGCTGGAATACGCCAACGGCGGCACTGTCTTCCTGGATGAAATCGAAAGCATGCCGCTGGCCCTGCAGGTAAAGCTGTTGCGCGTACTGCAGGAGCGCAGCCTGGAACGTCTTGGCGGCAATGAGGCAATCCAGGTCGATTGCCGCATCATTGCCGCCAGCAAGGCCGACCTCCTGCAACTCAGTTCGCAGGGGACGTTCCGTGAGGACTTGTATTACCGCATCAGCGTGGTCGGGATCGACCTGCCCCGGCTTGCCGACAGGCGGGAAGACATTCCATTGTTGCTGGCGCATTTCATACGGGGGGCGGCCATGCGCTACCAGCGTCCGGTGCCGCAGTGGAGCATGGCGCAGATGGCGGAGTGGCAGGCCCGGGACTGGCCGGGCAATGTCCGCGAGCTGCGCAATTTCGCCGACCGGCTGGTGCTCGGGGTGGTGGGCGGTGCAGCTGCCGGGCCGCGGCAGGGAGAGGCTGCCGACACCCTGCCGCAGCGGGTCGACGCGTATGAGCGGGCGCTGATCGCCGAAGCGCTGGCGGCGCAGGATGGGAACGTGGCCGCCGCCGCCGACCGGCTGGGCATTCCGAAGAAGACCTTGTACGACAAGTTGAAAAAATACCAGCTGTCCTCGGGCAGGGGCCAGGATTGACGGACAGGCATCGCTACGGGATTGCCGATTGCATGTGCGTCCGGCCGCCGGCAGACATGGTGTAAACTCGGGATCTGCACATTACCCTTTCCGGCAATGCATACATACTTCTTCGTCCTGGCGGCGCTGCTCTACGCGACATGCGGATTTTTGCCATCCCGGCAACGCGTCGCGATATCCGCCGGCACGGTCATCGCGTGGATCCTCCACGGCGGCGCATTGTGGGCAGACATGGTCATGCCCGGGGCGCTGCGCATCGGATTCGCGATCATGCTGTCGGCGACGCTCTGGATTTCGGTCGCCGCATATTGGCTGGAAAACCGCAACCTCACGCTCGACGGACTGCGCGTGCTCGTGTTGCCCACGGCCGCCCTGGCGGTGATCCTTCCCGTTATGTTCCCCGGCAGCCTGGTGCCGCTGCAAGGAAAATCCGCATTGTTCCCTTGGCATGTGACGATCGCCATCCTGGCCTACAGCAGCCTGACCATCGCCGCCTTCCACGCAGTGCTGATGGCCCTGCAGGAGTCGCGCCTGCATACCCGGCCCGGCGCAGGCGCGGGCGGACTCCTCGGCATGGCGATCGATCGCTTGCCGGCGCTGCTGACGATGGAAAAACTCCTGTTCAGGCTCATCGGATTCGGCTTCGCTCTGCTGACGCTGACGGTGCTTTCCGGCATCGTGTTCTCCGAACAATTGTTCGGCATCGCGTTCAAGTGGGACCACAAGACCATCTTCACCATGCTGTCGTGGGTGCTGTTCGGCTCGCTGCTCGCGGGCCGATTCTGGCGCGGCTGGCGCGGCAAGACAGCGCTGCGGTTTACGCTGACCGGATTCGCGACCCTGCTGCTCGCGTATGTGGGCAGCCGCTTCGTAATGGAAGTGGTGCTGCACCGGGGCCTTGCATGAAGATCCTGCTGTGGGTTCTGGTCGCATTCGCGATCGGGATGTGGCTGTCCTACAGCAAGAAGAAAAAAGTGGAAGCATCCCGTTCGGAGCGTCCCGCCGCCCCGGCCATCGGTTCTGAAGAGATGGTTAGCTGCGCGCATTGCGGCACTTATGTGCCGGCCTCGGAATCCATCAGCGCGCAGCCGGGGCTGAGTTTCTGTTGCGAAGAGCACCGCCGGCTTCATTCTTCGCCTGATCGTCACGCATGATCGCGCCCTTCCGCTCGATCGGTCCGGCAGTAAGGCATTGGCTCCCGGCGGACATGCATATGGGGAGCGCATGATGCATATCCCCCGGCTTAAGGAAGCCCGAGAAACATTCTGGCGCACACTCCAGACTTTTTGCGTCACCCGCATCGTCATTGCCGGTGTGCTGCTGATGTATTTTGGTTTCAACGAAATCCGCAGCGCAGGTCCGGGCGAGTTCACCGGCAATTGGGACGTATTTCTGACCTACGTCGCGCTGGCGGTGGTCTTCGCGCTCGGGTCCGTATACTGGCAACGGCATTTCACGACGCAGCTGTTGATACAGCTCACGGTCGACATTGCCGCGATTTCAATGCTGTACATCGTTGCCGGCGGTGTGCGCAGCGGGCTGGCGATTCTCTACCTTTTCCCGCTTGCGGGCGCTGCCGTGCTGGCACCCCTGGTCCTTTCGCTTTTCTTCGTTTCCGTTGTCACGCTGATCATGCTGTCGGAAAGCGGCTATCAGCTGCTGCATGCCTCTTCCGATGCGTCGCCTTCGCGGGTCGGTTTGTACGGCACAGCGTTCTTTGCGTCGATCTACGTCATCAACCGGCTCGCCGCCAAACTGATCAAGCAGGAAGACCTGGCCGCACAACGCGGGCACGACCTGCGCGTGCAGGAAGCCATCAACCGGCTGGTGATTGCCGATACCGCCGACGGCATCCTTGTGGTGGGCCACGGCACGGAAGTGTTTGCCGGCAATCCTGCCGTGGAACGCATGCTGGGACTGTCCGTGCCTTATGGCCAGCCGTATGTCAAGCTGACCGACTTTCCGTCGCTGAGGCCAATCGCCGACGCGCTCTTTGCTTGGCTTGCCCGCGAGGGGCAGGATGTAGACGCCGGGGCAACCACCTATGTCATGATCAAGCCCGGCGACGACATCGGGGGCATGCAGGCTGCGGTCTCGGGTCGCGACGGCCGGCGCGAACTGGTTGCCCACCTCAAGCTCCGGTTTGCGAAGGTGGAGCCGGCGGGGCTGGCCGAAGACCGCAGCGTCATCTTCGTGCAGGACGTCACCGAAATCGAGAACCAGGCGCAGCAGCTGAAACTGGCGTCGATGGGCCGGCTGACCGCCAGCATCGCCCATGAGGTGCGCAATCCGCTGTCGGCCATCGCTCACGCGACATCGCTCCTGAAAGAGGACGTGGCGGAGCCGACGCACGTGCGCCTGCTGAATATCGTCGGGGACAACGTAGTACGCCTGAACCGGATGATCGAGGACATCCTCAAGCTGTCGCGCAAGGCCAACACCCAAACCGAACCCCTCAGGCTTGGCCCCTTCCTCGCGGACCTGTTGGAAGAATTCTGCGAAAGCCATTCGGTGCCGCCGCACGTGATCAGGCTCGGCAACGTGGATGGTTACCAGGTCAGGTTCGATCCTTTGCATTTGCGGGAGGTCATCGTCAACCTGTTGTCGAACGCGCTTCGCTATGCCAGCGGCCAGGACGGCAGTATCCAGATTGTCGCGATGTCGCCGCAGGCCAATCGGCTGGAATTGCATGTGCAGGATGACGGACCGGCAATTACCGCGGAAGTACGTGCTCATCTGTTCGAACCCTTCTACACAACATCCAGCAAGGGAACCGGTTTGGGACTCTACGTCGCGCGCGAATTGTGTTTGAATAACGGTGCAATGCTGGATTACGAGTACCGCATGGGTCTGTCGAGCCATGGCAACGACGAGCCGAGCGGGCGTTTCGTCATCAGCTTTGCCGCGCTGAACTGATCAATACCCCGATATACGGAACCTGAAACCTGCCATGACTGCCCCCCGAATCCTGGTCGTCGACGATGAAGCCGACCTGCGCGAGCTGCTCGAGATCACGCTCGTCAAGATGGGGCTGGACGTCGATTGTGCCGACTGCCTCTCCGCCGCGCGCGAACGGCTGGCGCACGGGGAGTACGCACTCGTCCTGACCGACATGCGCCTGCCCGACGGCGTCGGTATCGATCTGGTGCGGGAAGTAGCGGGGGGCGGCAAGAACATACCCATCGCCGTCATCACCGCGTTCGGCAGCGCGGAGAATGCGGTCGCGGCGCTGAAGGCAGGCGCTTTCGATTACCTGTCCAAGCCTGTCGGCCTGGACCAGTTGCGGCTGCTGGTGCAATCGGCATTGCGCACTCACAAGGTGGATGGAAGCGGCCAGCCTGACGCCGCTTCGGCCACGGTAGCGTCGCGCCTGACCGGGCAGTCCGCCGTGATGCAGGACCTGCGTTCGCAGATCGTGCGCCTGGCCCGCAGTATGGCTCCGGTCGCCGTCACCGGCGAATCGGGCAGCGGCAAGGAACTGGCTGCGCGCGACATTCATGCCCACAGCGCCCGCGCCGACAAGCCGTTCATCGCCGTCAATTGCGGCGCCATTCCGGAAGCCTTGATGGAAGCCGAGTTTTTCGGCTACCGGAAGGGCGCTTTCACCGGCGCCAACGAGGACCGCGACGGTTTCTTCCAGGCTGCCAACGGCGGGACCCTCATGCTGGACGAAGTGGCGGACCTGCCGTTGCAGATGCAAGTCAAGCTGCTGCGCGCCATCCAGGAGCGGCGCGTGCGCAAGGTCGGCGCGACCGTCGAGGAACCGGTCGACGTGCGTGTGATCAGCGCCACGCACCAGAACCTCGCCGAATGTGTCGAGAAAGGTCGATTCCGTCAGGACTTGTATTACCGGCTCAATGTGATCGAGCTGCGGCTGCCGCCTTTGCGCGAGCGGCGCGAGGATATCGGCCTTCTGGCCGACATCCTGCTGGAGCGGCTTGCTCCGCCCGAAAGCAAGGCGGTCCTGTCGCCGCAGGCGCTCGAAGCCTTGCATGCCTATCCTTTCCCGGGCAATGTGCGTGAACTGGAAAACGTGCTGGAGCGGGCGCTCGCCTTCGCCAACGATGGCATGATCGAAGTCGCCGACCTCGCGCTCAAGCCGGGCGCCTGCCCGATCGAGGCACCGCCGGCTCCGGCTGCTTCACCCGCACTCTCTCCCGCACCTGAAGAGGTTGTGGCAGCGCCGGTGCATGCTCCGTCGCCGGAACCCGCGCTTCCCAAGCCCGCCGCAATGCCCGTCATTCCCGAGGGGGAATTACCGCCTTCCTTGCCGGATTACCTCGACGATGTCGAACGCGAAATTATCCGACGCGCCCTTGCGAAGACCCATTTCAACCGCACCCAGGCGGCGGAACTGCTCGGCATCAGCTTCCGCCAACTGCGCTATCGGATGCAGCGGTTGAGCATCCACGAGCCCGACGCATGAACAGATTCCAACTGGGCACCGACGGCTGGGCGAGCGGCGCAACCCGCATGCCGTCGCCGAATTTCGATGCGCGCGCGGACACCACGGATATCAACCTGCTGGTCATTCATAACATCAGCCTGCCCCCCGGCCAGTTCGGTGGCCCGGAGATCGGGGACTTGTTCTGCAACAGCCTCGATTGCGACGCCCATCCATATTTCGACCAACTGCGCAGCCTGCGCGTGTCCGCGCATTTTCTGATCCGGCGTGATGGTGCGGTGATGCAGTTCGTGTCGGTCAACGACCGCGCATGGCATGCCGGCGTATCCAGTTTCAGGGGCCGCGAGCGCTGCAACGACTTCTCCATCGGCATCGAACTCGAAGGCACCGACTTCGAACCCTTCGACCCACTTCAGTACGATTCCCTCGTCGACCTGACACATGCCTTGCGCCTGCGATATCCGCTTGCCGATGTTGCGGGGCATGAACATGTCGCCCCCGGCCGCAAAACCGACCCCGGTCCTTTCTTCGATTGGCAGCGTTTCCGCAAGTCCTTGATTCAAAAAGAACAGGGGCTGCAGATGCCGTCTGGGCTTCGCTTCCCGTTCATGGCCGATTGAAAAAGTCAACGGGGCGGTCGCATCAAAATTATTGCAGATCAAGTAAAAAAGATATTGCGTCCTCCCAAAGCCGGCACTAGAATTAGTCTCAGTCGCGATATGCACCACTATATGTAGTGGTATCGAGACCTCCCATATTGATGGGCTGTTCAGGTTGGACCTCAGTACAAGACGTGACATGTAATGACGGGCGGGCCGTGAACAGCTCTCCCCACGGATGCGCAAGCATCATCTGCAGTACGTGAACCCCGGCATGACCCGGTGTTCTAATTAATAACCATAAATAAGCAGCTGTACAGCTGCGCGCACTATAGTCGAAGGAGGCTAGATGCACACGTCCCAAGAAGTTTCCCTCAAGTCCCCCGGTGAGTTCGGTCTGGTTACCCCGCAGACCACCGCCACCGAAGCTCCTGCGACCCATTCGGTCAGCCTCGGCGACTACAAGATCATCCGCCGCAACGGCGCTGTCGTCGGCTTCGAGCCGTCGAAGATCTCGATTGCCATGACCAAGGCATTCCTCGCCGTGAACGGCGGGCAGGGTGCCGCTTCCGCGCGCGTGCGCGAACTGGTCGAGCAACTAACGGCAGGCGTCGTCTCCGCGCTGGTCCGTCGCCAGCCGGCCGGCGGCACCTTCCATATTGAAGATGTCCAGGACCAGGTCGAACTGGCCCTGATGCGCTCCGGTGAACATGACGTCGCCCGCGCCTATGTGCTGTACCGCGCCAAGCGCATGGAAGAGCGTGCGCAGCAGCAATCCGCGAAGGCAGTCGATGCGCCGCAACTGCACGTCACCGAAAACGGCCAGAGCCGTCCGCTCGACCTCGAGCAGGTCCGCAGCCTGATCACCGCCGCCTGCGTCGGTCTGGAAAAGCATGTCGACGCTGACGCCATCCTGGCTGAGACCGTCAAGAATCTGTACGACGGCGTGCCCGTCGAAGAGCTGCACAAGTCCGCCATCCTGGCTGCCCGCGCGCTGATGGAAAAGGACCCGGCCTATAGCAAGGTCACCGCTCGTCTGCTGATGCACACGATCCGCAAGGAAGTGTTCGGCCAGGAAGTGGCACAGGCCGACGCCCAGCAACACTATATTGATTACTTCCCGAAATTCATCAAGAAGGGCATCGCGGCCGACCTGCTGGACGACAAGCTGTCCCAGTTCGACCTGAAGAAGCTGGCCGACGCCATCAAGCCGGAACGCGACCTGCAGTTCGGCTACCTCGGCCTGCAGACCCTGTACGACCGCTACTTCCTGCACATCCAAGGCACCCGCATCGAGATGCCGCAGGCTTTCTACATGCGCGTCGCGATGGGCCTGGCACTGAACGAAATCGACCGTGAAGCCCGCGCCATCGAGTTCTACAACCTGCTGTCGTCCTTCGACTTCATGAGCTCGACGCCGACGCTGTTCAACTCCGGCACCCAGCGCTCGCAGCTGTCCTCCTGCTACCTGACCACCGTGTCGGACGACCTGGACGGCATTTACGAAGCGATTAAAGAGAACGCACTGCTGGCCAAGTTCGCCGGCGGCCTGGGCAACGACTGGACTCCGGTCCGCGCGCTCGGTGCTCATATTAAAGGCACCAACGGCAAGTCCCAGGGCGTGGTCCCGTTCCTGAAAGTCGTCAACGACACTGCCGTCGCAGTGAATCAGGGCGGCAAGCGCAAGGGCGCGGTCTGTGCCTACCTGGAAACCTGGCACATGGACATCGAGGAATTCCTCGACCTGCGCAAGAACACCGGCGACGACCGCCGCCGCACCCACGACATGAACACCGCGAACTGGATTCCCGACCTGTTCATGAAGCGCGTGATGGAAAAGGGAGAGTGGACCCTGTTCTCGCCGTCCGACGTCCCGGACCTGCACGACAAATTCGGCCGCGCCTTCGAGGAAGCCTATACCGGCTACGAAGCCAAGGCTGCCCGCGGCGAGCTGAAGCTGTTCAAGAAGATCCAGGCAATGGACCTGTGGCGCAAGATGCTGTCCATGCTGTTCGAGACCGGCCATCCGTGGATCACTTTCAAGGATCCGTGCAACATTCGTTCCCCGCAGCAGCATGTCGGCGTCGTCCACAGCTCCAACCTGTGCACCGAGATCACGCTGAACACCAACGATTCCGAAATCGCGGTCTGCAACCTCGGTTCCGTCAACCTGCCGGCCCACATGAAGGACGGCAAGCTGGATCACGCCAAGCTGCAGAAGACTATCCGCACCGCGATGCGCATGCTGGACAACGTGATTGATATTAACTATTACGCCGTCAAGAAAGCCCGCGATTCCAACCTGCGCCACCGTCCGGTCGGCATGGGCATCATGGGTTTCCAGGACTGCCTGCACATGATGCGCGTGCCGTACGCCTCCATGGAAGCGGTAGAGTTCGCCGACCGCTCGATGGAAGCCGTCTGCTACTACGCCTACTGGGCATCGACCGAACTGGCGGAAGAGCGCGGCCGTTACAGCTCCTACCGCGGTTCGCTGTGGGATCGCGGCATCCTGCCGCAGGATTCCCTGAAGCTGCTGGCCGAAGAGCGCGGCGGCTACCTGGAAGTCGACACCTCGGAAACCATGGACTGGGCCTCGCTGCGCGACCGCATCAAGACCCACGGCATGCGCAACTCGAACTGCGTGGCGATCGCGCCGACCGCGACGATCTCCAACATCATCGACGTGTCCGCCTGCATTGAGCCGACATACCAGAACCTGTATGTGAAGTCGAACCTGTCCGGCGAATTTACCGAGATCAACGAGAACCTGGTGCGTGACCTCAAGGCACGCGGCCTGTGGGACGAGGTGATGGTTGCCGACCTGAAGTACTTCGACGGCAGCCTGGCCAAGATCGACCGCATCCCGCAAGACCTGCGCGACATCTACGCCACCGCTTTCGAAGTCGATCCGAAGTGGCTGGTCGAAGCCGCATCCCGCCGCCAGAAGTGGATTGACCAGGCGCAATCGCTCAATATTTATATGGCGGGCGCTTCCGGCAAGAAGCTCGACGAGACCTACAAGCTCGCCTGGCTGCGCGGCCTCAAGACCACCTACTACCTGCGCACCATCGGCGCGACCCACGCCGAGAAGTCGACCACCAAGGCCGGCGCGCTCAATGCAGTGTCCGCCAACATGGGCTCCGCCGCTGCCGCATCGGCAGCAGAACCTGTCATGTCGATCCCGACCGAAGTCGCCGGTCCGGTATGCACGATGCGTCCGGGTGACCCGGGCTTCGAAGAGTGCGAAGCCTGCCAGTAACATCGGGCAGATGAACGGCGCGGCAGCCCTGCCGCGCCGTTTCCTTGAACATCACGCAACGACAACTACAATACCTCTGTAAGGAAGAACAGCCATGCTAAGTTGGGATGACGAAGTAACTCCGGCAAAACCCGCTCAAGCTCCGCAGCCGCAGCCGGCGCTCGCGTCCGTGACGCCGTCGGTCCTGCGCTCCAACCAATCCGACATCGCACTGAACCCGGCCCTGGTCTCCAAACCGCAAGCCGCCTCCGGCGACGAAACCCGCCGCGTGAACGCCGCCGACAAGCGCATCATCAACGGCCAGACCGACGTCAACCAGCTGGTCCCGTTCAAGTACAAGTGGGCCTGGGACAAGTACCTGGCCGGCTGCGCCAACCACTGGATGCCGCAGGAAATCAACATGCAGCGCGACATCGAGTTGTGGAAGAACCCCAACGGCCTGACCGAAGACGAGCGCCGCCTCATCAAGCGCAACCTCGGCTTCTTCGTCACCGCCGACTCGCTCGCCGCCAACAACATCGTGCTCGGTACCTACCGCCACATCACGGCGCCGGAGTGCCGCCAGTACCTGCTGCGCCAGGCATTCGAGGAAGCAATTCACACCCACGCCTACCAGTACATCGTCGAATCGCTCGGCCTGGACGAGGGTGAGATCTTCAACGCTTATCACGAGGTCGCCTCCATCCGTGACAAGGACGAGTTCCTGATCCCGTTCATCGACGTGCTGACCAATCCGGAATTCAAGACCGGCACCGTCGAAGCGGACCAGACCCTGCTGCGTTCGCTCATCGTGTTTGCATGCCTGATGGAAGGTCTGTTCTTCTACGTCGGCTTCACGCAGATCCTCGCGCTGGGACGCCAGAACAAGATGATGGGCGCGGCTGAGCAGTATCAATACATCCTGCGCGACGAGTCGATGCACTGCAATTTCGGGATCGACCTCATCAATACAATCAAGCTCGAGAACCCGCATCTGTGGACTGCAGAGTTCCGCGACGAGATCAAAGCGTTGTTTTTACGTGCAGTAGAGTTGGAATATCGCTACGCTGAGGATACAATGCCGCGTGGAGTACTCGGATTGAATGCGCCGATGTTCAAAGGGTACCTGCGATTCATTGCGAATCGCCGCGCACAGCAGATCGGTCTCGATCCACTGTTCCCGCAGGAAGAGAATCCCTTCCCGTGGATGAGCGAGATGATCGATCTGAAGAAGGAACGCAACTTCTTCGAGACTCGCGTGATCGAATACCAGACCGGTGGAGCACTGAGCTGGGAATAACGAAGAACAGATCCCGCGCTGACAGAACGAAGCGGATGGAGAGACAGCAGTCGACTCGCCATCGATAAGCGGGAAGAGAGACTGCAAAACCGAGAGGCTACAACCGAACTTAATGGACAGTAGACGAACGATTCGATCTTCTGTGATTCAGCCGCTGTGCCCGACGCTGTCGGGCAAGGCGGCTTTTTCTTTGAAAAACCTCTTGGGTTTTCGGAAACTGTATTCCCACGCCGGCTTTGCTGCCGGCGTTTTTTTTGGCTACGGCGATCGCAGCGCCTCTTGAGCGCGCGACCAAGGACCTCCGTCACTGCCGACGCGCGGCGGTGATTTCAAGAAGAGAGGCGTAGTCAATTGAGGCTGAAGTGCTGCATGAATGAGGTGATGCAGCAGTTCAGCTGGTGCCGAATTCATTAGCGCAAACAGCAGTTTGCTTGCGCCGATGAATAATCCGCCTGGCCCATCGCGATGGACAGTGCGGGTTTCCAACCTCGTAGTTTGAACTTTCTCATCACGTGAAGGAGAAACAAATGGCAACAGCAAAGAAACCCGCTGCTAAAAAGGCAGCTGCGGCTAAGAAGCCTGCAGCCAAGAAAGCAGCAGCACCGAAGAAGGCAGCAGCCAAGAAGCCGGTAGCCAAGAAGGCAGCAGCAGCCAAGAAGCCGGTCGCTAAGAAGGCAGCAGCCAAGAAGCCGGTAGCCAAGAAAGCAGCAGCACCGAAGAAGGCAGCAGCCAAGAAGCCGGTAGCCAAGAAGGCAGCAGCAGCCAAGAAGCCGGTCGCTAAGAAGGCAGCAGCCAAGAAGCCGGTAGCCAAGAAAGCAGCAGCACCGAAGAAGGCAGCAGCCAAGAAGCCGGTAGCCAAG
>CBIHRW010000035.1:0-42867 GCA_966212545.1 uncultured Noviherbaspirillum sp.
GATGTTCCACCAGTTCTTCGGCGAGAACATGCTGCGCGCCGACGTCTGCAACGCGGTCGAAGAACTCGGTCAGCTGCTCGACCACACCGGCCCGGTGGCTGCGTCCGAGCGCAACGCGGCCCGTATCTTCAATGCCGACCACTGCTACTTCGTGACCAACGGCACCTCGACCTCGAACAAGATGGTGTGGCACTCCACCGTCGGCCCCGGCGACATCGTCGTCGTCGACCGCAACTGCCACAAATCCATCCTGCACTCGATCATCATGACGGGCGCGATCCCGGTGTTCCTGATGCCGACGCGCAACCACCTCGGCATCATCGGCCCGATCCCGCTCGAGGAATTCAAGATGGAAAACATCATGAAGAAGATCGAGGCCAATCCGTTCGCGCGCGAGGCAGCAAACAAGAAGCCGCGCATCCTGACCATCACGCAGTCGACCTACGACGGCGTGCTGTATAACGTCGAGACGATCAAGGAAATGCTCGACGGGAAGATCGACACCCTGCACTTCGACGAAGCCTGGCTGCCGCACGCAACCTTCCACGACTTCTACAAGAACATGCACGCGATCGGCAAGGACCGCCCGCGCGCGAAGGAGTCGCTGATCTTCTCGACGCAATCGACCCACAAGCTGCTGGCGGGCCTGTCGCAGGCCTCGCAGATCCTGGTGCGCGATTCGCAGACGGTAAAGCTGGACCAGGACATGTTCAACGAAGCCTACCTGATGCACACCTCGACCTCGCCGCAGTACGCGATCATCGCCTCCTGCGACATCGCGGCCGCGATGATGGAGCCGCCGGGCGGCACCGCGCTAGTCGAAGAGAGCATTCTCGAAGCGCTGGACTTCCGTCGTGCCATGCGCAAGGTGGACGAGGAATGGGGCCAGGACTGGTGGTTCCAGGTCTGGGGGCCGGACAACTTTGCGGACGAAGGCATGGGTTCGCGCGAGGACTGGATGATCCGCGCGGAAGACGACTGGCACGGCTTCGGCAAGCTGGCGCCGGGCTTCAACATGCTCGACCCGATCAAGGCGACCATCGTCACCCCGGGCCTGGCGCTGGACGGCAAGTTCGGCGAGACCGGTATCCCGGCGTCGATCGTCACCAAGTACCTGGCCGAGCACGGCGTCATCGTCGAGAAGTGCGGCCTGTATTCGTTCTTCATCATGTTCACCATCGGCATCACCAAGGGCCGCTGGAACACGCTGCTGACCGCGCTGCAGCAGTTCAAGGATGACTTCGACAAGAACCAGCCGATCTGGCGCATCCTGCCGGAGTTCGCGGCTGCCAATCCGCGTTACGAGCGCGTGGGCCTGCGTGATCTGTGCCAGGCGATCCACGACATGTACAAGGCCTACGACGTGGCACGCCTGACGATGGAGATGTACCTGTCCGACATGCAGCCGGCGATGAAGCCGTCGGACGCCTTCGCCAAGATGGCGCACCGCGAGATCGAGCGTGTCTCCATCGAGGAGCTGGAAGGCCGCGTCACGGCGATCCTGCTGACGCCCTACCCGCCGGGCATCCCGCTGCTGATCCCTGGCGAACGCTTCAACAAGACCATCGTCGATTACCTCAAGTTCGCACGCGACTTCAACGAGAAGTTCCCGGGCTTCGAAACCGATGTGCACGGCCTGGTGACGCAGGACGTCGACGGCAAGCGCGGTTACTACGTGGACTGCGTGAAGTAAGACGAAAGGCATCCTGCCCGGGAGAATTGCTCCGCGTTGAAAACCGGCAACCCTCCGGTGCCGGCCGGAAAAACAAAAAGCCACCGAGAAATCGGTGGCTTTTGCGTTTACGTCCCTGGAATACCGTCATCGCGCCCAAAACCGTGACAAAAGTGAATCTTTTTGTACAAAGCACATCGAAAGGAAAGAGCGCAAGAACGATGTGCGTAGTCAATCCCTAACGTATTCATGAGGAGTCTGCGATGGCTAGTGAGAACAAGGATCAGAGCAATTCAACTGCTGGCGGCATTGGGTCCGGCTCGTCCGGGCGTACGGGAAGCGGGTCGACACAATCGACAACCGGCACGACCGCGTCGGGTGCGGGGTCGACAACGAGCGGCGGCAGCGGGACCGCGCAGATGCGCGAGAGCCTGAAGGAAAGCACTGCCGGCATGGCGGCCTCCGCGCGGGAGTATGCGGGTGACATCGCGAGCCGCGCCAAGGAGAAGGGACGGTCCATGTTCGAGCAGCAAAAGGAATCGGCGGTCGGCCAGGTCAGTAGCGTCGCCGGCGCCATTCGCAATACGGCAAACAGCCTCCAGAACGAAGGACAGGACCAGACGGCACGCTATGTGCAAATGATTGCAGACCAGCTCGAATCGCTCAGCGGCCGTCTTCGCGAGAAAGACCTGGACACGCTGGTGCGGGATGCCGAAGGCTTCGCTCGCAGATCGCCGGGCACTTTCCTCGTCGGCAGTTTGGTTACCGGCTTCCTGCTCGCCCGTTTCCTCAAGAGCTCTTCCGAGCGGCAGGCCTATCGCCGCGAGTGGGAGGACGACGACGAGCGCCTCATCGCCGCTGGTGAGGCGGGCCCCTATGTTGGCGCGACAAAGGCGTCGCCGGTTGGGGCGGACGGCACGCCCGCGACCGCCGGAGCGACAGCCACTGGCGCTTCCACTGCCGGGCTGGCGGGGTCGAACATCGGCGGAGGTAACGCGCCATGATGATTGACAAGACTGACAAGTCGCTGGGCGCGCTGTTTTCCGACCTGACGCGCGACATGGTTGACCTTGTTCGCCAGGAAATTGCGCTTGCACGGGCCGAAATGTCCTCGAAGATTGCGGACATACAGACAGCCCTGATCTCCATCGTCGTTGGAGGTGCAATTCTGCTGGCAGGCATGTTCATCCTCCTGCTGGCAGTGGTGCGCGGCGTTGAAGTGCTCCTTCCACCGAATGTCGGCCCGTGGCTCGCGCCACTCATCGTCGGCCTCATTGTGGCGGGCGGCGGCTTCGCCCTGCTCAAGGGAGGAAGCGCCCAGATCACCGCGGACAAGTTGACGCCGCACAAGACCATGGACTCGCTCAAGCGGGATAAGCTCGCAGTACAGGAGAAGCTCTAATGAAGAATACGGATAACCGCAGCCCTGAAGAAATCGAGAGCGATATCGAGCGCACGCGCGCCGATTTCACTTCCACGATCGACGCCATCCAGCACAAATTGTCCCCGAGCGAAATGATGGATCAGGCGGTCGACTATGCACTGTCCACACCCCCAGGAGCATTCAGCATGAACCTCGTCAATTCGGTACGTGACAACCCCATTCCCGTTGCCCTTATCGGTGTCGGCATTGCATGGCTGATGGCCGCCGGCCGCCAGACACCGGAATATGCCCCGCCGGGGCGCTATGCGCGCTCAGTGCGACGTCCCGTCAGGTATGCCGAGAGCGACTATGAGGGATACGATGAGAGCGAATATCTCGCTGCCCGCGACTACGGCGCCGGCGAGGCGGACGAAGGCATCATGCAACGCATGGTGTCGAAGGCCGGCGATGCAAGAAGCAGCATCAAGGAAACGGCGAGCAGTGCCGGACAGCGCATCAGCGAAACGGCATCATCGGTCACCGGGCGTGTGCAACAGGCAGGCCAGAGCGCCCGTCATCGCCTTCAGGAAACCGCCAGCAGCGCGCAGGCGCGCATGAGCCAGGTTGGACGGCGTTCGCAGGCGCAGGTCGAGCGCGCCAAGGACCGCTTCAGCGAGGTGATCGACGAGCAACCGTTTGTCCTGGGCGCGGTTGGCCTGGCGATCGGGGCGGTGCTTGGTGCGGTGCTCCCGAGTACGCGCCGGGAGAATGAAATGATGGGCAACGTGCGCGACGACTTGCTCCATCGCGCGAAGGATACCGCGCGCGAACAGGCGGATACCCTCAAGCAGTCGGCGCAGCGTGTGGCCGAGACGGCCAAGAAGGAAGCGGAGCGTGTCGCGGAAGACATGTCGGCCACCGCGAAACAGAGGACGGAGCAAGGCGTTCCATCGACCGGATCGACGACGGGTTCTCCCTATGGTGGAGGAACATCGGGATCCTCGAGCATTCACTGACACGCGTCGTCAGCGACCTCTGACATGAAAGGGCCACGCCGCGGCGTGGCCCTTTCCCTGCTGCGGCAATATCACCGCGTTCAAGCTTCCATTCGGATCCGGAAGCGACGCTGACGTTCGGCTTCGATCCCGGCAGACGTCATCGCGCCGGTCTGCAGCAGCACGTTGTTCATATACTCATTGCGTTGCTCAGGCGTATGCTGCAACGCCATCACGTAACCGTCCGTCATGCCTTTCAGGTGCTGCACCTGGCCCGACAGCCTCGTACCTTTATTGAGTCCCTGGCGGTAACCGAACAGCTTCCCGCTGTAATAGCCCATTCCATAGACGAGGATTGCGCCGGCGACAATAGCGAGGGCGATCGAAAAAATCTGTGCAGTATCCATAGGAATGTTCTCCGTCGGCAATGCGACGATGGTACTCCGCCTCGTCCGTGGCGTCATTGCCCTTCCTGACAACTTTGCTTTGCCAGCACGGAGCCGCCCTTCAGTCGCCGGATTATTCCCCCGGCTTCCCAAATTTGTCCCATCCCGCCCTTGCGTAACAGCTTCTGATTCTCTCCTGGCACGAATCGTTGTTTGTGCTGGCAAAACGACAACGATTCCACGTGGCATTCTCCTCGCCTCGTTGACGGAATTTACATTTGGCAACAGCTATCGCATTTGAGAAACATACGTTGAGCATATTTCCGCGCATCATCATTTCCAAGATTACAAACTAACCCCGCTGCCAGAAAAAGGGAGAACAATCCATGCGGCACACGAGCATGCGCGCGGCACTGGCGGCAAGTGCTCTTCTGTTACTGATGTCCTGGGATTCATGGCATGACGACGATTTCAAAGCTCCTTAGGTGGGCCTCCTCCCCGTAATGGGGGGTTTGGGTTGGGGGCAGGGTGGTTGAAGTACTGCGGCTGTATAGCAAACACCCTACCCCTTACCTGCCCCTCCCCCTGCAAAGGGGGAGGGATTTTTTTGCCCGATCAGAATATGGAGCGTGATGTAAGAGTCGTGAAGCGTTCCAGCGCGTAGGTACCGGCCAGCGAGTTGCCCGTCGCATCGAGTCCGGGCGACCAGACGGCCACCGAGGCTTCGCCCGGCAGCAGGGCGAGAATGCCGCCACCGACACCGCTCTTGGCCGGCAGGCCGACACGAAACGCGAAGTCGCCGGCCGCGTCGTAGGTGCCGCAGGTAAGCATCAGTGCATTGAGGCGCTTGGCTGGGCTAAGGCCGAGGATCTGCGTGCCGTTCCAGGGAATGGTGCCGTGGTTGGCGAGGAAGCTGCCGGCCTTCGCCAGTTCCGCGCAGGTCATCGTGATCGAGCACTGCCGGCAATAGCTGTGGATCACCGCATTGACCGGATTGTGCAGGTTGCCGAAGTCCTTCATGAAGTAGGCGATGGCGCTGTTGCGATTCGCGGTCTTTTGCTCCGACTCCGCCACGGTGATATCGAAGTCGATGCCCTGCTCGTCTGCCAGCATGCGCGCGAACTGGAGGACGGCGATATCGGGTTGCACGAAGCGCGAGGCAAGGATGTCGGTGACGACGAGTGCGCCGGCATTGATGAAGGGGTTACGCGGCTTGCCGCGTTCGTATTCCAGCTGCACCAGCGAGTTGAATGGATTGCCGGACGGCTCGCGTCCGACGCGTTTCCAGATCTCATCGCCTTCGCGCGAAAACGCCAGCGCGAGGGCGAACAGCTTGGTCACGCTCTGCAGGGAAAACTTCACATCCGCGGCGCCGGTCGCGTAGGTACGGCCGTCGAGGCAGTACACCGCCATGCCGAATTGGTCGGGCGAAACCTTGGACAGTTCGGGGATATAGCTGGCGACGTGCCCTTGCCGCAGAAGCGGCCGGACTTCATCGTGGATGGTATCGAGGATGTGCTGGTAGTCGAAGGACATCAGGGGCGCCTTGCGGAATGGCCCGCCCTCACATGCAGGGCAGGCATTCCTCATTCTATGGCAGCATTTCCCGAAGAAAATTCGGAAAAACCCGTCCCTGCGATCGCCCGGCTCAGGTCTTCGGCAGGGTCACACCGCGCTGGCCCTGGTACTTGCCGCCGCGGTCCTTGTACGAGGTTTCACACACTTCGTCGCTCTCGAAGAAGAGCACTTGCGCACAACCTTCTCCGGCGTAAATCTTCGCAGGCAGCGGCGTGGTGTTGGAGAACTCCAGCGTCACATAGCCTTCCCACTCCGGCTCGAATGGCGTCACGTTGACGATGATGCCGCAGCGCGCGTAGGTGGACTTGCCGAGGCAGATGGTCAGGACGGTGCGCGGGATGCGGAAGTATTCGACCGTGCGTGCGAGCGCGAAGGAATTCGGCGGGATGATGCACACATCGCCCTTGAAGTCGACGAAGGACTTCTCATCGAAGTTCTTCGGGTCGACGATGGTGCTGTTGATGTTGGTGAAGATCTTGAATTCATCGGCACAGCGGATATCGTAGCCGTACGAGGACGTGCCGTAGCTGACGATCTTCTGGCCGTCGACGTGGCGCACCTGGCCGGATTCGAACGGTTCGATCATGCCGTGCTCTTCGGCCATGCGGCGGATCCACTTGTCGGATTTAATGCTCATTGTCTTCGCGGAGGGTAAGGGATTGCAGGGCTTCGCCACGACGATGAAACGTCTTCTAGCGGCGAATTCCCGCGATTTTACGCGAAAACAACGGGACGGCCACCAAACTTGGCGGCCGCCCATACGGAATTGACCTGGATCAGGTTTGTAATCCGATGTTGTTGTTGAAATGACTAGACAGCCTGCCGGAAGACTTCCGGCTGCCGGTCCATGGGCTGGTAGAACCACGACGCCTCGTCCACGTATTGCTGCTCCACGCAGGCGGTGTAGGCATCCTTGAGCCGGGTCGGATCCTGCAGCAAGCGGTCCTTCCACTCGCCCAGGTGCACGTGGTTCTGGATCAGGCTGCGGAAGACGGTCGCATGCTCCGTCACACCCACGGCGTTGCAGCCGATGAGCACATCCTTGAAGAACTCGAGGCGAAGGTATTTGAAGGTTCGCTCGTCCGCCATCTCCACCCACTGCCCGCCACGCACGCCCTGCCAGTTGCCGAACGATGAGGAGATCAGCCCCATCGTGTCGACCACGTCGATCTGCCGCACGCCGCGCTGGAAGGCGTGCCGGCCGGTCATGTTCAACGCGGCGCAGTAGGCCTGGTCGGCGGCGTTCGGCTGCACGCCGGAGATAATGGTGCGCCCGGCCACGTTGTCGAAGCTTTCCGCGCAGTCGCCGGCCGCATACACGCCGGGCACATTGGTCTGCATGGAAGAATCGACCACGACCCCCTGCAGGCAGCGAATGCCGCTGCCCTTCAGGAAGGACACGTTCGGCATCGTCCCGACCGAGTACACGACCAGGTCGGCAAGCAGTTGCTCGCGGTTCGAAAGACGCACTACGCGTGGCGACGTCGTACCCGAAAGCTCGGCACTGCCGATCGCAACCACCCTGGTCGAGGTATAGACCCTCACGCCCTTCTTCTCGCACCAGCGCTGCACGAGGTTGCCCGCTTGTTTTCCCATCATGTTGGGCAGCATGCGGTCGCGCCGTTCAACGACGGTCAGTTCGACGCCGCGGGCGAGCAGTGCTTCCATGACGATGCAGCCGATGAAGCCGGCGCCGATAAGGACGACGCGCGCCCCCGGAGGAGCCAGGCGCTGGATGCGCCGGGCGTCTTCAAGCGTCCAGCAGGCGTGCACGCCGGGGAAGTCGACGCCGGGAATGACCGGAATGCGCGGCGAGGCGCCGCTGGCGATCAGGAGCTTGTCGAACTCGATGGCGCTGCCGTCCTCCATCTTGACGGTACGCGTGCGGCTGCTGACATGGGCTGCACGGCCCTGGACCTGGGTAACCTGCAGGCGCGAAAAATAATCCCTGTCCCGTCGCAGGTAAGTGCCTGCCTCATTGATATTGCACGCCAGGAGATGCGGGATGGCCATCCGCGAGTACGGCGGCTCCGCTTCGTCGCCGATCATGACGATGTCGTCGTCGGGCGCATTCTTGCGTATCGTTTCAGCGGCGATGACGCCCGCAGGTCCGTTGCCAATGATGACATGCCTCATGCGCGTCCTCCGCGCAGTGCACCGGCAGCCGAAGTGGTTTGTTCTTGCATTCCCTTCCCCCTGTTGGTTGAAGTTCTACAAGGCCACTATATCGGCGGGTAAAAGTTATCAATTGAACAATGTCAATCGAAGGGCAATTGTCTTATGAAACATGCGATCAGGAAATGTCCGCCTTGCGCTGGCTCTTGTCCGCGAGCGGGATACCGTTCTTGACGGCAGTCATTTCGGCGAGGATGGAAATGGCGATCTCCGGCGGCACGCGGCTGCCGATGTGCAGGCCGATCGGGCCGTGCAGTCGCGCCACCTGCTCATCCGTCAGGTCGAACTGCTTGAGCCGCTCGCGCCGCCTGGCGTTATTGATACGCGAGCCGATGGCGCCGACATAGAAAGCATCCGACTTGAGCGCTTCCATCAGCGCGAGGTCGTCCAGCTTGGGATCATGGGTCAATGCCACGACAGCACACCGGCTGTCCGGTTTCTGCTCGATGATGAAGTCGTCCGGCATCGCATGCACAACGTGTACGCCCGGGATGTGCCAGGTCGCTCGGTATTCCTCGCGCGGGTCGCAGACAAGAACCTGGTAGTCCATACCGGTGGCGACCTGCGCGAGAAAACCGGACAACTGGCCTGCGCCGATGATCAGCAGGCGCCAACGCGGTCCATAGAGTGTGGACAGTCTTCCATCGGCGACTTGCACCTGGTCGTCCGGATTTCCGGGGAACAGTTCGACCTCGCCCGAGGACAAATCAAGGACGCGCGACACCAGTTCATGTCGTGCCACGCGCTGCAGCAGTTCGGAGATGCGGCTGGTTGAAGACAAGGGCTCGATCACGACCTGCAGCGTGCCGCCGCAGGGCAAGCCGAAACGGTGCGCTTCCTCGGCGGTGATCCCGTAGGTGACGAGCTCCGGCCGGGCGCGCTTCATGCCTTCGCTTCGCACGCGCTCGATCAGGTCATCCTCAACGCATCCGCCGGACACCGATCCGATCACCCTGCCGTCCTCGCACATGGCCAGCATTGCACCGGCCGGCCGAGGACTCGCGCCCCAGGTCTTGACGACGGTAACCAGTTCGCAGCGGCGTCCCTGCGCGAGCCATTCGTCGCAGGCTTTCAGGACTTCGAGATCGGTGCTATCCATTCCAGTTTGCAAGTTCCGCTAAAGGTGAATTTGCATCATAACGGATCAGCGTTGCATGGACTCCCAGACCTTCTGCAGGCGCTTCACCGATACCGGCATCGGGGTGCGCAGCTCCTGCGCGAAGAGAGACACGCGCAGCTCTTCGAGCAGCCAGCGGAATTCGGTCATCTTCGGGTCGGCGCTCTTCTGCCTGTCCTTCAATGCCCGCTGCCAGGGCATGGCGACCTGCGACCACTCCGCCATCAAACGCGTATCACGGGCCGGGTCGGCACGCAGCTTCTCCAGCCGCACGTTGATCGCCTTGAGATAGCGCGGAAAATGCGACAACTGCGTGTAATCGTTGTCGGCAATGAAGCGCTTGCCGACCAGTGCCTGCAGCTGCGCCTGCATGTCGGCCGCGCTCTGCGCATGCGCCTTCGCACCCTGCAGCTTCTTGGGCAAGGTGTAGTACTCGGCCAGGACTTGCGCAGCGAGCCGCGCGATCTCGTTCACGAGCAGGCCGAGGCGGCTCTTGCCGTCGTCCTTGCGCTGGTTGAACTCCTCCGCGTTCTTCGGCAGCGGGTCCTGCAGGCAGGCGCGCTCCAGTCCGGCCTGGATGATCTGGTCGCGCAATTCCTCCTGCGTACCAAGCGACATGAACTGCATGCCCATTTGCTGCAGGTTGGGAATGTTTTTTTCCAGGTACTTCAGCTGCTCTTTCAGTTGCAGCGAGAACAGGCGGCGCAGGCCGATGCGGTGCACGCGCGCCGCCTCCGCCGGATCGTCGAACACTTCGAGGTCGCAATGCGTCAACTTGTCCACCAGCGCCGGGAAGCCGATCAGCGTCTGCTTGCCTTGCTGGATTTCGAGCAGCTCGGGCAGTTCATCGAAGGTCCAGGTCGTCAGGTTCTGGTACTCCGCAACAGAACCGCCGGATGCAGCCGGTGCGGTGCGTGCCGTTTCCTTTTCTGCGGCCTCCGCCGGTGCAATCGCGGTCTTCTCAGCAAGCTTCTGGAACTGCTCGCGCGCCTGTCCGCCAAACTCGGCCTGCAGCGAGGACAGGTTGCGCCCCATCTCCAGTTGCCTGCCGTGCTCATCGATGACCTTGAAATTCATGAAGTGGTGCGCCGGCAAGGTCTCCAGCTTGAAATCGGTGGTCTTGACCGTGACGCCGGTCTGTTCGCGCACATCGGCGATCACCGCGTCAATCAGGTTGCCCTTGCCGAATTCGGCGCGTTCGCAAAAGCCCGCAGCATAGTCCGGTAACGGCACGCAGTGACGACGCAGCTTCTGCGGCAGCGACTTCAGCAGCAGGTGCACCTTCTCCTTCAGCATGCCGGGAACGAGCCATTCGCAGCGATCGGCGGATACCTGGTTCAGCGCGTACAGCGGAATCGCCAGCGTCACGCCGTCGCGCGGACTGCCGGGTTCGAAGTGGTAGGTGAGCGTCATCGCCACGCCAGCCACGTTCATCGTCTTCGGGAACAGGTCCGTCGTCACGCCAGCCGCCTCGTGCCGCATCAGGTCGTCGCGGTTGAGATGCAGCAGCTTCGGGTTCTTGGCCGTCGCGTCCTTCAGCCATTTCTCGAAGGCGATACCTGTATGGATGTCCTGCGGGATCAGCTTGTCGTAGAAGGCAGCGATCAATTCCTCGTCCACCAGCACGTCGAGGCGGCGCGACTTGTGCTCGAGGTTTTCGATCTCTCGTACCAGTTTTTGGTTGTGCGCAAGGAACGGTGCACGCGTGTCGAATTCGCCGGCGACCAGCGCGCCGCGAATGAAAATCTCGCGCGCCTCTTTCGGATTGATCAGGCCATAGTTGATCCTGCGCTGGCTGTAGACCACCAGACCGTACAAGGTGGCGCGCTCAAATGCCGATACCTGCGCGGTCCGCTTTTCCCAGCGCGGGTCGCCGTAGGATTTCTTCAGCAGGTGTCCGCCCACCCGCTCCAGCCATTCGGGCTGGATCTGCGCAATGCAGCGTGCATAGAGACGCGTCGTGTCGACCAGTTCCGCCCCCATGACCCATCGCCCCGCCTTCTTGGCAAGATACGAGCCGGGCCAGATGTAGAACCTGATCCCGCGTGCACCCAGGTAATGCTGCTCGTCATCCACCTTGTAACCGACGTTGCCCAGCAGACCGGTGAGCAGCGCGGTATGCAACTGTTCGTAGGTCGCAGGTGCCTCGTTCAGCCGCCAGCCCTGCTCGCGCACCAGCGTCAGCAATTGGGAATGCACGTCGCGCCATTCGCGCAGGCGCAGTTGCGACAGGAAGTTCGCGCGACAGCTTTCCATCAGCTGCTTGTTGGACTTCTTGTGCTCGATCGCATCCTCGAACCACTTCCAGATTTTCAGGTAGCTGAGGAATTCGGATCTTTCGTCCGCAAACTTCTTGTGCGCATTGTCCGCCGCATCCTGCGCCTCCATCGGGCGGTCGCGGGGATCCTGCACGGACAAGGCGGCGGCAATGATCAGCACTTCCGTCAGCGCCGCGTTGTCGCGCGCGGCAAGAATCATGCGGCCGACGCGCGGGTCGAGCGGGAGCTTGGCGAGTTGCCGGCCCAAGGCCGTCAGCTGGTTGGCATCGTCCACCGAGCCAAGTTCTTGCAGCAATTGGTAGCCATCCGCAATCGCGCGGCCCATGGGCGGTTCGATGAACGGGAAGGTCTCGACATCGGTCAGTCGCAGCGACTTCATCCGCAGGATCACCGCCGCCAGCGACGAGCGCAGGATCTCCGGATCGGAAAACTTCGGTCGCTGCAGGAAATCCTGTTCGTCGTACAGCCGGATGCACACACCGGCCGCAACGCGGCCGCATCGGCCGGCGCGCTGGTTCGCCGCGGACTGCGCGACCGGCTCGATCTGCAACTGCTCGACCTTGTTGCGATAGCTGTAACGCTTGACGCGCGCCAGGCCGGTATCGACCACGTAGCGAATGCCCGGCACCGTCAACGAGGTCTCGGCCACGTTCGTCGCCAGCACGATACGGCGCGCATTCGAGGTCTTGAACACGCGCTCCTGCTCCTGCACCGACAGGCGGGCAAACAGGGGCAGGATTTCGACATGCGGAGGGTGATGCTTGCGCAGCGCCTCGGCGGCATCGCGGATTTCGCGCTCGCCGGGAAGAAAGACCAGCACATCGCCCGGCCCGATTCGCGCAAGTTCGTCGACCGCATCAACGACGGCGTCCATCAAGTCGCGCTGCTCCTTCTGCGCAGACGGTTTGCCATCGCCCTTGTCCGACGGTTCGACCGGGCGATAACGCACCTCGACCGGGTACAGCCGGCCGGATACTTCAATCACCGGAGCGGGCTTGTCGCCCCTGGCGAAATGGCGCGCGAAACGGTCGGCATCGATGGTCGCCGAAGTGATGATCACCTTCAGGTCCGGCCGCTTCGGCATCAACTGCTTCAGGTAGCCGAGCAGGAAGTCGATGTTGAGGCTGCGCTCGTGCGCCTCGTCGATGATGATGGTGTCGTATTGCCGGAGCAGCGGGTCGGTCTGCGTTTCGGCGAGCAGGATGCCGTCGGTCATCAGTTTGACCGACGCCCCCTTCGACAGCGTGTCGGTAAAACGCACCTTGAAACCCACATGCTCGCCCAGCGGCGTCCCGAGCTCCTGCGCGATGCGCTTGGCGGTCGAGGACGCGGCGATCCGGCGGGGCTGCGTGTGGCCGATCAGGCCCTTCTGGCCGCGACCCAGCTCGAGGCAGATCTTCGGCAGCTGGGTCGTCTTGCCCGAGCCGGTTTCGCCGCTGACGATGATGACCTGGTGCGCACGCAGCGCGTCGGCAATTTCCTTGCGCCTGCCCGAGACGGGCAGCTCTTCGGGGAAGGTAATCGGCGGCAAGGGGTTGCGGACGACGGACTCGGCGGGCCTTCCCTCCGTGCGACGGGGCTTCGGGGGACTTTTTTGGACGTGTTCGGGTGCAGACATATCGGGGCGAATTATAATGCGCGTCATGGAAAACCCTATTCAATTCGTTCAGTGGCTGCGCTCGGTCGCGCCCTACATCCACGCCTTCCGGGGAAAGACCTTCGTGGTCGCCTTCCCGGGCGAACTGGTGATGTCAGGCGCCCTGCCGGTGCTGGCCCAGGACTTGTCCTTGTTGCACGCCATGGGCATCAAGGTCGTCATCGTCCACGGCTCGCGCCCGCAGGTCGAGGAACAGCTCGCGCTGCGCAACCTGACCGCGCGCTACCACAACGGACTGCGGATCACGGACGCCGCGGCGATGGAGTGCGTGAAGGAAGCCGCCGGCGAACTGCGCCTGGACATCGAAGCGGCTTTCAGCCAGGGTTTGCCGAACACGCCGATGGCGCATTCGGCCATCCGTATCATTTCGGGCAATTTCGTCACCGCGCGGCCGATCGGCGTGATCGACGGGGTCGACCTGGAATTCACTGGCATGGCGCGCAAGATTGCCTTTGAGACCATCCATCCGATCTTAAGTGCCGGCGGGCTGGTCCTGCTGTCGCCGCTCGGCTTCTCGCCCACCGGCGAAGCGTTCAACCTGGCGATGGAAGACGTCGCCGTCGCCGCAGCCACCGCCCTGCGTGCCGACAAACTGATCTTCATCACCGAAACGCCGTTGATGTCCGACGCAGAAGGCCGCGACGTGCGCGAGCTGACGGCCGCGCAGGCCGATGCGCTGCTCAAGAGCAGCTGCCTGCCGCCGGACTCCGCCTTCTACCTGCAGGCTTGCGTGAAGGCGTCGCGCGCCGGTGTACCGCGTGCCCACATCGTGCCGTTCGAGATGGACGGCTCGGCCATGCTGGAAATCTTTACGCACGACGGCGTCGGCACCATGGTGAGCACCGAGAACCTGGAAACCCTGCGCGAAGCCACCATTGAAGACGTCGGCGGCATCCTCAAGCTGATCGAACCTCTGGAGGCCGACGGCACCCTGGTCAAGCGCGGCCGCGAGCTGATCGAGCGCGAGATCGAATACTTCTCGGTGATCGAGCACGACGGCGTGATCTTCGGCTGCGCCGCGCTGTATCCGTTCCCGAAGGAAAAAATGGCCGAGATGGCTTGCCTGACGGTGAACCCGGAAGTGCAAAGCCAGGGCGACGGCGAGCGCATTCTCAAGCACATGGAGAACCGCGCACGTGCCGCCGGTTTCAACAAGCTGTTCGTCCTGACCACCCGCACCGCGCACTGGTTCCTCAAGCGCGGCTTCGTGCACGCTACGGTGGACGACCTGCCGAAGGACAGGCAGCACATGTACAACTGGCAACGCAAGTCGCAGGTACTGATCAAGCAACTGTAAAAGCAACTTTAGAACCGGATGCTGCCTCCAATATGGCAGCAAACCTCAGATAAACAAGGAGTAGAACATGGCCCGCACGGTCCACTGCATCAAGCTGAACAAGGAAGCCGAAGGTCTGGACTTCCCGCCGTATCCCGGGGAGCTCGGCAAGCGCATTTACGAAAACGTGTCCAAGGAAGCATGGGCCGGCTGGCTGAAGCATCAGACCATGCTGGTCAACGAAAACCGCCTGAACCTCGCCGACGCACGTGCGCGCAAGTACCTGGCAACGCAGATGGAAAACCATTTCTTCGGTTCCGGCGCCGACGTCGCAACCGGCTACGTACCACCGTCGGAATAAGACTTCCGGAGCTTGTCAAAACAAAAAGCCCGCTGATTCATTTCAGCGGGCTTTTTTGCGTTGAAAGACTGGACGCTATCAGAACGCCAACTTTTTCACACCTTCCGTCGTTCCAAGCAACGCGACATCGGCGCCGCGTTGCGCGAACAAACCGACCGTCACCACGCCGGGGATATTGTTGATCTGCGCCTCCAGGCCGGCGGGATCGGCAATCTTCAGCCCCACCACGTCCAGAATCATGCAGCCGTTGTCGGTCAGCAGCGGCTGGCCGTCCTTCATGCGCAGGCGCGGTTCGCCGCCGAAGATTTTCAGCTTGCGCGCCACGACGGCCTGTGCCATCGGGATGACCTCGACCGGCAGCGGGAAGGCGCCGAGCATGTCGACCAGCTTGGAACCGTCAGCGATGCACACGAACTTGTCCGCAACCGACGCCACGATCTTTTCGCGGGTCAGGGCCGCGCCGCCGCCCTTGATCATCGCACCCTTGGCCGTGATTTCGTCGGCGCCGTCGATGTAGACCGACATGGCGTCCACGGCATTCAGGTCGAACACCGGAATGCCGTGCGATCTCAGGCGCTCGGCGGTCGCTTCGGACGACGCTACCGCACCCTTGATGCGGTCCTTGATCTTTCCGAGTTCGTCAATGAAGAAGTTCGCGGTGGAACCGGTGCCGACGCCGATGATTTCGCCGCTCGGCACATACTCGATGGCGGCACGGGCAACCGCCTGTTTCATTTCGTCTTGGGTCATGGTGCATTGCAAGGTCAAAGGAAGCCGATATTTTAAAGCGCTACGGTGTCGTCCAAGCGGATTTTTTCTCTTTTGAAACGCTCGGTGACGAGCAATCGGATGGTAGACTTACCCCAAAGCATTATTTTGCTTTCATATCACTAGAGCGATGCAAAAATGACAACCGCACTCGTCGTAGACGATAGCAAGGTATCCCGCTTGCTATCGAAGCAGTACATCCTCAATCGGCACCCCGATTGGACCATCGCTGAGGCAGCCAGCGGCGAAGAAGCGATCGACAAGCTGCAAACCATTACTCCCGATCTCATCCTGCTCGACCTGAACATGCCCGGCATGGGCGGACTGGCCGCGGTCGAGAAGATCCAGGCAAAGTGCCCGACTGCGCACATCACGCTGCTGACCGCGAACGTGCAGGACGCCACCCGCGAGAAGGCGAATGCGCTCGGGATCGGCTTTGCGGAAAAACCGATTACCGAAGCTTGTATCGACCGGATCATCGCCGTTTTCGAGAACCAGTAATGTTCCAGCTCTCCGAACTTCAGCACGACGCCTTGGTTGAAATCTTCAACCTCGGTGTCGGCCGGGCGGCCGCGGCGATGAGCCGCATTGTCGGTGAAGAGGTTTCCATGTCGGTGCCCATGATCACCTTCCAGAGCCGCGCTGAAGTTGCCAGGACGCTGGGCAGCGCCGAAGGACGCCGCATCTCCGCCGTCGCGCAGCACTTCGAAGGCGCCTTCCACACCGAAGCCTTCCTCATGTTCCCGGAAGAGAAAAGCCTGGAGATCGTTCGCCTGATGGTCGGCCAGAGCCTCTCCCTCGAAGAGCTCAGCGAGATGGAACAGGAGGCGATGAGCGAGATCGGCAATATCATCCTCAATTCCTGCATGGGCGCGTTTGCCAATGCCGCCGGCAAAGAACTGCAGGGATCGCTGCCGACCTACCATGCAGGCACCGGTGACGACATTCTTGGCCTGTCCGGCAAAGAATGGGACGGCGTCGTGCTCACACTGAAGATCGATTTCAACATCGAGCGCCACCATATCTACGGTTACGTCGCATTCCTGCTCGACATGCCGGCGCTGCAGGATCTGCAGCGCTACATCGATGACTACCTGGCAAGACTGATGGGTTAACGATGCAGCTCGGCTTGCTACAAGGAGTATTGAAGACGGTGCGTGCCGGCATCATCGTTTTCGATGAGAATCAGCGCATCGTGCTGTGGAACCAGTGGATGGAACAGCACTCGCAGCGTTCGGCGCCGAGCATCCTGGGCCAATCCTTTGCAGACGTATTTCCCGATATGGTCAATGGGCGGACGCACGTCGCCCTCTGCGCCGCGCTGGAAGACAACTTTGCCTCGCTGCTCTCGCAGACGCTCAATAAGGCGCCTTTTCCCTTGTACGCCAACGCAGCGGACGCTACCAACCGCATCCGCATGCAGCAAGCCGTGCATGTGATGCCGCTGGAAATCGACAGCCTGCCCCGCCACTGCGTCGTCCAGATTACGGACGTCAGCATGGCCGTATCGCGAGAAAGGAAACTGCGCGAACTTGCATCCGAACTGGAATCGCAGACGCTGGTCGACGGTCTGACGGGCATCGCGAACCGGCGGCGATTCGACCTGCATCTCGACGACGAATTCCGCCGCGCCAAGCGCAACGCTGCGCCGCTGTCCCTGATCATGATCGACGTCGATTATTTCAAGGACTACAACGACAACTACGGCCACCAGCACGGTGACCAGTGTCTGGTGCAGATTGCCGGCGCATTGAGCAGTGTGCTGAACCGCTCACGCGATCTCGTCGCGCGCTATGGCGGAGAAGAATTTACCGTGGTGCTGCCCGATACCAACGAAGACGGAGCGATACAGATCGCCGAGGCGATGCGCGCTGAAATCGAAGGACTGCAGATCGAGCACGCCTATTCCAGCGTCGCCAAGTTCGTCACCGCCAGCCTCGGCGTGAGCACGCTGGTGCCGGAACACCTTTCCAAGACCGGCACGCTCATCCACGCGGCCGACCGCGCGCTGTACCAGGCCAAGCGCTCGGGGCGCAACTGCGTGGTCATGTACAGCGACAAGAAGAAGTCCGAATAGCCTGCTGTCACGCCGCGCGCAATGCCGCCGCCGCACGCGCCAATTCAGTAATCCTCGCCCAGTCCCCCGCTTTCAGCGCATCCTTCGGCGTCAACCATGAGCCGCCGATGCAGGCGACGTTCTTGCACGCCAGGAATTGCGGTGCTGTTTCCTGAGAAATGCCCCCGGTCGGGCAGAACGTAACATCGGGCAATGGCCCCGCGATCGCGTTGAGCATGCCCACACCGCCCGCCGGGACAGCAGGGAACAGTTTCAGTTGCCGGAATCCAGCCTCCCGCGCAGCCATGACCTCGGATGGCGTCATCACGCCGGGCAGCAAGGGCAGGCCGGATAGCCGCGCAGCATCCACCAGGCTTGGCGTCAGCCCCGGCGACACGCCGAACACTGCACCTGCGTCGCGGGCTGCGCCGAGTTCATCCGGTTGCGTGAGCGTTCCCACCCCGACGATCGCATCCGGGACTTCCTTCGCAATCGCCCGGATGGCGGGAATGCCATGTTCGGTGCGCAGCGTTACCTCCAGCACCCGGATGCCGCCAGCGACCAGCGCTTTCGCAAGCGGGACGGCGTGTTCCAGGTTGTCGATGGCAATCACCGGGATGACCGGCGAGGCGCGCATGATGTCGAGTAGTGTCATGGTGAACTTTCTTATTTGCGGGTGACGAGCGAATCCTCGTCCGAGAACGATTGGTCTTCGGGAACGGCGAGCGGATTGTCCTGTTCCTGCGGCAGGTGCAGCGGCGGCGGCAGGTCGAACGTCGCGCCGCCCTCCTCCGCGGTGCTGACCGAACTGCGGAATACGGCAAACAGTTCGCGCCCCATGCCGACATGGCTGGCAGACAGATCAGCCGGCTCGATGCCGCGCACATTCCATTCCGCCTCCGGCACCAGCGCCTGAAGCTCGCCGCTGTTCGCATCGAGCCGAATCATGTCGCCGTCACGCACGCGGCCGAGAGGCCCGCCTGCGAGCACTTCCGGCGACACGTGGATAGCCGCGGGCACCTTGCCCGACGCGCCAGACATGCGGCCATCGGTGACCAGGGCAACACGCCGCCCCGCGTCCTGCAGGTTCGCCAGCGCCGGCGTCAGCGCGTGCAGTTCCGGCATGCCGTTGGCGCGCGGGCCCTGGTAGCGCACCACCGCAACGAAGTCACGGTCCAGCCTGCCCTCCTTGTAGGCGTGCATGAAATCTTCCTGCGAATTGAACACGATGGCAGGCGCTTCCACCACGCGATGCTGCGGTTTGACTGCCGACACCTTGACGACGGCGCGTCCCAGGTTGCCCGACATCAGGCGCAGGCCGCCGTCCCGCGAAAATGGTTCCGCAACCGGACGCAGCACGTTCAGGTCGCCGCTCTCCGCGGCTGCCGGGCGCCACACTACCTCCTCCCCCTGCAGGAAGGGCTCGGTGCAGTGGCTGCGCAAGCCCTTGCCCATCACCGTCGTCACGTCTTCATGCAGCAGGCCCGCATCGAGCAGTTCGCGAATCACGAATCCGGTGCCGCCGGCCGCATGGAAATGGTTCACGTCGGCCTCGCCGTTCGGGTAGATACGGGTCAGCGAGGGAACCACCGACGACAGCGCATCGAAATCGTTCCAATCGATGACGATGCCGGCAGCCTTTGCCATCGCAATCAGGTGCAGCGTGTGGTTGGTTGAGCCGCCTGTCGCGAGCAACGCGACGATTGCGTTGACGATCGCCTTCTCGTCGACGACGTGGCCGACCGGAATGTACTCTTTGCCCTGGGCGCTGATCTCGACCGCGCGCCGTGCCCCGGCTGCCGTCAGCGCGTCGCGCAGCGGCGTATTGGGCGTGACGAATGCGGAGGCGGGCATGTGCAGGCCCATGACTTCCATCAGCATCTGATTGCTGTTGGCCGTACCGTAGAAGGTGCAGGTGCCAGGCCCGTGATAGGACTGCGCTTCGGACTCCAGCAGTTCTTCCCTGCCCACCTTGCCCTGTGCGTAGAGCTGACGGACCTTGGCCTTCTCGGAATTGGAAATGCCCGTCGTCATCGGCCCGGCCGGCACGAACACGGCGGGGATATGGCCAAAGTGCAGCGCGCCGATCAGCAGGCCAGGCACGATCTTGTCGCAGACGCCGAGGTAGACCGCGGCATCGAACATGTTATGCGACAACGCAATTGCCGTCGCCATAGCAATGGCATCGCGCGAAAACAGGGACAACTCCATCCCCGGCTGCCCCTGCGTCACGCCATCACACATCGCCGGCGTGCCGCCTGCGAACTGGGCGACACCGCCAACGGCGCGTACCGCTTCCTTGATAATTCCAGGGAAACGCTCGAACGGCTGATGCGCGGATAGCATGTCGTTATAGGCGGAAACAATCGCGACCGAAGGCGCCCTCTGCTCCTTGAGCCTGAGTTTGTCATTGGCTGGAAAGGCCGCAAAACCATGCGCAAGGTTCGTGCAGGCAAGCGCGCTGCGCTGCACACCTTTCAGGCGCGCCGCGTCCACGCGGGCGAGATAGGCCGAGCGGTACGGCCGGCTGCGTTTGATGATGCGGTCGGTTGTGGAGGCGAGTACGGGATGAAGAGGCATGATGCTATCCTTGGCTGGCATTTCGTAATTTTACTACAAATATTTTCACCGCGCCTACCGGAAACTGCTATTCGCGCGCTGGCGCAGAAATGCGCACGCCATTACCATTTCCGCGAATAGACTAAGCCCCAACAGGCGGCACTGAGATTTCGCAAGGAAAGATCAGCTTGACAAAATATTTGTAGTGAATTTACTTGAATATGTTGTATAGTTGGACAAATTGACGTTCTACCCACATTGACTTTCCCCGGACCGCAATTGATATGCAATCCCAAAACCTGACCGACGCGCCGGCTTTCCAGGCGCTCTCCAAGCATTTCCCCGAAGCGAAGGACTGGCAGATGCGCGCCCTCTTCGCTCAACAGCCCGACCGCTTTGCCCGTTTTTCGATCGAATCCTCCGGTCTCCTGCTCGACTACTCGAAGAACAGGGTCAACGAAACAACGATGAAACTGCTGTTCCAGCTGGCACGCGAACGAGGTGTCGAACAGAAACGCGCCGCGATGTTTTCCGGCGAAAAAATCAACACTACCGAGAACCGCGCAGTGCTTCACACCGCCTTGCGGCTGCCGCGCGGCGCGTCACTCGTTGTGGATGGACAGAACGTTGTCCAGGAGGTTCATGGCGTTCTTGACCACATCAAGGCTTTCTCCGAACGTGTCCGCTCCGGCCAGTGGACCGGGGGCACCGGTCAGGCGATCACCGATATCGTCAACATCGGTATCGGCGGTTCCGACCTTGGCCCGGAGATGACTTGCCGCGCGCTGCGCCCCTTCGTCCATCCCCGCCTGACGCTGCACTTTGTCGCCAATGTGGATGGCCATGATCTCGACGCGGTGCTGGCCAAGGTCCGCCCCGAAAGCACGCTGTTCATTATCGCCTCGAAAACCTTCACCACGCGCGAAACCATGATGAATGCCGAATCGGCACGCGCATGGTTCCTGCGCCATCACACGGAAACCGACCTGCCGCGCCACTTCGTCGCAGTGTCGACCAATACCGAGGCGGTGCGCGCGTTCGGCATCGATCCGGAAAACATGTTTCCCTTCTGGGATTGGGTCGGCGGCCGCTACTCCGTGTGGTCGGCGATCGGCCTGCCGCTGGCGCTGGCAATCGGCTTCGAATCCTTTTCCGAGTTCCTGGCCGGCGGCCATGCGATGGACCAGCATTTCCAGACTGCACCGCTGGAGTGCAACATGCCTGTCATCCTCGGCATGCTGGGTGTCTGGTACCGCAACTTCTTCGGCTGCAGCTCGCTCTCGATCGCGCCTTATCACCAGGACCTGGGCCAGTTCCCCGCCTACCTGCAGCAGCTGGAAATGGAGAGCAACGGCAAGCGCGTCACCATTGACGGCGCGCCTGTCGCGACGGCCACCTGTCCGATTGTCTGGGGCGACGTCGGCACCAACGGCCAGCACGCCTACTTCCAGCTCTTGCACCAGGGCACGGACGTGACGCCGGTGGACTTCATCGCAGCGTTGAAGCCGGCACACGAAATGGAAGGACACCACATGGTCCTGCTCGCCAACTGCTTTGCCCAGGCGGAAGCCTTCATGCGCGGCAAGACAGATGACGAGGTCAGGTCGGAAATGCGCGCGCAAAAACTTTCCGACGAAAAAATCGAAGCCCTGCTCCCGCACAGGGTGTTCCCAGGCAACCGGCCGAGCAACACGATCCTCATGGACCGGCTGACGCCGTCGACACTCGGCGCGCTGATTGCCCTCTACGAGCACAAGGTATTCGTCCAGGGCGCAGTATGGGGAATCAACAGTTTCGACCAATGGGGCGTTGAACTCGGCAAGGTTCTGGCCAAGAATATTGAATCCGAACTTGCCGGCGCGCCGCGTCCTGATGCGCATGACAGTTCCACCAGCGGATTGATTGCAAGGGCGCGCGCGGCCTTGTCCGATTAATTTCACCGGTCGAGACGAACCGCAGCGGCGCTTTGCCATCGAAAATTTATCCGCGCGGAAGATGACGCGATGTCTTCCGCGTATGCTATTGCTGTTTCATATGTCACACGTTTTGTCACACGTTTTCCATCATGGCTCTCTCCGATTTTGACCTGGTCCTGTTCGGCGGCGGCGGCGACCTTGCAATGCGCAAATTATTGCCCGCTCTCTACAACCGTGAGCGTGCAAAGGACATCCCCCCTACCGCACAGATCATCTGCGTCGGCCGCCATGCATGGAGCCGCGAGGAATTCCTCGCCGAGGTCAACCGCAGTGCCAAGCCTCACACGGCTTCGGGCTCGCCCGACCCGGCGGTGTGGGACGCCTTCTGCAAACGTATCAACTACGTGCCGCTCGACGCCGCCAACCTGGACAGCTACAAGCAACTCGCAAAGACGATGCGCGAGCCGTCGGTCACGCCGATCACGCGCGTGTTCTACCTGGCCACGCCACCCAGCCTGTTTGCCGACATTTGCCAGAACCTGGCGGAATCCGGCCTGGCGACCGAGGAAAGCCGCGTGGTGCTCGAGAAGCCACTCGGCCGCGACCTCTCCACCGCCAAGCAGATCAACGCCGCGGTGGGCCGCTACTTCAAGGAATCGCAGATCTTCCGTATCGACCACTACCTCGGGAAGGAAACGGTACAGAACCTGCTCGCCCTGCGCTTCGGCAACGTCCTGTTCGAACCGCTGTGGCGCCGCGAATGGATCTCCGACGTGCAGATCACGATCGCGGAGGAACTCGGCGTCGGCAACCGCATGGACTATTACGAAACGGCCGGTGCCTTGCGCGACATGCTGCAGAACCACCTGCTGCAACTGCTCTGCATCGTGGCGATGGAACCGCCGGTGTCCGCCACGCCGGATGCGGTGCGTGACGAAAAGCTGAAGGTGTTGCGTTCGCTCAAGCGCTTCACCCCGCATACCATCGCACAGAACGTGGTGCGCGGCCAGTACCGCTCGGGCCATGTGCATGGCACGCCGGTGCCCGGCTATCGCAAGGAACCCAATGCGAACCCGCACTCCCGCACCGAGACCTATGTCGCGCTGAAGGCGGAAATCGAAACCTGGCGCTGGGCCGGCGTCCCCTTCTATCTGCGTACCGGCAAGCGCATGGCCGACCAGCTTGCCGAAATCGTGGTGCGCTTCAAGTCCATTCCGCATTCCATCTTCGCACAGCACAATCGCAGCTTCCAGCCCAACAGCCTGATCATCCAGCTGCAGCCGGACGAAGGCCTGGAGCTCAACCTGATGGCGAAGACCCCGGGCGACGGCATGCGCCTGCGCCCCGTCGAGCTGGAACTCGACTTCCGCGAAACCTTCAAGATGCCACGCATGGACGCCTACGAGCGCCTGCTGCTCGACGTGCTGCGCGGCCAGCTCACGCTGTTCATGCGCAGCGACGAACTGGAAGCGGCCTGGGAATGGGTCGAACCCATCCTCGACTACTGGGAACAGGAAGGCGACGAGCCGCTGCCCTATGCCTCGGGCACCTGGGGGCCGGCAGCCGCGAGCGCATTGATCGGGCGTGACGGATTACAATGGCGGGAAGAAGCACTGCCGGAAGAGTAAGCGCCGCTTCGACTGTCGCGGTCAGGAAGCAGCCGCCCCACCGAAAATAACGATAATCCATCTATGCTGCTCGACTCCATCAAGACCCAGCTCGACGCCTTGTCCAAGTCGGAAAAGAAGGTGGCCATGGCCGTCCTGAAAAACCCCGACCTGGCCGTCTCCGGCAACATCACCGCGCTGGCGAAGAATGCGCAGGTGTCCGAACCGACAGTCGTGCGCTTCTGCCGCGCTCTGGGTTACGACGGCTGGCACGAGTTCAAGCTCAAGCTGGCGCAAACGCTGGCGCTTGCGCTGCCGCAGGGGGACGAATCGCCGCTGCAGGACGACCTCGCCTCCGACCTGATCAGCAAGATCTGCAGCCGCTCCATCAACACACTGCTTGACCTGCGCAACAACCTGCAGACGGCTGCAATTGAAAAGGCGCTTGAGGTGCTGGCGCGCTCCAGCAAGATCGAATTCTGGGGCCAGGGCACGTCCGGCATCGTCGCCGCCGATGCACAGCACAAGTTCTTCCGTTCAGGCGTGCATACGGTTGCCTACGCCGATCCGCATATCCATGCCATCTCGGCCGCACTGTTGACCAAGGGCGACGCCGTGGTTGCCATTTCCCAGCGCGGCAACAGCACAGCCCTGCTGCACAGCGTGCAACTGGCGCGCAGGGTCGGGGCCGATGTCATTGCGCTCACACCGAGCGGCACGCCGCTTGCCGAAGAAGCAACGGTGCTGGTGCCGATCGACCTCAGCTTCAACATCGACCCCTACACCCCGATCTCGGCGCGCCTTGCCCATCTCGTGGTCATTGACATCCTCGCGGTCGGCCTCGCACTCAAGCGCGGTCCGGAATTCCGCAAGAAGATGCAAAACGCGCAAAAGGCCTTGCAGAAACTGGACATGCAATTCGATTCATTCCTGCGCCATCCACCAAAAATCTGAGCCCGCGTCTGCGATTGAGTTTGATCAAGTCGATAGGTTGACGTCAGCGATCCGGGTATCATTGGCCTTTTTTGCCGCCGTCACTCCTGACATGACCCAGCTCGAACAACTCAAGCAATACACCACCATCGTCGCCGACACTGGCGATTTCCAGTCGATGAAGGCGTTCGCACCGCGTGACGCCACCACTAACCCGTCGCTGATCCTGAAGGCGGTGCAGAAGGATGAATACAAACCCCTGCTGGAAAAGGCTGTGCACGACAATGCGCGCCTGCCGACGGGCGACGTCATCGACCGGCTGCTGATCGCTTTCGGCCTCGAAATCCTGAAGCTGATCCCCGGCCGCGTGTCGACCGAGACCGACGCCCGCCTCTCCTTCGATACCCAAGGGACGACTGAAAAAGGCCGCGCGCTGATCGCCCTGTACGAAGCCGCCGGCATTCCGCGCGAGCGTGTGCTTATCAAGATTGCATCGACCTGGGAAGGCATCCAGGCAGCGCAGGTGCTGGAAAAGGAAGGCATCCGCTGCAACATGACCCTGCTGTTCGCACTGCCGCAGGCAATCGCCTGTGCTGACGCGAACGTGCAACTGATTTCCCCCTTCGTCGGCCGCATCTATGACTGGTACAAGAAGTCCACCGGTCAGGAATTCACGGGCGCGGACGACCCGGGCGTGCAGTCGGTCAAACGGATCTTCAACTACTACCGCAAATTCGGCTACAAGACCGAAGTGATGGGTGCAAGCTTCCGCAATACGTCGCAAATCGTCGAACTCGCCGGCTGCGACCTGCTGACCATCAGCCCGGAGTTGCTGCAGAAGCTGTCCGAAAGCGATGCGCCGGTTGCGCGCAAGCTCAGCGTGGAGGACGCAAAGGCTTCGGACCTGCAGAAGCTGACGCTGGATGAAAAGGCGTTCCGCCTGATGCTGAACGAAGACGCCATGGGCACCGAAAAGCTCGCCGAAGGCATCCGCCTGTTCTGCGCGGACGCGGTGAAGCTGGAAAAGATGGTTGAAGCCCTGCGCTGACCAAGCACACGCACCGCCGTATCGCACGGCGGTGTGTCGCCATTATCGCCGGGCGACGGCAGCAGCCATCGCCAGCGACACATCATCTCCCAACTCCCTCAGACCGCGCTCGACACCCTGGCGGTTCACCTCCGGCTGGTTCTGGCTGGCCTTCCACTTGCCGACAAGCCGGGATATCGGAATTTCAATCCCCACAATTGCTTTCAGCAATTTCTCTATGTAATCCGGGGGCGCATCGCCAAGTTGCCAGGGATGGCTGCGGTCGGTCTCATGCTGCCGGCTGAGACGGTCAACCTGCGCACGAATCCACGAGGTATCCTCGATGATCCGAAGCGGGCCGTAGGCATGGACCACCATGTAGTTATAGGTCGGCACTGCGCGCCCATCCTTCTCCTTGGTCGGATACCAGGACGGACTGATGTAGGACTGCGCGCCATGGAAGACCACGAGGGCTTCGACGTCCGCCGACACATCCTTCCAGACAGGATTGGTACGCGCCACATGCGCGCGCAAGATGCCGCATTCACCCTGCGCGGGATCGATCTCGAACGGAATATGGTTCGCGTTCAGGCCGGCGGCGCCCAGCGTCACCAGCGTGCCGAGGGAATGTTCGCGCATGAGCGCATGCATCGCCTCAGGTCGCTTTTCTTCAAATTGCGCAGGAACGTACATGACCTGCTCCTTCTATGCGGCGGGCTCGACGACGATCTCTGTTTTCAGCGAATTTGCGATGAAGCACTGTTCATGAGATTCGTGATGGATGTGCTCGATCTCTTCGGCTGACGGCAGGCGCTCGCCGCTGAAGGCCACTTCGGGGCGCAATGTGATGCGCGTCATCGCAATCTTGCCTTCGCTGTTTTTTTCCATGATGCCCGACGCGCGGTCGACATAGCTGTCGACGACAAAGCCGTGTTCGGCTGCAATGCTGAGAAAGAACAGCATGTGGCAACTGGAAGTCGCGGCCACCAGCGCTTCTTCCGGATCGACATTGGCCGCGACAGACATTGGCAAAGGAACGACCAGGGGCGATGAAGACGCAGGGACGACGGCACCGCCGTCGAATGCCCACGCGTGCGCGCGGCTGTAGCGGTTGTCGGTGAACTTTTGCCCTTCCCGGTTCCAGCTGATGGTGGCGTCGTAGCTATGCATGTATTCCTCGTTAATGAACTTGTCACGGCTATGAAGCCCGCTTGATGATCCAGCCGTTCGACACGGCCTCGAAACCGATTTTCGGGTAGTAGTCCGCCGCTTCCGGCGCAGCTAGCAGGAGCAGCATGGACTGTGCGCCGACTCGCTCGCGCACCAATTCAACCAGGCGCTTGCCGACGCCGCGCTTTTGATAAGCCTTGTCGACGGCAAGGTCGGACAGGTAGCAGCAATAGCTGAAATCCGTCAGCGCACGCGCCACGCCGACCAGCTGCCCGCCAGACCAGGCAGTGGCGAGCAGGTTGCCGTGTTCCAGCATTTTCTCGAGCCGCGGGAGGTCGTCCACAGGCCGCCGGATGCCCGAGCGGCGAAAGACATCCGCAAGCTCCTGTGCCGATAATCGGGCGTCATACCTGCAGGTGACCTCTTCCATGCCTTCCCTCCAAATCACTTGTCGGCGACCAGCATAGACGCATGTTTGGCTTCATGAAAGTACCAATAAGTGATATTTTTGGAATACCAATTCAAGCAAGCACATCATGCACCTTGCCCAATCCCTGGCCACCCTGCGACTCATCCCAACGACCGGCGTGCCGATGTTCCGGCAGTTGTATGACGCCATCAAGGAGTCGGTCCTGAGCGGAAAAATCATCCCCGGCACACAATTGCCGCCAACCCGCGACCTTGCGCAGCAACTCGGCATTTCCAGGCAGACCGTACTCAATGCCTACGAGCACTTGATGGCCGAGGGCTACCTCTCCGGCACCGTGGGGAAAGGGACTTTCGTCAGCCATTCCCTTCCGATTGTCGGCGGCTCGGGCAGGCCAAGAAAGGAGCCGCAAGCCGGACGCCCGCTGCGCCCCCTGTCCGCACGCGGTCAGGCCTTTATCGGACCGCAGGCGGCACTGAATACCCACGAAGGCAGCCCCAAAGCCTTCCGAATCGGGATGCCCGGGCTGGACCTGTTTCCCTTCGAGGTGTGGGCACGCCTGGAGGCACGGCGCTGGCGTCGGCCGCCGCATGAACTCGGCTACAGCGAGCCGGCAGGCTATCGCCCCTTGCGCGAGGCATTGGCCGCCTATCTCGGCGCGTCGCGCGGCGTGCAGTGCGATCCTGGTCAGATCGTCATCACGTCCGGTTCCCAGCAGGCGCTGTTCCTGATCGCCACCCTGCTCCTCGCACCCGGCGATGCCGCATGGGTTGAAGACCCGGGCTACCGCGGCATCAGTGCCTCGCTGCGCGCTGCGGAAGCCCGCGTATGCCCGGTTCCTGTCAACGGCGAGGGCTTGTTGGTGTCGCATGGCAGTGCCGCCTTTCCCGAGGCGAAACTCGTTTACGTCACGCCCTCGCATCAGTTGCCGCTGGGTGTCACCATGAGTCTTGCACGCAGGCTGGAACTGCTGGCGTGGGCGAAGGAAAACAAGGCATGGGTGGTGGAAGACGACTACGACAGCGAATACCGCTACACCGGCCTGCCGCTGGCCTCGCTGCAGAGCCTCGACAAAGCCGGGTGCGTAATCTACGTCGGCACGCTGTCCAAGGTGCTCTTCCCCGGCCTGCGTCTTGGTTACATGGTGCTGCCGCCGGCACTGGTCGATGCCTTCGTCCAGGCCCGCGCGATTCTCGACCGCCACGCGGCAATCGTGCCGCAAATCGTACTGGCCGACTTCATCGGCGAGGGGCATTTCGGGCGCCACATCAAGCGCACGCGGGAGGCCTATGCGGAACGCCGGATGGCCTTGCTCGAGGCGATCGAGACACACTTGGGGGAACATCTGCGCCCCGGACCTGCGGATGCCGGTTTGCAGCTCTCAACGACCTTTGTTTCCCGTCGCGACGATCAGGCGGCAGCGCTCGCCGCGCGCGAAAAAGGAATCGAAGTCAGGGCCTTGTCGAACTTCTATCTTTCGAAGGACAGCGCGCCGCACGCCGACCAGCTATCCGGCCTGGTCCTGGGATTTGCGTCCATTCCGGTGGAGGATATCCGGCGCGGCGCACCGGCGCTGCGGGACGTCCTGACGAAGTAGGACGTCCACGCCCTGGTTCAGGAGAAGAGATTGCTGTTGAAGGTGAACCATCCGGCGAGGAACAGTGCCAGCGCGATGGCGAACTGCTTCCAGAAATTCTTGTTCATCATGGCGATGCTCCTCAAATGACTTTCTCGTTCCTGAACTGCGCGATCTGTTCCTCATCATACCCGAGGCCGCGCAGGACTTCGCTATTATGCTCACCGAGCGCCGGGCCAAGCCATTTTGTCTCGCCGGGCGTTTCCGACAGCTTCGGCGTGATCGAGGGCAGCTTGATCGGCGTGCCGTCGCGGAATGCATGCTGCTCGAACATGCCGCGCGCGAGGAACTGCGGATCGGACATCATGTCGCGCACCGAATAAATCTTGCCGACAGGGACATCCGCCGCCTTCAGGATGGCCAACGCCTCGTCGATCGACTTGGTACTGCACCAGGACTGGATGGCGCCATCGATTTCCTCCGTGCGCGGCACGCGCCCGTCGTTGCGCGCGAGCTGCGGATCTTCCGCCATGTCGTTGCGGTCGATCGCCACCATCAAACGCTTGAAGATCGCGTCGCCGTTCCCGGCAATCACGATGTTCTCGCCGTCCTTGGTCGTGTAGGTGTTGGACGGCACGATGCCGGGCAAGGCGCCGCCGGTACGCGCACGCACCACACCGGCGAAATCGTATTCCGGCACCAGCGACTCCATCATGTTGAATACCGCTTCGTACAGCGCCACATCGACCATCTGGCCCTGCCCGGCAACGCAGTCCGCGCCAGTCTTGCCATTCCATCGTCCGCCGGTCACGTCGCGATGGCGCAGCGCCATCATCGCGCCGATGACGCCGTGCAGCGCCGCGACGGAATCACCGATCGAGATGCCGATGCGTACCGGCGGTCGGTCTGGATGACCCGACACGTAACGCATGCCGCCCATCGATTCACCGATCGCACCGAAGCCGGGCAAGTCTTTCATCGGACCGGTCTGGCCATAACCTGACAAGCGCACCATGATGGTCGCCGGGTTGATCTTCTTAAGATCTTCATAGCCGATGCCCCACCTCTCCAGCACGCCCGGGCGGTAATTCTCGATGATGACATCCGCTTCCAGCGCGAGCTGCTTCGCGATTTGCTGGCCGCGCGGATCCTTCATGTTCAGGGTCACGCTTTTTTTGTTGCGCGACTGTACGTACCACCAGAGCGAGGTGCCGTCCTTCAGCACCCGCCACTGGCGGATCGGATCTCCGCCGTCCGGCGCTTCGACCTTGATCACTTCCGCACCGAATTCGGCCAGCATGCGCGAGCAGAACGGTCCGGCAATCAGCGTGCCGAGTTCCAGGACCTTGATGCCGGCAAGTGGGCCGGAGGTTTTTTGTTCTTTCATGTTTCCATTCATGATGTCGTTAATTCCTGCAGTTCCCACTCGATGTTCTGCCTTGCCCTGGCATCGAAACGTGTTGCCATCGACGCCGTGAAGAAAAGCGTTGACCGGTCAAGGAAGCGTCTCAACACCTCGCCACGCCCTGCTCGATACGCCTCTTCCGGTACCCAGTCGTATTCGGCGCGGACCACCTGTGCGTAACGGTGATACACCTCTTCAGGCGCACCGAGGATTGCAAGGTCGATGTCCAGGAAAATCGGCAGGTCGGCAATGTGCGACGATGTGACTTCATGCCGCTGTGTCGCAAGGATGCACTGCTCAATCGGCGCAATCAGGTGGGTGTCGATTCGCATGGTCCGCATTGCATGAGCGGCCCAGTTTGCACTGCGCAGCTCATTGTCATGCGCATGCGTGTCATAGATCACGTCGTGGAACCAGATGGCCAGGTCGACAACGTCAGGACGGTTGATGTGCGGATGTTCCGCGTCCGCCAGGCGCAATAGCGCCATGATGTGGAAAAGGTTGTGATAGGCCCGGTGCGATTCGCCATAGTGCCGCACCAGCGCATCCCATGCTGCATCCGCAGCCGTGCGGTCCGCATCCAGATGGGTCATCAACGCCTGCCAACGTGCTCGCAGCCAGCTCTGATTCTCGGCGGTGTGGACAAACACTGTTCGCCCTCTTGAGATGGATGTGATGTTACGTGGATCGGCGGTCCAGCATCGCCCGGGCAATCGTGCCCGCATCCACATACTCGAGTTCGCCACCCACTGGCACACCCCGCGCCAACCGGCTCACTTTCAGTCCGCGTGCCTTGAGCGTCTCGCTGATGTAATGGGCGGTCGCTTCGCCCTCGTTGGTGAAATTGGTCGCCAGCACCACTTCATCGACCACGCCGTCGGTGGCGCGCGCGATCAGCTTCTCGAGGTGGATGTCCTTCGGGCCGACGCCGTCCAGCGGCGACAGTCGTCCCATCAGCACGAAATAGAGTCCCTTGTATGTCAGGGTCTGCTCAATCATGATCTGGTCGGCGGGCGTCTCGACCACGCACAGCAGGCCTGCATCCCGGTCCGGATTGAGGCAGGTTTCGCACACCTCGTTCTCGGTGAAGGTATTGCATTTGGCGCAGTGATGGATGCGCTCGACAGCCTGTGTCAACGCGCGGCCGAGCATCGCCGCGCCATCGCGGTCATGCTGCATCAGGTGATAGGCCATGCGCTGCGCCGACTTCGGCCCGACGCCGGGCAAGCGGCGCAAGGCCTCGGTGAGGAATTCCAGGCTGGATGGGGATTTCACTGACGCGATCAGGGAATCAGAACGGCATCTTGAAGCCGGGCGGCAGCGGCAGGCCGGCGGTCATGCCCGCCATCTTCTCCTGCGAAGTCGCTTCCGCCTTGCGCACGGCGTCGTTGAATGCCGCGGCAACCAGATCCTCCAGCATGTCCTTGTCGTCGCCGAGCAGCGAGGGATCGATCGCGACGCGCTTGACGTCGTACTTGCAGGTCATCACGACCTTCACCATGCCCGCGCCGGACTGGCCTTCGACCTCGATCGACGCAAGCTGCTCCTGCATCTTCTTCATGTTGTCCTGCATCTGCTGCGCTTGCTTCATCAGCCCTGCAAGTTGGCCCTTCATCATGGTCGTACTCCTTGTTCAAATGGGTTTGATCGATCCCGGGACGATGGTTGCACCGAATTCACGCATCATCGCCTGCACGAAGGGATCGCGTTGAAGATTTTCTTCCGCCTGCTTCAGGCGTGCTTCGCGGTCCGCGACCGCCACCGCATTGGCGGTTTGTTCGACGGCGCCGATTTCTGTCGTGACACGCACCGGCTTACCAAAATGCTCGGTCAGCGCCGCGGTCAGTTTCTCAATCGATCCAGCGGAACGCAGCGTGTCGAGCGGAATCCGCAAATGAATGGAGGCACCGTCGCCGTTATCCTCGCACTGCATCAGTTCGCTCTGCAGCGCCAGTTGCTGCACGACGCCGCGCAAAGGCAACGCCGCCGCAAGTGCCGGCCAGTTGCCATCCCAGTTGAGCGAAGGAACCGCTTTCGGGGACGGCGCTTTTACTCGCGGTGCAGGCGTCTCGGGTGGTGGCACAATTGGTGCCTCTTCCTCCACTACCGCGGTATCGCCGAATGCATCTTCGGCGGGTTTCAGTTCAGTTTTTTTTTGAGCCACTGCCGGAGGAGCAGAGTCGAAATCCCCCCATTCCGAAGCGGGCGGAGGCGGATTGTCCTCCCAAGGCGGAACGGACGCGGATGCCGGTGCTGACGCAGCGACCTGTGCAGGTGCCGGCGGACGCACTGGCGCAGGCGCGACAGCTGGTTGCTTGCCGCCATTGCGTGCCGCTTCAAGTGCCGCGCGCGCGGGGCTCAGGCCGGCAGCCGGACGGGCCGCGGGTGCGCTCGGCATTGCGGCGGCCGGGACAGCAGCCGGCCGTGCCGCCGGTGCCGGAGCGACTGCAGGCGCAGACGCGCGTGCAACCGGCTTTGCTTCCGCGCCGCCAACACCAGGGCGGAAAGCCAGCATGCGCAATAACGTCATGGAGAATCCGGCGTACTCGTCCGGCGCGAGACCAAGTTCATTCCGGCCGTGTACGGCAATCTGGTAGAACAGCTGGATCTCTTCTGCGTCGAACAGGCCCGCGAGGCGAATGACGTCTTCACGCTCGGGCACGTCATCCGGCAGTGCGGCCGGCACGGTCTGCACAAGTGCAATCCGATGCAGCAAGGTGCCGAGGTCCTGCAATGCAGCGCTGTACGAAAGGCTCCGCGTGGCCATTTCATCGGCCACCGACAGCAGGCCGGCGCCATCTTTTGCCGCGAGCGCGTCCAGTACACGGATGAGATAGGACTGATCAAGTGCACCGAGCATGCCCTGCACTGACTCGAGCGTAACCTTGCCGGCAGCATAGGCGATCACCTGGTCCGTCAGCGACAACGCGTCGCGCATGGACCCGTGCGCACCCGCTGCCAGGAGTCGCAGTGCCGGCGGATCGAACGTGATGCTTTCCTGGCCGAGGATGTTTTCCAGATGTCCGACGATATGGCCAGGCGGCATCTGCTTCAGGTTGAACTGCAGGCAGCGCGACAGCACGGTCACCGGGATCTTCTGCGGGTCGGTCGTCGCCAGGATGAACTTCACATGCTCGGGCGGCTCCTCCAGCGTCTTCAGCATGGAATTGAAGGCGTGGTTGGTCAGCATGTGGACTTCGTCGATCATGTAGACCTTGAAGCGGGCATTCGATGGCGCATAGATCGCCTGTTCCAGAAGCTGCGCCATTTCATCGACGCCGCGGTTCGATGCCGCGTCCATTTCGATGTAGTCGACGAAACGTCCCGCATCGATCGCCGTGCAGGCTTCGCAGGTACCGCATGGTTTTGCGGTAATGCCGGTTTCGCAGTTCAGCGACTTGGCGAGAATGCGCGACAGCGTCGTCTTGCCCACGCCACGCGTCCCGGTAAACAAGTAGGCATGATGCAAGCGCTTCTGGTCCAGCGCATGCGTGAGAGCCCGCACGACGTGCTCCTGCCCGACGAGCGTTTCAAAGCTCTTGGGGCGATACTTTCGGGCGAGAACTTGATAAGACATGGCTGCGCTGGCTGGTAATCACAGGTCGCATTTTACCTGACCTGATGCAAGTTATAGCCTTGGCTTGATCGATTCATTGCCGAAGCCGTATCCGTTGCGCAAGAAGCGTGTGCCGCGCCGGAAAGAAGCCTGAGATCGGGGAAAAGAAAGAGGAAGAAGGGGCGAGCCTTGTCTACGGCACTTGCGGGAAATGGCTGTGGCTGCTTCGTTCCCGACCTGACCAGGTTGACCATGCCGCAATGCGCAGGGGCCCGCCGACCGTCATTTTACCAGCAATGACGGCGGCGCGCCCCTGAATTTCTCGGCTTGACCAGAATCAATGGAGATTCAAGTCAAATGCCAAGCTCCTGCCAGATTCGATCGACCTTCGCCTTGACCTCGTCGGTCATCGCGATCGTACGCCCCCACTCGCGGCCGGTTTCCCCCGGCCATTTGTTGGTCGCATCAATCCCCATCTTGCTGCCCAGCCCGCTGACCGGGGATGCGAAATCCAGGTAATCAATCGGTGTGTTGTCGATCATCGTCGTATCGCGCACCGGGTCGACTCTTGTGGTGATCGCCCAGATCACTTCTTTCCAGTCGCGCACATTCACGTCGTCGTCCACCACCACGATGAACTTCGTATACATGAATTGCCGCAGGAAGCTCCACACGCCGAACATCACCCGCTTCGCATGCCCCGGATAGGATTTCTTCATCTGAACCACCGCCATGCGGTAGCTGCAGCCCTCGGGTGGAAGGTAGAAATCGGTAATTTCGGGGAACTGCTTCTGCAGTAGCGGAATGAACACTTCATTCAGCGCGACGCCCAGTACCGCCGGCTCGTCCGGCGGCTTGCCTGTGTAAGTAGAGTGGTAGATCGGATCGCGCCGCATCGTGATGCGGTCGATGGTAAATACCGGAAACCACTCCTGCTCATTGTAATAACCGGTATGGTCGCCGTACGGCCCCTCCAGCGCATGCTCGTAACCGCTCGGATGCGACTCGTCCGGATAGATATGCCCTTCCAGCACGATTTCGGCCGACGCCGGCACGCGCAATTCGCTGCCGATCGCCTTGACCAACTCCGTGCGACTCCCGCGCAGCAGACCCGCGAACTGGTACTCCGACAAGCTGTCCGGCACCGGCGTCACCGCCCCAAGAATGGTCGCGGGATCGGCGCCGAGCGCAACGGCGATCGGATAAGGCTCGCCCTTGTTAACAATGCCATGCTCACGAAAGTCCAGGGCGCCGCCGCGATGCGCCAGCCAACGCATGATGACCTTGTTGCGGGCGATGACCTGCTGGCGGTAGATGCCCAGGTTCTGCCGCTTCTTGTGCGGCCCCTTGGTAATCACCAACCCCCATGTAATAAGCGGTGCAACATCGCCCGGCCAGCAATGCTGGATCGGCAGCTTCGCCAGGTCGACGTCAATGCCCTCCCAGACCACATCCTGGCAGGGCGCCGACCGGTGCTCGCGCGGCGCCATATCCCAGAGCGCCTTCACCATCGACCCCAGACCGAGCACATCCTTGAACCCCTTTGGCGGCTCCGGCTCCTTCAACGTAGCCAGCAGTTGGCCGATCTTGCGCAGCTCGCCCACGTCTTCCGCGCCCATCCCCAGCGCCACGCGACGGGGTGTACCGAACAGATTGCCGAGCACCGGCATGGAATACCCGCTTGGCTGTTCAAAAACCAGTGCCGGACCACCTGCGCGCAATGCGCGGTCGCAGACCTCGGTCATTTCAAGATATGGCGAAACGGGAATCTTGATGTGTTTTAATTCGCCCAACTGTTGCAGTTGGGAAATAAAATCCCGCAAATCAGAATATTCCATGATTTTTTACAAAGTATGAGGCTCGCTTCTATTTTTAAAATGCAAGCCCAAGTCGTTGATTTTATTAGCTTACTGTTGCACCGCAGCGAGATTTCTAGATTTAGAAGTAATAAGAATATTGTTTTATAGTATTGACTCGATATAAACAGCCCCCTAAAATTCGCCCAACTTGATGAGGAAGCGGGCCGGGGAAGATGGGCTGCGCATCGAGAATCCTCATCACTCACAGGGATATCGGGGTCCCGCATGACATTTTAAGGAGTGTTTTCACAAGGCGTCTGCCTTATCCCCGAAACAAGTTGCCTGCCACTGTTCCGGCCCCTCTAGCGCGCCGCCAGTCCTGAGCAAGCAATTCCGACCGCCTGCCAATTGCGCCGCGCGCGATGACAGGCGATGTAACTGATTCACGGCAAGCACAAGAATCTACAAGGTCTTGTAGTGGGTTCTTCACGTGCCGCGACGATTCAGGGAGGTTCAAGTGTTAAATCGAATCATTCGGGTGACGTCCGACTTCACCCGCAAGAAAGCAAGCCAATCGGCCGCCTGGGCTGTTGTCGCGCGCGACACCGTCAGCGGCTTCATCACCACCGCACATCACGCATTGATGGTGCTTGGGATCATCGCGATCGCCGCGCTCGGCATCATGTTCGTCAAGCCGGAAGTGACCGATCATCTGAAGGCATTGTCACCGTTTGCCGACGTCGAAGCGAACGAAGAAGCGCTGCCGCCCGTGTCCGCCAGTCTGATGGACATGCCATCCCAGTCATTTGATCAGAAGGAAACAGAAGAAAAGGCCGAGATCGCAGCCAAGACCGATGACAAGAGCGCCCGCCAGCAGCAATGGGTTACCGCCTGGCTTGCCAAGCGCTATCGCGTCGCGACCGACGCGACCGACATGCTGGTTTCGGCCGCCTATCTGACGGCAAAGGAAATCAAGCTCGATCCCCTGCTCATCCTGTCTGTGATGGCGATCGAATCGCGCTTCAATCCCTTCGCGGAAAGCCCGGTCGGCGCCCAAGGCCTGATGCAGGTGATGTCCAAGGTCCACCGCGACAAGTTCGAAGAGCTCGGCGGTGTGAAGGCGGCGCTCAATCCGATCGCCAACATCAAGGTCGGCTCGCTGATCCTGAAGGATTACGTAACCCGCGGCGGCTCGGTGGAAGCCGGCCTGAAGCTGTATGTCGGCGCGGGCGCATTTGAATCAGACGCCGGCTACGGTGCAAAAGTGCTGGCCGAGTATCAGCGCCTCAAAGAAGTGGCGATGGGTAAGAAGGTGCCGATTTACTCCACATCGGCAAGCACGAGTGCACCGAAGACCCGCGCTCCCGAACCCAAGAACAACGCGATCGAGGAAGCCGACGCTTCCAGCCAGCAGCCGCTGGCGCAGGCAGATCATCCGTCCGCCCTGTAAGCATCCATCGCACCCAAACAAAAAAGGAGCCTGCAGGCTCCTTTTTTCGTTAGTGCATCCAGGCTAGTGGCGCTCCGCAAAGAATCGCTCCAACCGCCCCACAGCCTCGCGCAGGTTTTCCAATGAGGTCGCATACGACAGCCGGATGTATTGCCGTGCGGTATACGGGCCGAAATCCAAGCCGGGCACGAGCACGACTCCCGCCTGGTTCAACATGTCGATGGTCAGCTTGTCCGCGTCGTCAGACAACGCCGAGCAGTCGGCATAGACATAGAACGCGCCGTCGGGCGTCACCGGCACCTTGAAGCCCAACTCCTTGAGCGCCGGGACGATGTAGTCGCGGCGGCGCTTGAACTCCGCCTTGCGCTCTTCGTAGATTGCCATTGCCTCGGGCGAAAAGCAGGCGACGCCGGCATGCTGTGCAATGCTGGAGGCGCAGATAAACAGGTTTTGCGCCAGCTTTTCGACCTGCGACGCGAGGAACTCCGGCACCACCAGCCAGCCGAGACGCCAGCCAGTCATGTTGAAGTACTTGGAGAAGCTGTTGATGACGACAACATCCTCGCCCAGCGACAGCGCGGAGAACGGCTCCTCGTCATAGGTCAGTCCCTGGTAGATTTCATCGACGATCGTGAAACCGCCCTTATCGCGGACAGTCGCGACGATTTTCGCGAGCTCCCCATGGGGAATCGAGGTGCCGGTAGGATTCGAAGGCGACGCTAGCAGGACGCCACGCGTCCGCTCCGTCCATTGTTCGCGGACCACAGCATCCGACAACTGGAAGCGCTGCTCCGGACCGCTCGGGATCAATTTTGCCTGTCCGTCAAAGGCTGCGACGAAGTGCCGGTTGCACGGATACGAGGGATCCGGCATCAGTACTTCCGCCCCCTTGTCAACCAGCGCCGCGCATGCCAGCAGCAGCGCCGCCGATGCACCGGCTGTGACGATGATGCGGGATGGCGCAATCTGCAAGCCGTAGGCGCGCTGATAATGCGCGGCGATTGCTTCCCGTAGCGCGGGAATGCCGACTGCCGAGGTGTACTGCAGCCTGCCATCGGCCATCGCGCGTGCCGCGGCCTCGACGACGGGAGGCGCCGCGGTGAAATCGGGCTCGCCGATGCCCATGTGGATGATGGAACGACCCTGTCGTTCCAGTTCCGTCGCCATCTTCGCCAGTTCCATCACGTGGAAGGGCGCAATATTGGCGAGGCGAGAAGCCAGGAGTGGATTCATCGAAAGTACGGTAGGAAACCCGGACCGGCACCGCCGGTCGCATGAAGTTCAGTCTTCGGACCGTTGTCGTTAGTTCTGACCGCGGTTCTTCGCATCGTCAACTTCGACGACTCGCGCCGTCGCCGCATACTTGTCCAGTACACCGTTGACATACTTGTGACCGTCGATGCCGCCAAAGGATTTGGTCAGCTCAACGGCCTCATTGATCACGACCTTGTACGGGATCTCGATATGATTGGTGAGCTCGTACGCACCAATCAGAAGCGCCGCATGCTCCACCGGCGACAACTGGTCGATCGGGCGATCGATCAAAGGCGCGAGGCCTTCGCGCAGGTTCGCTACCTGCCTGATCGTGCCATGCAGCAAGGCATCGAAATGCTCGGCATCAGCCTTGTTGAAGCCGTGCGCCTCGCGGATATGGGCATCGATCGCTCCCGCATCTTCATTGTTCAGCAGCCACTGATACAGGCCCTGGAGCGCGAACTCGCGCGCGCGATGACGCGGTGTGCGATTCTTGTTGGGGTTCGCGTGGACAGTCTTTTGCGTCATTGCTTACTCTTCCTCTGTCATTTCCGCGAGTTCTTCCAAGGCAATCGCCAGGTTGGTCATTTCCACGGCTACGCGCGCAGCGTCGGCGCCCTTCTCCGCCATGCGCGCTTCCGCCTGCTCGTCGGTGTCGGTCGTCAACACGGCGTTGGCAATGGGAATGCCGAAATCCAGACCGACGCGGGTGATCCCGGCACCGGACTCGTTCGACACCAGTTCGAAGTGATAAGTCTCGCCGCGTATGACCGCACCAATCGCGATCAGTGCGTCGAACTGCTGGGTTTCCGCCATCTTCTGGAGGGCGAGCGGAATTTCCAGCGCGCCGGGGACGGTAACGTGCAGCACATCCTCATCAGCGACGCCGAGACGCTTCAACTCTGCGAGACAGGAGGACAGGAGGCCGTGGCAAACGTCTTCATTGAAACGAGCCTGAACGATGCCGATGCGCAATCCTTCGCCGCTCAAATTCGTTTCGTATGTTCCTACGGTCATGGTATTTCCTTCATGCGCGACTGCGCTCATTGGTATTGGATCTGTGCGCCGCTATCAGCCCGCGAAGCAGCGCATAGCCGTTTATTGTTCGACAATATTCTCGCGCCGGGGCTGCCAAGCGTCAGCCGACAATCAGCCTTCCGGCTTTGCCTGATAGCCGGTCACCTCGAGGTCGAAGCCGGTCATGGACGGCATCTTGCGCGGACTGGCGAGCAGCTTCATCTTGCCGACCTGGAGGTCTTTCAGGATCTGGGCGCCGATACCGTAAGTCCGCAGGTCCATGCGCGACTCGCGCGGGGCGGGCTTCTTCTCCGGGCTCAACAGCGCTTCGAACTGGGCAAACATCTGTTCCGCCGACTCCTCGCAATTGAGCAGCACCATGACGCCGCGCTCGGCCGCCTTGATCGCTGCCATGGCCGATGCCATGTTCCAGGAATGCGTGGTCGCCTGCGTTTCAAGCAGGTCGAGGATAGACACCGGCTGGTGCACGCGCACCAGGGTTTCCGCATCCGGCGCGATATCGCCGTGTACTAGTGCCAAGTGGGCGCCGCCGCTCGGCTTGTCCCGGTAGGCGATGGTTTTGAAGGGACCATGCACCGTGTGCATCGTGCGCTCGGCGATGCGCTCAACGATGCTTTCGTTCTGGCTGCGGTAGTGGATCAGGTCAGCAATGGTGCCGATCTTGAGGCCGTGTTCCTTCGCAAACTCGATCAGGTCCGGCAGGCGCGCCATGGTGCCGTCGTCCTTCATGATTTCGCAGATCACTGCTGCCGGCATCAGACCGGCGAGTTCGGCAAAGTCGCAGCCTGCTTCGGTATGGCCGGCGCGCATCAACACGCCGCCCTTCTGCGCCTTGAGCGGGAAAATGTGCCCTGGCTGGACGATATCGGTCGGTTTGGCGTTCTTCGCGACAGCCACCTGAACGGTACGCGCGCGATCCGCGGCGGAAATGCCGGTGGTCACGCCTTCGGCCGCCTCGATGGAGACCGTGAAATTCGTGCCGTAGGAAGTCCCGTTACGGGTCGTCATCATGGGCAGGTTCAGCAGGTTGCAACGCTCTTCGGTCAGAGTCAGGCAGATCAGCCCGCGCCCGTACTTGGCCATGAAGTTAATTGCTTCCGGAGTGACGAACTCGGCGGCAAGGACAAGGTCGCCCTCGTTTTCGCGGTCTTCCTCGTCAACGAGGATGACCATGCGGCCTGCGCGCAGTTCGGCAATGATTTCTTGAGTTGTTGAAATAGCCATGACTAGAATCCTGTGTAGCACGCTATTTTAAAGGATTTGGAGGGCTTCCAACTTTCAGGCTTGAAACTTGTGCTTGTAACCGTTCGAGTCGGACGCCTCCACATTCCACGGCATCCGGCAGGCCATTGCCGGTACAACAATTTAGGCTTTCGAACTCAGCATACGTTCGACATAGCGGGCGATCAGGTCGATCTCGAGATTCACCCTGGCGCCCGGCTTCAGGTGCTTGAGCGTCGTCACCTCAACAGTGTGCGGGATGAGGTTGATCGAGAATTCGCAGGCTTCGGCCGTATCCGCGACGCGGTTCACAGTCAGCGATACACCATTCACCACGACGGAGCCCTTGTAAGCGAGATACTTTGCCAGCTCCTTCGGCGCCGCGACGACCAGTTCCATCGACTCGCCGACCGGCTCGAACTTGCGCACCGTGCCAACCCCGTCGACATGGCCAGAGACCAGGTGGCCGCCGAGCCGGTCAGCCAGCGTGAGCGCCTTTTCCAGGTTTACCTCGCCCAGGCCGTCGAGTCCTACGGTGCGGTTCAGGCTTTCACGGGACACATCCACGGTAAAACCGCTTTCCGCCTTGCTGACGACCGTCATGCATGCGCCATTCAGGGCAATCGAATCGCCCAGCGCCACGTCGGTCATGGGAAGCCCCCCGGCATCAACGGTGAGACGCACCCCTGCGCCTGGCTGGTTACCGAGGGGAGTAATGGAGGTGATTTTGCCGACGGCGGCGACGATTCCGGTAAACATGGGCAATCCGATCAGGAAAAACGGGCAAGGATACGCAAATCCGGGCCAATTTGCTTGATTTCATGGAACGACAAGGACTTCCGGCCGTCGAGGCTCTCCAACGCCGGAAGGTCGAACAGCCCGCGGGCTTCGCCCAGAAGGCTCGGCGCGACGTACAGCAGCAGCTCGTCCACGCAGCCTTCCCGGATCAGCGAGCCATTGAGCTTGAAACCGGCCTCCACGTGCAGCTCGTTGATCTGCCTGTTACCGAGCTCCAGCATCAGGGCTGGCAGGTCGACCTTGCCTGCGGCATTCGGCAACAGGATGATCTCGGCACCGCGATCGAGCAGCTGCCGCTCTTTTTCCGGATTGGAGACGGCAGCCACGATCCATGTGCCGCCCCCTTCGAGGACACGCGCTTCGGGACTGATCTGGAGACGGCTGTCGATAACGATCCGGCGTGGTTGGCGTGGCGTTTCCACCGCCCGTACGGTCAACTGGGGATCGTCCTGCAGGATGGTTCCGGTCCCGGTCAGGACCGCGCAGGCCCGGGCGCGCCACCAATGCCCATCATTTCGCGCTGGTGCAGAAGTAATCCACTGGCTGACGCCAGTGTGCAATGCGGTTCGCCCGTCGAGGCTTGCCGCCGCTTTCATGCGTACCCATGGCTTGCCATACTGCATGCGCGACAGGAAACCGATGTTCATTTCGCGCGCCTGTTCCTCAAGTATGTCGCTAACCACCTCAATGCCCGCTGCTTCCAGCTTGGCACGGCCCTGCCCACCAACCAGCGGGTTCGGGTCGGAGACAGCCATGATGACTTTGGCAACACCAGCGCGGATCAACGCGTCCGCGCATGGCGGGGTCCGCCCGTAGTGGCTGCAGGGTTCAAGCGTGACGTAGACCGTCGATCCACGTACATCGGCGTCGCGGCTTGCTGCGTCATTCAAGGCCTGCACCTCGGCGTGTGCCTGCCCGGGGGGCTGTGTACATCCGGCACCGATTACGTTGCCGTCCTTGACGATTACGCAACCGACACGCGGATTGGGTGACGTGGTGAACATGGCCTTGGCTGCCCATTGCAGGGCGAGATCCATGGCTTGTATGTCGTTCTCGATTCTCACTGATGGCCTGTTCGCTGCGCGGCCCATCCAGTACAGGCCGTTTCCATATCCGAGGGCCGCTGCGCCCTCGGATATGACGAGCTAGCAGCTTTGTTTGTCAACCTCGGGGTTGCAAATGCGGGGACGCCCGAGGAAATTCAGCTTGATCTTCCTGACCTTGCTTCCCGTTTCAAGGGTAAAGGTGCCGAACTGCGTACGGTAGCCGTTCGCATGAGTGCGCGTACGGCCGGTCCCGTTGTATGCGAGGTATTGTACTGTCGAATCGGTCAGGTTGGCGGTGATCCGCATGCCCTTGGGTGCCGGACCGTGGGTAAAGATCATCGTATCGCCGGTGTCGGGCCGCTGGTTGTGATTGCGGTCGACAAAGACGACCCATCCTTTTGC
>CBIHRW010000036.1:0-42493 GCA_966212545.1 uncultured Noviherbaspirillum sp.
TGGGCACGAGCCGCGGCGGGTTAGCGCGCGGGACACGAATCAGAAATTAAAAAAGCCACGGGAGTCCGTGGCTTTCTTGCTTGAGGCGCTCGACGCTTACTTGCGCAGCACCAGCGTGCCCGGCAGGCTGTGCAGATAGGCGGCGATGTCCTTGATGTCCTTGCTGGACAGCGGCTTGACCTGAGCGCCCATGATCGCGTTGCCGCGGCCGTTTGCGCCGTCGGCGCCACGCTTGTAGGCAGTCATCGCCGTCACAAGGTAGTCCTCATGCTGGCCGGCCAGCTTGGGGTAACTCGGGTCGATCGGGGTGTTGTAGTCCTTGCCGTGGCAGGAGAAGCAGTTGTACTTTTCTGCGGCTGCCTTGCCCGCTTCGATATTGCCGCCCGCGAAGGCATTGAACGAGACCAGCACGGCCGCGGCTGCGAGAATCTTCTTCATCACTTATCCCCTCTTATTTCTGCTGTGCGTAGTAAGCCGCGACGTCGGCGATATCCTGGTCCGACAGGCCGGCAGCGATGCCGCGCATGCTGGGGTTCTTGCGCTCGCCCTTCTTGTAGGCGTTCAGCGCGTTCTCGATGTACTTGGCGGATTGGCCGCCGAGCTTCGGCACCTGGTACACCTCGGGGAATGTTGCCTTGTAGCCGGGGATGCCGTGGCAGCCGATGCACATCGCCACCTTGTTATCAGCCGCCTTGGCGTTGCCTTCCGCTGCAGCAGCGAAACCGGCGACACCCGCGAGCGCGAGAAACGCAAAAAGTTTTTTCATGATAGCTCGGGATAAGTAAGTCGAAATTTCAAAACACATCCGGAAAGGATTCGAGCCCGTCCGCGAACACGTGTTCTCGTCTCCGGGGCACTGCCGCTTCCTGCCGTATTCGCCTGGAGGCGATGTTATTTTCTTCGGAAGCTCGCCGGCCTTGCGGCGAATCATTTACGGATAAGTTCTCGGAAAGCTGACGGACTACGCCGGGATGGCTATAGGTGTTGCTCCGACGCACCAAAACCGCCTAATTCTACATTAAGACTGGCAGGCAGTCCACGTCGCCCCGCAACTGGTAAAAGCCAGGCGGGAATCCGCTAGAGCCCTGCCTTCAACGCCTAATTTCCAAACCGCTTATACTTGATTTTTCATTTCTTGCCCAAGACCCCGTACCATGCGCCCAGATACCCGTTTCGAAGGTTCACAGAACTACGTCGCCACCAATGACCTGAAACTCGCTGTCAACGCCGCTCTGACGCTGCAGCGCCCGCTGCTGATCAAGGGCGAGCCGGGTACGGGCAAGACCATGCTGGCCGAGGAAGTCGCCGCCGCGCTTGGCATGCCCCTGCTGCAGTGGCACATCAAGTCGACAACCAAAGCCCAACAAGGTTTGTATGAATACGACGCAGTGTCGCGCCTGCGCGACTCCCAGCTGGGCGACGCGCGCGTCAAGGACATCCACAATTACATCGTCAAAGGCGTGCTGTGGCAGGCGTTCACCGCGGAACAGCAGGTTGTGCTGCTGATCGACGAGATCGACAAGGCCGACATTGAATTCCCGAACGACCTGCTGCGCGAACTCGACCGCATGGAGTTCTATGTATACGAGACGCGCGAACTGGTGAAGGCGAAGACGCGCCCGCTGGTGATCATCACCTCCAACAACGAAAAGGAATTGCCGGACGCCTTCCTGCGCCGCTGCTTCTTCCACTACATCAAGTTCCCGGACAAGGACACGATGGAGCAGATCGTCGATGTGCACTTCCCGCAACTGAAGAAGGAATTGCTGGCGCAGGCGCTGCAGACCTTCTACGAAGTGCGCGAGGTCGCCGGCCTAAAGAAGAAGCCGTCGACCTCCGAACTGCTCGACTGGCTGAAGCTGCTGCTGGCCGAAGACATCCCGGCCGAGGCGCTGCGCAGCAAGGATGCGAAAACCGTCGTGCCGCCGCTGCACGGCGCGCTGCTCAAGAACGAGCAGGACGTGCACCTGTTCGAGCGCTTGGTGTTCATGTCGCGAACCAACCGCTAACCAGCCATGGCCTTCGTCACGCCGCTCACGCTCAAGGGCGAGCACGTTACGCTGGAGCCGCTGGACGTGGCCCACGCTAATGGGCTGTCCGAGGCAGTCCGGGATGGCGAATTGTGGAAACTCTGGTACACCTCGATTCCCCATCCGGACGGCATGAAGGCGGAAATCGAGCGGCGTCTCGACCTGCAGACGGCCGGCACCATGATGCCGTTTGCCATACGGCGTAACGACACCGGCGCGTTATGCGGCATGACGACTTACATGCATATCGACGCAGTACATCGCCGCGTCGAGATCGGATCCACCTGGTATGCCAGGAGCGCGCAGCGCACTGCGATCAATACGGAAGCCAAGCTGATGCTGCTGGCGCATGCAATTGAAACCCTGGGCTGCATCGCGGTCGAATTCCGCACCCACTGGATGAACCGGCAATCGCGCGCGGCCATTGCCCGGCTGGGCGCCAAGCAGGACGGCATCCTGCGCAACCATATGCGCATGCCTGACGGCTCGTTGCGCGACACGGTCGTATTCTCGATCATCGAATCGGAATGGCCGACCATCAGGCGCCACCTAGCGCACAAGCTGGGGCGCTGAGGAGACATCATGCTCATCGACTTTTTTTTCACACTCAAGGACGCGAAGATTCCCGTCTCCATCAAGGAATTCCTGATCCTGCTGGAGGCGATGCAGAAGAGCGTCATCAGCCCTTCTCTCGACGACTTCTACTACCTGTCGCGCACCACGCTGGTCAAGGACGAGGCGCATTACGACAAGTTCGACAAGGCCTTCGGCCTGTACTTCCGCGGCATCGACGCGATCTTCGAAAAGCATCCCGAAATCCCGCTCGAATGGTTGCAGAAGCGCATGGAGCGCGAGTTGACGCCGGAGCAGAAGGCAGCGATCGAGAAGTTCGGCTACGACAAGCTGATGGACCGCCTGAAGGAGCTGCTCAAGGAGCAGAAGGAACGCCATGAAGGCGGCAACCGCTGGATCGGCACCGGCGGCACCTCACCCTTCGGCAATGGCGGGACGAACCCGGAAGGCATCCGCATCGGCGGCGAAGGCGGCAACCGTTCGGCCGTCAAGGTATGGGAAGCGCGCAGCTACCGCGATTACGACGACGAGCGCGAACTCGGCACCCGTAACATCAAGGTCGCGCTGCGCCGCCTGCGCAAGTTCGCGCGCGAAGGCGCCGAGGAAGAGCTGGCACTGGACGACACGATCCGCGCCACAGCCAACAACGCCGGCTACCTCGACATCAAGATGCAGCCTGAGCGCAAGAACAACATCAAGGTGCTGATGCTGCTGGATGTCGGCGGCACGATGGATGACCATATTGCACGGACCGAGGAGCTGTTCTCGGCGGCAAAGACGGAATTCAAGAACATGGAGTTCTTCTACTTCCACAACTGTGTGTACGACTACCTGTGGAAGAACAACCGTCGCCGCCACGCCGAGAAATTCCCGACCTGGGACGTGCTGCGCAAGTACACGCCCGACACCAAAGTGATCTTCGTCGGCGACGCGACGATGAGCCCCTATGAAATCCTGCAGCCGGGCGGCTCGGTCGAGTACAACAACGAGGAGGCCGGCGCCGAGTGGTTGCAGCGATTCACCAGCACCTTCCCGAAATTCATCTGGCTCAATCCCGAGCCGGAGGGCTTGTGGCAGTACCGGCAGTCGATCTCGATCATCCGGCAATTGATGAACAACCGGATGTTCCCGGTGACGATCGAAGGGCTGGAACGGGGAATGCGCCTGCTGAGCAAATGACGTAGCCTATCTGGAGAACGGCAGGAATTTCTTCAGGACGGTAATCAGGTGATGGCTTGCCAGCGGCTTGTTCAGGTAGCCGTCGACGCCGACATATCGCGCTTGCTGCAGGTCATAGATAAACGGCTTGCTGACGAGGAAAACCACCGCGATCCGCACTCGCGAATCCTTTTCCTTCACCCCCCAGCACAACCGGTAAGGATCGATGCCGGGCGTTGACGTATTGATCATGACGACCGCTACCGGCTCACTCTTGCAGATATCGACGGCGTCCATCTCGTCGTTGACCCAGAGGACGCGCACTTTTTGGCGCGCCAGCAGGTCAGAGAGGTAATCGCGCAAGGCGGGTGTCTTGTCGACGACCAGAACGGCGCCATCGCTGGGCACCTTGGCGCGCATCTTTTCGTATTCGGCGGGATCGGTCAGATCGAGGTCGATGCGGTCACGGCGGCGCCGCTCCGGCACGGTGACGACATCGGACGCCTCCAGCCGCGAAAGCGCGTCGGCGCGCTTTTCGACCAGTTCATCCAGCGTTTCGAACAGCTGCTCCCAGCGAATCGGGTCATCCACGCACGGAAAAGGCAGGTCGACCTCAGGAGTGCCGACCAGCATCGCGGGACGCACCTCGCTCGGGCGCAGGTCGGCCAGCACCACAAGCGCCTTGAGCTGGCGTGCGTTGGCGACATACAGGTCCGGATCCTGCAGGTTATCTTCCTCGAGACGGAAGTACCCGTATCCACGGCCCTGCCGCACTGCGAAGTTCTCGTCAAAAACGGCTTCATCCTCCGGCGTGAAGCCGATGAGGCGAACGGCAAACGGGAAGGTCTGGCTGATCATGGCGTTTCATTTTATAAATATTTCGACATGTTGCACTAGATAAATTTTCTAAATCGGGCGGTTCCGCGACACCCCGTGGTTGGACTGCGAAAAATCGGCCCCATTTCTCCCGCGAACGCACCAGTCTCTGAACCGAATGCCCGGCAGCCGCCGATTTTCATTAGAATGCAGGGACTTATATGCAAATGCATTCCCTTAAAGCAACAACCCGCAACCTCGCTTCCCTCTGAATGGCAACTAGAAAATCCTCCGATTACAGCGAATCGTCAATCCGCGTCCTGAAAGGACTCGAGCCGGTCAAGCAGCGGCCGGGCATGTATACCCGCACCGAGAACCCGCTGCACATCATCCAGGAAGTGATTGACAATGCCTCCGACGAAGCGCTCGGCGGCTTTTGCAAAAATGTTATCGTCACCCTCAACGCCGACGGCAGCGTCAGCGTCGAGGACGACGGCCGCGGCATCCCGGTCGGCCTGCATCCGGAAGAGAAGGTGCCGACGGTCGAGATCGTGTTCACCCGCCTGCATGCGGGCGGCAAGTTCGACAAAGGCTCTGGCGGTGCGTATTCCTTCTCCGGCGGACTGCACGGCGTAGGCGTGTCGGTAACCAACGCGCTGTCGACCCGTCTCGAAATCACCGTATGGCGCGAGGGCGGCGTGCACCAGATTGCCTTCGCCCACGGCGACGTAGTCGAGAAGCTCAAATCCCGCTCGCAGACCAAGGAAGACAAGAAGTCCGGCACACGCGTCACCGTGTGGCCGGATGCCAAGTACTTCGACTCGTCCGCGATCCCGAATGCCGAACTGCAGCGCCTGCTGCGTTCCAAGGCCGTGCTGCTGCCCGGCGTGAAAGTGACGCTGGTCAACGGCAAGACGGGTGAGAAACAGACCTGGCAATACGACCAGGGCCTGCGCGGCTACCTGATCGAAGCGCTGGCGCAAACCTCCGGCGCCGAGCCGATGATCCCGCTGTTCGAAGGCGAGCAATATGCCGGCACCGACACCGAGGGCTTTGCCGAAGGCGAAGGCGCGGCTTGGGTCGTGGCCTGGACGGAGGAAGGCAATGTCGTGCGGGAATCCTACGTCAACCTGATTCCCACGCCGGCCGGCGGCACGCACGAGGCAGGCCTCCGCGAGGGCCTGTTCAACGCGGTCAAGAGCTTCGTCGAGATGCACGCGCTGCTGCCCAAGGGCGTCAAGCTGCTGCCGGAAGACGTGTTCGCCCGCGTGTCCTTTGTGCTGTCGGCAAAGGTACTCGATCCGCAATTCCAGGGCCAGATCAAGGAACGCCTCAATTCGCGCGATGCAGTCCGTCTGGTTGCATCCTTCACCCGCCCTGCCCTCGAACTCTGGCTGAACCACCACGTCGACTACGGCAAGAAGCTGGCCGAATTGGTGATCAAGCAAGCCCAGTCGCGCCTGCGCTCGGCGCAGAAGGTGGAGAAGAAGAAATCCTCCGGCGTCGCGGTGCTGCCCGGCAAGCTGACCGATTGCGAATCGGACGACATCACGCGCAATGAACTATTCCTGGTCGAGGGCGACTCGGCAGGCGGTTCGGCCAAGATGGGCCGCGACAAGGAGTTCCAGGCCATTCTCCCGTTGCGCGGCAAGGTGCTGAACTCCTGGGAAACCGAGCGCGACCGCCTGTTCGCCAACAACGAGATCCACGACATCGCGGTGGCGATCGGCGTCGATCCGCACGGCCCCAACGACACGCCGGATCTGTCCGGTCTCCGGTACGGCAAGATCTGCATTCTCTCCGATGCGGACGTCGACGGCTCCCACATCCAGGTACTGCTGCTGACGCTGTTCTTCAAGCACTTCCCGCAGCTGATTGCACGCGGCAACATCTTCGTCGCGCGTCCGCCGCTGTACCGTGTGGACGCGCCCGCGCGCGGCAAGAAGCAAGCGCAGAAGCTGTACGCGCTGGACGACGGCGAACTGGAAGCCATCGAAGACAAGCTGCGCAAGGACGGCGTCAAGGAAGGCGGCTGGAGCATTTCCCGCTTCAAGGGCCTGGGCGAAATGAATGCGGAACAGCTGTGGGAAACGACGATGAACCCCGACACGCGCCGCCTGCTGCCGGTATCGCTTGGCGACTTCGACCTGGCCGCATCCGAATCACGCTTCAACATGCTGATGGGTAAAGGCGAAGCCGCCGCCCGCCGCGCATGGCTGGAAGAACACGGCAACGAAGCGGAAGCTGATATCTGATCCTGTCGTGATGAAACGTCTTGCCATCCTCGCTTTCGCCATGATGTCCGCCTCTGCACAGGCGGACATCTACGGCTACGTCGATGCGGACGGCACCGCGCATTTCTCGACGGAGCGCCTTGACGATCGCTACCAGTTGTTCATGCGTGGCGACGGGCCATTCGACAGCACGCAACTCGGCGCGCCAGCGTCGTCCGAGTCGCCGCTGGCCGGATTTTTGACGCGCCATCCGGGCCTGAAGAAAGTCGAGCCCTTGCTGCATGACGCAGCCAGGGAATTCGACCTCGAACCGGCGCTGCTGAAAGCAGTCATGGCAGCCGAGTCCGGCTTCAATACGAAGGCGGTTTCGCCGAAAGGCGCAATCGGACTGATGCAAATCATGCCCGCCACCGCCGAGCGCTACGGATTGCAAGGCGACCGGAAAAAAAGCCTCGAGCAAAAACTGACCGATCCCAAGATCAACATCCGCCTTGCGGCGCGCTACCTGCGCGACCTGCACAAAATGTTCCCTTCGCAGCCGGACCTGGTGATCGCTTCGTACAACGCCGGCGAGGGCGCCGTGCAGAAGTACAAGAACACGATCCCGCCCTACGCCGAAACGCGCAGTTACGTGCAGATCGTCAAGCAGTTCTACCAGCTCTACAAACCCGCCGCGCAAAGCCTGTCGATCGCCGCGATCGACGGCAGCGCCGCCGGCGCAAAACGTATTCACATGACCATTCCGGGCCGCCGCAGCATGCCGGCGACCGCCCTCGAGTAATTCATCACAACAATGACCGAACAAACCTCCCTGTTTGAAGAAACACCCTCCGGCGACGGTGAATCGCTGACGCTCGCCACCTTCGCCGAGCGCGCCTACCTCGACTACGCTATCTCGGTTGTGAAAGGCCGCGCACTGCCGGATGTGAGCGACGGCCAGAAGCCGGTACAGCGCCGCATCCTGTACGCCATGCATGAACTTGGTCTCGACTCCGCCGCCAAGCCGCGCAAATCCGCCGCCGTGGTCGGCGATGTGCTCGGCAAGCTGCACCCGCACGGCGACCAGTCGGTGTACGACGCGCTGGTGCGCATGGCGCAAAACTTCTCGCTGCGCTATCCACTGATCGACGGCCAAGGCAACTTCGGCTCGCGCGACGGCGACGGCGCAGCGGCGATGCGTTATACGGAAGCGCGCCTGACGCCGATCTCCAAGCTGCTGCTCGATGAAATCGACATGGGCACCGTCGATTTCCAGCCGAACTACGACGGTTCGACCGAGGAACCGAAGCTGCTGCCGGGACGACTGCCCTTCGTGCTGCTCAATGGCGCGTCCGGTATTGCCGTCGGCCTCGCCACCGAGATCCCGTCGCACAATCTCAGCGAAGTCGCCAAGGCGGCGGTGGCAATGATCCGCAATCCGAAGATCACGCATGCGGAATTGATGGAGTTGATCCCCGGCCCCGACTTCCCGGGCGGCGGGCAGATCATCACGCCGGCATCCACGATCTCGGAGATGTATGAAGGCGGCCGCGGCACGCTGAAGGTGCGCGCGCGCTGGAAGATCGAAGACCTCGCGCGCGGCCAGTGGCAAGCGGTCGTCACCGAACTACCGCCGGGTACGTCGGCGCAGAAGATCCTCGAGGAAATCGAAGAGCTCACCAATCCGAAGGTCAAACTCGGCAAGAAATCGCTGCTGCCGGACCAGCTGGCGCTGAAGCAGATGATCCTGTCGGTGCTCGACACGGTGCGTGACGAATCGGGCAAGGATGCGCCGGTGCGCCTTGTATTCGAACCGAAGTCGAAGAACCAGGACCAGACCGAGTTCATGAACATCCTGCTGGCCCACACCTCACTGGAGACCGGCAACTCGATCAACCTGGTCATGATCGGCCGCGACGGCCGCCCGCGTCAGAAAGGACTGTCGCACATCCTGCACGAGTGGATCGAATTCCGTTTCGACACGGTCACGCGCCGCACCCGCTTCCGCCTGCAGAAGGTGGACGATCGCATCCACATCCTCGAAGGACGGGAAGCGATCCTGCTCAACATCGACAAGGTCATCAAGATCATCCGCGAATCGGACGAACCGAAACCGGCACTGATCAAGGCATTCAACCTGTCGGACCGCCAGGCCGAAGACATCCTGGAAATCCGCCTGCGCCAGCTGGCACGCCTCGAATCAATCAAGATCCAGCAGGAACTTGCCGACCTGCGCAAGGAAAAGGAAACCCTGCACGACCTGCTCGACAATCCGGCTTCGATGAAGAAGCTGGTGATCAAGGAGATCGAGACCGATGCCAAGCAGTACGGCGATGCGCGCCGCACGCTGATCGAGGAAGCCGAAAAGGCTGTGGTCGAACAGAAGGTGCTGGACGAGCCTGTGACGGTGGTGATTTCGCAGAAGGGTTGGGTGCGTGCACGGAATGGACATGGGCATGATGCAGCGCAGTTCACCTTCAAGTCGGGCGATGGCCTGTACGGTACTTTTGAATGCCGTACGGTGGATACGCTGTTGGCATTTGGCTCCAACGGGCGCATCTATTCCGTACCGGTGTCAGCCCTGCCGGGTGCGCGCGGCGACGGCGTACCCGTCACCACATTGATCGAACTGGCAAGCGGCACCCGCCTGCTGCATTACTTTGCTGGGCCGGCAGATACGCAGCTGATGCTGGCGTCGACGGCCGGCTACGGTTTCAGTGCAAAGGCCGGCGACATGGTCAGCCGTATCAAGGCTGGCAAGGCGTTCATCACTCTCGACGAAGGTGATGAGCCCCTGACGCCGCGTACGGTAGCCAGTAACGCGAGTGCGATTGCATGCCTGTCGGAGAAGGGGCGCCTGCTTGTCTTCGGCCTGGACGAACTGAAGACGCTGTCCGGAGGCGGACGCGGCGTGATCCTGATGGAACTGGAGAAGAACGAGAAACTGCTCGCGGCGCAACCGATCAGCCAGAAAGGCGTGGTGGTATCAGGAACCGGGCGCGGCGGGAAGGCGCAGGACCTATCCTTGTCCGCCGCCTCGCTCGCGGCGCACATTGGAAAGCGCGCGCGCAAGGGCAAGGTGCTGGACGCGAAAATCAAGCCGGCAGCGTTGCAGCCGGTGCGATAAGGTATTGAGGCGGGCCCAACTGCGCCCCCCCTATTCCCACTAAATCACGATCCCGGATTCGGCCTGCCCAATCAGCGTTACGAGCGCCGATGTCTCGGCGCCTATCCCGTTGGTCAGTTCGGTCAAGTGCATCGGAGTCATTTCGCGTCCCTGTTCATGTTGGTAGCCGACCGCATACAGCGACCAGTCCAATCTGTTCTGGAAATAGTCTTTGCCACTGGTGCCATCCGGCACGCCGAGAGCAGCATTCGTCATGTCGATGACCAATTGTCCACGCGAGCGTTGCATCAACTGCTGAGTCCAGTAGTTCAAGCCCTCAGGGTCCGGCGATCGATCGAATACGTTTGTATAAATCGCAGTGACGAACTGCGACGCACTCATGCTCGCCGGATAAATCGCCTTCACAATATCGAGCGAGAAAATGATTTCCGCCACCTCATCGATTCCTCGTGTTGCGACTTCTTGCGTCCAGTAGTTGATTCCCTCCGATTCCGGAGCACGGCGAAATGCCGCGACATAGATCTGCGACAAGGTCGTATCAGGACTGACAAATGCCATGCTGTCAGAAAGGCTTACCGCCACATCGCTGAACTGGATTTGCTCAACATTGCGGCAGACAGTAAGGTTGGTCCCGCTAGCGTCATTGACGATAAAAACCTCGCCTCGCAGCTTGGTCACATGCATGCTGGTTGAGGTCTGAGCAAGGGACAGTTTGTCGGTTCCGTTACCACCATAGATTGCATCCCATCCCGACATGCCAAGAAACGTATCGTCCCCCTCACCGCCGTCGAGCATGTCGTTCCCGGCACCTCCCATAATCACATCATTACCAGCGAAGCCATAAATCCTGTTGGCGGCCGCATTCCCGCTAATTGCATCGGACGCCGAGCCTCCCTTTGCATTCTCGATCAAGGTGCCGAAGTTGACGGTAACCTGTGCGGCATCAGTGATCAACAAGGATTTCGTTCCGATGAATCCCCAAAATCCGGGCTCCAAGTAAAGCGTCAATGCCTGCGTAAGCGCCGAACCGTCTATGGTGTCGGTACCGCCGCCATCCCAGATGAAATTTGGCCCCGAGGACGTAAGCGTGTAGGTATTGTTATCGGTAATCGCGGTACTTGGCCCATATAGGTACTGAAGGGCTGCAATGTCGAGAGGTGAAAAACGCAGATGGTATTCGGCCGCGCTGTTGTTGTAACTCATGACCGTCCACAGCGAAGAGTTCTCGGCGGTCGGCAGATAAGGACCATCTTCAGTACCAATGCCCGAAGCTGAATGGCTGAAGGGATGCTTCAATCCAATCGCATGTCCCAACTCATGGATCAGTGTGATAGCCGAAAATGTGCCTTCGCTCGGCGACAGGTTCTGCGAACTGCTGCCGCTATAGTTCAACAGCACGTCGCTGCCGCGAAAACTGTCGTGAGGGAAGTAAGCATATCCAGACGAACTACTTTGGATATTATTGGCCAGCGCTATTGTACTCACTGCCGCAACATCCAAGGTCTCAACAAACCGCAGATCGACAATGGATGAAATATAGGCAAAGGCCTGCCTCGCAAAAGCCTGCTGCTCGGCGGTGAAGGCCTTGAAGCCCGATGCATCCGTGCTCGAATAGTACGAAGGTGCGGAAGCGGGAAACGAATAGTAATACGTCTTACTGCTGCCGAGCATGGGAACGAAGCCGGTCGCCACACTAGGAAGGAGCGCATCGATCCAGTACGGGAGCTTTTCTACCCCGGCAGCCCAGTTCCAGGATTCGATAGCCGGATCTGTCTTGTAAAAATTGATGTAGACAAGGGCACTATCAATGCCGGCGATGTCGTGCACCTGGTCCCAGCGGTCTCGAATGATGTACGAATCATTTCCGGCGTCACCATACAACTCGTCGTTCCCGGCGGCCCCGTCCAAGGAGTCGTTGCCTGAACCTCCCCATAGGACGTCATCCGAAGCGCTCCCGACCAGATTGTCGTTGCCGCTTGTACCATTGATGTTCATTGATACCGCCGTTACTGAATTGTCGACTACTTGAAAACATGGCGTCTCACATTGCCACTATTCAGCAGTCTATCAAATCAGATCGGCATAGCGGCTTCGAATAAGAAAATGCTGCGGATCAAAGCGACATCACATTCTGCGAATTACATGATCAAGCCCGATTCGGTTTGGCAGATGAGAGAGACCAGGACATCCGTGCTGGCATCGACATAGGAAGTCAGGTAGACCAGGTGCTCGGTTGGCAGGCCAACTCCTTGCCCGATCTGATACTCAACCGCATACAGTGACCAGTCCAGCCTGTTCTCGAAGTAGTCCTTGCCCGGCGTTCCATCAGCCGCATTTAAGGCAGCACTTGTCATGGCCAGTACCAGTTCGCCTCGCGATTTGGTGTCCAGTTGCCGTATCCAGTACGCCAGCCCATCTGCATCCGGAGCCCTGTTGAACACGTTGTTGTAGATGCTGGAGACGAGTTTCTCGGGCGCCTCACTCTCGGGATAAATCTCTTTTACCGTATCGAGGGAGAACATCGTGTCGGCAACTGCCACGACGCCCCGACTACCTGCCTCTTGTGCCCAATAGCTGTATCCATCCAATTCGGGAGCACGCTGGAATGCTGCCACGTAAATTTGAACCAATCCCATGTCAAGCTGGTGCGAAACCGGCAAATCGGCAAGCGCACGCATCCCGTCGGCGAACTGGATCAATTCGACTTCCCGGCACATGGCCAAGTTGCTGCCGGCGCTGTCCGTGACGATGAACGCGTCGTCGCGCAGTTTGATCACTTGCATTTCTGATGCGGATTGAGTTAGGAAAATCCTGTCTTCGCCAATACCACCATAAATCGCATCCTTGCCGGCCAGCCCCCGCACAACATCTTTGCCTTCGCCGCATTCGATAATGTCATCACCGTCACCACCATCGATGAAATCACTGCCCGACATTGCCCATATGTGATTGTTCGCATCGTTTCCGACGATGAAATCATCGCCCTTGCCCCCCTTGGCGTTCTCGATCACCGTGCCGAAGTTGATCGTAATCTGCCCGCCTGCATAGATCTGCGTTGCCTTCGAGCCGATATGGCTCCAATACCCGGGCTCAAGGTAGAGCGAAACACTTTGCGAAAGTGGAGAAGCATCAATCAAATCCACACCGGCGCCGTCCTATATGAAATTGGGCTTGTACGATCAAGCGTGTACACGTTATCCTGCGCGACAGCCTTGCTGGGGCCGTAGATATATTGGAGTGCAGCGATGTCCAGCGGCGAAAAGCTGAGGTCGTAGGTGTAGGGGTAGTCTTCGTAACTCATGACCGTCTGCTCCGACCAATCCTGGTGCGTAGGCAGTTACGGCCCTCAGACCCTTCACCGTCGTAAAAGGGATGCTTCAGACCAAGGGCATGTCCGAGTTCGTGAATCATGACCAGGGCTGAGAATTTTCCGATAGCGGGCGCCAGATTATCCCGTTCGGCATTCATCAAGACGTCGCTGCCAGCGTAGCCGCCATAGGGATAATAGGCGTACCCGCTCGACGCGGATTGTGCGTTGTTGCCGAATACGATCGCGTTTGCTTGATTGGGATCGCTCGTTTCCTCGAATTGCAGGTTCAGCACGCTCGAAACATACGCAAGCACCAACTCTGCGAACGCCTTCTGCTAATCGTTAAATCCCTCGCAACCCGATGCATCGGAGCTGGAGAAATAGCTCGGAGCGGAGGATGGGAAGCAGTAATAGAAGGTTCTGGAGCTTCCCAGCAATGCTGAGTAACCTGTGGACATTCCTGGCAGTAAGGCATCAATCCAGTAAGGCAAACGTTGCACTCCGTCCGCCCATGTCCAGCTCTCAACCATGCCGTTGGTCTTGTAGAAGTCGGCAAAGATGACTGCGGATCTATACCGCCGGAGTCATACACATGGTCGAACCTGTCACGCACGATATAGGAGTCGTCCCCTGCCCCGCCATCGAGCACATCCTCACCCAAGCCGCCATCCAAGACATCGGCACCCGAAAGACCAGAGATGACATCATTGTCGTCAGTACCCGCCAGGACGTCGCTGTCCGAGGTGCCCAAAATGTCCATTTTCGCCCTTCCTGAAGTATCCTTTCATCAACATTACATGTTCTGAAATTTTATCAAAAAGACAATTGATAAATAGCGAATGCGATCAGGATCCCGCCAGGGACAGGCAATGATGTAACAGCTTGGGGACGTGGGGTTTTGCCGCGATTACACAAAAGGACTAAACGGACCAAAGTCCGCGAATTGGTCCAAACACGGACGCAATTCGCGGAACGCGTGCGAGGCTGATGAAGGTCGGCGGATGCCGACGTATAGTGAATTTACAGCTTGGCAGAGATCAGCTTGCCCAATTTCTCCACGCCTTCGCGAATCTTCGCCGGAGGTACAGTCACGAAGCTCAGGCGCAGCGTATTCGTTTCCGGTGCATTCGCATAGAACGATGCGCCCGGCACGAACGCGACGTTTTGTGCGATCGCCTCATCCAGCAGCTTCATGCTGTCGATGTGCTTCGGCAGCGTGACCCAGATGAACATGCCGCCTTCCGGGCGCGTCCAGGTGACCGACGATGGCATGAATTCAGTGAGTGCGGAGAGCATCGCATCGCACTGGTCGGCGTACAGTTTGCGGATGGTCGGGATGTGCTCGGTCAGGAAGCCGTCCTTGATCACTTCGTGCACGGCCATCTGCGTCAGCTGTGCGGTGTGGAGGTCGGCGGCCTGTTTTGCCTGTTCCAGCTTGCGGGTCAGCGCGACCGGGGCGACGACGTAACCGAGTCGGATGCCGGGGGTCAGGACCTTGGAGAAAGAGCCCATGTAGATGATGCCGTTCGGGTTCATCGTCAGCATCTTCGGCAGCGGTTCGCCTCGGTAGCTCAGCGCGCCGTAGGGATCGTCCTCGATCAGCGGCAGGCCGAGGCGTGCGCAGGTTTCCACCAGTGCGACGCGGCGTTCGACCGGCAGGGTGCGACCGGTGGGGTTCTGGAAATTCGGGAGTGCGTACAGCAAGCGCGCGCCTTGGGCGACGCCGGCGAGTTGTTCGGGAATCAAGCCTTGGTCATCGGACGGCACAGAGACGAATTCCGGACGATAGACCGAAAATGCCTGCAGCGCACCAAGGTAGCTCGGCGTTTCGACCAGCACCTTGCTGCCTTCGTCGACCAGGACCTTGGCCAGCAGGTCGAGGCCTTGCTGGGAGCCGGAAACCATCAGCACCTGCTCCGGCAGGATCTTGGCGCCATCGGCGGACAAGGAATTGGCGATCCATTCACGCAAGGGCCCGTAGCCGTCGGTCGTACCGTACTGCAGCGCGACCTTGCCCTGCTTGGACAGGACGGTGTCGAAGGCGGCGCGCATGCGCTCGACCGGGAAGGTTTCCGGGGACGGCAGGCCACCCGCGAACGAAATCACTTCCGGACGGACCGTCACCTTGAGGATTTCGCGGATGACCGAGCTTTGCAGTTGTTGTGCGCGCTCGGAGAATTGCCATTGCATCGGGGTCGGACTTTCCATTTTCATGCTTGTCTCACTTTTGTTGAATGGCGTGATACGCCTGTTATGCCAGCACGCTTGTGGCGGCTGCGGAAAAACCGGCATCGGGTACATGCCGGCCGAAAATCGAATTCTACCTGCGTCTCGGCTGACAGCCTATGCCGAAAACTTTTCGGACAGGCCCTTCTCGAGCTCCGCAATGCCTGCCGGGAGATCCAGCGAAGCGCCTGCGTACTGCATGCTGGAACCGAATGCATGCAACGTACGGAACAGGTTGTGCGCGCGGCTTTGCTCGCCCATCTGGCCGATGCGGACGATGTTGAGGCCGAAGGAACCGGAAATCTCGACACGGTGCACGCGCGACATGTGTGTGCGGACCGCATCGCCGGAAATCCCGTCGGGGATGGAAATACCGACCACCGAGTTCAGGCGCACATGTTCGGGAACCAGAAGTTTCAGGCCCATGGCTTCGATGCCGCGCTGCAGCGCTTTCGAGCAAACTTCATGACGGCGGAAGCGACGCGGCAGCGTCTCCTCGCAGACGAGGCGCAATGCTTCGTGCAGCGCGAGAATGCCGGATACCGGCGCAGTATAGTGATAGGACTTCTGGTTCCAGAACTTGTCAGCCAGCAGGGCGTCGAGGCACCAGTGGGTGATCGGCTTCTTGCGCGCTTCGATGCGCTTCCATGCATTCTCGGAGAAAGCGAGCAGCGACACGCCGGGGATCGACGACAGTCCCTTCTGTCCGCCGGTAATCACGGCGTCTACCTTCCAGCGGTCCATCTCGAGCGGCATGGTGCTCAGCGTGCAGACGGCATCGACAATCACCATGCATCCGTAGGAATTGGCCAGGCGCGAGATCGCTTCGAGATTGCGGTTATAGACAGTGTTGGACGTCTCGCCCTGCACGATGGTCAGGGTCTGGAAATCGCCCTGCTTCAGGTACTGCTCGACCACCTCCACCTCGGCGGCCTCGTTGTCGGGTACGTCGATGGTTGTGACCTGCGCGCCTATGCGCGTGGCCATTTCGGCCATACGGCGGCTGAAGTAGCCGTTACAGACGGCCAGCACCTTGCTGCCCGGGTCGACCAGGTTGCAGATCGCCATTTCCATCGCGGCCGAACCCGGACCGGCGACGCCGAGCACGTGGCGCGACGAGGTCTGGAACACGTAGCGGCCCATTTCCTTCACCTGCTCGATCACCTTGTTCATGGTTTCGCCAAGGTGGTTGATGACGATGGAGTTGGCATACGCCACCTTGTGCGGAATCGGCACGGGGCCGGCGCCCATCATGAGCAGCGGCTCCTGCGGGAGGATATGGTCGAGCGAGGCAACGGATGGCGGTTGGAAGGTTTCCATGTCGAGTCTGTGAGAAAGAATTGGTCAGGCGATGATATATCCCTCGATGCAGTTTACCGCCAAACCGCCGAGCCAGATCGCATCGTTTTCATAAGCAATGGCGATATGACCGTCGCGGCCGAGGCAACGTCCCTGCCTTGCCCGGTAATCAACCGCGCCGCGGCGCTCGCGCAGGTAGTATGCGACGGCGCCGTTTCCGCTGCCGCACACCGGGTCTTCCGGCGTGCCTTCATGCGGCGCAAAAGAGCGAACCTCGGCGGTTTCACCGTCGAGACCGAAGATGTTGATGCCGTTGGCACCCGCGCGTCTGGCCGCCGCGGCGATAAGACCCATGTCGGGTTTCAGGCTGCGCAGCAGTTCGCCGTTGGCAACCTGGCCGGTGAGCCACGCAACGCCGAGGTCGACCAAGACGGGATTTTCCAGGAGCGCCGCGCCGATTGCCTCTTCCACCGCGGCGCGGGCATCCTTGTCCATCGGCCGGAATTGCGCCGCAGGCAGGGCAATACGGATGCCGTCTTCACCGGTCCGCAAATGCACCAGCCCTACACCGCACTCCTGTACCAATGCACCGGCACGTTTCGGGGAAAAGCCAGCCGACAGCACCGCATGCGCGCTGCCGATCGTCGGATGACCGGCAAAACGCATCTCGTTCGCGGGGCAGAAGATGCGCAGCCGGTAGTCCGCGTCGGGATGGTCCGGCTTGCAGACAAACGTCGTTTCGGACAAATTGGTCCAGCGCGCAATCGCCTGCATTTGCGCCGTGCTCAGGTCGTCGCCGTCGAGCACCACGGCAACCGGGTTGCCCTTGTACGGCTCGGCGGTGAAAACATCGACCTGGCGAAAGCGGCGCTTTTGCATGGCGGTTGCTCTTTCGGGTTATGCGAGTTCAGCGATCAATTCGATTTCAACGCAAGCGCCCAGCGGAACTTGGGCGACGCCAAAGGCGGAACGCGCATGCTTGCCCTTTTCGCCGAAGACCTCGCCGATCAGGTCGGAGGCGCCGTTGGTCACGAGGTGCTGCTCGGTGTATTCCGAGGTCGAGTTCACCAGGCTCATCACCTTGACGATGCGCGTAACGCGGTTCAGGTCGCCGCCGCAGGCCGCCTGCAGCGTCGCCATCAGGTCGACGGCAACGGCGCGCGCGGCCTGCTTGCCTTCCTCAGTCGTCATGTTCTTGCCGAGTTGGCCTACCCATGGCTTGCCGTCCTTCTTGGCGATGTGGCCGGACAGGAACACAGTGTTGCCGGTCTGGGCAAACATGACGTAGGAAGCGGCGGGCGCGGCCACCGGCGGCAGTTCGATGTTGAGTGCTTTCAGCTTTTCGTAGACAGACAAGATGTTCTCCTGATGGACTTTCCGGTTTGCACCGGGATTGGAATGAAGGATGACGATTTTAACGCTTCACCGACATCCGGCGTCCGACTGCGACGACCGCGATGACGGCGACGGCGAACAGGAAGTTGCGCGCGTCGAGCGATTCGCCCAGGATCAGGGCCGCGCCGAGCAGCGTCAGGAAAGGTTGCAGCAGCTGCACTTGCCCCACGCGCGCGATGCCCCCGAGGGCCAAGCCTTTATACCAAAAGAAGAACCCAATAAACATTGAAAATAGGGACACGTAGCCGAATCCTATCCACGCCTTGGGCGAGGCCTCGACGCCGTAGCTCCATCCGAGCCAGATCGTTACCGGGAGCAATACCGGCATGGACAGCACCAGCGCCCATGAAATCACTTGCTGTCCGCCCATCGTCTGCGACAGGCGGCCGCCTTCCGCATAGCCCATCGCGGCCGCGACGACGGCAGCGAACAGTGCGAAGTCGGCAGGATGCAACTCCCCTCCTCCCTGCCATAGCGCGAAGGCGATGACAATGCCGCTGCCTGCGATCGCGGCAACCCAGAAGCCGGCGGAGGGCCGCTCGCCGAAGCGCAGCGCGCCGAACAAGGCGGTGGCCAGCGGCAGGATCCCGATCACGACGGCGCCATGCGAAGCTGGCACATAGCGCATCGCGATCGACGAAAACACCGGGAAGCCGATCACCACGCCGAGCGAAGTGATGATCAGGGCGCGCAACTGCGAACGGTTCGGTCGCGGCGCACCCAGCCACCAAAGCAAGGCGGCCGATGCGGCCGCAGCGACGACGGCACGCCCCAATGCAACCAGGACCGGATTCAGCTCCTCCACGGCCATGCGGGTAAACGGCAGGGTCAGGCTGAAGATTGCCACCCCTATCGTCCCCAGCCACATGCCTCGGGTTTCCTGTGCGATCGACGTACTCATTGCTCCCTCCTCACAACCAGATGGCGATGGCCGAATACACGGTCAGCAGCACCATCGCACCGCAGAACAGATCCTGCCATAGCGGCTGCGCGAGATAACGGCGCAAGACTGCACCGGTGCCCGCCCAGACGCCGACACAAGGCAGGTTAATCGCGCAGAACACCAGGCAGAACAGCGCAATCGCAAACCACACGGGCTGCAACAGCGGCAGGAAGGCGGATGCGCCGGTCACTGCCATCACCCATGCCTTCGGGTTGGCGAACTGGAACAGCGCCGCACCGAGGAAGGACATCGGCTTTGCCGACGACTTGTCGTCCTGCCTGAAGGCCATGCTGCGCAGCTGCCAGGCGAGGTAAAGCAGGTAGGCCGAGCCGACCAGCTTCAGCACGACATGGATCGCGGGCACGGCGAGGATCAGGCTGCCGATCCCGGCCGCGCACAGGATGAGCATCACGCCGAAACCGAAGGTGATGCCGAGCATGTGCGGGATCGTGCGGGCAAAGCCGAACAAGATGCCCGAAGAGGTCAGCATGATGTTGTTCGGCCCCGGCGTGATCGACGAGACGAACGCGAAGGTAGCGAGCGGAAGCAGGGATTCCATGTCTTCACTCCGATTTACTGGTCGTCGGCGAGCGCGTATTCCGCCGCCTTGCGTGCATGCAGCTCCGTCGTGTCGAATACCGGCACCGAAGCATCGTGCGGCGATATCAGCATGGTGATTTCCGTGCAGCCGAGGATGATGCCTTGCGCGCCGCGATCCACCAGGCGCTGGATAACTTCTCGATAGGCTTGGCGCGATTCGTCACGCACGATACCGCGGCACAGCTCGTCGAAAATCACCTTGTGAACAACGTCACGGTCGGCCTCGTCCGGAACCAGCGCGTCGATGTCGTGACGGTTGCGCAGCCGCTGCTTGTAGAAATCCTGCTCCATTGTGAAACGCGTACCGATCAGGCCGACCTTCCTCACGCCGCTTCGCCTGATTTCCTCGGCGGTCGGATCGACGATGTGAAACAGGGGCATGCCGGCCTGCGCCTCAATCGTATCGGCCACGACGTGCATGGTGTTGGTACAGATGACCAGGAAATGGGCGCCCGCCGTACGCAACGACTGTGCCGCGCTTCCCAGGCGCTGCCCGGCCTCGCCCCAGGCACCGGCGCGCTGCAGTGCGGCGATCTCTTCGAAATCCTGGCTGTGCAGCACCAGTTTCGCCGAGTGCAATCCGCCCAATTTTTCCTTCACGGTTTCATTGATGATGCGGTAGTAGAGGATGGTGGATTCCCAGCTCATTCCGCCCAGCAGTCCGATGGTCTTCATTGGCGCTCCATGTATTTGATGTTTTTCAGAGGATGACCTATCCTAATCGACAAAACCAGTACAGTACCAGTACACTTTTTCAAATAATTTTGACCACTGTCACGGCAAAATGACCAGTACAGCCAAACTCCGTAAAGGCGTCGCCGCCGAATTCAGCATCGCCGCGCCCCAGGTCCTGTCACGCCAGGGCGGTGAATCATTGGTGGACCAGATCGTGCGATCGATCGAAGCGCGCATCGACGACAAGCTCTTGCGCAGCGGTGCGCGCATGCCCTCGATCCGGCAATATGCGGAAACCTTTGGCGTGTCCCGTTTTACCGTGGTGGAAGCCTATGACAGGCTGGTGGCGAAGGGTTACCTGGAGTCGCGCCGCGGCTCGGGCTTCTACGTACGCGAGCGCTCGCCGATGATCGCCAGCAGCGCACCACGCGCGGTCGATGCCATGCCGCCGCATCTCGACGTAGTCTGGCTGGTGCGCAACATGTTCCGCCAGCATCCGCAGGAAAAGATGCCAGGCTCCGGCTTGCTGCCGGCTGACTGGCTCGACGGCGAACTGGTTGCCAACGCGCTGCGCGCAATCAGCCGGCAGAACCAGAGCCTGTTGCTCCAGTACGGTAATCCCCAGGGCTCGCCAGCGCTGCGCCAGCAACTGCAGTTGAAACTGGCCGAACTGGAGATCGCCGCCGCGCCGGAGCAGATCGTTACCACCTCCGGCATCACGCAAGGGCTGGACCTGGTGGCGCGCCATTTCACCCTGCCCGGCGATACCATCTTTGTGGACGACCCGGCCTGGTTTCTGATGTTCGGCTCCTTTGCGACGCTGGGCGCGAAAGTGGTCGGCATCCCGCGCCTGCCGGACGGCCCGGACATCGCCAAGTTGGCGGAACTGGCAGCGCTGCACAAACCCAAGCTCTACGTCATCAACTCGGTGCTGCACAATCCGACCTCCACCTCGTTGTCAGCCGCCAAGGCCTTCCAGATCCTGAAGATCGCCGAGCAGCACAACATAACCATCGTCGAGGATGACATCTACTGCGACCTGCATCCCGGCAGCAGCGTGCAACCGGCGACCCGTATCGCCTCGCTGGACCAGCTGAACCGGGTGATCTACCTGGGCGGGTTTTCCAAGACGCTGGCGGCCAACCTGCGCGTCGGCTTCATCGCTACCTCGCCGGAAATGGCGCAGCGCCTGGCGGACCGCAAGATGCTGACGACCCTGACCACCTCGGACATCGGCGAGCGCACGGTCTACAAGATCCTGTCCGAAGGCCATTACCGCAAGCATGTGGACAGGCTGCGCGGCAAGCTGGATGCGGTGCGCGACAAGACGATCAAGCAGCTGGAGCGGGTCGGGCTGAAGGCTGACATCACGACACCGGCCGGCATGTTCGTCTGGATCGAAACCGGCGTGGACACCAATGTTTTGGCCGAAAAGGCGGTAGAAGAAGGCTTCCTGCTCGCGCCCGGCAGCCTGTTCTCGCCCAGCCAGCTGCCGTCAACCCGTATGCGGGTCAACGTTGCCAGCGCGGCCGACATTGGCTTGCTGCGCTTCCTGGAACGGGAAATCGGGAACATGTGACTGTTTTCGGGCTTGAAATTCCACCGGCCGTCCCCATATCGCCAGAGTTGTCACCCGGACATCACGCCGGCTGACCCGCGATCTCAACCGTTCAACAGACTCTAGAGGTAAAAATGGCCGTAGCCGAAAAGCAAACCCTGGGTTTTCAGGCAGAAGTCAAACAACTGCTGCAACTGATGATTCACTCCTTGTACTCCAACAAGGAAATCTTCCTGCGCGAACTCATCTCCAACGCGTCAGACGCCGCCGACAAGCTGCGTTTCGAGGCGATCAACAACGGCGCACTATTCGAGAATGACCCTGACCTGAAGATCAAGGTCACCTTCGACAAGGCCGCACGCACCATCACCATTTCCGACAACGGCATCGGCATGAGCCGCGAGGAAGCCATCGAGCACCTCGGCACCATCGCCAAGTCGGGCACCAAGGAATTTTTCTCCCGTCTGTCCGGCGACCAGCAGAAGGATGCCGCACTGATCGGCCAGTTCGGCGTGGGTTTCTACTCCGGCTTCATCGTCGCCGACAAGATCACCGTCGAAACCCGCCGCGCGGGCCTGACGGCTGCGCAAGGCGTGCGCTGGGAATCGGGCGGCGAAGGCGACTTCACCGTCGAAGCGATCGACAAGGCGTCGCGCGGCACCGACATCACCCTGCACCTGCGCGAAGGCGAGGACGAGCTGCTGTCGGTGTGGAAGCTCAAGTCCATCATCCGCAAGTATTCCGACCACATCTCGCTGCCCATCCTGATGAAGAAGGAAGAATGGGACGACGAGAAGAAGGAAACCGTCGTCAAGGACGAGTTCGAGACCGTCAACCAGGCGAGCGCCTTGTGGACGCGCAGCAAGAGCGACATCACGCCGGAGCAGTACACCGAGTTCTACAAGCACGTGTCACACGACTTCGAGGAACCGCTCGCGTACACGCACAACCGCGTCGAGGGCCGCAGCGAGTATGTTCAACTGCTGTACGTTCCGAAACGCGCGCCGTTCGACCTGTGGGACCGCAACAAGCGTGGCGGTATCAAGCTGTACGTCAAGCGCGTCTTCATCATGGACGACGCCGAGCAGCTCATGCCGATCTACCTGCGCTTTGTGAAGGGCGTGATCGATTCGTCCGACCTGCCGCTGAACGTGTCGCGTGAAATCCTGCAGGAATCGCGTGACGTGAAGGTCATCCGCGAAGGCTCGACCAAGCGCGTGCTCGGCCTGCTGGAAGAACTGGCCAACAGCGACGACCAGGCGGAGAAGGACAAGTACGCGACCTTCTGGAAGGAATTCGGCCAGGTGCTCAAGGAAGGCGTCGGCGAAGACCATGCCAACAAGGAACGCATCGCCAAGCTGCTGCGCTTCGCGTCCACGCACAATGACTCCGACGCGCAGAACGTCTCCTTCGACGATTACATCGGCCGCATGAGGGAAGGCCAGGACAAGATCTACTATGTCACAGCCGACAATTACGCCGCCGCAAAGAACAGCCCGCATCTGGAGATCTTCCGCAAGAAGGGCGTCGAAGTCCTGCTGCTGACCGACCGCGTTGACGAGTGGATGCTGTCCTTCCTGCATGACGTCGACGGCAAGGAGCTCGTCTCGGTGGCCAAGGGCGACCTTGACCTCGGCAAGCTGGAAGACGAAGCCGAGAAGAAGGAGCATGAAAAGACCGAGAGCGAATACAAGGACCTGGTCGAGAAGATGAAGACCGCGCTGGCCGACAAGGCCAAGGAGGTGCGCGTCACCTTCCGCCTGACCGATTCGCCGGCTTGCCTGGTGGCGGATGAGCATGAGCTGTCGGGCAACCTGATTCGCATGCTGAAGGCGGCGGGCCAGAACGCTCCCGAGAGCAAGCCCATCCTCGAGATCAACCCGAACCATCCGCTGGTGCAGCGCCTGAAGTATGAAGAGGCGAAGTTCGGCGACTGGTCGCACATCCTGTTCGACCAGGCTTCACTGGCCGAAGGTGGCACGCTGGCGGATCCGGCGGGGTTTGTGAAGCGTTTGAATGAGATGTTGCTGGGGATGGCGGGTAAGTAAGCCGCGTCTTCAGTGGAATGACGGGCCGCCGGTTTCGGCGGCCCTTTTTTATGCGGATCAACTACAGGAATAGTCTCCGTGCTCAAGCAGGCTTCGTTCACATGCGGGCGCATTCATGCGATTCGTCATCCCCCCTAGTCCCGTCATTCCCTGCGAAGGCGGGGATCCATAGTGAGGTGGTTAAAATCGTCTCCGCATGGGTCCCCGCCTTCGCGCGGATGACGAGGGAAGTGTTTTTCAACTTGGTCATCACCAGCCCGCATGCATCCGCACCGGAGAGTTGTGATGGCGCTCAACTCATCCGCGCGACCCGGTTGACATCCTCTCCCGCGACCAGCACGAACTCGCTTGACGATCCGGCGGCGCGGTCTTCCCGATACGGCCGGTATTCGTCGCACTCATAAAACGCCCGCGCCACTTCTTTCGACGGCCACTCGATGATCAGGAAGATCTGCGGCAGCTTCCTGCTGCCCTCGAATTTCTCGATATCCGGCGTACGCGCAAGGTACCGGCCGCCGAAGCGCTCGACCAGCGGAGTGACGTTCTTGACGTACGCCGCGACCCAGCTGCGGTCGGTGATGTCGAGTTCTGCCACGGAGTAGTACTTCATGACATGGTCCGTGCCTCTCGTTGCGCACCCCACTTCATCCGCTGCACGCGCAGATCCATCCATTCCAGCGTCTGCTGCCACAAGGTCTGCCGGAACTCTTGCCGGAAAAAGCCGAAGTGCCCGATCCGCTTCGCCTGCACATCCTGCGGCGCGATATACCGGCGCTCGACCGGTGCGTTCCTGTATTTGTCGTGCAGGCTGTCGATGCTCCACCTGCTCATCATTTCGTCGTCGGTAAAGCTCATCGCCAGGATGGGTGCACGAATCTTCTCGTAGCCGTCAAGAATCGGTTTGCCCTTGCGGTCGACCACATAATGCGGGCTCTTGCACCACTGCGCCCACTGGAAGATCACGCCCTTGGGCAGGTCGCCGACCTTCTTCACCTTCTTGCCAGGAAAATAGCCGAACAGGCGCGTATACAGCGGCACCGCGAAATACCACATGAACCAGACGAAGCGCTTCAGCTGCGGCGAGTTCTTCCGCCAGTAACCGCTGCCGCAGGCGACCGTAACGATACCGTCGATCAGGTCGCGATCCGGCAACAGGCCCGGCAATTGCCCGCCGAGCGAATGACCAACCAGCAGCAGCGGCACATCGGGCTGCCATGCCTTGGCGGCGAGCAGCGCGGCGTTGTAGTCACGCTCGGCCCAGGTGAACAGGTCGGCTTCGAAACCGCGCAGCGATTGCCTGAATCGCTCCGGCACCGATGCCCCTGCTCCGCGGTAGTCAAAGGTCAAGGCGGCAAACCCCTGCTGCGCGAGGAAATGCGCAAAGGGAAAGTAGAAGTCCTGCTTGACGCCCATCGCGGTCGGCAGCACGACGACCGCTTTCAGCCTGGATCCCGGTGAGAAGCGGTTCGCCGCCAGCTTGAATCCGTCGGATGTGTGGAGTGTGATCGATTCCATTTTCGGCTCCTGACAAGAAGGATTACGCGCTTGCCCTTTCCATGTCCCTGCCCACCGCGAGAATGACCTCCGCGGGCCGGACCACCCCCTCGCTCGAGCGGATCACCGCCTTGGACGTGCCTTCGGCCACAACCCGTCCACCTGCAATGAAGGTATGGGTCATGTAGAAGAACTTCTCGTCCCAATGCGTGACCGCCAGCGACACATCGAAGCGCTCCAGCACCTTCAGCGGCCTCTTGTAGGTCATCGTATGGTCGGCCACCATGGGCATCCACTTCTTCTTCAGCATGATCTTCAACAAACCGGTGCGGATGAACAGGTCGACCCGGTTGAGGTCGCAGATCGTCAGATAGCGGCCGTTGTTCATGTGCAGGTTGACGTCGAGGTCGTTGGGCAGGGTGCGCAAGGTCAGCCGGCTTTCCAGTGCGGTGATCGGTACCCGCTCGCGGAACAGCGACAGGACCAGCACGTACAGCATGCGCAGCGCGAGGTTCATGGCTTTGCCTATTTAAGGTTCATGGTGATGGTGGCAGTGAATACCTTCTTGCCCTCGGTGTCGAAGGCGTCGACCGGCACCTGCACGTCGCCGGTTTGCTCCCAGTTCACCGAAGCACCGTCGGCGACCACGCGCATGTCGGTCTTCGCCTTGGCTAGGTACTGTACCGTCATGCCGACCGGAATCCACTGGCGGCCTTCCGGAATCGATACGGTCGTCATCGTGCCAGCCGCGAGTTCCGCAGCGTTGCACAGGGCGATGGCATGCACCGTACCGATGTGGTTGTGGACTTCGCGGCGGTTGGCGAACTTTACCTCGGCGTAGCCCTGGCGCAGCTCGGTGAATGTCGGGTCGATGGTTGAAAAGTACGGCGCGAACTGGGTCACCGCCTTGCTGAACGCCTCGTTGCCCATCTGTTTGTACATGCCGAGGTACTGGTTCATTGCCTTCTCCTTTGTCTGGTCTTCGGTTGTTGTTTACCGCCGCCCCTGGCCTTGATAAGGTGCGGCTGGCAAGTGACCGGTTCGTGACCGGCTTCACTAGAATACTATTCTAGAATAAAATTCTAGTCAAACGACTGGAAAACCATGACCACGACCAGGAAAAACAGAAAACAGGAAATCCTCGACGCCGCCCTCGCCTGCTTTACCGAGCACGGGGTGGAGGCGACCACCATCGAGATGATCCGCGAGCGCTCGCAGGCCAGCGTTGGCAGCATGTACCACCACTTCGGCAACAAGGAGAGCATTGCCGCCTCGCTGTATGTCGAGGCGCTGACCGAACATCACGAATACCAGCAGTCGCTTCTGGAAAAAGCCCGCAGCGCCGAGGATGGCGTGAAAGCGATCGCTTACGCCTATATCGACTGGATCTCCGCCAATCCCGAAAAAGCGCGCTTCGTGCTGTACAACCGCAGCGTGCTGGCCAAGACCGACCGGGCGGCTGAATTGAAGGAAAGCACGCGCAAGCATTTCGCCGAGGTCATCGCGTGGTTCCAGCCGCATGTGGAACGCGGCGAGCTGAAGAAAGTCCCACCGGAGATCTACGCGTCGCTCATCATCGGGCCGTCGCACGACTATGCGCGGCTGTGGTTGTCCGGACGGGCGAAGACCGACATCAAGGCATATCGGGAGATCTTTGCGGAAGCGGCCTGGAACTCGGTCAGGCCTTAGCCGCCGTGCCCAGGGCCGGCGCGCTCAGCAGGTGGTACAGGACCGCGCCGTCCAGCTCCCTGCCCTTGCCCATTTCGGCCCGGCGGATCAGTTCGACGATCCGCTCGTTCGCCGGAGCCGCTCGTCCCTGGGAGCGAGCGAGCGCGACGACCGCACCATTCAGGAAATCGATTTCCGTCCGACGGCCCGCCTGCAAGTCTTCCCACATGGATGAGCGCGCTTCCGGATCGATGCGCAGCATCGCCGCGGCGACCCGCTTGAACAGCCAGTCCGGCAAGCGCAAGATGCGCGGCAGCAAGGACGGCGAGACGCGCGCCACCTTTGCCGGAACGATGCCTGCCGCGGCAAGCGTTGCGAGCGCCTCCTCGATCAGCAAGGCCAGGCAGCGCCGGTATGCACGTTGCGACAGTTCCGCCTTGAGCGGCAGGCCGGACAAGGCATTGACCGGATTGTTCAGGTTCAGCAGCAGCTTGCCCCACTGCACGGCGGCGAAGTCCGCCCGCTCGACCAGCGGCAGATGCGCGGCCTTGAAGATGCCGTGCCAGCAACCGAGGGCCGGCAGGGCGTCCACCATCAATTCCCCTTCCGTGCCGCGATGGAAGCGCCCCTCCTCCATCTGCACCACGTTGAACGGCACCATGCCGCCCAGCACCGTCATGCCCTTGAGCCTGGCGCGCAACGCTGCCGTATTACCGACGCCGTTCTGCAGGCTCAGCACGAGTGCGGAAGGTTTGGCGTAGGCGTGGATCGCATCCGCCGCGGTCGAGGTATCGGAGCTCTTGACGGTTACGAGGATGAGGTCTGCCTCGGCCAGCTTGCCGGGGTCTTCGGTGTACGAGATGCGCGGGCCTTCCAGCACCTTGCGCCTGCCGTGCAGGTCGGTGAGGACAATGCCATGGCGGGCGATGCGCTCGCCCATGTGCGCACGCCCGATCAGGGTCAGGTCGGCGCCCGCCGCCAGCAGCGAGCCGCCCACGAAAACGCCGACCGAGCCGGCACCGAAAACAACGATCTTCACGCGTCAGTAAGCAATGTGAAGGCGGCGGTAGAGGAAGCTGAGCACGAACAGCGGCCCGATCAGCAGGAAGCGCAGGTCATCGAAGAAAGACGGCTTCTTGCCTTCGATCTTGTGGCCGATGAACTGACCGATCCAGGCGATGACGAAGACAGCCAGCGAGATCCCCATGACCCTTCCCTGCGGCAGGATCGACAGGATCCACAACATCGCGCCGGACATCAGCAGCATGCCAAAGGCGAACGGAATCGACAGCCGGAAGTAATACACGAGGCAGGACAGGGTTACCGCCAGCGCCACCAGCGGGTGCGCGGCCCAGATCATGCCGAGGAAGGAAAACACGATCGCCGGAATGCAGATGAAGTGGATCACTTCATTGGTGGGATTGAGGTGGCTTTCCGAATACTTCGCGAGCAATGCGTGGATTTGTCGCTGCGCAACAGCTTCCATGACGGTCTCCTATGTTATTCGGCGGCCGCAAAAGGTCCGCTCTTAGAGGGTGTTATGAATCAGGGAAGGGGGCGCGCAGCCCCGAGAACCGGCCGAATGCCAGGCGCAGCGACGCGACGTGGTGGTTCCACGGCAAGGAGCTGCAACACGGCAGGCGGCCGGCGCATTTGGCAAATTCGGGGGCTGCCCTCCGGGTTCGGTCGAGAAGGGACGCATTGCGTTGTAAGGGGGGACGCCGAGTCCGCTTGCACAGGCACCCAGCCTGAGCGGCGCGCCGCGCCTAACACTGCATCCCTTCTCGACCGAACGCGACCCCCAATCCAGCTCATAACACTCTCTGAGCGGCCTATTTGGCAGCGGCGCGCTTGGCCGCGGTCTTTCTCGGAGCGGCGGTCTTGGCGGCCGCGACCTTCACGGTCTTGCCGGCAGGAGTCTTGGCTGTCTTGGTAGCGGTCTTCCGCGCTGTGGTCGTTTTGGTGGCGGCAGTCTTGGTCGCAGCCGTCTTGGTGGCCGTGGTCTTCCTCGCAGCGGTCTTGCGTGCGGGCTTCTTCGGCTCGTCGTCATCCAGCGTGGTCTGGGTGGCGGCGATGTGGGTGGAACGCTTGCGCGGCGCAGGGGTCTCGCCGTCGCCGGCAGCGGTCTTCTTCGCCGTGCGTTTGGCTGCGCCGAACTTCACTTCCTTGTCGCCCCAGATTTCCTCGAGGCGGTAGTAGTCGCGGATTGCCGGCTGCATGATGTGCACCACCATGTCGCCGAGGTCGACCAGCACCCATTCGCCGGTCTCTTCGCCTTCGATGCTGACGATGTTGCCGCCTTTTTCCTTGACCTTGTCGCGCACCGAGGCGGCGAGGGCCTTGGTCTGGCGGTTGGAGGTGCCGGAAGCGATGGCCAGGCGGTCGAACATGCTGGTCAGATGGACAGTGTCGAAGACGCGGATGTCCTGTGCCTTTACGTCTTCAAGGGCGTCGATGACGGCGGATTGCAGTTTTTTAATGTCCATTAGTTTCTGTAGAGATGGTGTTGTTTTATATAGTCTAGCACCCCGGGCGGGATCAGCGAGGCGACATCCTTGCCTTGTTCGAGCGCGGCCCGGATTTGCGTCGCCGAAATATCGACCGCGAGGTTGGTGGCCACGCAGGTCAAGCCCTTCGGTGTGCTGCGGATTTGCTCCGGCGTTGCTGCCCTTCGGGCAAATTCCCGGGTGACCTCGGGTGCGATGCCGGCATCGTTTGTCCGGAAGCCCGGGCGGGAAGCGGCGCAAATATGGGCTTGCTCAAACAGTGCCTGCCATTCCCTCCAGGTTTGCAATTGTTGCAACTGGTCCGAGCCCATCAGGAAGGCAATCGATACATGTGGCCCGAGTTCCGCGCGGAGAGAACGCAGGGTGTCGATCGTGTAGGTGGCGCCGCCGCGCCGGATTTCCTGCTCGTCGATGACGACTGGCACGGCGAGCTGCCGGAAAGCGGATCGAAGCATTTCGACACGATGCCCGGCAGGTGTCTGCAAGCCTTGCTTTTGCCACGGCTGTCCGGCGGGTATCACGCGCAGTTCGTCCGGCGCCAGCAGCTTGGCGAAGTAGCTGCCAAGGGCGACATGGCCGTTGTGTACCGGGTCGAAACTGCCGCCCAGCACTGCAATGCAGCGGCTTGCAGTCACACCCATTCCCGCGGGACGAGGAAGTCGGTATACAGCTTGGCCTCCGGCGTGCCCGGTTCGGGCTTCCAGTCGTAGCGCCATTTGACGACCGGCGGCATCGACATCAGGATGGATTCCGTACGGCCGCCCGACTGCAGGCCGAACAGCGTGCCGCGGTCCAGCACCAGGTTGAACTCGACGTAGCGCCCGCGGCGGTAGGCCTGGAAGTCGCGCTCGCGTTCGCCGTAAGGCGTGTCCTTGCGACGCTGCAGCAGCGGGACATAGGCATCGATGAAATGGTCGCCGACGCTCTTCATCATCGCGAAGCTCTTCTCGAAGCCGAACTCATGGAAATCGTCGAAAAAGATCCCGCCCACGCCGCGCGGCTCCTTGCGGTGCTTCAGGAAGAAGTAATCGTCGCACCACTTTTTGAAGCGCGGGTGCAGATCGTTGCCGAAGGGCGTCAATGCATCCTTGCAGGCCTGGTGGAAGTACTTCGCATCCTCTTCATAGCCGTAGTAGGGCGTGAGATCCATGCCGCCGCCGAACCACCAGACGGGTTCTTCGCCTTCGCTGGTCGCGGTGAAGAAGCGCACGTTCATGTGCACGGTCGGCGCATGGGGATTGCGGGGATGCAGGACCAGCGACACGCCCATGGCTTCCCAGCTGCGGCCGGCGATCTCCGGGCGGTTCGCCGCGGCGGACGGCGGCAGGCTGCTGCCGCTCACGTGCGAGAAGCCGATGCCGCCGCGTTCCAGTACATTGCCTTCTTCGAGGATGCGGGAAATGCCGCCGCCGGCGATTGAACTGGTTGGGCTGGTGCCATGGGGACGTTCCCACTGGTCGGTGATGAATTGCTTGCCATCCACCTGTTCGAGGGCGGCAACGATGCGCTTCTGAAGATCGAGCAGGTAGGCTTTGACGGATTCGGGAGAAGTAGTCACGGGATGGTATCCGGTTGATGCTGTTTGGCGGGATTGTACTCCGGGGCCGTTTTGCGGACAGAAGACGCAAAACGGGCCGCAGGATCACTGCGGCCCGAAGGCAATTTCGCAGTCTTGGACCGGTTCGCGGTCAGCCGGGCCGCTTCAGTGCGCGCCAGCCGATATCGCGCCGGAACTGCGCGCCGTCGAAACGAATGTCATCAACGACGTCATACGCATTCTTCTGTGCGATCCGGACGCTGTCGCCGAGGCCGACCACGCACAACACGCGTCCGCCCGAAGTGGTGAGCTTGCCGCCCGTGAGCGTCGTGCCCGCATGGAAGGTCACGCTGTCGTTCGTCTCAGCGGGTATGCCGGTGATCACGTCGCCCTTGCGCGGCGATTCCGGATAGCCTGCTGCGGCCATCACCACGCCCAGCGCGGTGCGGCGGTCCCATTCCAGTTCGACTTCGTCCAGGGTGCCGTTGACCGCGTGTTCCATCACGCTCACGAAGTCGGTCTTCAGGCGCGCCATGATAGGCTGGGTTTCCGGGTCGCCCATGCGGCAGTTGAACTCCAGCGTCTTCGGGTTGCCCTTGGCATCGATCATCAGACCGGCATACAGGAAGCCGGTGTAGGGGATGCCGTCCTTTTGCATGCCCAGTACCGTCGGGTTGATAATTTCACGCATCACGCGCGCATGCAGCGATGGCGTGACGATCGGGGCGGGCGAGTAGGCGCCCATGCCGCCGGTGTTCGGGCCTTCGTCGTTGTCCTTCAGGCGCTTGTGGTCCTGGCTGGTGGCCAGCGGCAGCACGTGCTTGCCGTCCACCATCACGATGAAGCTGGCTTCTTCGCCGGCAAGGAATTCCTCGATCACGACGCGGGCACCGGCATCGCCGAGCTTGTTATCGGACAGCATCATGTCGACCGCTGCATGCGCCTCGTCCACCGTCATCGCGACGACCACGCCCTTGCCGGCGGCAAGGCCATCGGCCTTGATCACGATCGGGGCGCCTTTCTGGTTGATGTATTTGCGTGCGGCCTGGGGATCGGTGAATGTCTGGTAGTCCGCCGTCGGGATGCGATGGCGCTTCATGAAAGCCTTGGCGAAGTCCTTCGAGCTCTCCAGCTGGGCGGCTTCCTTGGTCGGACCGAAGACCTTCAGACCCTGTTCGCGGAAGATGTTGACGATACCGGCCGCCAGCGGCGCCTCGGGACCGACGACGGTCAGGGCGATGTTTTCCTTGATTGCGAATTGCGCGAGCCAGCCCGGATCGGTGATGTCGACATTCTGCAGGCGCGGGTCCGACGCGGTGCCGCCGTTGCCCGGAGCAACATAAACCATTTGAATCCGCTCGGATTGCGCAAGCTTCCAAGCCAGGGCATGTTCGCGGCCGCCTGAACCGACTACCAGAATTTTCATGAAGATATCGAAACGTTAGGGGGAGCGCGGCTTTTTGGGCTGCACTCCCCAATTTACTTGTGAAACGGGTAAAACGAAAGACAGATTGGAACAGCTATTATTCTTCGATAACGGCGTTGGTATAGACCTCTTGCACGTCGTCGAGGTTTTCCAGCGCGTCCAGCAATTTCTGCATCTTCACGGCGTCATCACCGGTGAATACGGTTTCGGTGGACGGCTTCATCACGATTTCCGCCATTTCTGCCTTGAAACCTGCTTTTTCCAGCGCGTCCTTGACAATGGAAAAGTCGTTCGGCGGGGTCAGGACCTCGAGGCCGCCTTCCTCGTCGGTGATCACGTCCTCGGCACCGGCTTCCAGTGCGGCTTCCATCAGCTTGTCTTCATCCGTGCCCGGTGCATAGAACAGCTGGCCGCAATGCTTGAACAGAAAAGCCACCGAACCCTCGGTGCCCATGTTGCCGCCAAACTTGCTGAAAGCATGGCGCACTTCTGCCACGGTACGCACGCGGTTGTCGGTCATGCAATCAACGATGATCGCGGCACCGTTGATGCCGTAGCCTTCGTAGCGGATTTCCTCGTAGTTCGCGCCTTCCAGGCCGCCGGTGCCGCGCTGGATCGCGCGGGTGACGTTGTCCTTGGGCATGTTGGCGTCGGCTGCCTTATCGATCGCCAGGCGCAGGCGCGGGTTGCTGTCGACATCGCCGCCGCCCAGACGGGCCGCGACGGTGATTTCCTTGATCAGACGCGTCCAGATCTTGCCGCGCTTGGCATCCGCAGCGGCTTTCTTGTGCTTAATATTGGCCCATTTACTATGTCCAGCCATGGTATTTCTTTCTTGGAAGTGAACGAGAGAGGGCGGGGCACCGCGAAAACTGATCCAAAATAGGCGGGTGCCGGGCCGAAAACCAATCTACAATTTTACCATATCGCCCCCTCCCAAAACTTGCCGGAAAGTCCATAAAACAATGTCAAAAAGCTTACTGATCGCCAAGAACCAGGAACAGGAACTCGCCCTGCTATCCAATCTTGCCAACCGCCACGGCTGCATTACCGGCGCCACCGGCACAGGCAAGACCGTGACCTTGCAAACCCTTGCGCAGGCCCTGTCGAACATCGGGGTGCCGGTCTTCATGGCGGACGTCAAGGGCGACCTGTCCGGCCTGGCCAAGGCCGGCTCTGCGACCCCGCGTATCAAAGAACGGCTTGACCTGCTGAAACTGGACGAGCCGCAATGGTCGGCCTGCCCGGTGACCTTCTGGGATGTATTCGGCGAAAAAGGCCACCCGGTACGCGCCACCGTATCCGACCTCGGCCCGCTGCTGCTGTCGCGCATGCTGAACCTGAACGAAGTCCAGGAAGGTGTGCTGCAACTGGTGTTCAAGGTGGCCGACGACCTCGGCTTGCTGTTGCTCGACCTCAAGGACCTGCGGGCGATGCTACAGAACGTGGCGGAAAACGCCTCCGAGCTGCAAACCGAGTACGGCAACATTTCCCCCGCCAGCGTCGGCGCCATCCAGCGCGGCCTGCTGGCGATCGAAGAGCAGGGCGGCGACAAGTTCTTCGGCGAGCCGATGCTCAACATTCACGATTTCATGCAGACCGATGCGCGCGGCAAGGGCGTGGTCAACATCCTTGCCGCCGACAAGCTGCTGCACTCGCCGCGCCTGTATGCGATCTTCCTGCTGTGGATGCTGGCAGAACTGTTCGAGCATCTGCCCGAAGTGGGCGACCTCGACAAGCCGAAGCTGGTGTTCTTCTTCGACGAGGCACACCTGCTGTTCGACGAGGCGCCCAAGGCGCTGCTGCAGAAGATCGAGCAGGTGGTGCGCCTGATTCGTTCCAAGGGCGTGGGCGTGTATTTCGTCACCCAGAACCCGCTCGACATCCCGGACACCGTGCTCGGCCAGCTCGGCAACCGCGTGCAACATGCGTTGCGTGCCTACACGCCGCGCGACCAGAAGGCAGTGCAGACGGCGGCCGAGACCTTCCGTCCCAATCCGAAGCTGGATACCGCGCAGGTCATCACCGAGCTCGGCGTGGGCGAGGCACTGGTCTCCTTCCTCGACGAAAAGGGACGGCCGAATATTGTCGAGCGCGCCTTCATCGTCCCGCCCGCCTCGCAGATCGGTCCGGTCACCGATGCCGAGCGCAGCGAAATCATCGCCAGTTCGATCGTGGCCGGCGTGTACGAAAAAACCGTCGACCGCGAATCCGCCTATGAAAAGCTGAAGGGGCGCGTCGCCAAGGAAATGCTGCCGGAGGAAGAGGCGAAGCCGGCCAAAGGCAAGGCCTCGGCGCAAACGAACACGCAAACGCGAACAGAAACGGACAGCCAGCCGCAATCCGGCGGCGGTTTTGCGGACGCATTGGGCGGGCTGTTCGGTGGAGGCGGCGTCGGACGCCGCAAGGACACCATGATGGAAGCGATGATCAAGTCGGCCGCACGCAGCATCGGTTCGCAGGTCGGCCGGGAAATCATCCGAGGCGTGCTCGGTTCGATCCTGAAGAAGAAGTAAGCCGCTCGCTGTAAGAAAATCATCCCCGGCGTAAAATCGCCGGATGCCTTCCACTTCCATTCCATCGACGGCGCGCCAGGCTTTCCTTATCGGCCTGGCGATCGCCATCGCCGGCGCCATCCTGTTCTCGGCCAAGGCGATCGTCGCCAAGCTGATCTACCGGTATGACGTCGATGCGGTCACCCTGATCGCCTTCCGCATGCTGTTTTCCCTGCCGTTTTTCGCAGCGATCGCGCTGTGGAAGTCCAGGACCGAAGCGCCGTTGACTAACGGCGAGCGCGCCAGGATTGCGGTACTCGGCCTGCTCGGTTATTACTTGTCGAGCTTCCTCGATTTCCTCGGGTTGCAGTACATCTCGGCCGGCCTGGAGCGCCTGATCCTCTTCCTCACGCCTTCCTTCGTGCTGCTGATCTCGGTGATCTTCCTGCACAGGAAGATCACGGTGCTCGAGTGGCTTGCATTGGGCACGGCCTACCTCGGCACCGTATTGGTATTTTTGCATGATGTCCGCCTCGGCGGTGCCAACGTTTTGCTTGGCAGTGCATTCGTGCTCGGCAGTGCGATCGCGTATGCGCTTTACCTGCTGCAGTCCGGCGAGCTGGTCAAGCGGGTTGGCTCGCTGCGCCTGGTCGCCTATGCGATGTGCGTGTCGAGCGTGGCATGCATCGTGCAATTTTTCCTGCTCCGGCCGCCGGCCATGCTGCTGCAACCGGTGCAGGTCTACGGCTTGTCGCTGGTGAATGCGGTGTTTTGCACGGTGTTCCCGGTATTTTTGACAATGGAGGCGGTGTCGCGCATCGGGCCCGCCACCGCCTCGCAGGCAGGCATGATCGGTCCGGTATCCACGCTGTTCATGGGCGCGCTGATTCTCGGTGAACCGATCACCGGCATTCAACTCGCCGGCACCGCATTGGTGCTGGCCGGCATTTATTTACTATCCAGAAAACGAGCATAGGGGAAATCATGGATCTTGGCATTGCAGGCAAACAGGCGCTGGTATGCGGCGCAAGCAAGGGACTGGGACGCGGCTGTGCGGAAGCGCTCGCGGCCGAAGGCGTGCATGTGACGCTTGTGGCGCGCACCGCGGAAGCGCTCGAGGCAACCGCGCAGGAAATCCGCAGCAAGTCCGGTGTGACGGTAACAGCCGTCGCATGCGATATCACGACGCCGGAAGGACGGGCGAAGGCGCTGGCAGCCTGCCCGCAGCCGGATATCCTCGTCACCAATGCGGGCGGACCACCGCCGGGGGATTTTCGCAATTGGACGCGCGAGGATTGGATTGCGGCGCTCGACGCCAACATGCTTACGCCGATCGAATTGATCAAGGCAACGGTCGATGGCATGATGAGTCGGCGCTTCGGACGCATCGTCAACATTACTTCGAGCGCAGTGAAGGCCCCGATCGATATCCTCGGCCTGTCCAACGGGGCCCGCTCAGGGTTGACCGGCTTTGTCGCCGGACTGGCACGCAAGACCGTGGCGCATAATGTCACGATCAACAACCTGCTGCCGGGACAGTTCGACACCGACCGGCTGAAGAAGACGCTGGGTTCGAACGCAAGCAGCACGGGCAAGAGTATCGAGGAAGTGTTCGAAGCGCGCCGCCAGCAGATTCCGGCACAGCGCTTCGGCAATCCGGCGGAGTTTGGCGCGGTTTGTGCATTCCTGTGCAGCGTGCACGCCGGTTACATGACGGGACAGAATGTGTTGCTGGACGGCGGCAACTACCCGGGGACGTTCTGAACGACGATTGAAACAACTGATAACGCGGAGAAGCAGTGAAAAAACGAATCGCCCTGATCGCCCATGACAAGAAGAAAGACGACATGATCGAACTCGCGTCCGAGTACGCCGACGCATTGCGCCAATGCATACTCATCGCGACCGGCACCACCGGCAAGCGCCTGCATGATGAAGTCGGCCTGACGGTCGAGCGCAAGCTGTCCGGCCCGTTCGGCGGCGACCTGCAGATCGGGGCCGAGCTGGTGGAAGGCAAGATCGATCTCGTGATTTTCCTGCGCGACCCGATGACGCCGCAGCCGCACGAACCCGACATCAACGCACTGGTACGTGCCTGCGACGTCCACAACATTCCCTGTGCGACGAACGTTTCGTCGGCAAAGCTGATGCTGGAGAAACTCGTTCGGCATCACCATCACCATCACACTCACGGTTAGGAGCATTCATGGCAAAGGCAATTCGCATCAACGCAGTCGGCGGTCCGGAAGTGATGGAATACGTCGACGTCGACGTCGGCGAACCGGGCCCGGGCGAAGCACGCGTGCGCCAGATGGCGTGCGGCCTGAACTATATCGATGTCTACTTCCGCACCGGTGCCTACCCGCAGCCGCTGCCGGCCGGTCTCGGCATGGAGGGGGCGGGCGTGGTGGAAGCGGTGGGCGAAGGCGTCACCCAGGTGAAGCCCGGCGACCGCGTCGCCTACGCGGGCCGGCCGACCGGCGCCTACGCCGAACTGCGCGTGATGCCGGCATCCATCCTGGTCAAGTTGCCGGCGTCGATCGACTTCGAGACCGGCGCCGCCATGATGCTGCAGGGGCTGACCGTGCAGTACCTGTTCCGCCGCACCTTCCCGCTGAAGGGTGGCGAAACCGTTCTGTTCCATGCGGCTGCGGGAGGCGTCGGGCTCATCGCCTGCCAGTGGGCGCGCGCGCTGGGCGTGACGATGATCGGCACTGTCGGTTCCGATGAGAAGGCTGAATTGGCGAAAGCGCATGGCTGCACGCACACCATCAACTACAACAAGGAAAACTTTGTCGAACGCGTGAAGGAAATCACCGGCGGCAAAGGCGTGCCGGTTGTCTACGATTCGATCGGCAAGGACACCTTCTTCGGTTCGCTCGACAGCCTTGCACCGCTGGGCATGATGGTCAGCTTCGGCAGCGCATCGGGCCCCATCCCGCCTTTCGGCCTGAATGAGCTCGCGTCGCGCGGCTCGCTGTTCGTCACGCGGCCGTCATTGTTCACTTATATCGCCAAGCGCGAAGACCTCGAGAGCATGGCGGCCGATTTGTTCTCCATGGTCGAGAGCGGTAAGATCAGGATCGACATTAACCAGCGTTATGCACTGAAGGATGCGGCGCAGGCCCACCGTGACCTGGAGGCGCGCAAGACCACCGGTTCGACGATTCTCGTGCCATGAACGACATGAACGACATGAACGACCAGCGGGACAACCCGATGAAACACCCGCCGGAGCAACCGGCGGGCACTGATGAGTCGCCGAAGTTCGGGCGTCTCTTGCTCATCCTCGGCGCTGCCGTTCTGGTGATCGTGGCGGTCACCTTCGCTTCGGAAGCGTTGTATTCCTGACCCGGAAGAACCGGTGTAAAGCCGGCCCAATGATGCCCCAATGACGCCATGACCGATTCGATCCCTGTTCTTACCACAGTCACGGGGACGGTCGCGCCGGATCGCATGGCATTGCTGCATACGCTGGTCTTTACCGCGTTGCGGCTGTGTGCCGCGCAGCTCAACGATTTCGCCTCGCGCCTCGAAACCACGCTCGGCATCCAGGCGGAGAACGCCGCGACGGAGACCGATCGCGAATTGCTGCGCGCGGCGCACGAACGCCTGCGCGCTCATAGTGCAACCTTTCAGCGCCTGGCGGGCGACTTCCTGCAGCGGGCGCTGATGCAGGCAGTGCAGGAGACGGCGGAGCATGCGGCGGGCGCGCTGGAGGCGGGCGCCATGGACCTGTCGCTGATCACCTTCAATGCGATGGAACGCAAGGTCATCATCGACAATCTCAGCCAGGCGGTCGACCGTTGCGGCGCGGAGCCACTCGCCGTCTTGAACCTGCGCATCGCACACTGGCTGCAGACTGACGATATCCGGGCGTCACGTAATCCCTTCCGGTCGGAAGTGTTCCTCCAGGCGGCATCGGACGCGTGGGCTACGTTTGACCCGGATGGCGGTGCGCACCGGCTCGTGCTGAAGCAGATGATGCCCGAAGTCTTCTTCCAGCTTGTGCCGGTGTGGCAGGCGTTGAACCAGGAACTGTTGGTGCGCCATGTCCTGCCGGATGCCGAACTCATCTACCGCCAGCAGGAGTCGCAGGCGAACGCCGTCGCTTCGCCGTCCGCGGACGAGGCACTGCGTCAGTGGCTGGCGCCGCAGGGCATGTTGAACGTCGATGACGCGCGCGCGGCGCAGCTGCTCGATCGCACATTCGCGCGGCTGGCACGCAATGAGGCAATTCCCGCCGGCGTGCGGCGCCTGCTCGCCTCACTGCAGGACAGCACGACCCGGAATGCACTCGCGGATGCGCGGTTCTTCTTCGATGCGCGTCATCCGCTGCGCCGCGCACTGGAATCCTGCATTGCCGCCGGACTGGGGACAGAGACGGACGGCGAGGGTGGGGCCCTGCTGCAGGCGATCGAGGGGCTGAGCGTCAAACTAACCTTGGCGCCACCCGACCAGTTCGATACGCTGGCTGGCGAGTTCGACGCGCTGGCTGCACGTGAAGCCACGCTGCCGGGTACGCGTCTTGACGAGGCCATCGCTGCTGCCATGAACGAGGAAAACGTGGCGCTGGCTGAGCGCCGCGCCGAGCAAGACATCCAGATGCGCGTCGAAGGCGGCGAAGTGGACGAGTTCATCGAATCCTTCCTGCGCACGTACTGGTTGCGCGTGCTCGCATTCGCCTACTGCGTGCAGGATGCGAAGCCTGACGTGCTGCGCAAGGCGTTGGCCGCAATGGATGACCTGATCTGGAGCGTGAAACCGAAGCAGAGCACCGAGGAGCGCAAGCTGCTGCTGGAACGCCTGCCTGCACTGTTGTCCATGCTGAATGCGTGGCTCAATGTGGTGAAATGGGACGGCAAGCAGGGAGAAGTATTCTTCAGTACCTTGGCGGCGCGCCATGCGCAGGCAATGCGCGGCATCGACGAGTCATCGCGGCGGGCGCTGGAAATTCGCATGGATATTGTTCAGCGTGCCAGCGAGCATCAATTGAGCCGCCGCTCCCGGGAACAGCAGGAGGCGGAAGCCGCGCCATATGTCCACGCCGTCGAAGGACTCAAGCACGGCAGCTGGGTCCAGTTTGTGCGCAATGACGGCAGCAGGACCAACTGCAAGCTGCGCTGGATCAGCCCGGGACGCAGCCGCTTCGTCTTTGGCGGCCGCGAGGGAAAACTGCTTTTCACGCTCGACCGGGACGCGCTGGCGCAGGCGCTGCGCGCCGAACGCATTACCTTCATACCGGCAGGGGAAATGGTGGAACGCGCGCTATCCGACGCCCTGCGCGAACTCGGGGCGCCCTGACGTTGAAGCATCTCATTGATCCATCTTCAACTCGACGCGCCGCGGCACGCCGTTCTTGCCCGGGAATTCCGAGAACGCGCTGCGCACCATGTAGGGCATGACTGCGGCCAGCGTGCCGTTGGTGCCTTCGCTGACGACGGTGGTTTCAAAGAGTTTCTTGCTGTCCGACATGCGCGCCAGCGAAACCTTGAGCTGGCGGTTGAACAGCTGATACTGCGACACGCGCTGTTCGACAATCGGCGGGCCATACCAGAACGGATCGTAGTACGGCCAGTAGTAACCGCGCCACGGATGGCCGTACCAGTAAGGGTAGGGCTGGACGACGACGGGATACACCTCGAGCACATCGCGTCCGCCGATGCTGTAGCTGATTGCCGCCTTCAACGCCGGTTTGGTCGAGGCCGGCGCTTCCGTGAAGCCAAGCCGGGCCAGCTCGCCGCGCACCAGGTTCTCGTAGTTGAGGTATTCGAGGCTGTCGTTCTGCTCCTTCGTGCGCTCGAAAACGTAGGACTTGTCGGGCAACGCGTCCGTCCATTCATGGAAGGTCGTGACGTCGCTCCGGATGATGGTGCTGCAACCGGTCAGTACCGTGCTGACGGCCAGGATGCAGGCGGACAGCAAAGCTTTCATGGTCTTCTCCAGCAGAATGTCGCCCAATCGTCATGCCTATTAGTTCTGGACGACGGGAAAAAAATCCGTAAATTTTTGTTACTTACTTCGGGCTCTCAAAGAAGATGTAGTTCGACCCGTAATCGCTGATCTCGAAGTACACCTTCTTCTCGCCCGGATCGGCGACCATGTTCAGGTTCTCGTCGAGCACGCCGTAGCCATAGCGATAGGGCCGCGGGCGGTTGTCGTCCGTGCCGAACGCAGTCGAAATCTTGTCCACCCGGATGAAGCGACGGACCAGCTTGTCGCCCGCATAGAGCTCCAGCACACCGTTGGTGCCGCTCCAGTTCTGCACGCTGCGGCTGATCTGGTTCTGCTGTTCCTGCGTGCAGGCCGCGAGCAATGCAGAAATGGCAACTACGAAAAGCGCAAAGATTGGTTTCATGGAAGTGGGGCCAGTTCGCCGGCGGTTGGTAAAATAGCAGTTTGCGTCATTATCCCTCGATTTTCCCGGTTACCAGCCTATGCGCACCGATACTCCCCAGACGATTTATCGCAAGGATTACACCTCTCCCAGCTACTTGGTCGATACCGTCGAAATGGGTTTCGACCTCGATCCCGAAGCGACCCACGTCGCCACCCGCCTGACGATGCGCCGCAACCCGGACAGCAAGAGCAAGAGCCTTGTCCTGTTCGGCGAAGGACTGCGCCTGGAGCAGTTGCGCATGAACGGCAAGGCATTGTCCAAGCGCGCCTATGCGCTCGGCGGCGGCACGCTCGAGATCTTCAATCCGCCGGATCAGGTCACGCTTGAGATCGAAACCGTCACCCATCCGAACATGAACACCTCGCTGATGGGCCTGTACGTGTCCAACGGCAATTTTTTTACCCAGTGCGAGGCGGAAGGTTTCCGCAAGATCACCTATTTCCCCGACCGTCCCGATGTCATGGCGAAATACAAGGTGATGTTGCGTGCCGATAAGGAAAAGTATCCGGTCCTGCTTGGCAACGGCAACCTGGTCGAGCAGGGCGACCTCGGCGATGGTCGCCATTACGCGGTTTGGGAAGACCCGTTCAAGAAACCGTCCTACCTGTTTGCGCTGGTCGCCGGCAAGCTGGTGTGCCAAGAGGAAATGTACAAGCTGAAATCCGGCCGCGACGTGCTGCTGCAGGTCTGGGTGGAAGAGGGCAACCTCGACAAAACCCAGCATGCGATGGACTCGCTCAAGAACAGCATCCGCTGGGACGAGGAGCGCTTCGGCCTGGAGCTCGACCTCGACCGCTTCATGATCGTCGCCGTCAGCGACTTCAACATGGGCGCCATGGAGAACAAGGGCCTGAACATTTTCAATACGAAGTACGTGCTGGCCAATCCGCGCATTGCTACCGACGCTGACTACGCCGGCATCGAGTCCGTGGTCGGCCATGAGTACTTCCACAACTGGACCGGCAACCGCGTCACCTGCCGCGACTGGTTCCAGC